>NVUO01000006.1 GCA_002733155.1 Sulfurimonas sp.
CAACTTATAAAAGTTTTGCAAATTGTCATA
Organism: Sulfurimonas sp.; assembly: GCA_002733155.1. Taxonomy (GTDB): domain Bacteria; phylum Campylobacterota; class Campylobacteria; order Campylobacterales; family Sulfurimonadaceae; genus Sulfurimonas. Next base: position 31 of record NVUO01000006.1, read on the forward strand.
TTTCTATAATAATTTAATTCTACTTATTTAAATCAAATATTTTTTTAATTATATCTTCAAAAAAATACTCTTTAAGCATATAAAAATTAATAATATAATTAATTGAATTAAATCCTTTTGATAATTGATTCTTATCAATATTTCCCCAACAACCTATGCCATCAGTCAAGTATATAAAATCAATATTATTTTGTTTTAATTCATATTGTCTATTTGAATACGAATCAATAATTTCTTCTGGCTTTGAACCAGAAGCAAAATAAAAATTTGCCTCTATATTTACAATTTTATTATTCTTAACTAAAATAAAATCTGCCTTTCTATTTGCAATATTTTCATCCACCTTAATATTATATTTTTCAGTTAAAAATTTAAATTGTTTTTGAATTAACAAATCAATCTTGTATTCATCACATATTTTTTGTATAATTGGTTCAGAAGCAAGTTCAAAAGCCTTTCCACCCCTATTCTTTCTACCATGAGAATCTAGTCCAATTAAAACTCCAATTACATAGTCAACAACACTTTTTTCAAGTAAATTTTGAAATAATAATTTCAATCCCATCTTAATAAAAAAATCATAATATTTTTCAATAATCTCATCAGGTATTTTATCTAGCACTTTAAAATTATATTCTAAATTATTTTTATCTAAATCAATGTCTTCAAGGATACTTAGAATTTCTTTTTCTTTCCAAATATTTTCTCTTTCTTTTTTTGAAAGAGCAAATAATAATAAAAATGCTTTAACTACACTTGGTAGTTTTCTCAATAATTTATAAAACTTGATTTTAAACTGATAGTCATCATTAACATTTATAAGTATATTTAAAGCATTTAATTCAATTTCAAAATCTTTATATGATGTTGCATTTTCCCAATCAACATAAAAATTAAACCCACGATTAGTTGATACTAAATTTTTAGTAAAAATTTCTTTTTTTTCAGCTAAAGACAATAAATGGTATTCTTTTTTCATATTTTATTCCTAACAAAAATTTCACTAATTTTTCCACGACAACTACTTTTACTATTAATAAATCTATTTGCATATACATTATGTAGCTCATAGTTACTATATAATTTTCTGATAAAATTTGTCTCAGAATTACTATGAGCAAGCATTGAACCTTTGTTGTCTAATTTTTCAAATACATCAAAAAGTTCTTTTTGTTGTGTATCTAAAAAATCAAATTTACTATATGACGTGAAACTAGAAGTTTCAGTTAATGGATAATATGGTGGGTCAAAATATACAAAATCATTTTTCAATGCATACTTGAGAACATCTTTATATGATGTATTTATAATAGTTGAATTTTGTAAAGCTTTACTTGCTTTGTATATTACTTCACTGTCACTTATATTTGGWTTCTTGTAACTACCAATTGGAACGTTAAATTGATTTTTTTTATTAACACGATAAAGTCCATTAAAACAGGTCTTATTCAAGTAAATAAACCTTGTTGCTCTCAGTAACTCATCGATTTCTAAAAAATCATTTTCTCTATCCCAAGCTCTTACTTCATAATAAAATTCTTTTGAGTGTTTTTCTTTAAATATTTCTAATTCATTAATTAATAATGTAGGATTGTTTTTAACTATATTGTACGCATTAATTAATTCAGCATTTATATCAAACAAATATATATTTTTATCTTTTAAATAACCTAAGGAATATAGTTCAAAAAACAGTGCACCACCACCAAGAAATGGTTCAAAATAATTATTAAAATTTTTTGGAATAAGGGGTAGTATCTGAGATAATAAACCTCTTTTTCCGCCAACCCATTTTATAAATGGTTGGTACTTAACAGTAGATGTGTCATTTATTCTTATTGTCATTGTAAACCTATAATAAATATTTTTTTAATTTTAAAACAACTTTTACAAATTATCCATAAATATTGCAAAATGCAATATAATCTAACTACGCCTTAACTCTCTCTAATCTTTCAGCTTCTTGAGACTTATATAGTTCAGCACAAGAACGTGAAAGTTCACGAATTTTAAGTATATAATTTTGTCTCTCAGTTTGAGATATTGCTTTTCTAGCGTCAAGTACATTAAAAGTATTTGATGCCATCATACATAAATCATATGCAGGTAAAGGAAGTCCAGCATCTAAAGCAGACTTGCATTCTTTTGCTTTTGCATCAAAATCAGCAAATAACATATCTGTATCTGCAACTTCAAAGTTATATTTAGAAAACTGGATTTCACTCTCTTTATGAACATCACGGTAGTAAGTCTTAGTTAAATCATTTTCATTCCATACAATATCAAATATATTATCTACACCTTGAAGATACATAGCTAATCTTTCTGTTCCATAGGTAATCTCAACTGCAACTGGCTTACACTCAATCCCACCAACTTGTTGAAAGTAAGTAAACTGAGTAACTTCCATACCGTTTAACCATACCTCCCAACCAAGTCCCCATGCACCAAGTGTTGGACTCTCCCAGTTGTCTTCTACAAAACGAATATCATGCTGAGATACATCAAGACCTAAAAACTCCAAAGACTTTAAATAAAGTTCTTGAATATTATCTGGACTTGGTTTTATAAGCACTTGAAACTGATAATATGAACCAAGTCTATTTGGATTCTCACCGTATCTACCATCAGTTGGACGACGTGATGGTGCTACATATGCAGTAGACCAAGGAGTTGAATCTAATGAACGTAAAAATGTAGCTGGGTGAAATGTACCAGCCCCAGCAGAAATATCATAAGGCTGAAGAATATTACAGCCTTGCTTCATCCAAAATTCTTGTAGTTTAAGTAACATCTCGCTAAAAGTTATCATAATTATCTAAGTCCCAATATTTTTATGTAATTATAGCGTGTAGACTTAAAGAAAAGATTATTAGACTAGTTTGCAAATGATGTCAGCTACTTCTTTTTTCAAAGATTTAGCTACTACATTACACTTCACCTTTAGTAAAAAACAAATATTTTTTCTATGGGATGGACTTAGGCACTCGTAGTTACCCATACCTTTACTTATTACTAAATCTACCTTATCAAAAATCTTTTTTGACTTATCATTTGCACGATTGTAAGTAAAACCAGGTGTATTTACACCTGAATCTATAAGTATACAAAGTTTATCAAATCCAGCCTCTTTAGCCTCTTTCATAGTTACATCGTTGATGATAGGGTTCCCTCTAACCATATAATAAAATTTTATTTTTGGATATAAGTTTTTTAAAGTATCTATATACATATAGTCAAAAATATGCTCCCCAACATTATCGCCAATAACTAAAACCTCTTTAGATATTTCTAGTTTTTGTCTTAGAAGTTCTACATCATCAATAGTAAAGTTTGTATCAAATATTTTTTCTAATTCTTCAGCAAGATCAAATTCTACAGCAGCTGCTAAATCAATTACATTTCCAGCTACAGCTATCTTTGTTGATGTTAAAAGTTTATTACCTGATTTTAATAATTTTTGTTTTAAAAGTGGTACAAATGAGAGTGCTTTTTTTGTAGAGGCCTCTTTTAGCTCATCATACAAGTCCTCTTTGTTTGCAATTTTTGCCATTTTTTCGTATACATATGAGGCTATTTCTGGGGGATTATTATCATATGAAAAATCTTTGCTCATCTCTTGAACACTAGAGCTAAGTTTATTTTTTAGGCTTTTTGAGGCTTTTATAGCATCAGCTACACGTATACTCTGGTTGATTATACAGCTAAAGCATTCTTTGTCTATGTTCATATATTAAATTTAGTTAATCTTATGGTCATCTATAGCTTTATTCCACATAAGTTTATATTTTCTACGCATAAACTCCACATCTGTTTGTGAAAGTTTTAACTGTTCAGTTAAGGTAGCTATTGTTTTTCTATCTTCATCATAAAGTTCTTGTAAAGATTCAAGAGCTTCTCTTAAAAATGTATTTTCAACCTTAACAGCCTCAATAGTTTCATCTTTTGAATCTAGCACTTTTTCATGAAGGTTTATTATAGTACCTATAGTTTTTTCAACAAACTCTGGTTGTACTAACATCTCTTTAGTATTACGAGCTGACAACTCTTTTAACTGGGCTGGGACTACTTCATGTAGACCCTTAGATGGGTCGATATATCTAATGCCATTTTCAACTTTTATAGTTAACTTACCGTTTGCAGCTAAGTCATCAATAGCAAAACTTGTTAACCCTGTAAGTTCAATATACTCATCATCGGTCATCCACTTCATAGTCAAAGTCCTTTAGTTCGCTACATTAAGTTTTTTGTAGCTTTTGCTCATTATAGTTATTTTATAATAGTTTCTATCTCCATAGAATCCATCTCAACTTTTTTAGCTTTTGCAATTCTATCTTCTTTTAGTTTTATGCTTAATTCTTCATTTTCTAATGCTAACATTTGCATAGCTAAATAAGCAGAGTTAATTGCTCCAGCCTTACCTATAGCTACAGTAGCAACTGGCATTCCAGCTGGCATTTGCACAGTTGAAAGTAAAGCATCTATACCATTTAATGCAGATGCTGACATTGGTACACCAATGATTGGTTTGATTGTTTTTGAAGATAATACACCAGCTAAGTGTGCAGCCATACCAGCTGCTGCAATAAATACCTGCGCACCTTTTTTCTCAGCTTCTTGAATATATTTAGCAGTTCTTTCAGGTGAGCGATGGGCTGAAGAAATAATCATCTCATAGTTAACACCAAAGGCTTCCAGCGTATCTGAACACGATTTCATTACCTCATAATCACTTTTTGAACCCATAACTATTGAAACAAATTTCATTTATTTTTCCTATATTTTTATATTTTAGAATTATAACACATAAGATGTATAATTATACATTTGTATTATCATGGCTATTTCATACAGTGAAATATATCGTCATTCCAAACTTGATTTGGAATCTAATTACTAATATTTTAAGCTACATAAACTAGACCCTGAATCAAGTTCAGGGTGACGGGGAATGTGAACCTACGTCATTCCAAAAAATATCGTCATTCCAAAAAAATATCGTCATTCCAAACTTGATTTGGAATCTAATTACTAATATTTTAAGCTACATAACTAGACCCTGAATCAAGTTCAGGATGACGGTCAATCAATTCAGGGTGACGGTCAATCAAGTTCAGGGTGATGAAAAGAGTTGTATGAATCAGACGTATCTGTATTATACATACGTTTTTTAAGCATCCTAAATTCATCATCATTTATTGTGCCCGCATCTAACATATCTTGAAGCTCAGCTAACCTCATCTCTTTAGATTTATTTATTTCTTTTACTGCCTCTTTTTTTGCATCTATATTTTTTTGATTTTTCAAGGCATAATTAGCTGCATTTTTAGATGAAACCTTATATGATACTACTGACATAATAAGCCCAACTAGTACAAAAAGTGATGCCTCTACATATATATCACCAAGAGCCTCTTGTGGAATTTCTGCCTGCAGTGAACTATTTAAGACTACTAAAGAATAAAATATTTTTTTTATCATTATTTTGGATTAGTACCCATAGATTCATTAGATGGTATACGTAAAAATGTATAAGCTGGAAATGAGCTTGGTAATTTAATAGGATTTACATTTCCACTGTGTACCTCATCCCATATTTTTTTATTCTCAGCTACTAGCTGTTTTAATTTCATATACATTTTTCCATCACGTTCATAAGTTGAGCCAATTTCATTATCTACAATATCTATCTTAGAACCTAAAGGAGCTACTATCTCTAATTCATCATTTGGAAGAATTTTATACTTACATAAAAAATAAGTGCCAGATTTACTAACTTGACCTGCTACTTGATGAGTGCCTAATTGCATTGAGAAGTCTAAACTTTGAGTATCGTTACGTTCAAATGGACGTGATACTAAATAAGCATCAGTATATCCACGATTTTGTAATGATTGAAGTTCATATTGGTATTTATCTGAATCTAATTTGTCATCATAATAATCATCAATAGCCATTCTATAAGCCTTAGCAGTAGTAGCTGCATAATATGCAGTTTTTGTACGACCTTCAACTTTTATGGAGTCTACTACACCTGAACCTAAAATTTCTTGCATATGTGAAGCCAAGTTTAAATCTTTTGCATTCATAATATATGTACCAACACCCTCATCCTCTTCTAATCGAAATAGAGTCCCTGTATCAGGATTAGCTGCATAAATCTCATATTCAAATCTACAATCATTAGCACAAGACCCACGGTTTGGTACGCGACCACTTTGTAAAGTAGAGATAAGACAACGTCCAGAATAAGCAAAACACATAGAACCATGTACAAATACTTCTAATTCTAAGTTCGGTAATTCTTTTTTAATCTCCACTAAATCTTTTAAAGATATTTCACGCGCAGTAATAATCCTAGTAGCGCCCATTTCATGATAAATTTGAGCATCTAATACATTCATAACATTTGCTTGAGTTGAGAGGTGCAGTGGTATATTTGGAGCTAATTCATGACAAAGTTTAAGTACACCAGGAGTTGCAACTATAAATGCATCTGGTTTTAACTCAGCCATAGCTATTATATGTTTTTTTAAAAGTTTTAACTGGGAGTTAAATGGAAAACCATTGATAGTTGTATAAACTTTTTTACCCCGAGCATGCGCATAATCAATGCCCTCTTTAAACTCCTCCATAGAGAACTCTTTGCCTGAACGTATACGAAGTGAGAAATGACTCACCCCACCGTAAACTGCATCAGCACCAAAACTCAATGCTATTTTTAATTTTTCTAAAGTGCCCGCAGGCGATAATAATTCTATTTTTTGCATTAATCCCCAAATTTCTCTAATAATGTTTCTATATCATCCATTGATGCCAATTCATCATTTTTATCACCTGGTAGATGTTGAGCGGAAGCTACACGTTTATCATCATCTATCCTGCCCTCAAACAAAGCGTTCATATATCTAGATAAGGCACGCATAACATTAATTACACGTTCAATCTTTTGCCTGTGTATATCTTGATATTGCATAATATCCATAACACTCATAATAGAATCACCACTTGCTTGCAATATATCTAATACCGATGCTGTCTCATCTAGACCTGTCTTATTTTTTTCTAATTGTGATTTAAATGCATTTACATCTGGAAATTTTTCACTAAGAGTAGAAAAAAGTTCAATATTTGAACTAAAAACTTCTGAAATATTATTAATATTTTCTTCTTTTTCCATCAGTTCATTTGAAATATTTTCGATTATGTCAAAAATTTCTGTTGCTTTTTCTTCACTCTCTTTAGTTACATCATCAAGCTGATGAACCATTTTGTGTTCCTCTGTCGCAGGAAGTGGCCAATGATGAGAAGTCCCTTCATTATATCCATACGGCTTACCTGAACTAGTTGTTGTTTCAGATGATTCATTAGGTTTGGCTATATCTTCTTCAGTAGATTCAGATATACCTTCTAAAGAATCTATATTGTCTATCCCAGTTCCCATTAAAGCATCTAATTCTTCTTGAGTCATAAATATCTCCCAAATATATATTCTGCAATTTTTATTCGCAAAATTTATTTATTACCACTATAATAACATAAAAATTATAAATTGGGGAATAATGATATTGGGGAATAATGATAAATGATAGTTGATTTACATAACCATACTACACTTTGTAATCATGCTGAGGGCTCTATGTCCCAGTACATAGACAATGCTATCAAATGCGGTGTGAAATACTTCGGATTTTCAGAGCATGCACCTATGTATTTTGATTCTAAATATCGTATGAGTTTTGATGAAATGCCTCTATATATAAAAAAAGTTTTAGAACTTAAGCAATTATATAAAAATGATATAAATATTTTACTTGGATTAGAGGTTGATTACATAAAAAATCATATGGATGATAGAGTTTTAAATGCAAAAGTTGATTATCTTATAGGTTCAGTTCATTTTATTGATGAATGGGGTTTTGATAACCCTGAATTTATTGGAAACTATGAGAATGAAGATATAAATGTAATTTGGCAAAAATATTTTAATACAATTGAAAATATGGCTAAATCAAAACTTTTTGATATTGTTGGACATTTCGACCTAATAAAAATTTTTAAATTTATGCCAACTATATATATAAAAGACTTAGCTAAAAATGCATTATTAGCTATAAAAGAAGCAGATATGACTTTAGAGTTAAATGTAGCTGGATATAGAAAACCTGTTAAAGAAGCCTACCCCTCAAAAGAGCTTTTAGAATTAGCTTACGAGATGGATATACCAATATGCTTTGCCTCAGACGCTCATGCACCTGAACAAGTTGGTTTATTTAATGAAAAGATAACAAAGTTAGCAAGAAGCGTAGGTTATACTAAATGTGCATATTATAAAAATAGAAAAAGAAAACTTATAGAGTTTTAATTATTTACCATGATCAAATGGAACTTTACGTCCAACCATAGCCTCAAGTTCACGTAACTCCATATCTCTATGACCCAGCATATCCATAGTTTGTTTGACCTTAGTTTTTGTTATCCAAATCATATTATGATAAGTTGCAGTTAATTCTGTAATTTTGTTAAGGGCGTCTACACTTGTATGTCCATAACATGTACAAAAATAAGTTTTTCCATCACGAACTTGAGTAAATGTACCAGTTCCACGTATACCCACTGTCATATTTGGAGTAGATATTGCATGTTTTCCAGCTCCAAATACAGCCATTACACTTCCGTTTATAATATTTAAAACTCTGGTTTTTCCAACTGTTTGAAGTTTAAACTTTGTATTTGCACGTGCTTTAAAAGCATCTTTTCCAATATTAAACCTTATTACAGACTTTTCTTTTACTTCTATAGTATCACCTTGTTTAATTACACCGTCTTTTTTTAATACATTTCCATTTACCAAAATTGTTCCAGATTTTTTTATTACCTGCCCTTGTGATAAAGTAAATAGACATAAAATCATTAAAAAAAATTTCATTTTTATCCTTTCAGTAATTGTATAGTGAAAAAATTATAACATAAATTCATGAAACAAATTTTCTTATATTTTCTTTTATATTATTAGTATTTATTTCTTGCATCTTTATTTATGATAAGTATCCAGCACTTTATTCTAGCACTGACGAAAAAATAACTTCATTTTATTTAAAATTACATAAACCAGAGGCTGCTTCAAAACAAATAACTATAATTGATATAGAGGCAAAGACTATAAAAAGATTAGGACAATAGCCTTTTTCTAGGGATAAGATGGCTTTAGTTGTACATACTTTAACTAAATCAGGTGCTGGTATCATAGGTTTTGATATAGTATTTGCAGATGAGGATCGTTTATCTCCACATAAAATGGCAAAACTATTAAACCTAAGTGGTAATTATGTCAATAATGATGAAGTTTTTTCAAATTTATTACTTCAAACGCCAACTATCTTGGGTTATTATTTTGATATGGCTAAGTCAAACCAAGGTGCCAATCCTATAGATAAGGCTAAGATTTCTATTTATGGGTATAAAGGACTAGATAACTTTAATAATGCCAAGGGACTTATAAATAATATAGATATTTTAAAAAACAATGCTTATTCAAGTGGTTTTTTTAATCTAACAGATATTCAAAATGCTATAGTTAATAAGGATCCATTACTTATAAAATATAAAAACAATTTATACCCATCTCTTGCATTTGAAATGCTTAGAATTGCTTCACAAAGTGAAACAATCAAGGTTCATAACTCTGAGTTAGGTGTAATAGCTTTAGAGTTAGATGCTCTAACTATTCCAACAGATTCTAGGGCACAAATAAAACTAAACTTTCGAGGCAAAAGTTTTAGTTTTAAATATATCTCTTTTTTAGATATATATACAAATAATTTTAATCCAAATGATATAAATGGAAAATTTATTCTAATTAGAACAAGCGATATAGGATTAAGTGACAAGGTAGCAACTCTTTATGATCCAGAAATGCCTGGAGTTGAGATTCATGCTACAATTATTGACAACATTTTAAACAGTGATTTTTTCTTTACACCAATCAACGCTTATTCTTATTCAGTATTTCTTATATTTTTCTCTACTATTATTCTTTCTAATATACTTTACTTTTTATCACCACTATATTCATTTATAGCTTTTTTATTATCTCTAGCTATAGTATTGTATATAAACTATTATCTTATTTTTAATAAGCATATAATTATAAATTATTCAATAATACTACTATCTTTGTTTATAACTACAGGTATATATTATTACAAAAAACAATGGAACTATAGACAAGTTTATAGGTGATGCCATCAGGGCATGCTGATTTAGCTGTATCATCTGCAATAGAGCAAATCAAAAGGTTAAAAAAATTAAATATAAAATTAGAAAAAGAGTTTTCTATAAGCCTAGAAATTGGAATCGGAATAAATAGTGGTGAATGTATAGTTGGTGAAATGGGCAGTAGTGGAAGAAGTGATTATACTTTAATTGGTGATAATGTAAATCTTGCATCAAGGGTTGAGCAGCTTCTAAAAAATATAAAGCAAAAATAATCATCACAGAATTTACAAAAAACATGTTAAAGAAAAACTACGACATTAAAAAACTAGATACCATTAACGTAAAAGGCAAAGAGATAAAAAGTACTATTTATGAAGTAATTTGTTGATGAAAATTGAAACAAATATTAAAAAATGTTAGCTTGTCTACCAACAAAAGCATTAATTAATAATTTCCTCTGTATAATGACTTTCATATAAAGTTTTTTAAAGGAAATAAAAATGGGTAAATACATAGAATTAACTGCTGGTGATTTTGAAGCAACTTTAGGTAAAGGTGTATCTTTAGTAGACTTTTGGGCTCCGTGGTGTGGGCCTTGTCGTATGATTGCTCCTGTAATTGAAGAATTAGCAGAAGATTACGACGGTAAAGCTCAAATTTGTAAAGTTAATACTGATGAAGAACAAGATATCGCTGTTAAATTTGGTATACGTTCTATTCCGACTATTATGTTTTTCAAAGATGGTGAGATGGTGGATCAAGTTGTTGGAGCACAAAGCAAACAAGCTCTATCAGAAAAAATAGACGCTTTAATAGCGTAATTTTTAAAAGGTATACCTAGTGACAAAAAGAGCCAAGGGTCTTTTTTCTGTTGCTCGCGTCCTTTCTTCTTTTTTTGGTGCAGCTATGATAGCTGGTGCCTTTGCTTACTACAACTACAAGTTTTCAGAATATAAATTTATAGATTTTAAAAAATTAATTTTTTATGAAAAAAGTGCTATTTTTGTACCTTTAGAAGAAAAGTACATAGTGGTTTTTTATTCATCCAAAGATACAAATACTCTAAACTTATTAAAAAAAACAAAACTTAAACTTCCAATAYTAGCAATTGACTACTATAATAAGAGCATAAAAAATTCCAAAGGCGTTACATTTTTGCGTTCAGGTACAAAAAACTCTTTGAAGTTTATACAAAGATTTAATATCTACAACTCGCCATCTATCTTTTTTATAAAGAAAACCAAAGAGTATATTTATAAACAAGATAGTATGATACGAAAACTTGATAATTTGGAAGAATTATCTAAACAAGTGAATCAGTTATAGTTCTAACTTTAGTGACCACAGCGGTCTAAGCGGAATAAAGGGACTTGTTCCTTTATGGGAAAATAATGAAATGATACGAAAACTTGATWATTTGGAAGAATTATCTAAACAAATAAATAGCTTATAGGTACAAATAAGAGAGGAAACTTAATGATACTAGATTGCGCAATTATAGGTGGTGGACCAGCTGGTCTTACAGCAGGTTTATATACTACACGTGGTGGCTTAGAAAATGTAACTATGTATGAAAGAGGTATGCCTGGCGGTCAAATTACGCTTTCTTCTGAGATAGAAAATTATCCTGGTGTAACTGGCGAGATTACTGGTATGGACTTAATGATTCCATGGCCAGAACAATGTCAAAAATTTGGTTTAAAACATGATATGGTTGAAGTAACTCGAGTAAGTAAAGATGCTGATATATTTAAAATCCATAGAGCTGATGGAAAAATTGATGAAGCTCATTCAGTAATTATGGGTACAGGAAGTCGTCCTCGTCGTGCTGGCTTTACTGGGGAGGATGACTTTTTTGGTAAGGGTGTAAGCACCTGTGCTACCTGTGATGGTTTTTTTTATAAAGGAAAAGAAGTTGCAGTAGTTGGTGGTGGTGATASWGCMSTTGAAKAKGCWSTATATCTTGCAAAAATTTGTACAAAAGTTTATCTGATACATAGACGTGATACTTTTCGTTCAGCTCCAAATACTATAGCAAGAGTTAAAAGAACGCAAAATATAGAGCTTATACTAAACTCTGTTGCGGATGAAGTATATGGTGATAATATGGGTGTAAATGGTATCAAAGTAAAAAATAAAGATGGTGAAATTAGGGATATTGTAGTCCCGGGTGTTTTTACTTTTGTTGGAAATGATGTAAATAACCAAACACTTATGCAAGAAGATGGTAAATTTTTATGTGATATGAATAAGGCTGGTGAAGTTATTGTAAATATCAGTATGGCTACATCAGTTGATGGACTTTACGCTACTGGTGATATGCGTATAGCTGCACCTAAACAAGTTGTATCTGCAGCTGGTGATGGTTCAGTAGCTGCACTACAAGTTATCTCTTATGTAGATGAAAAATTAAACGCTTGATAAGCTCATTAGAGCTTAACTTTAGTCACAAAAGCGACAAACTATATAAATAATTTAAGGAAAAAATATGACACATGTTGGTGTACTTGGAGCTAATGGTAGAGTTGGTAAATTAGTAGTTGATGATTTGAAAGTAACTGAGAATATTAGTCTAAGTTCAGTATTTGTGAAAAACTCTTTAGATTTTTCAATAGATCCATCTATATTAGTTTCAACAAACTTAATATCATTTTTAAAATCTTGTGAAATCGTTATAGATTTTTCACTTCCTGATGCCTGTGAATCTTTATTAGAAGCTGCTATAAAAAATCCAAAACCTTTAGTTATTGGTACTACTGGATTAAATAATCATCAACTTAATTTATTAAAACAGGCAAGTCAAAAGATGCCAATTTTATATGCCACAAATATGTCCCTTGGTGTAGCATTATTAAATAAACTTGTATATCAAGCTTCTCTTGCCTTAGAAGGTTTTGATATAGAGATAGTTGAAATGCATCATAAACATAAAAAAGATGCACCAAGCGGGACAGCTCTAACTCTTGGAGAATCAGCTGCTCGAGGTCGCGGACTTGATTTAAATAAGGTTCGTATCAGCGGTAGAGATGGAAATATTGGACAAAGAAGTAAAGATGAGATTGCTATAATGGCACTTCGTGGTGGAGATATAGTTGGACGTCATACAGTTGGTTTTTATAATGATGGAGAATTTATAGAGTTAAATCATACTGCAACTTCGAGAAATACTTTTTCTAAGGGCGCAATTAGAGCTGCTTCATGGTTAGTAAATAAAGAATCTGGTTTATATTCTATAAGTGATTGTTTAGAGTTATAAATTTTAAAAATAAATGAATATACTTTAGTTTATTAGTATTTAGTCAATAGATTTACTATAATAATATTATAAAAATTTTAGGACAATTCAAGTATAATCTGCAAAAAGAACAAAGTGCGATTAATCGCATTAGCTTATTGCTAAAGTAAACTTAGCCTAAGCCTAGTTTTTTGAACCAAAATCAAAAAACGTCCTAGACAACTAAAGGAAATAAATTGCTAGAAGATGTAAATGAAAAATGTGCAGTTGTAGGTATATATGGTCATGAAGAAGCTTCTAAACTAGCTTACTTTTCACTTCATGCTCTTCAACATCGTGGTCAAGAAGCAGCTGGAATAAGCTCATCTGATGGTCAAAAACTTCACACTATAAAAAAACGTGGTCTAGTTATGCGTGTATTTGATGAAGATAAGCTTCGTACACTTAAGGGATCATCCGCTATAGGTCATACACGTTATTCAACAGCTGGGGATGATTCTATACTTGATGCACAACCTGTATTTGCCAGATATGATCTTGGAGAGATGGCAATTGTTCATAATGGTAATTTTACAAATGCAGAAAAAGTTCGTAAAAAACTTATAGCTAAGGGTGCAATATTTCAGACATTTATGGATACAGAAAACCTTATACATCTTATAGCAAAAAGCGAAAAAGATAAACTATTAGAGAGAATTATTGACGCAGTAGGGAAAATTGAGGGTGCATTTTCACTTGTATTTTTAAGCAGAACAAAAATGTTTGCTATGCGTGATAAATATGGTTTCCGTCCATTAAGCCTTGGAAAACTTCCTAATGGTGGTTATATAGTAGCATCTGAGACCTGTGCATTTGACCTAGTTGGTGCCGATTTTATTCGTGATGTAGAACCAGGTGAACTTCTTATATTTGAAGAAGGTAAGGAGATTCAAAGTATCAAAGTTTTTGAGCCTCAACCTAGACACTGTATATTTGAATATGTATATTTTGCAAGACCAGATTCTATAGTATTTGGTCAATCTGTTTATCAAGCCAGAAAAAATATGGGTCAAGAGTTAGCTCGCATACAGCCAGTAGAAGCTGACTTAGTAATACCAGTACCAGATGGTGGAGTTCCAGCTGCTATTGGATATTCTCAAGAGAGTGGCATACCTTACGAGATGGGTATTATGCGTAATCATTATATAGGTCGTACATTTATAGAACCAACCCAAGAGATGCGTGATCTTAAAGTAAAAATGAAACTATCACCAATGACTGGTATTATCAAAGGTAAAAGAGTAATAGTAGTTGATGATTCTATAGTTCGTGGGACTACTTCAAAAAGAATAGTTAGAATGCTAAAAGAAGCTGGAGCTAAAGAGGTACATATGCGGGTATCATCGCCTCCAACTACTGGACCTTGTTATTATGGTGTAGATACCCCTGATAAAGACAAGTTAATAGCTGCGAATATGACTCTAGATGAAATTTGTCATTTTATTGAAGCCGATTCATTAGCTTATTTAGATGAAGAATCATTACTAAGAAGTGTAAATTCTAAAGATGATACTTATTGTACAGCTTGTTTTACAGGAAAATATTTAGATTAATGAAACAAGTATATACATTTGGAAACTATTTAAAAAATAAGTTTAACAAAAAAGTTTACAAGGTCGGTATAAATATATCTGGCTTTACCTGTCCAAATATTGATGGTACTGTAGCAAAAGGTGGATGTACCTTTTGCGAAAATGATTCATTTTCTGCAAGTACTGGTGAGACTAAAGAATTAAAAGGTTTTTTTCTAAATCTCCAATCAAAAACGAATCCAAATCTACAACTGCAATTAGATCAGCTTGAGATTCAATTTTATGCAATTAGTAAAAGGCAAAAAAAAGAATATGGTGCTGAGCAATTTTTAGTATATTTTCAATCTTTTACAAATACATATGCACCATTTGAAACCCTAAAAGCACTTTATGACAAGGCACTTTCATTCCCAAATGTAGTTGGTCTAAGCATAGGTACACGTTCAGATTCTATAACTGATGAAACTTTAGAGTATTTAGCTGAACTAAACAAAACAAAAGAGATATGGATAGAGTTTGGTATACAATCTGTATATGATGAGACCTTAGAGAAAATAAATCGTGGTCATGATGCTCAGAATGTTAAAGAGTGGATAATAAAGTCTAAAGAGGCTGGCATAAACGTTTGTGGACACCTCATCTTTGGACTTCCAAGCGAAAATAAGGAAATGATGCTAGAGACTTCTAAGGCTGCTTATGAATGGGGCATAGATTCTGTAAAATATCATCCTTTATATGTAGTTAAGAAAACAGCCCTTGCCAATGACTTTATTAAGGGTAAATTTACTCCAATAAGTGAAGAAGAATATCTAGATGTATTATTAGAATCTATAAAAATGAAACCAGATAATGTATCAGTTCAAAGAGTTACAGCTGGTATAAATGATAGTTCCTTATTGAGTCCAGACTGGTGTAGGGATAAAAATGTTCAGATTAAAAATATAAATAAAAAACTAAAGACTATTGGTTTAAAATACTAAAACTTTAAATTTTTAATGAGATGGCTGATTTATACAGTGAAAAACATCGTCATTCCAAACTTGTACCGCAAGGGTATTACTTCGGTCATTTGGAATCAAGCCTATAAAGTTGTATTAATTAGCCGTGCTCTTAATGGGAATGAAGTTCTGTAAAATAAGATACATTTTTAAAATATGCTGGATAGTCAAAATATACCCTAAAAGATTTAGCCTCACCAGGTTTTAAATTTTTTGCAACTATAAATTCCTTAACAACTTTTTGAGGTCTATTTGATAACTTAGCCCCACCTGAGAAAAAATCAAAAATTCCACTTGGTTTAAAAAAAGAGCCACCTTTTACATTTCCCGCAGAATGACCCTTGTTTACAAGCTTTATCTCAAACTTAACTGTACCTATCTCGTGAGTACCTTCATTTCTAACTATACCTGTAAATATAATTTTTTCAATACCTAATAATCTTTTATTTTTCAACTTATGTAACTTAGCTACTTTTGTATATTTATCTATAGTAACTATAGCAAAGCCAGAAATTAATATTGAAAAAAGTATTACAGTTATAATCATTGGAAAGATTAGTTTTTTTTTACTTTGTTGAAATGCTACAACTATACCAGCAGAAAAAATCACAAATATTATAAAAAGAATAATATAGTGCCAATAATTTAAAAGTGTAATCATTTACATTTTGCTCCTATAGATATATTATAATCTTTTGAATATATAAAAGGTTCTATAATAATTTTAAAATTCCTTAACTCATTTTTATTTATATTACTCTCAATTATTGACGTCTTTTTAAAAGGTTTAAATTTAAGTATAGAATCTTTTATGGAATTTCCACTTACTTTATAAGCAGCTGCAGTGATTATACATTTTTTAAAATTATATTTAGATAAGTTTTTTACACTACCATATACAACTACTGCCTTTGTAAACTCTAACTTTTTTTGGGATGTTATAAGGGTGAAATTTTTAAACAAATAATCATGCATTTTTATATATCCAATAAATGGAGCAATAAATAATAATAAAAATGCAAAAAGTACAATAGAGATAGATATAGTTGTTTTTTTTCTCAAAAGTATGCTAAGAATGATAAGTAAAATAAAAAGAATAAAAATAGTAGCAAAAAGTATATAATCGTAAGTGATTAAATCTTTTAAAAAAGTGGCAATTTTATACTTCATTTAGTCCTACACCCTCAAGGGGTATCCAATCTTGAATTTTTTTCAGCTATCCCACTCATATTAAATCTACGAGCCAACTCTTGTTTAATTCTATCTGGTGAGATATTTTTAACAGCTAAGGCTACAAGCACATGGTAGGTTAAATCCGCACACTCATAAATAATCTCAGTCTCGTCATCATCTTTATACGCAAATGAAAATTCACCAGCCTCCTCTACAACTTTTTTTAAAATTGTATTTTCACCTTTATGAATTAACTTAGCTGTCCATGATGTACTTGGATCAGCATTTTTTCGTTCTTGAATTGTATGATAAAGAGTATCTATAACTCCATAAATAGCTTCAGAACTTACTTGAATTTCTGAGTTGACCTCACCAGTCTCTAGTTCAGTAAAAAAACATGAACTACGTCCAGTATGACAAGCTACACCCACCTGCTCTACTTTAATAAGTAAAGTATCGTTATCGCAGTCTATATTAAAAGAGTGAATAGTCTGAATATTTCCACTAGTCTCACCTTTTTTCCAGATACGTTGTTTACTTCTTGAAAAATAATGAGCTATCTTAGTTTTAAGAGAAAGCTCTAAGGCTTCTTTATTCATATATGCCATCATCAATACTTCATTATTGGCATTATCTTGAACTATTACTGGAAGAAGTTCAGACTTCTCCCAATMTACTCTATCTAAAACTTCTTGCATATTAGTTAGCCGTAGTTCTTTGTTTTAAGTTCTTAGTATCTACCCAAATATTTGGAGTAGATCCACCAGGTGTTAAGAATATTTTTGCATCTCTATTTACACGAAGTGCATCATTAAACTGACCTTGAACTTTCATTTGCTCTAATTGTAAAAGTTTAGTAGTTAAAGATTTTGAGATTAACATATTTGCTTTTGATTTTGCATCAGCTTCAATAGTTATAGCATCAGCCTTACCTTGAGCTTCAATTCTAGCTTTTTGAGCAACACCACGAGCCTCTTCAGCTCTTTTTAAAGCTTCTTGTTTTACACGCTGAACATCTTGTTCTGCTTTTTGAACAGCTTGTTTTGCTATTTGAACTGCTTCAATTTGCTCTTTTACTTTTACGGGCAAAATAATCTCACGAAGTTGAATAGACTGTAAATCTGCTGGTGCATTTTTAAGTGCATTTACATCAGCTCTTATACCCTCATCTATTTCAGTTGCGATTTTATTTCTAAGTTGTGGAATTGATTCAGCATCATATTTACCAACTACATTACGAACTACATCACGAACAACTGGATTAATAATTTTATCTTCCCAAGMAARACCMYARKTAGMRATWGTTTGAGSTGCWMMMTSAGMWKTTAGTHTRTANTGAACNGTWAGTKNNATYYNARCWRRAMKWMMACGTTTATCTAAAACTGTAATTGCTGGTTTAACATTGATACCAGCAGCGCTACCACCACTAGCCTCTATACGTGATGCATAATTAATAATACGAACCTTAGTATCAACTACATAAACTTTTTGAATTACTGGTATAATGAAATGAAGACCTGGAAGTAAGGCTTGATCTTGGTACTTACCGTTAGTACTTAARATTCCACGCTCACCCTCTTGAATAATTGTAAAAGGTTTAGCTAATATAAGTAAAAGCACTATAGCTATTAAAAAATATACAATTCCACCTTTTCCACCAAAACTGAAGTCGATTTTTGGAAACTCAGGACCCCTACCTCCGCCACCGCTTCCACCACCAGATGGTTTTTTAAATCCACCACCCTCACTCTTTTTTTTATTAAAGTAGTCATTCATATCTGATGCCATGTAAATATTCTCTTCTTTCATAGTAATTTTTCCTTTTTAATTTAGATCCTGAATCAAGTTCAGGATGACGTTAATGTTCAACTTGAATTTAGATCCTAAATCAAGTTCAGGATGACGATTAACGTCATTCACAACTTAGGCACTAACGTCATTCCAAACTTGATTTGGAATCTAGTCAATAAATGTCAAATAATGTTCGTATTTTTCATTACGACCAAAAACAATATCAAAATACGTACTTTGAATCTTCTCTGTCATTATACCACGAGAACCTTTACCAATATCTCTAGCGTCAACCATAGCTATTGGAGTAATTTCTGCTGCAGTTCCCGTCAAAAAAGCTTCATCAGCTACATATACTTCTTCACGAGTTATACGTCTACGAGTCACTTTTATACCGAAATCTTCAGCCATCTCTATAACCATCTTTTGAGTTATAGATTCTAAGGAGTTATCATTAGGGGGCGTAATAAGTTCTCCATTTTTAACCATAAAAAAACATGCACCACTAGCTTCAGCTACATAACCCTGATCATCTAGAAGTAAGGCTTCATCATAACCGCAATCAATAGCTTCATATTTAGCCATCTGAGAGTTTAAATAGTTTGCAGATGCCTTAGCCTTACCCATACTTGAAGTATTAGCTGGTCTAGTCATTGAAGCAATTTTTAACTTAATTCCATTTTTAAGACCATCTTCTCCAAGATAAGCTCCCCACTCCCAAGCTGACATTACCGTCTCAACTGGTGCATTTTTATGATATAGACCCATCACACCGTAACCTAAAAAAGCAAAAGGACGAATATATACAGTATCTAGTGTAAATTCATTCATTTTTACTAATTCTATTTGAGCTTTATTCATCTCCTCAATTGAATAAGGTATATCTATTAAAGTCATCTTTGCTGATTCTTTTAATCTAGATGTATGCTCATTTAAACGAAATATTGCATAACCCTTATCTGTTTTATAAGCCTTAGTACCTTCAATTACTCCATTTCCATAATGAAGGGTATGTGATAAAACGTGAATTTTAGCATCCTCCCAAGCTACAAATTTACCATTCATCCAAATATATTTGGCTGCGTCCATAAAATCTCCATATATTACATTTTTAATTATTCTTATTCTATCTAAATTGATGTATATATTAGATTAATACTATCTCTTGACTTATGCAATAGTAATTTTAAGTATTTTTTTATACAATACGAATTATAAGATACTATCATATAGTATCAATTTAGATGATAAAAAGGTTATATTTTGCCAGAAACAGAAAAACAAACATTAGATGAAAAACTTAGTGCTAGAGAAGCTATAGCATCTCAAGAAGAAGCTGAAGAACTGGCAGCTCAAGAGAAAATTGTACAACATGAAGCTGATATGGCTATATTAGAAGTATCAGGTAGCTCAGAACAAATTATAATACCACTACAAAATGAAGTAAAAGATCCAAATCATAAATATGCTAGATATGAAGATGTAGATAAAGATTTACTTCAACGTGATTTAGAGCAGATTAAAGCTAACCTTGGTCCAGTTGGACAAGAAGATTATATGCATCTTTTAAAATTAGAAAGATGGGGGAGATTTTCCACACTTTCAGGTTTCTTTTTAATTTATTTAGTAACTGCACTAGAGATTTCTATAGGTCTAAGTACATTTGGTTTTTGGACTATAGCAATAACAGCTGCTATTTTAATTGGAGTTGGCAATGTTACTAGATGGGCAAATATTACTCATCCTATACTTCATGGGGCTTATGATAAAATTCCAAATATCCCAGTTCAATATACAAAAGCTGGATTTGCAAGGGGTAAAAAAAGATTTATTCATTGGCTAGATTGGATTAAACCTGAAGCATGGGAATATGAGCATAATATTATGCATCATTATCATTTAGGTGAGGATGACGACCCAGATAATGTTGAAAAAAATCTTCAATGGCTTATAAAATCTAATGCACCTATATGCTTAAAAAGATTGGTAGTATACGCTTTTGCAGCTGTTTGGAAACCAGTGTATTATGCTCCAAATACTTTAAGAATTTTAGAGAATAAGGAACGCAGAAGAAAAAGACTAGTGGAGATTACAAAATATAACTTTTCACCTTTTGCAGAAAATGGTAAAAAGTTATGGAAAGAATATTTCCTTCCATACGCAATAATTAAATTTGCTCTGCTTCCATTACTATTTTTACCATTAGGAACTGGGGCAGTATTTTCTGCATTCATTATTCTTTTAATGGCTGAAGTTTATGCTAATCTTCATTCATTTTTAGTGATAGTACCAAATCACTCAGCTGGAGATATATATCAGTTTTCAAAGCCTCATAAATCTCAGGGTGAATTTTACCTTAGACAAATTATGGGTAGTGTTAACTACAATACTGGTAGTGACTTAATTGATTTCGCACATGGTTTTTTAAATTACCAAATAGAGCATCACCTTTTTCCAAATATTCCACATTCTTATTACCAAAGAATGCAACCACTTGTAAAAGAGGTATGTAAAAAACATAACTTAGAGTATAGACAAGAGAGTGTATTTAAAAGAATCGGTATGACTGTTGATTTAATGGTTGGGAAAACTAAACTTTTAAGAGTAGATGGCATTTAGGCTATTTAAATACTAGATTCTATGTTTTTTAGAATCTAGTAAAAACAAATATTTAGAAATTGTAACCTAAAAGTATATTTAAAAAATTATTTTAATTATCATTAATATAAAACTCTCTCATAATCCACTATACACATACTTTCAAAGACCTTTCAAAACAGAAATATTGTTCTTTAAAGACTATTAATAAATAAATAAAACTACTATTAATTGTAACTAAATTGTAACCTAGAAGAAACAATGAAGTAATAAAACTATTTTATAATTTCACAAATTTTAGGTTCGGCTATATAGTATCTATAGCCGAGTCTAATATTAATTCTTAAATACAAAGGGATGAAATGTTAACAAAAACACTTTTATCATTATTATTAGTTGGAGCTTCACTAAGTGCTACTGAAGCTACTAGAGATAATGTAGCTAAATTATACGTAGCTACTTTTGACAGAGCACCAGATGCTGCTGGTTTAGAATATTGGGTAAATACATCAGGCTTAAGTCTTGAAGGTATAGCTACAAGTTTTTTTGATCAAGATGAAACAAAACTTTTATATCCTACAAATACTGCAAATAACGCTTTTGTAGAATCTGTTTATCAAAATCTTTTTAATCGWTMTSYWKWTRMWYWCRRWTWWRWWTAMTGSRKRKRYCAACKMSRKWSRSRTGCWKKWAGKWSMTMTKTATTTATNNRGKCTSWWAWTRMTRRTSCARAWSMTGATGCAAATGGAAATGATGCATCTACTCTTACTAACAAAGCAAAAGTTGGATTAACTTTTGCAAACTACGGTTATGATGATGTTGACGATGCTAAAGCAATTATGGAAAATATTTCTGATGATGATGCTACAATAAATACTGCTTATAGTTCTTATAACATTGCTACAAAATCAATGGTTTTAACTGGAAATATTACAGCTGATATGACTTTAACAGCTGATACTTTATGGATATTAGATGGTTTAGTTGTAGTTAAAGATGGTGCTACTTTAAYTATCGAACCAGGTACTACTATAGCTGCTTATGATGGTACTGGTGCAAATTCATCATATATGATTATTGATAAAGGTTCTAAAATCATTGCTGATGGTACAGCTGCTAAGCCAATTATATTTACTTCAACTAAGACTGTAGTAGATGGAGAAAGTGCTGCTGTTGGTCAATGGGGTGGTTTAACTATCATTGGTCACGCTGGTAACTCTCAAGTTAACCCTTATGAAGTAAATCCAGCTTTTACAGCTGATGCTACTAATATGGCTGATAGTTCAGGGATAATTAGAAATGTAAAAATTCTTAACTCTGGAATTACTATGGAGCAAGATAAAGAAATTAATGGTCTTTCTTTTGTTGGTGTTGGTTCTGGTACTATAGTTGAAGATATCACTATTGATAACTCTGATGATGACTGTATTGAATTATGGGGTGGTACAGTTAATCTTACTAATGTAGCTCTTACTAACTGTACAGATGATTATTTTGATATTGATGATGGTTTCTCTGGAACTGTTAAAAACTTAAATATTGTAGCTACACTTGGTAACTCTGCAATTGAGATGTCAGGTACTACATCTGCAACATTTGATGGTTTTACTATCGTTCAAAATGGTTCAGGTAAGGAAGGTACTATCTATTTCAAAAAAGATGCTATTGGTGGTCACTTCTTAAATGGTACTATTACTGATAATGTAGATGATACTTATGGAGCTATCTACTCTAAAAGTGCAAATAAAACTGACGATACAGTTGATCAAGCTAACATCTCATTTGAAAATGTAACTATTAACGGTAGCTCTACTGGTGCTAGATTTACTGGTACTTCAGCTGTAAACCTAGAAACTAAGTTTAACTCTGGTACTAACAATACTAAGAACTAATTAAACTCTTATATAGTAGCAAGATATAGCTCTTAGCTACTATATACTCACAAAAATCTCTACTTATTCTCTTCATCTAAAAGAAAAATAAATAATTCAACTTTTGTAACCTAACTGTAATTAGCTGTGGATATTATTACGCAAAATTTTACCTTATACGGAGACAAAATGATTTTTGTTCAAAAAAAGACGATAGTTTCATTACTGTTATCTACTAGCATACTAACATCTACACTTAGTGCGCAAAGTAGTCAAGATATTGTTAGCTCTATAATGAAGCTTAGAGGCGACGTAGAGAGTTTATATACAGGCATTAAAGAAAACGAATTTAGATATAAAACTGAGATGAAATCTTTATCTATGCAAGCTACAGACTTAGAAGCTCAAATAAATAGACAATCTACATCTTTAAAATTAGCAAAATCTGAACTAAATAAGATAAAAGCTAAGATTAAAGAGACAGTGTCAAGCAATGATGACATCAAACCTATGGTACTTGATGCCTTAAATCTTTTAAGTAAAAGTATAAAAGAAGGTATACCATTTATGGTTGAAGATAGAGTAGCTTCTTTAAATAAAATCAAAGCAGATATGAATGAGGGTCTTATAACTTCAGAAAAAGCTCTTTCTCTTGCTTGGGCTAGTTATGATGATACACTTAGAATCACTAAAGAGATTGGTTTATTTAAACAAAAAATTACTATTAATGGAAAAGTAGTTTTAAGTAAAATTGCTAAAATCGGTTCAGTTATGATGTTTTTTTCAACTCCAAATAACAAACTTGGTTATGTTGTAAAAAAAAACAATGCTTATGAGTATAAATTAATCACTGATCCTAAAGACATCAAAAAGATATCATCTTTATTTGATGCTTTACAAAAACAAATAAAAACAGGATTTTTTGAAATACCAAATGCCTTAGTTTTACAAGGGAGTAAATAATGAAATTTTTTATCTTACTACTTACACTAGCTTTATCTAGTGTAATCACTTTAAATGCAGACGAATTATCAAATGCATATCAAAAAGAGTATACATTTTTAAAAGCTCAAAAAGATGAACTTGGAAAAAGAAAAAAACAAGAGCAATCATTTCAAGAAAAAGAAATATCTAAGATACAAAAAAAAGTAAACTCTCTTCAAGAAAGATACGTAAACTTATCTGAAACAGTAAAAAATTATGAAATCAAAATAGATAAATCAAATGAAACATTAGGAAATAAAACAAGTAATAAAGAGATTACTAACAGTGTTATTATCCAAGCAAAATCACTTTTAGGTGATTATAATATTAATGTAAATGATAGTGAAAAAGCTGTAGCTACAGAAGTTATGAAAAAAGCTTTTATTGACGCAGCTAATCTTTATAAAACTTTATCATCTATACAATCAACTGATGGTAAGTTTTATCTAGTAGATGGGACTACAGCTGAGGGCAAGATAGTTAAAGTTGGTAATATTGCAGCATATGGTATTTCTAATAAAGTTTCAGCTGCCTTAGCTCCAGCTGGTAATGGTGAGTATAAGGCATGGAATGTTAACACATCAAAAGATGCTCAGGCTTTTAATAATTCTAAGCACTTAAAAGACTTAAATATATTTGTATATGAAAACTTRGATAAAGATGTTGAATACATCAAAGAAAAAACAATGCAAGATACACTAGATGGTGGTGGTACTATTGGTTATATTATTTTAGCTCTTGGAATATTGGGTTTAGTGTTATTAATAGCTAGAGTTTTTTTACTAACTAAATCTGGATCAAATGTAAATGTAATTACTGGGATTGTATTAGATAAGGTTGAACAAAATAAGGCAGATGAAGCTTATGGAGCGATTGAGCACTTTAAAGGCTCTACTGCAAGGGTAATTAGAGCTACTCTAAGAAATATCAATAAAGAACGTRAACATATCGAAGATATAGTTATGGAAAGTATCTTAAATGAAAGTAGTAATATTGATAAGTTTGGTAACTTCGTATTAGTTTTAGCTGCGGTAGCTCCACTACTTGGTTTACTAGGTACAGTTACAGGTATGATTGCTACATTTGATATTATTACCGAGCATGGTACTGGTGATCCTAAACTATTATCAGGTGGTATTTCAGAAGCTCTAGTTACAACTATGTTTGGTCTTATTGTAGCTATCCCATTATTATTAGTTGGTAACTTGCTTAGTGGTTGGGCTCAAAACATCAAAGATTCAATGGAACAAAGTGCCCTTCATATAGTAAATATTTTTGAGAAACAAAAAGCGTAATGATAGCTGCAACTATAGCCTACTGGGATTTATTTATTCATTTTATGAATGCTGGCGGGATAGTAATGTGGGTACTTTTTGCTCTAAATTTAGTGTTATGGTACGGACTTGGGTATAGATACCTAACGCTAAAACGTGGTACCCACGGGACTATTAGAAGACTTATACAAAAACATGAAGAAAGAGGTGAAAACAAGGTATATGTAGGACTATTGGACTATGTAATTAGAGACGCTTTAATAGCTGCACAAGTAGCAAAAGATATATCTAAAAAACCTAGGGATTACATGCAAGATACAATGTTTCCTTACCTTACGTCTTTAAGTAAGTACTCAACCGTAGTTAAAACTATTGTAATGCTGGCTCCACTAGTTGGATTACTTGGTACAGTTATGGGAATGATAGAGACTTTTGATGCACTTCAAACAAGTTCTATGTTTGCACAAGGGGATAGTATATCTGGTGGTATATCTAAGGCACTATTTACAACTGAACTGGGGCTAGTAGTAGCAGTACCAGGACTTATAATGGGAAGAATACTGGACAAAAAAGAGGAACAATTTTCTCTTGAATTTGAACAGATAATAGACATAATTAGTACAAAGGATTCAAAGTGAGATTTAAACAAAAAAGTCAAGGTGTTGATAGTATAGATGTATCACCACTTATAGATATGGTTTTTATATTACTAATATTTTTCATGGTTACAACTACATTCGTAAAAGATATGAAGCTAGAATTAAACCGTCCTTCAGCAGCCTCAGCGTCACTAGCTTCTGCCAAGGTTATTCGTGTATATATTGACAATGCTGGTGAAATTTATATAGATAATCAATTAGTTAAATTATGGGCTATCCAAAGTAAATTAAGAGATTTATTACGTACATCTAGTGAAAAATCTGTACTTGTTATAACAGATTCAGATATACCAGTAAGTAATTTAATTGATGTTATAGATGAATGTAGAATGAGTGGAGCTAAAGATATAGCTGTTTCAACTACTAAAGAGATGGGATAGAGTAGCTATGTCTCAAAAAGAATATAGCACTAAGGGAAGAGGTTTATACGCTTTTTTATATATGTTTTTTGGTGGATTACTAATGATAGTATTAGTAGTTTCCTTTAATAAAAGTGTAGAAAAAAAAGAAGATGTTGTTAAAAAGCCAATTAGACATATACAAGCTAAAAAAACTCATAAAAAAGCAACAAAACCTAAACCTAAACCTAAGCCTAAACCAAAACCAAAAAGAGCTACACCTAAAGCTCCACTACCAAATATGAATTCACTTCTTGGTGGTGTAGCTATGAATATACCAGAATTTGCAACTGGAAATATAGCTGGTGATTCATCTGATTTATTAAGTGACATAGTAGAAGATACTATTATGAATGAAAATACTATAGATATTAAACCAAAGGTTCTATCAAGACCACCTCTAGAGTATCCAGAAGCTGCGCTTAAAGACGGTATTAAAGGTTATGTAATTATTAATCTTTTAATAGGTAAAGATGGTAGTGTTGAGTTAGCTAAGATTTTAGAAGCACAACCTACTGGAGTATTTGACAATGCAGCATTAAACGCTGTTAGATCTTGGAGATTTAGCGCAGCTAAATACAAGGGCAAGCCTGTGAAAATATGGGCTAAACAGAAAATTCGTTTTCAATAGGAGAGGGGTAAATGAAAAAATTATTATATATCTTGTGCATATTTTTAAGCCTGAATATATCACTTAGTGCAAAAGACACTGATAATGAAATAAATCATTTAGCACTAGCTACCTTAATGATATATGATGCTAAATATGATAAAGCTAAGGATGAACTAAATTTAGTAGATAAAAAGTCTGCTAAATATGATGCTTCAAAATTTTATACTACCTTTGGTGTATTATATTCAAAACAAGGTAAGACTGAAGAAGCTATAACTTACTTTCACAAGGCAGTAGATG
This sequence comes from Sulfurimonas sp., assembly GCA_002733155.1. Taxonomy (GTDB): domain Bacteria; phylum Campylobacterota; class Campylobacteria; order Campylobacterales; family Sulfurimonadaceae; genus Sulfurimonas. The sequence goes on from NVUO01000006.1 coordinate 27,714, forward strand.
CTACAAAAGTAAAGGTGTTTAAAGCACCTAAATTACGTAGTACAGAAAAATACCTGTTTTCTTTAGGTTCTGATGTTAAAAAAGAGACTGTAGTTAAGTTTGATGCTAAAAAAGTAAAACAAGAGAAAGTAAGTAAGTTATATATGCATTTATCTCAAGAGTATTATAAAATAAAAGATTATAAGAATACTGTAATTTCTCTTGATAATGCCGGTGATGCTGGTAAAACTAAGGCTGCCTTATATACATTAAGAGCTGAGTGTTACTGGAAACTAAAAGAGTATCCAAGTGCCATATCTGCTATCAATATTGGTATGAATATATTTACTGAAGATACTACACTTCTTAAGCAAAAATTTTATTATTATGCTGATTTAAAACTGTATCAAACTGCAATAGACACTGCGAAACTATATATGAAAAAAGCTGGAAGCGAAGTTGATGAGTATATAGCATTAGCACAAATGTTAATTGCTGGCAATCAAACAGATAATGCTATAGTTTTTCTAGAAGAAACAAAAATGAAATTTCCAAAAGCACCTAAGGTTAGTATGTTACTTGGTCATATGTATCTTAAAAAAGGGATGCAGCATATTAGTGCTGATTTGTTTGAAGAGAGTTCATTTTACGATAAACAGTATTTAAAAGATGCAGTAGAGATGCACAGAAGATCTGGAAACAACTTACATGCCCTGTATCTAAATTCACAAAATATTGATAAGGTAGAAAAACTAAAACAAAAAATAGCTATCTATATTAATGCTGAAGAGTTTAGAAAAGTAATAGGTCTGAAAAAAGCATTAGAGAGATACAAAATGCTAGATGATGACAACCTTAGATATGCCTTAGCTTATTCATATTATGTAGCTGGTGATTATAATAGTGCTGAATTTCATTTAAAAAAAATAAATGATAATGAACTATTTAATAAAGCTACAGTAATTAGAAAAAATATTGAAAAATGTAAAAATGACACAATGGAGTGTATATAGATGAAGAACTTATTTAAATTAGTCTCTATATTTCTTATCTTGTCATCTATGCTACATGCAGAGATGATGGGTACTGCATCTATATTTGTTTTCCATGATGGAATAGCCTTAGAAAAAAATGAAGTCATTATTGATAATGACAAAAAAATTTTCACAGATTCTGATGGTAGTGTAAATGTAGTTTTAAGTACAGGTAAACACCAGATTGAAATTATAGGTAAAGATGATAATGGACACAATTTAGGATATGCGAAAAAGTCTATTCTAATTAAAGAAAAAAGAGATACTCAAGTTATTATAACTTTTAAATCTGATTCAGCTACAGCGTACATAAATATAGATACACCTCTTGGGAAAAATGCTAAAGCAAAATCAGCATATTCAGATGCAACTGGTACTGGTGTTTTAAATGGTTTAGTATTAACTTCAGATAAAAACTTACCAATATTTAATGCAAGAATATTTGTAAAAGGTACATCTATAGATGCTAGAACTGACAAAGATGGAAAATTTAGTATAGATATACCGTCGGATGTAAAAGTAAGTATATCTATAGTTCATTCAGAATATAGTGCTCAAACTATAAATGATATTGTAGTTAAAAAAGACCAATCTATTAATAAAGAAGTTAAACTAACTCCAGCATCTATGGATTTAGAAGAGTTTATAGTATTAGCGCCTAAGATTCAAGGTAGTATAGCTAGTATTATGGCTGAAGAAAAAAACACTAATTCTATTTCAAATATTATAGGTTCTGAACAATTCTCTAAAAAAGGGGATAGTGATGCAGCTAGTGCTTTAAAACGTGTAACTGGTGTAACTATAGTTGATGGTAAAGATATATATGTACGTGGACTTGGTGGAAGGTATTCAAACGTTGAAATGAACTCAATGCCATTACCATCTCCAAACCCTACAAAAAGAGTAGTACCCTTAGATATATTCCCATCAGGTGTCATTGGTTCTATGAAAGTTCAAAAAAGTGCAACTCCAGATATACCAAGTAGTTTTGGTGGTGGTTATGTAGATATTCGTACAAAATCTGCCTCTTCAAAAGATTATGTAAAAGTAACCCTAGGTTTAAAATCAAATTCAAACTCAGGAAAAGATTCTATCACTTATAAAGGTAGTAGCTCTGATTACCTTGGTAAAGATAATGGATATAGAGATATAAACCCTGATATTCTAAAAAGTTCAGAAATAATTGTAGGTAAGAGACAAAAACCATTTACAACTAGATTTTTTACAAAAGATGAATTAGCTCAATTTTCAAAAGATTATACAGCTGATAGAAACTTTAATATAAGAAATCAGAACTTACCAATTGGTGGTAATTTTTCATTAGAGGGTGCTATAAATTTTGATTTAGATGAAGAGCAAAATCATAAACTTACTTTTTTTGGTAATTATAAATATGCTCAAAACCATACAAGCAGAAAAGAGACTTGGAGTGTTTATCCAATGGATTTTGAAACAAATCAACTAAATACTACTCCAAACTCTACTGGTACTACTGAAAAAGCAAACTCTGTTTATACTTTAGCTAGTATGTTCAATATTGGATACAGTTATAAAAATATATTTAACATTAGGTATACAAAATTAACTACACTTGAGGGTGAACAAGCTACAAGATTAACACAGGGTACATTTGGTTCAAACCCAGATGATAACTATACTAAATACTACCTAGACTGGCAAGAAAGAAGATTAAGAGCTGATCAAATTAATGGTAATTTTGATTATGAACTTTTAAACCAAGAAGTTAATCTTAGATTTGGTATTGAAAAAGCAAAAGCTACACTAAACCAACCAAATAACTATTCATATTCATATTTAGATGATGCAAATGTAGTTGATGATTTGCCATACTTAACATCTCAAATTTCAAATAATATTTCAACAAAAATAGCTTCAAAAGATAACTTAACAGCATTTTATTTGAAAAATAAATTTCATTTTGATCTTTTAAGTGAAGATGATTTTATAGATATTGGATATTCTGGTTCATCAAAAGACAGAACATTTAGACAAAACAAGTATTATTTATCTTATTCTAAAGGTTCTAAATTTACTCCAGATACACAAATGACAGCTGATGTTGAGACTATATATGATGAATTAGTTCGTCCAGACATAAGCTATAACAACAGAGTTTTACGTGTAAATACTCTTTCTTCACCAAAAGATTATTTTGATGCTACAGTTGAAGAGAAGAACTATTATCTAAGTACATTTTTAAAACCTTTAGATAACTTAGAGATTTTATTTGGTGGTAGAAAAGTAGATTTAACTCAGACTATGTTTTTATATGACCTAGATAGAGACAACCCTGATTTTGCTAAAAGAAACTTAGTTATTAAAAAAGAAAATACAATACTTGTAAATAAATTTTAYYYWRGTATNGAKTYWNNTAAATATAAATTAGATAAAGACAATCATGTAGATTTCGCTTATTCTACTACATTTATCATGCCTGACTTAATAGAAGCTTCAAATGGTACGTATACACACCCATATGATGTAGCTGATGTAGTAGGTAACCCTAATTTACAAAATACTGAAATTCAAAATTACGACTTAAAATATAGTCACTATTATTCTGATAGTGAAAATATAAAAGTTGGTTTGTATTATAAAAGCTTAGCTAAACCTATTGAAAATGTAATGCTAAATACATCATCACTTCCAAGATACTCTTTTGATAATAGTAAAAATGCTACTATTTATGGTATAGAGTTAGATGGAAGAAAAAGTTTAAACTTTATCTATGATGATATGAAAAACTATTATGTATCAGGTAACTTTACATATAGTGATTCAAAAGTTACACTTAGAAAGGAACAAGAGCAGTTATATACGACTAATGGTAGACAACTGCAGGGTCTTTCTCAAGTAGTTATCAACTTAGGATTAAGTTATGAGACTAAACTTAGATCTGTATCACTTGCATATAATAAGATGGGTGCAAGAATTAGAAAAGTTGGTCAAATTCAAGATGCTGGTACTGATAGTGAGAGTAGATTTCCTGATTATATGGAAGATCCAGCTGCTATACTTGACTTAATATGGATTGAAAAATACAAAAATGGTTTATCATTTAAAATCAAACTTGGTAATATTCTTGATGGAGAGACTATTTGGTATCAAGGTAGTACAAGTACTATTACAAATAGATTTAAAGTTGGTCAAAACTATAGTCTAGCTTTATCTTATAAATATTAATTTAACTACATAAGGGTTACATAAACTAAAGAGTTTTGTAACCGTTATGATATAAATATGTCTTACAATATATAAAATAATTTAAGGCTTATGTTTAATGAAAGAACAAATACTAATTGTAGATGATGACAATGATATATTAGAATTACTTGAATATTCTCTAAACTCTGTTGGTTATGACACCCTTGGTTTCTTAAGTACAAAAAATGTAAGACAGGTACTCCTAGAAGAAAAAATCGATCTTATTCTTATGGATAGAAATCTACCAGACATTGAAGGTAGTTTATATATAGAGATGCTTAGAAGCAAGGATATTAATACACCAGTTATATTTATATCTGCTAAAGATAGTATAGAAGATATAAAAGATGGATTAATTAAAGGTGCAGATGACTACATCACAAAACCTTTTGATATGCAAGAATTAATACTTCGCATAAAAGCTGTTTTAAAAAGATATAACAACGAATCTAAAGAGCTTATAGATACCCTTTTATACCAAGATATGAAACTTGATTTAAATATGCATCAGGTTAATATTAATTCAATAAATATAGATTTAACTAAACTAGAAACTGCCCTACTTCAAACTATGATTAAAAACAAGGGAAGAGTACTTGATAGAGACTATCTAATTAAGCATATCTGGAAAAGTTCAGATAATATCAATCAAAAAACAGTTAATGTAGCTATAAAAAGATTAAAAGAAAAAATTGATCCACAAAGAGATAAAGAGTATATAAAAACTATTCGTGGAGTTGGTTATCTCTTAGTATAAGACTATTTATAGTCTTATACAACTTATTAACTATCCATACCCCATCTTAACTAATATTAAATTTTAAATAATAATAAGAAATATTATAATAAAATTCTTGATTACTACATCATTAATATATAAAGGTGCTTTTCATGGATACACATCATTCTTTTACTAATAAACAGCTACTTATAGTCGATGATAATCAAACAAATATTTTACTTCTTAAAACTRTGCTTGAAGAATATGGATATAAGTTTATTTTCACTGCTTTATCTGCCATAGATGCCTATAGTGTCTTAAATGAACAGAAAATAGACCTAATCTTACTAGATGTAATAATGCCAGGAATAGATGGGATAACTGCCTGTTTAACTATTAAGAATATGCCTAAATACAAACATACACCTATAATAATGGTTACAGCTGACACAAGTGATGATACACTTAAAAAAAGTTTTGATGCTGGTGCTAATGATTTTACAGTTAAACCTATAAATTTTGTAAATTTACATAGTAGAATACAAAATGTTTTTATACATAAAGAAAAAGATGAACTAATCTTAAAGCAAACAAGATCATCTGCTATGAATGACATAATAGACACCCTAGCACATCAATGGAGACAGCCACTATCAGCTATAAATGCTACAGCTATGAATATTAGTATATCCTACGAGCTTGATGATTTAACACAGGATGCATTAACACATCATCTCCGAGATATAAGTAATTATACTCAGGAGTTATCAAAAACTATTGACGATTTAAGAAATATTTCTAAGGTTGATTATAAAATATTAAGTACAGATATAAATAAACTTATTAAATATGTTATTAATATTATTAATGTTGGATATGAAAATAATAAAATTTCTTTAAATTTAGAAGACACTGAACTTGAAAAAATAATGATATATCCAAATGAATTAACAAGGGTTCTTTTAAATATACTAATTAACTCTCAAGATGCATTTATACGCAATAAATTAGACAAAAAAAGAATAGTAAAAATAACAAGTTCACAAAATGAAAAATATACTCAAATTTCTATTAAAGATAATGCGGGGGGAATTGATGAGTCTTGTATATCAAAAGTATTTGATCCTTACTTCAGTACTAAACATGAAAGAAATGGCAAGGGTCTAGGGCTCCATAATTGTAAACAAATTATAGAACTCCATCAAGGTGGAAAAATTAAAATAAATTCAAAAAACTCTTTTACAGAAGTTATAATAGAGTTATTAAATAAACATGAGTAGTTTATTTAATATTTTTATCCCAATACTCTCTAATCATATTTTTTGTATCCTCAGGAAGTGGGATATAACCTAACTTCTTAGCTTGTTTATCACCATTTTTAAAAGAATATTCATAAAATTTTATAATTTTTTTATTCATTTTAACTTTTTCTTTAGGAAGTAATATAAATGTAGCTGCAACGATTGGGTATGAAGTATCACCTGGTTGAAGAGATAACATTGCATAAAAATTATTTTCTTTACTCCAAGATGCATATTTAGCTGCAGCTTTAAAGTTTTCATCATTAGCTACTACCCACTTACCGCTTGCTGTTTGAAGTACAGCAGCTGATAAATGATTTTTTTCTTTATATGTGTTTTCAATATATCCTATAGAGTTAGGAGTTTGCTTAACTAAGTTAGCTACACCCTCATTGCCTTTTCCACCAATACCAACTGCCCAGTCCACAGCTTTACCAGTCCCATAGTTTTCTTTCCAGCTTTTAGAACTTCCAGATAAGTAATATGTAAAGTTGTAAGTAGTACCAGATCCATCTGAACGATGCACAACTACAATTTTTTGATTTGGTAAATTTAAGCCACTATTATCTTTAGCTATTTTTGCATCATTCCATTTGCTTATCTTTCCTGAAAATATATCTGCAACATTTTCATTAGAAAGTTTTAATTTAGAATCAGCTATACCAGATACATTTAGTGCTACTACTATAGAACCAATAACTGCAGGAAATTGAAAAAGTTTGGCTTTTTGTAGTTTATTAGAATTAAGTGGCTTATCAGATGCCCCAAAATCAACTATTCTTTTAGTAATTTGTTTAATTCCACCGCCTGAGCCAATTGATTGGTAGTTTACACGGTTTTGTGTATCTTTTTTATATACATAAGCCCAACCATAATATAATGGTGCAGGAAAAGATGCTCCAGCTCCATTGATTTTATCTGCTGCAAATGAAGAACTAATAGTTGCTGATACAACTAAAGCTGCTAAAGCTATTTTTTTTAACATATTACTTCCTTAAGTTTAATTAGTGATACTATATGACTATTTTATTACTATCTGGTTACAAATTGTCTTTTTTTAGCGTAACCCTTCTGTAATCATAATCTTTTAGAATTTCGAAAATTTACAATAAGGAAAGTTTTGAACAATATACTAGATAAAATATTTTCAAATTCAACTAAATTTATTGCTTTTAGTATACTTTTACTAGTAGCTTGGATTTTTACTACTCTTTTTCAAAATTCAATGGTCTCTATTCAGGCTGTTGGATTTGATTTTATAACACAAACAAAATGGGCGCCTAATCTTGAAAAATTCGGTGCATTACCAGCTGTATATGGATCAGTTGTATCAACATTTATAGCTATGCTTTTTGCTGTTCCATTAGCTATTGGGGTTGCTATATTCTTAAGCGAATTGGCACCAGATAAATTAAAAACACCTGTTGGAGTATCTATAGAGCTTTTAGCAGCTATCCCATCAGTAATCTATGGTATGTGGGGACTTTTTTACTTTGTACCTATTATTCGTGATGTTTTTGGTGGTATTGGTATTAGTATGCTTACAGCTGGAATTGTATTATCAATTATGATTTTACCTTTTATGGCTGCAGTTACACGTGATGCGATGGACACTACACCTGATATTTTAAAAGAATCTGCATATGCCCTTGGTGGTACAAAATGGGATGTAATTAAAGATATAGTTATCCCTTACGCTAAAGCAGGAATAATTGGTTCATTTATATTAGCACTTGGTCGTGCTATTGGTGAGACTATGGCTGTAACCTTTGTTATGGGTAATGTACATAAGATTTCGCTTGACTTAACAGCTCCAGCTACTTCAATTCCTGTAACATTAGCAAACGAGTTTACAGAAGCTGATACTGATATTTACTATTCATCTTTATTTGAATTATCTTTATTATTATTAGTTATAAGTTTTACAATTATTTCAATAGCTAAGTTTTATTTCCTTAGAAGAAAGAGAATAGCATAATGACTCATACTAAAAAAAGAATATTAATTAATAAAATGATAATGGCTTTATCTACATTGTCAGCTTTGATTGGGATAGCATTTTTATTATGGATATTAAGTGTATTGGTAATAAATGGTGTAGATGCACTAAGTTATACTTTATTTACTGAAGAAGGTGCACCCCCTGGTTATGAAGGTGGTGGATTAAAACATGCATTAATAGGTCAACTTTATATTGTATCTTATGCTACATTATTTGGTGTACCACTTGGTATATTAGCTGGAACTTATTTAAGTGAATATGCTGGTAAATCTAAAATTGCTGAAGCTATTCGTGATATCTCAGATATTATGATGTCAGCTCCAAGTATTGTTATTGGTGCTTTTGTTTATGCAATCGTTGTTGCACCAATGGGTCATTTTTCTGGCTGGGCTGGTTCAATTGCTTTAACAATCATCATGTTACCAATTATTTTACGTACAACTGATGATATGCTTCAGCTTGTGCCATCTACACTTCGCGAAGCAGCTTTTGCTTTAGGTGCTCCAAAATACAAGGTAATTACTCAAGTAGTATATCGTGGAGCTAAGGCAGGTATATTAACTGGTATATTACTTGGTGTAGCACGTGTAGCAGGTGAGACTGCTCCACTTCTATTTACATCATTTAATGATAATTTTTTAAATACTGATATGATGGAACCAATGGCTTCATTAACGGTAACTATGTATAACTATGCAACATCACCATATGAAGATTGGCAAAAACTTGGTTGGGCAGCTGCGTTTATTTTGAGTATGTTTATTTTATCTTTAAATATACTAGGAAAATTATTTATTATGAAAAAGAGAGGATAAGAATGGCAACTATTGTTAATGTAAGAGAAGAAAGAGCACTTGAAGTTAAAAACTTTGAGTTTACATATGCTGGTTCTGATAAACCAAGTATACAAACACTAAATATGCCTATTGCTAAAAACAATATTACGGCATTAATTGGACCATCTGGGTGTGGTAAAACTACGCTTTTAAGATCGTTTAACCGTATGCATGATTTATACCCTGGTAATGAGTATAAGGGTGAAATTCTATTTAAAGATAGAAACATTTTAAATTATAAAGAAGATTTAATTAATCTTAGAATTCAAATAGGTATGATTTTTCAAAAACCTACTGCTTTTCCAATGAGTATATTTGATAATGTAGCTTATGGCATGCGTCTTCAGGGTATTAAAAATAAAACAGAATTAAAAGGTAGAGTTGAAAAAGCTTTAAAAGATGCAGCTATTTTTAATGAAGTAAAAGATAGACTTAAACATGATGCAAATGGTCTTTCAGGTGGACAACAACAACGTTTATGTATAGCTAGAGCTGTAGCAGTTGAGCCAGAAGTTTTACTTTTTGATGAWCCAACATCTGCACTTGATCCAATCTCTACATCAGGGATTGAAGAACTTATAGTTGAACTTCGTGAAAAAGTATCTATAATTATAGTTACACATAATATGCAACAAGCTGCACGTGTAAGTGACTATACTGGTTTTATGTATATGGGCGAACTAATAGAATTAGGTAAGACAGAGGAACTTTTTGTAACACCTAAAGAGAAACTAACTGAAGAATATATAACTGGAAAGTTTGGTTGATATATGAAATTAAATAATACTAGGATAAAAATATGTTAACAAAATACGATGTAAAAATGGATTCTATAAGGGAGAAAATTTCTACCCTTTTAAACAATATTTTAAATGCTAATGAATTATCATTATTAGCATTTAAAGAAAATGACGATTCTAAGTTCAAACAGGTGCAGCAAGATCTTGATAAAACTGGTATGCATGGTGATGCAATTGATAATGAAATTATACAAACATTCGCATTATTTGGGCCAGAAGCAAAAGAACTTCGTTTTTTAGTATCTTATTTAAAAATGACAAATGAAATAGTTAGAATCGGTGAGGGTGTTAAAAAGTATGCTCGTAGAATGGATGAACATTGTAAAAGTAACTGTGATTTAGATCCTTTAAAGGCGAGTATTATTCTTCTACATAAAAGTACTATAAATGCTTTAAACTATATAGTTGAGTGTTTTAATGAAAACCATACATGCAATTTTGAAAATAATTACCGTAAAATTATTGTTGAAGAGAGTATGAATGATGATCTTTTTTCTGTACTTGAAAAAGAGATAATGACACTTATTATAGATGAAAGAGAATTGGCAATTGAGTATGTTAAAGTTTTAGGAAGCTTAAGAAAACTGGAACGTGCATGTGATAGGACTGTTAATATAGCGAATTTAATGATGTATGCTAAAGAAGGTGGGGATATTAATCTTTTTAACTAATCTTAAAAACTGCAAAGAAAAACTTTGCAGTTTAAACCATATTAAATAACACTATTTATTAAGCTACAGCTTTTTTTTGTGAAGCTTTTTTAATTGCTTTTTTTGGTGCAGCTTTTTTAACTATTTTTTTAGCAACTTTTCTAACTGTTTTTTTAGCTGTAGGTTTTTTCTTTGTAGCAGCTTTAACTATTTTTTTTGTAACTTTTTTAGCAGCTTTTTTTGCTACAACTTTCTTAGATACAGCTTTTTTAACAGCTTTTTTAGCAACTGACTTAACAACTTTTTTCTTTAAAACTTTTGCCATTGGTGGCTCCTTTAGTTTGTTTTGTTAACAAATTACTTATTTTTAGTAATAAATTGTAGATATTGTACTGCATTTTAATAGTAAATGTCAATATTTTATAGATATGTGCTATAATTTGGATAAAATATTACAATATAAGGATAAATATGACTTTTATAGAGTTCAAAAAACTACTACTTGATTCAGATATAACTATTCCAAAATTTAGTAAACTTATTAAAGTAAGTGAAAAAAACCTACAAGCTTATAAAAAAAAAGGTGAGGTGCCTAATACTATTGCAGTTATCATAACTTGTTTTGCGCAAATGAATAAAAATAATGTAGACTATAGATTAATTATTAATAAACTTGATTTAAAGGCCAAGACCAAAAAAGGTGCTGGCTTTTCAAAGCTTGAAAAAATGGAAGAAATAAAAGAAAAAGAACTTACTTTAGGGAAAATTTAAATTTTCCCTCCATTTCTATAACCTCATCTCTTCCATAAACAATTATATCTCTATCTACCTCTATCTCCTTTGCATCTATTTTATTTGGATACTCTACAAAGTTAAGTATATGTTTTATAGCATTTATCCTAGCTTTTTTCTTATTATCACTTTTAACTATAGTCCAAGGTGCAGATTGTGTATGAGTTGCGCTTAACATCATAAACTTGGCTAATGAATATTCATTCCATAAATCTTGAGACTTCTTATCTACAGGTGAGAGTTTATATTGTTTTAATGGATCTTGTTCTCTTTCTTTAAATCTTTTTGCTTGTTCATCCTTAGATACTGAAAAGTAAAACTTAAATATCTTTATATCCTCCTCCACAATCATTTTTTCAAATGCAGGTGCATCTTTTAAAAATTTATGCTGTTGCTTTTGCGTACAAAAACCCATAACTGGTTCAACCATTGAACGATTGTACCAACTTCTATCAAAAAAAACTATCTCACCAGAGCTTGGTAAATGTTTAATATATCTTTGAAAATACCACTGTGACATTTCCCTATCACTAGGTTTTTCTAAGGCTACTACCCTAGCTCCCCTTGGATTTAGATGTTCAGTTATTCTTTTTATAGTGCCACCCTTTCCAGCAGCGTCACGTCCCTCAAATATCATTAMAATCTTTAAACCATTCTCTTTTACGTGGTTTTGAAACTTTAAAAGCTCTACTTGCAGTTTAATTAATTCTGTTTGATATTCGATAGTCTCTTTTTTTATCAATATCTTTACTTTTAAATTTTGATTATCATCCCTCCTATCTGTTTTTCCTATTCTTCTTTCTTTCATATTCTTTCCTTGGTGAATGATTCCTTGCCTATTTTAAATTATACCTAATAAATATTGCTATAACGATACGAAACAATAACAATAAGTTGATGAAAATTTAAACATACATTAGGCCTTCATTAAATGTAATTGAGATATACTACTAATAATTTAAATTCAGGAGAGATGAATGGGAAAATTCGTTAATAGTATAGAAGAGTTTTTTACTTTTTGTGAAGAAAATGATGTTCAGTTTGTAGACTTAAGATTTACAGATATCAAAGGTGCATGGCACCATCTTACTTACCGTATGTCTGCGGTAAATACAACTAACTTAGAGGGGGGTTTCCCTTTTGATGGTTCATCAATTGAAGCTTGGCAACCAATCAACAAATCAGATATGCTTTTAAAAGCTGATGCAACTACTGCATTCTTAGACCCATTTACTGCTGATCCTACAGTAATTGTATTTTGTGATGTATATGATATTTACAAAAATGAATTATATGAAAGATGTCCACGTTCAATCGCTAAAAAAGCACTTATACATGCTGAAGAGGTTGGAGTAGCTGATTCTGCATACTTTGGTCCTGAAAATGAATTCTTTATCTTTGATAATGTTCAGTTTGTTGATAACATCAATGAAGCTGGATATAAAGTAGATACTGAAGAGGGTGAATGGAACTCAAATACTAACTATAAAGATATGTATAATACAGGTCACAGACCAGGTACTAAGGGTGGTTACTTCCCAGTTCAGCCCACTGATTCTATGGTAGATTTACGTGCTGAAATGATGTTAGTATTAGAACAAGTTGGTCTGGAAGTTGTTCTTGGTCACCACGAAGTTGCACAAGGTCAAGGTGAGATTGGTATAGTTTATTCTGATATCATTAGTGCAGCTGACAATGTTCAAAAATATAAATATGTAGTAAAAATGATAGCTCACCTTAACGGTAAGACTGCTACATTTATGCCTAAACCTCTTTATGGTGATAATGGAAATGGTATGCACGTTCACCAATCTTTATGGAAAGATGGTAAGAACCTTTTTTATAAAGAAGGTGAATATGCTAACTTAAGTCAAATGGCTATACATTATGCTGGTGGTATTTTCAAACATGCTGCTGCTGTATCTGCATTTACTAACCCAACTACAAACTCATACAAAAGATTATTACCAGGTTTTGAAGCTCCAAGTATTTTAACTTATTCGTCTCAAAACCGTTCAGCAGCTTGTCGTATCCCTTATGGTGCTGGTGAAGGTGCTACTCGTATCGAAATGAGATTTCCAGATTCTACTTCTTGTCCATACCTTGCATTTGCTGTAATGATGATGGCTGGTCTTGATGGTATCAAAAATGAAACTGTGCCAGTTGGTCCAATGGATGAAGATTTATTTGAACTTTCTCTTGATGAAATTCGTGAGAAAAACATTCCTCAAATGCCACACACATTACGTGAAGCATTAGAAGGTCTTATTTGTGATAATGATTTCTTAAAACCTGTATTTACACAGGATTTTATTGATTCTTACCAACATTACAGATTTGATCGTGATGTATGGCCAGATGAAGGTCGTCCAACTGCTTACGAGTTTAAAACAACTTATCAGTGCTAATAAACTAACTTAAACTTCGTCATTCTGGATTTAATCCAGAATCTAGCTTTTATAACAATGTAAACTAGACCCTGAAGTAAATTCAGGGTGACACAACGAACCCCCAACTAACCATAAATTTGCTATAATTCTAAACTTATTAGTATCATATAAGAGTGTACTGGTAATATTTCAAGATAAGGATTCAAAAATGAATCAGATACAAAAGGGTAAATACCGCCCATATGCGTCAGTTGATATGCCAGATAGACAATGGCCAAACAATACTATAACATCTGCTCCAGCTTGGTGTAGTGTAGATTTACGTGATGGTAATCAAGCACTAATTAACCCAATGGATATGAATAAAAAACTTGAATTATTTGCACTCTTATTAAAACTCGGTTTTAAAGAAATTGAGGTTGGATTCCCATCAGCATCTAAAATAGAATTTGACTTTTTACGCAAGCTAGTAGAAAATAAATTAATACCAGATGATGTAACTATACAGGTTTTAGTCCAAGCTCGTGAACATCTTATAGCTAAAACTTTTGAGAGTTTACAAGGTGTAAAAAAAGCTACAGTTCATTTATATAACTCAACCTCAATAGCTCAAAGAAAAATAGTATTTGGAAAAACTAAAGAAGAAATTATAAAACTTGCCATAAGCGGTGTAGACTTAATTAAAAAATATGAACTTAAGTTTGATGGGGAAATATTTTTAGAATATTCACCTGAGAGTTTTACTGGAACTGAGTTAGAATTTGCAGCGGAGATTAGCAATGCAGTTACAGCTAGATGGGATATAGATTATAATAGAAAAGTTATTATAAATCTTCCAGCTACCGTAGAGATGTCAACTCCAAATATATATGCTGATCAGATTGAATGGATGAGTAAACATTTAAATAATAGAGAAAATATCATTATATCTACTCATACACATAATGACCGTGGTACATCTGTAGCTGCTACTGAGTTAGCACTTTTGGCTGGGGCAAATAGAGTTGRGKRCACYTTNNTWAGTAATGGKGAGMGAACAGGTAATGTTGATATCATAACCTTAGCTTTAAATATGACTACACAGGGCATAGATTCAAAACTTGATTTTACAAATATAGATGAAGTTGTATCTATAGTAGAGAGATGCACAGAGATAGATACTCATTTTCGTCATCCATATGTAGGTGAATTAGTATATACTGCATTTTCAGGTTCACACCAAGATGCTATAAACAAAGGTCTAGCTTATCAAAAAAATAAAGATGATAATTTTTGGGAGGTGCCATACCTACCAATAGATCCAGCTGATGTTGGACGCTCTTATAAAGATGTTATACGTATAAATTCACAATCAGGCAAGGGTGGCATAGCTTTTATTTTAGAGAACAATTATGGTTACCAACTGCCAAAAGCTATGCATCCAGAGATTGGTAAAATTATTCAGGCTATTACAGATACTAAGGGTAAGGTTTTAGAATCAAGTGAGATTTTTGATGTATTTAAAACTAACTATCTTGATAATACTGGACATATAAAGTTAGTTGATTTTACTCTAACATCTGTAAAAGGCATATCAAAATGTATACTTACCTATAAACTTGATGGTAAAGAGATAGTAGCAAAAGGTGAAGGCAATGGTCCAGTTGATGCTTGTAAAAATGCTCTAAATGAGCACTATGATAAAAAATTTAGCATCAACTCATATTCTGAACATTCATTTGGTGATAAAAGTTCAGCTAAGGCTATAGCATATATAGAGATACAAAATGAATATACACTTTCTTGTTTTGGTGTTGGAGCTGATAATGATATAGCTACTGCATCTATAAAAGCACTTTTCTGTGCAATAAATAGGGCGTTTAGCTAACTTAAAGTCGTCATTCCAAACTTGAATTCGTCATTCCAAACTTGATTTGGAATCTACCTCAAGTTATGGTGACGAAATCTTATAAATATCTTTTCCAGAATTTCACTCATCAATAAAAAATAAAAAAAATATGCTACAATGGAAATATAAAATTACTTTAAGGGTTCCATTATGCTCAACAAAATATTGTTTTCTAGTTTCTTTTCTTTAATTCTTTTTTTTACATCATTATCAGCATATGATTTAAAATCAAATATGTTATTACTAAATGCTGAACTTTCTGAGGTTCAAAGAGCTTTTATTACAAGTAATCAACAAGGGGTTATAAATTCTATAAAACGTTTTGCATCTCATGCAAAAGAGTTACTTGGAAATAAAGAAAAATTTAAAGCCATGCTGCCTAAAGATAAACAAAGCAGAGCTAATGAGGCTGTAATGGCAGCTAATATTATTGAGCATAATGTTCAAATAATTTTAGATGCTACAGCTAATAAGTATAAACAATCAGGTAAGGTTCGCAGAGAAGAAGCTCAACGTGCCTATACATACATAGAACATGCATGTTTTCGTTGTCATAACATAGTCCGTGATGGACAATAAGGCTTAAGTTCTAGAGCCTCTTGAAGAGTTAGCTCGAGATGATCTATTTCTAGGTCTATTTCTTGAATTAGAGCCTCTAGAGTTTTTAGATCTATTTCCACCCCTAGCTCCACCTAAATTAATTTCTTCAGCTTGTATAGATGGGTCTGGTTTAAATCCAGCTAACCATACCTTTGCTATATCCTTTTTTATAAGTTTTTCTATATTTGAAAGATACTCATGCTCATCTATACATACAAGACTTATAGCCTCACCTACATTTCCAGCACGACCAGTCCTACCAATTCTATGTACATAATCCTCACTTACATTTGGAAGTTCATAGTTTACAACATGAGGTAATTGGTCAATATCAATACCACGAGCTGCAATATCAGTAGCTACTAATACTCTAATATTACCTTTTTTAAAATCAGCTAAAGCTTTTGTTCTTGCATTTTGACTTTTATTTCCATGAATAGCTACTGAGGATATACCATCCTTATCCAGCTGTGAACAAAGTCTATTGGCTCCATGTTTAGTCCTAGTAAAAACTAATACCTGCTTCCACTTACCCTCATTTATCAAGTGTGTTAAAAGCTCACGTTTACGTACCTTATCTACATGATATACAGCTTGTTTTATTTGTTCTGATGAGGCATTAGTACGTGCTACTTCAATTAGTTCTGGTTTATTTAAAAGTTGATCAGATAATTTTTTAATTTCATTAGAATAAGTTGCAGAAAATAGAAGTGTTTGTTTGTCGTTTGGAACTTTTAAAAGTATTTTTTTGATATCGTTTATAAAACCCATATCAAGCATTCTATCAGCCTCATCAAGGATTAAAAACTCTAATTTAGATAAATTAATAGTTTTTTGGGATAAATGATCTATTAAACGTCCAGGTGTAGCTACAACTATATCTATACCCTTACGAAGTTTAATAATTTGAGGGTTTATCTTAACACCACCAAAAATTACACATGATTTATATGGTAAATATTTAGCATAAATCTCAACATTCTCTTGAACTTGAGATGCTAACTCCCTAGTTGGAGTTAAAATAAGTGCACGTACATGATGAGACTTTCTATCCTGATGTTTAGCCTGAGTTAAAAGCTGTAAAAGTGGTAAAGTAAAAGCAGCTGTTTTACCAGTACCAGTTTGCGCACCAGCTAAGATATCTTTTTTAGAAAGTATAATCGGGATAGCTCTAGCTTGAATAGGTGTAGGTTCGGTATAACCCGTATCTTTTATCGCTTTTAAAATCGGTGCTGACAGACCTAGGTTATTAAATGACATTGTTTTTCTTTCGGTATAAAACCAATTACATATATGCAATTGTATGTTTTATTTCATAATAGCATAATTTATGGCTATCTTTGATACAATTTGACAAATACTTCTTAGGATATAAAATGTCATCAACATCTTCTTTAATCAAAGCAAATAATCATCGTGTTCATCCTTGTACTAGCGAAAGAAAAATAGCATTAATAAAAGCTATAATCTCTAAAAACACAGATAAAGAAATTATAATAGTTACATCTATGGATACAAAAATTATAGAAGATGAAATATCTTATGAAAATGTAAAAATATTTAATGACAAGACACTTATACAAGATGATTCTATTAAATGTGAACTTCTTATAAGTTTTGATCTTCCAGCTAAGGCTGTTATATATATAGCTAGGCTATCTCATACAACTAGCCATGCAGTTTTAATTTTAAATAAAAGTGAGCAAAACTTGCTTTATTCAATTGAGACCTTACTTGGACGAGTTATTAAACAAGAGATTATAGAGGGTTATGAAGAGGTAAAAGAGATTAAAAAAGAAGATAGCTACCCAAGAAAAAAAGCATTAACAAAAGATCAGATTAAAGAAGTAGCTAAACAAAGGTATGAAAGTTCTACCCAAGAGCCAAAAGAAAAATCTTATGATGATAAAAAAACATATGATAATAAGACAAAAGATAATAGATGGGACAAGAAAAAAAAAGAGGCAAATAAATACCTAGGTAAAGATGAAAATGGGAAAGCTATATTTTCAGGTAAATCAGGTGATAGGAACCACAGTTATGATGGAACTCCTAAAGACAAATACGATAAACCAATAAAAAAAGGTCGTACTATCAATATTAAAGCTCTTAAAAAGAAAACAGATTCAAAATAGAAGTTCATCTCCTGGACTTGCGTCATTATCCGCCTGAGGCGGTTTTGATATATCAGAAAAATACTCTTTTTTACCATCTATTTTAACTTCAACTATACCCTTAGGTGTAATAAATTTTCTTTGCATCTGTGGATAAAACTTTAATACCTTTTTATAATACTCAGAAAATGCTGGAGCGGCAATCTTTCCACCAGTCTCCCACTTATGCATAGGTTTATTATCATCAGTTCCAAACCATACTACAGTTTCAATAGTTGGTGAATATCCTGCAAACCAACCATCAATATTATTATTAGTAGTTCCAGTTTTGCCAGCTAACTCTATACCATTTACAGCAGCTCTCCTACCAGTACCACGTCTTACTACATCACGTAATATTGTAGTCATTATAAAGGCTTGTGCAGGCTCAGTTATAAAACGAGACCTTTCTTGTTTTTCATAAACTTTTTCTTTATTTTGATTTATATAAAGAATTAGATGAGGCTCCACCTGTATACCAGCATTTGCAAATGAGGTATAATATTTCGCTAATTCCAAGGGTGATAAGGAGATAGTTCCAAGTGCTATTGATAAATCATGTGGAAGATTTTTTATACCAAATTTTCTAAACTCATAAAGTAATTCTTTAAGACCAATATCATTTACAAGATTTATAGTAGCTAAGTTTCTTGAGTGTATTAAAGCCTCCCTTAGCTTAATTAAACCCTTATAATTTTTTTCATAGTTCTTTGGTTGCCATTTTAGTATCTCACCATTTTTTTTATACTTATAAGTCATAGCTATATCTACAAGTTCAGTAGCTCCAGAATAACCTAAATCAACTGCAACCTGATATATAAAAGGTTTAAAAGCCGAACCTGGTTGACGACGTCCTTGTGTTGCACGATTATAAGATGATTTTTTATAATCGTATGATCCAACTATGGCTAANNTATCACCACTTTTAGAATCAAGGGATACTAAGGCTCCATTTAAAAGACTAGTATTCACATCATCACTTATTTTATATCTAGGATTTTTGGCTAACAAACTAGCCTCATATTTTTTATATCCCTCTATCCTTTTTAAAGATGCCTCATGTGCATTTTTAATAGCTACCCTTGCGGCATTTTGAAGTCTAAGGTCTATACTTGTATATATCTCATATCCACCAGTTTTAAAATCATCTATTCCAATTTTATAAGCCCTTCGAGATACCTCATCTACTACAAATGGTGCTAAATTTTGTGTTAATGTATCATTATAAACTTTTGGACTCTCGTACAGGGCTTCATTATATTGAGTATTATCTATCCAGCCTAGTGTAAACATTCTTTTAACTACACGATTAGCCCTACCCATAGATATCTCATAATTTTTTGTAGGTGCATATGAACTTGGAGCCTTAGGAAGACCAACTAAGATAGCTATCTCTTTTAAAGTTAATTCATCTAACTTTTTATGAAAGTAACCATCAGCTGCTGTTTTAATACCATAATAACCATGACCAAAATATATCTCATTTAAATATATCTCTAAAATTTGTTCTTTAGTTAAATGTTGTTCTATCTTTAGGGAATATATAATCTCTTTTATCTTACGTGATAATTTTTTCTCTCTTGTTAGAAGTATATTTTTTACTAACTGCTGAGTTATAGTACTTGCGCCTTCTACCATCTTACCAGCTTTAAGATCTTTAATTATTGCACGAAAAATTGCATCTATATTAATACCTGGATGCTCAAAAAATGTAGTATCCTCGATAGCTATTAATGCTTCAATAGCACGAGGTGGGATTTCATCAAAAGAAGCATAATATCTATGTTTCTTATTGAATATATTTGCTATTTTTTGTCCATTTTTATCATAGATTCTAGTAGTAAGATCTGGTTGATAATTTATAAGTGAAGATATATCATAATCACTTTGATTTAAGTAATAAGCAAGTACTAAAAATGGGGATATAAATCCAATAAATAAAAGTGTAAAAAATATTCTTTTTATAATTTTAAAAAAAATCATACACGGAATCCCCTATTCGCAAAATTTGCATCTATTAATATTTTAGTATATGTCTGAGTTGGGTTTTGCAAAACCTGTAAGATATTGCCAGTTTCAACTATCTTTCCATTTTTAATTACACAAATATCTTCACATAAACTTCTAGCAGAGTTCATATCGTGAGTTACAAAAAGTATTTTAAATCCTAACTCTTTTTGTAATTTTTTTAGCATATCTAATATCAATACCCTAGTATCTGGATCTAATGCAGTAGTTGGTTCATCAAGTAATAATAATTTTGGTTTATTATCAAGTGCCATAGCTATAACTACACGTTGAAGTTGCCCACCTGAAAGCTCTGGTGGGAATCTATCCAATAAATCATGCCCAAGTCCAACCATAGAAAATAACTCTTTTATCTTATGCTCTTTTATAAAAAATTGCTTTTTTATTTTTGTAAGTGGGGATAAGGCTGTAAAGGGGTTTTGAGGAACAAATGACAAAGTTTCACCAGCTCTTAATTCAAAATCTCCATCAAATTCCAATTCACATATCATTGACGAGGGCAACATACCAAGTAGTGATTTTAAAGTCAAACTTTTTCCACTTCCACTTTGACCAACTAAGGCTAAAGAAGAGCTTATATTGAAGTTAATATTTACTAAAATTTTATTTTCTAGTGATATTTTTAGTTTAGATATTTTCATTGATATATTTTATCTAATTTTTTATTTAATGTCATCTTTATTTTATTTTAGAGTTTATCTTTTTACATAAGTTACTTAAGTCAATGGCGCTCTCCCCTAGTCTAGCTATTAACCTAATTATTGCTTTATCTACAGTTGGTTTCCTGATAGCTCCCACAGAATAAGAAAACTTCTGTAAATCATCTTTAATCTCTATAACTTTTTTATTATCATCAATTAAAATAGCTACTATTAAACCTTTTATAGATATATTTAATTCAGTCTCTATTATCTTTTGACGTATACTTATCTCTTTTTTTATATGTACTTTATTTTTAAGTATATATCTAAGAGCATTATGAGCTAACAAAGTATCATAAAGTGAAAGTGAAGTTGCATAAATAATTGGTTTTGCACGATTTATAAGATACTCTATAATATGAGATGAGGCTAATATAAAGGCACCAAAACTTCCATAAGCTTTTCCTAGTGTACCCATTTTTATGTAATTTGCTTTTATGTCGATGTTGTAGTAATCAAATATACCCATAAGATTATCTCCAATAATGCCTGAGCTATGTGCCTCATCTACTATTAAAATAGCATTCTCATTATCACATATTTTAAATACTTCTTTTGCTACTAAGTCACCATCCATGGAGTAAATACCCTCAACTGCTACTATCTTTCTTTTGGCTTTTGATTTTGATAATAATTTTTTTAACTCATGCATATCATTATGTTTAAAAAAAATAACTTTTTTATTATTTATTTGAGATGCTAATATACCTGAGGCATGATAAGACTCATCCATAAAAAGTTCATCACCTTTACGAACTAAAKAMTMNAYTMNTRSAWTATYWGSKTTRRNATSCANTTCCTAAAATAACAGCATCTTCAAAACCATTGGCCTTACACAAATCATCCTCAAAATCTTTATGAATCTGATGATATCCATTAACTAACAAAGAAGCCTTAGAACTATGAGCAGGTAATTCTGACAAAACTTTAGAAGTTATATTATGAAGTTCCTTATTATGAGATAAACCAAGATAATCATTTGATGCAAAATCTTTTATACCATTATTTATTATCTCTCTACTTCTATATCTATCGGACTTTTTTAATGCCCTTAGTTCATTTTCATAATACTTATCCTGCAATTACTTTATTCCTTCCAGATTCTTTTGCCTTATAAAGTGCCTTATCAGCTCGTTTAAATATACTCTCGTTATCCTCACCTTGTACGTATTCTACTACACCAAAACTCATTGTAATTGGAACAACTTTTTTTGTTGATTCTATATCTATTCTAATCTTTTCAGCTATTTTTATTGCATTAGGCCTCTTAGTATGGGGTAATATAATTATAAACTCCTCCCCACCAATTCTACAAAAAACATCAGATTCTCTAAGTTTTAAAGATATGAGTTTAGTATATTCTATTAACACCTCATCACCTACATTATGTCCATATTTATCATTAACTTCTTTAAAGTAGTCAATATCACAAATTATTAAGGATAAATCTTGTTCATAACGTTTAGTACGTGATATCTCCTCAATTATTTTTTGTTGAAAATATCTCCTATTGCCTATAGATGTTAAGGCATCAGTTACACTTATATGTACTAACTCATTTTTATAATTCTCTTGTTTGGTTATATCAGACATTATTATTGCAATATATCCCTCCCTATCTTTAATAACTGATGCAGATGCTGAAAAATAATAATCTTTATTATCTATTTTTAATGCTATTTTATAATTCTCATTTGAATTTGATATCATATAAGCAATCCAGCTAATGCCCTTATACTCTTTTTTTAAATAGCTATCTTTATTAATAAAAAAATCACATATACATTTATGTTTTAATTTAAATTGCTCCAAAGATTTATACATAAAAAAGTATTTAAAAAATGTTGCATTTACCTCTTTTATCTCTTTTTCATCAACTACCATAATAATATTATTAGATGTATCAATAATATTTTGATAATACAACTTATCTCTTCTATATATATAAAACAAAACTATACTTACAATAATTATCATGCTCATTAAAATTGTAATACCTATCATAATCCATTTAAACATGAAAAAATCCAAGTCTACACTTGAAATATTATCTAGTTTTTTAAACATAATAAAATAAGCTATTACATTATTTTGTATATCTAATAACTCATGCGAATATATAATATATCCATTTTCAACCCTATATAAATCATTAAAATAATTTTCTATTCCGTGTTTTTTTAAATAAGTCATTAGCTCTTTTGGTGCATCAAAATTTGCTATATAATAGTCATTTATAAAAAGTTTTGTAAATGGATTTATAAGCTGTTTTGTAAACTCTTTTTTTGTAACTACAATTGAATCTATATCAAATTGTTTTAAATTCCTCGATATAAAATTAAAATGAGATATAACCTCTACTATACCTATAAACTGATTATTATTTATAATTGGGACTATAGCTTTTATAGTTAAGTCATATAAATCAAGACTTACTGAATAGATAGCATTTTTAGATAAAAGAACCTTTTTTAAATCATCTCTATTATTTAAAACATTATCACCTTTTTTATCACTCCAACTTCTATACAATGAAGTAGCATCTTTATCTAATATATGTATCCATATGTTTTTATAGAGGGTATTTTCACGAAACTTTTGAATAAGTTTTTCATAATATTTTTTAGAGATACTGCCCATAAGTATATTATCACTTAGATGTTTATCATTAGCTATAGATAGTGCTATAGCTAATGTAGATTTTTGCTTTTGCAAAATCAAACTTTTAACTTTTCGATGCATCTCTAAGGCAGTTTTTTTTGGATAGACAACTCTAAGGCATTTGTATTATTTTTTAAAGTATCTACATATTTCCAACTAAGATATATTAATACTATAAAAATACTAAATAATGATATATATACTTTATAATGTTTAAAAATACTAGCCCCTTATAGGTATTTAGCTATATTCTATCTATATTATGTTTAAATTATATGAATTTTTTTAATATTTCTGTATTTAGTCCCATAGCTGTAGATTGGTAACCACGCACATCTTTTATATAAGCCTTGCAAAATCCCTCAACCATGCATGCCCCAGCCTTTCTACGCCAGTCTCCACTTAAAAGATATGATTCTAGTTTTTCTTCATTAAATTTTTCAAATATATAATCAGTTTGGGATATATCTATAATCTTTTTTTCTTTGCTATGAAAAATCATACAAGTAATTATACTTGTAATACTTGCACTTTGGGTATATAAAATATTTCTAGCATCATCAATGCATTTGGCTTTTCTAAGGATTTGATTTTTGGCTGTAACTACAGTATCAGCTACTAAAAGTGCATAGTCATTGAAACCAAAGGCTTTTAAATTAGCCTCATATTTTCCAAGTGTAGCAAGATAGACAAAGGTTTTAGGTGATGATGCCTGTATCTTATCTTCGTCAAAATCCACACTCTCTTGAATAAAGTCTATACCAGCTTTTTTTAAAAGTAATGCACGAGTTTTTGAGCTAGAACAAAGTCTAATCATTATAGACTACTTGATAATGTTGAACCTAAAAATATTGCAATAGTGCCTAAAATGATATTTACAGGAACCATATATTTACCAATAAGGCTTAGTTGATTTTTTGCACCAACTGTATCGCCTTTATTTAAAAGTTTATCAGCCTTGTTTCTTCTTATTATCATAAATATTAAATTTATAAACATAATAGTCCAAATAGCTTCTTTAACATGAACTAAAGGCTTAAACTCCGTTTGAGAAAGTGAATATCCTTTTATCATAAAKACAGCTGTAATTATTAAAATAATCACAAAAGGAAGTACTATAGTAAAAAGTTTTTTAAGTGCTTTAGATATATGCTCTAATCTTTTTAGAGGAGATTGAATATTCATAAAAGATGGATTAGCTGCATAACGCATAGCTATCATTCCACCTACCCATACTACAGCTGAAATAACATGTAAAAAAACTATTAAAGTTTTATACTCTAAGAATATTGCTTGCATNATGCTAGTGCCTCCGAAATAAATTTAAGTGCCTTTTCTTTAGCCTCTGGTAATTTACTCTTATCCTTACCACCAGCTTGTGCAAAGTCTGGACGACCACCGCCACCACCACCAAGGATAGGTGCTATGTTTTTAATCCAATCCCCTGCTTTTGCAGATGCATCTTTAACACCAGCAGCTATAAGTACCTTATCACCTTTTACCTGAAAAAGCATAGCACAAAGTTTATCATTTTGAGTTTTTAACTCATCAATTTTTTCTTTAATATCTCCAGATATCAATTCTTCAACAACAACTGCTACACCATTAATATCTTGTATACTTATTTCAACTTTCGAACTCTCTAGTGATTCTTTAAGTTCAATTTTTAATTCTGTAATATTTGATTTAAGTCTTGAAATACCAGCTAATACATCCAAGTTTTTAACTTCAGTCTCAACTTGTTTGAGTAAAGTTCTTTGCTCATTAAAGTATCTATATGCAGCATTTCCACATACAGCTTCAATTCTACGTACACCAGCTGAGACTCCACTCTCTTTAGTGATAATAAATGAGCCAATATTAGCAGAGTTGTCTACATGCACACCGCCACAAAATTCAACACTAGCATCTCCAAAACTAACCACTCGAACTTCATCGCCGTACTTCTCACCAAACTGAGCTTTTGCACCAGATTTTTTCGCATTATCTATATCCATAACTTCAGTCTTAGCGCTGATTTCACGTAATACATCGTTATTTACACGTCTTTCTATTTCAGCTAATTCTTCAACACTTACAGCCTTAGGATGTGAAAAATCAAATCTAAGTTTATTAGCATCTACCAGTGAGCCAGCTTGAGATATATGATCACCAAGTACATCAAATAAGATAGCATGAAGTAAGTGAGTAGCTGAGTGATGTTTGATGATTTCATTTCTTGAAATATCAACTATAGCTTCTACATTTGAACCTACTTTAATATTTGAACTAACTTCCATCTGTGATAAATTTAATCCAAAAAAATTTTTCGTATCAAGTATTTTTGCCTTAGATAAAAGTTTTCCAATATCTCCACATTGTCCACCACTTTCAGCGTAAAAAGGAGTATTATCAAGCATTACCCAGCCCTTAGAATTAATATCTAAGGCATCAACTCTTTTAAAATTATCATCTAATAAGGCTAATACTTTTGTTTTATTATTTAAAGTCTCGTAACCTATAAACTCATTTTCGCCAAACTCTTCTAAAAGTTCTTTAAAGTCTCCATTTGTTTGAGCATCTCCAGAACCTTTCCAAGCAGCTTTTGCACGTGTACGTTGTTCTAACATTAACTCTTCAAACTTAGATAAGTCCAAATTCATGTTATGACTTTTCAACATATCCTCTGTAAGGTCAAGAGGGAAACCAAAAGTATCATAAAGTTTAAATGCAACCTCACCCGAGAATACATGCTTAGTATTTTTCATCTCTTCATCAAAAAGGGCTATACCWGATTCTATAGTCTTGAAAAATCTTGCTTCTTCAAGTTGAATCTGCTCTTTTACAGCTATAGCTTTAACTTTAAGATATTCATACTCTGCACCCATAATATCTACCACAGTATCTACAAGTTTATACATAAAAGCCTCGCGGAGACCTAGTAAATAGCCATGTCTAACTGCACGACGAAGTATCCTACGAAGTACATAACCACGACCCTCGTTTGAGAAGTTTATACCCTGAGCTAAAAGGAATAATGCTGTACGTATATGGTCAGCTATAACTCTATATGATGCTCCAGATTCATAATCGTAAGTTTTTCCAATAAGCTTTTCAACTTCATTGATAATTGGCATAAACAGTGAAGAATCATAGTTTGACACTTTACCTTCTTTGATAGCTACTACACGTTCTAGTCCCATGCCAGTATCAATAGACGGATTTGGAAGTGCAATTAATTCACCATCTTTTTGTTTATCATACTGCATAAATACTAGGTTCCAAATTTCTAGAAATCTATCACCATCACCACCGAGATAATCTTCATCTGATGAAAAATTTTCTTCACCTTGGTCATAAAAAATTTCTGAACATGGYCCACAAGSWCCAGTATCRCCCATWGACCAAAARTTATCANKYGTCRCCAAGTCTTTTGATTCTATTTAATGGCACATATTTTTGCCAAAGTTTCTCAGCCTCATCATCACTATCATGTATAGTTACCCATAATTTTTCTATTGGTAGCTCTAAAACTTTTGTTAAAAATTCCCAAGAATACTCAATTACCTCTTCTTTGAAATAATCTCCAAAAGAAAAATTACCAAGCATCTCAAAAAATGTATGATGTCTTGCCGTATGACCTACATTTTCAAGGTCATTATGTTTACCACCTGCACGTAAACATGTTTGACAAGATGTAGCCCTTGGATTAGCTGGAGCTGGAATTTTACCAGTAAAAATAGACTTAAAAGGTACCATGCCAGCATTATTAAAAAGTAAACTTGCATCATCAGGCACTAATGGCGCTGATGCTATTCTCTTATGATTTTTTGATTCAAAGTATTTTAAAAATTCTTCTCTAATATCCATAGTTATGTTTCCTAATTAGTGAAAACTATTATAAAGTTTCCTCTATCACGTTATAAAATTTCGCGATTATACCTAAATATGGATATGTTTTACTTTAATGCCTTTTTGAAATACTTATGAAACCTTATTGTAACTTGATGCATATAAGCTTTTATATTTAATAAGGAGTCCCAATGATAGATATTGAAAAAGAGATATATTTAAAATATCCAAAACTACAAAACAATAAAATTATAAAAACTTCGTTATCAAAATTTGCAAAATCAATAATTCACCAAGATTCTATAAATGATTTTTTAGAATTAAATTCACATCTTATTGGATTTGCATTTATTGATGCAGTATTAGAATATTTTAATTTTGACTTTGTAGTCTCTGATAATGAGCTTGAAAATATTCCAACTACTGGAAGAGTAATAATTATCTCCAATCATCCTCTTGGTTCTTTAGATGCCTTTGTATTATTAAAACTTGTATCTAAGGTAAGAAAAGATGTAAAAATAGTAGCTAATGATTTTCTAAGTTCATTTAAAGCTATGGATTCTCTTCTTATTACTATAAATAACTTTAAAAACCAACAAACTAAAGAATCTATAAATAAAATCTATTCAGCCTTAGAATCTGAACAAGCAATTATTATTTTTCCAGCTGGGGAGGTAAGCAGAATGAGTCCTAAAGGTATAAGGGATACTCAATGGCACAAAGGTTTTTTAAAATTCGCTAAAAGATCTATGAGCCCAATACTTCCTATGCATGTTGGGGGAAGTAATTCTAAAATATTTTATTCAATATCAGCTATAAATAAAAAAATCTCCACCCTGCTTCTTTCTCACGAGATGTTTAAACAAAAAAACAAAAGTGTACAAGTAAAGATAGGTGGGCTTATTCCTAGCTCAAATATTCATCCATCAGCTTTAAGTATAGATGGTGTAATTAAACTATATAAAGAACAAGTATATGGGCTAAAAAAAGCTAAACAATTATTTATTACTCAAAAAGCAATTGCGCACCCAGAAGACCCTAGGGCTATTAAAAAAGAACTTCRAGAATCTGAATTATTAGGTAAGACTAAGGATGGCAAGATTATTTACCTATACCAAAATACAAAAGAATCTATAGTTTTAAATGAGATAGGTAGGTTACGCGAGCTTGCTTTTAGAAAAGTTGGTGAGGGTGTAAATAAAAGAAGAGACTTAGACAAATACGATAAATATTACAAACACATAGTTTTATGGGATGAGAACGATTTAGAGATAGTTGGCTCATACAGAATAGGGGAATGTAAACAGATTATTTTAGATTATGGAATTAGTGGACTTTATAATCACACACTTTTTGATTTTTCCAAAAAATTTAAAGACAACTTAGATGAATCAATAGAACTTGGAAGAAGTTTTGTACAACCTAGATACTGGGGCACGAGGGCGCTTGATTATCTTTGGTATGGAATAGGTGCATATCTAAATAAAAATCCAGATATAAATTATATGTTTGGCCCAGTTTCACTTAGTGAAAATTATCCTAAAGTAGCCAAAGACATCATTTTAAACTTCTTTGATATCTATTTCGGTGATAAAAATAATCTAGTGAATGCAAAACTAGCTTATAATTTTAAATCTGATGAATCATTATTATCTATGTTAAATGCTGAACTTACTAAAAATGATTACAAAAGTGACTTCAAAACTGTAAAAAAACTTCTGAAAAACTNYGAYWYTRSTNATRCCTGWWTKRKATAWRSAAKWYTCWRARATNAWRNTNGATRARGRWRKYATTACATTTTGTGCATATAATTTGGATGAAGACTTTTCATCTTGTGTTGATAGTTTTATAATTGTTGATGTTAAAAAGATAAAAAAATCACAACAAGAAAGATATATTTACTCTCATAATTTAGATGAAAAAGAATAACGCTTATTCTAATTCATCTATTATTTTAGCATTAGTAAAATGTTTTAAAAACATCTCAGCTGCTATGCCGTTTCCAAAACTCAATAAATCTTTTTTTTCATTATAAATAGGAGTAGTACCTAGTCCACAGCTAGGACTTTTAGATTTAAGCACTATAGTATCTGCATCTTTATGTTGTTTCATAAAGTTTTGTATCTCAGTTTTTAAAACTTCAGTTACATCTTCTTTTGTTTCATTAGTAATAATTCTATTTTGATTATTTATATTATGTACAGAAATTTTTTGTCTTGGTGTTCCAAACAAAGGGTCCTCTGGACAAAAAGCTATGATTTCATAATCTTTAAACTTATCTATAAAACCAGGTATATCTTTTGTTTTACCATCATAACGGCAATGCTTACCTAATAAACAAGCTGAAATTATTAGCTTTTTTTTTAACATATCACTACTGATTTTATTTCTGTCATCTCTTCAATGGCAAACCTAGGTCCTTCGCGACCTACACCGCTTAGTTTCACCCCACCATATGGCTGAATATCAAAACGAAGTGTTGGCATATCGTTTATAACTATACCACCAGCATCAAGTTCCTCTATAGCCCTTTTAGTAATAGATAAATCATTTGTAAAAACTGAAAACTGTAGACCATATGGTGAGTTATTCATCTTAGGTAAGGCATCATCAAAACTTTTTACCTTAACAAGACTAACTATAGGAGCAAAAACTTCCTCACATACTATAGCCATCTCATCATGCACATTTGTCATTACACAAGGATGAAATATTCTACCCTCCCTATGAGGAGTTAATAATGATGATGCACCCTGCTCTATAGCATTTTCTACCCAGCTCATTGCACGTTGGGCTGCTTCATCATCTATAAGTGGACCCAAGAAAGTATCTTCTTCATATGGTGATCCTATAACTAAGTTTTTAGTATGCTCCGCCATTTTTGAAGCAAACTCATCATATATATCTTCGTTTACATATATACGTTGAAGTGATATACATACCTGACCAGAGTTTACAAAAGCACCAAGGGTACAACGATCAGCTGCTAAGTCTAAGTCGGCAGATTTATCTATATAGCTAGCTGCATTTCCACCAAGTTCTAGTGATACTTTTTTAATACCTGCACTTTTTGTGATAATATTTCCAACAGGTACTGAACCTGTAAAAGATATAATACGAGCTATATCACTAGTAATTAAAGCTGATCCAACTTCAGCATCACCATAAACTACACTAAGTGCATCCTTAATTGCATATTCACTCTCTATAAAAAACTTTGCAAATT
Organism: Sulfurimonas sp.; assembly: GCA_002733155.1. GTDB lineage: Bacteria > Campylobacterota > Campylobacteria > Campylobacterales > Sulfurimonadaceae > Sulfurimonas. The sequence continues at coordinate 58,532 of NVUO01000006.1, forward strand.
TATAAGCAGTTAATGGTGCCTCTGGAGTTGGTTTTAAAACTACCGTATTTCCGGCTACTAAAGCTGGGGCTAACTTATGCGCGATAAGGTTTAGAGGAAAATTAAAAGGAGTTATTGCTACAACTACACCAGCTGGTAGCCTAGTAAAATAAGATATAGTTTTTTTACCACTATCCATGGCATCTGTGTTAATAGTCTCCCCATGCATAGTGCGCATAGTCTCAGCAGACAATCTAACTGTCTCTATACATCTCTCAACCTCTATACGAGCAAAAGATATAGGTTTTCCAACCTCATCAGTTATAGTCTTAGCCATATCTTCCTTATTTTTTNGTAATTTTGCGCATACGTCTAAGAGCCAATTACATCTTTGAGATAAAGTAGACTTTCTAGCTTCAAGACCTGCATCCTTAGCAATTTCAAGAGCTTTTAAAGCATCATTTGCATCACAAATAGGAGCTGTAGATACAACCTTACCATCATAAGGACTGTTTCTCTCACTTAGCTTTTCTCTTTCTACTTCTATTGAGCCAAAAAATATTTTTGCGTTCATAAACTCACCTAATATTATATTTTTTCGATATTATATTGTAAAATCATTTAAAAATAATCCAATAACTCTCATGCCTATTAATATTTGTAAGTCTAGGTAAAGATGTGCTAATAGATGAATCATTCGTTGGTGCATAGATATGCCATAAACCATTTCTAAAAATTACTATATATAAAATTGATTTTGAGCTAGAACTTGCAGAACTTACTATCTCTGTAATAGTTTGGGACTTATTATTTGAAAGTAGGTACCATTTATCTTTAATCATTCCAGAATAATCATTTATGTTATTAGCATCATCATATGGTAAACGTAATTTAGTTGCAGCTGAAGATTTAACTATAATTCCCTCAAGTGAATTTATAGCTGAAAATTTATTCATTAATAAATTTGAATCTAAACTTGAATTAGAATCCCAATAAGTCCATGTCTCTGGATGTTTTAAAAGTACTTTTATATTTGAACCAAAAACTGATTCTATAGTATTATTTAAATCGCATATAGATGGATATGCTGATTGTAGTGATACATCGCATAAAGTTTTTACATGTGAGTGTGAAATATAGGTATAAGAGTTTGCTATTAAAGATATCTCTATTTTTGGATTTGGAGAAATTGATTTATATAACTCATTTTTTGCTTCTTTATTTAAAAGAATATAACTATATATATCACCAGAGGTTTTATACTCAGCACCCTTAACCTTACCATCAGTATCTAATGCAATAGCTACATCAGTCCTATATCCTGTTAGTGTTGATGTATTTAATATTACTGAATCTTTTGTAACTATTGTAGCTCTACTCCAAGTTGCAGTAGTACTAAGTAAGGTACCGTTCTCATCGAACTCCTTTAGAGTACCATTACTAGCAGTCAAATCCTCTGTTTCATCCAATAATAAAAATCTTTTTCTATCATTACTTCTAAGCACACCGTAATTATTTTTACCAATAATCTGATCAGCCATAAAGGAATTTATTGATGTATAAAAACCAGAATCCCCCTTAATTTTAAAGCCTTCATCGTCATTATTATGAAACTCTAAAAAATCACTTGTATATGTAACATATACTTTTTGTCCAGATGAATTAGTATCAGTAAATGTAAATGGTGTGCCATAACTAGTATACAGACTACTTAAAGATGAATAGTTTATAGCTGAAATATCATATCCAAATGTACCAGGTATATTTTCTGCTTTTGTAGCTACCGTTACAGTACCATTTATATCTTCTAGTTCTGTAAATGTAGTATGTGTAGAGTTAAGTATATCTACTTTTTCAATCTCAGTTTCTACTGATAAATTATGGTCTAAATGGGAGCTCAATATATATAAGGTTCCATTAAAATCAGCTACACTTCCAACAGAAGCTTCTTTAGTTGAGATAATATCATATTCATTACTCACTTCCACGTGAAAAAATTTACTTACATATGCACTAGTATTAGTATCAGTTGCAGTTATAGTTACATTTACACTACCAATAGTAGTACCAACAGCGGCTAAAGTTAGGTTAGTATTAGTGTTAGCTGATACACTAGCTGATGCTAATGTTGCACTTACAATACTATTTGTTAATGTAACATTTAAATCAATACTACTCCCTACAGTACCATTTACATCAAATGGTATAACAATATTTGGAGAAAAACCAGGTCTTCTAAAACGGTCATATATTGTACTTATTTTTAAAGGGCTAGGTACAAGATTAGTACTAAGTGTACTAAWATCAAATGTATTAAGAGCGTAACTAACATTTACTTTAAAGTCAGCACTAAAATCATTAATTTGATATAATTTTTTATCTTTAAAATTTATCCACCAATTTTGAAATACTCCAGATGTATTTGTATCTACTCTAATTGAGAACTTTTGATCTACATTAAATATAGGTGAGCTTATATTATTATCTCCATTTACATATGTATAAGATGGTGCTATAGTGAGACTTTCAGAATTTCCATCTTGCCCTATAGCCGAGATTGATATTATATTAAATACTGATAAGTTAACATCTGATAAATTAAGCTTTATAGAGACTGGATTAGAATAACTAATAACTTTAAAAAGTGTATTTAATTGAGTACCGCCATCACTTGCGTTTATATCTAAACTTTCATTACCACCAGCTGTATATATAAATAAACCACTACTACCATTAAAATTACTTATCGTCAATGGTACAGAGCCATTGTAACTATATGTAGGTGTAGCTGTATTATTTTCTACAACTAAAGTTTGTTTTGTATTGACATAGTTTGATGTATATATTTTATTACCATGAATAGTTGGTGCTGTATATGTCCATACAGCTGATCCAAAAATACTACCAGTATTTGTATTTATACTATTATCATTTGCAGTAACTCCAGTACCCTCATCTAGAATCCAATAAGCTTCCAATGAACTTTCATTTCCTTTTAAAGATGAATTCATATATACTTTTATTTCATTTGCGCTTAAAACCTTACTCCATAAACTAAGATTTGATATCTCACCATCAAAAAAACTACTTCCATTATTATATGAACCAATTCTTGAACTTGTCTGAGTAGCATTTATATCATTTGTATATGTACTAGTATGTACAACTTGTCCATTCATATATAGCTTTAATTCATTAGTAACATTATCAAATGTAGCACTAACAAACTGCCAACCATCTTTAGAAAAAGCAGTAGTTGAGCAATAGTTTGAGTTATAAGATGTATCCCCATTATGAGATAAACACAGATGGTATACAGAGGAATTATCAGCTATATAAAACCCAAAGTCTGTAGAATCAGAATCTGAAAATATATGTTTATCCCCACTTAAACTTGCACTAGCATTTACCCATGCGTTAATAGAATAAGATGAATTATTCATATCAAAATGTGAAACTGACACATAATCATTACTACCATCAAATATAAGTCCATTGCCTAAAAAGTTAAGACGTGTGACATTTCCATTACTTAGTCCATCATTTGAATTTGAAGTAATATCTTTTACAGTAGTACCTATTCTCTCATCAAAATTATAATATCCAGCTAAACCAGTCTCATTGCCATCTAGTTGATGATTCATACTTGAATTTATATCATCAGATGACCTTGATATATTCCATATACGTAGCTCATCTATTTCTCCATTATAAAAATTTATGGGACTTGCTGAGAGTTCATACTCAGCACCAATAAATGTCTTATCTGAAGCTGAATAAGTAATAGCCCCACTTATTGCTGTAGAGTTTTTTTCTATACCATTTACATATAAACTTATTTTACTACCATCATAATTCAAAGAAATATGATTCCCACCAGTATTCATAACACTCAATGGTGTATTTACAAGCTTATACGAACCACCAATATATAACCATGCCTCTAGCCCCTTTGTATTATCAACTTTTAATAAATAACCTGAAGATTCTGTATTTGATATAAGTTGTTCAGTTGATGTAATTCCAGACCAACTATCACGTGATATCCACATCTCTACATTTAATGCATTTGTTGGTTTTAACACACTGCTAACTACCTAAGTCTACATAAGAATTATTTCCATCAAACTGTAATACACCACCATAAGATTCCAATAATAACTTTGCTGGTCTATAACTATAAAGGCTAGCTATATCTGCAGAAGTTAAGGCACGTTTGTATATACGTATATCATCTATTTTATCAGCATATTGAAAAGACCCCATCTTGTGACCAACATAAATATTAGTAGCTAAATTAAGATCATCACCTGAAGATGAATCAATAGCAACTAATGAGCCATCAATATATACATTAGTTGTATTTGCATCTGCAAAAGTCACCGCTACGTGATGCCATTTACTATCATTAATATCTACAGTATTTGAAAAATTTTGGTCATTTATACCATTAGCTATAAAAGATGAACCATTTATATAAGTCTCAGCTGTATTACTAGAGCTTCCAAGAGATACAAGAAAACGAGTAGTATTTGCATTAGTATTTATCCAATATGCTATAGTACCATTAACATCACTTAAAGCTGTACCAAAGGCACTTAAATTATTATCAGTACCATTAAACACATATGCTTGACCTAATATACCATTAGTATATGCCTTAGTACCAGCTGTTTGAAGGGTATAATTATTGGCACTACTATCATTTGTATTACCTTCAAACTCATAATGAGCTACTAATCCACTTACAAAATCACCAGCATAAGCCGAATTTGTTATAAGTAAGATACTAAAAAATAATATAAATAAAAACTTTTTCATAAAACCTCTCCACTTTATTTCTAATTTTAAGAGCCACCAGTAGTGCCAAATACACCTTTTACAGTATCTAAGGTCACATCATCTTTTAAATTAAACTCTCCACCAATCTCGTTTGCACTTGGTCCATAAAAATCACCATTTAAACTACCTGAAATTGCATTCCCAGGACTTGTACTACCACTAAATCCAGTAGTTTCAAAACCAAACTTATTTATAGTCCCTGAAATAATAGATGCATTCCAATATCCTGAATTTACATTAATACTGCCACTTGTAATTTGTTGAGTAGCAAAATTTATAGTTAGTCCCATAGTACCAGATACAGAAGATGTAGTACCAGATACAGTTTCTATAGCTTCTACTGAACCTGAGTATGTCCTATCTGCTGGAGGAGTATTTATTAAATCCTGAATCACCTCACTATGGGTAAGTTCACCAACTATATATAAACCAGATGTAGAAGCTGAACTATCAGCCCATGTACCAAAATCTAAATAAGAGCTTGAAGAAGCCGAAGAAGCGGGTGTAGTTATGATATTTGCATTCTCTATAAATGTTAAAGTATTAGTAATTGTATCTGCAGCAGCCTGTGTAGTAGCAGTAGTATCTGCAGATGCCTCCTCAGCAGCTATTAAAGCAGCAGCTTCCTCCTCAGCAATTAATAAAGCATCAGCCTCCTCTTCAGCTATTCTTGCAGCTTCCTCTTCAGCTATTCTTGCAGCTTCCTCTTCAGCAACTACTAAAGCAGCTATCTCCTCTTCAGCTATTAAATCAGCAGCTTCCTCTTCAGCATCTCCTAAAGCATCTATCTCCTCTTCAGCTATTCTTTGTGCCTCTTCATCTACAGCTTTTCCATCAACTATAGTAGCTACTTCTCCATCTACAATTACTTCTCCATCTATAACTTCTATTGTTTCACCATCAATAATTACCTTGCCGTCTACAATTGTAGCCCCCTCACCTAAACTAACTCCACTCTCTATTAATGCGTCTACTACATCTTTATTCTCTTTTGTTTCAGTAGCTGTCTTAGTATCGGTAACAACCTCTGTTACCCCAGATACGGTAATAGCTGCTACAGCTGTATGTTCTGATGCAGACGGAGTATCAACTACAACAACATCTACATTAGGATTATCCTCTACATCTATAATCACTGTTGTTTCTGCTTGAACTGGGGCAACTTCACTCTTTTGTTCTACTACTGTAGCTTCACCTGATGATTGTTCACTACTTTTTTGTTCAACTACAGTCTCTTGTTGATTATCCCCACTTTCTTCATTTGATTCTGCATTACTTTGTGTTGAAGTTTTTTTATCTTCAGATTTTGTTTCTTCAGACTTTTTTTCTTTAGACTTTTTTTCTTCAGATTTCTTTTCAGATTTTTCTTTTTTATCTTCTTTGTCCTCAGACTTTTCTTCTTTATCTTTTTTGTCTTCTTTGGCTTTAGCCTCTTTTTCTTTTTCTTCCTCTTCTTCTGCTTCATCCTCTAAAGAAATTGAACCAGCTTTGAAAGCTACCGGAGGTGTTGGAGGAGCGTTTGGCGGGGTAGTAGTCATCATACCAGCTGGTACGATTTGAGTTACACCGTTTGAACTTACAGTAATGGAACCCTTTTCACATACTACCCTATTTTGATTAGCTTCTAATATAGTACCCCTAATCCCAATAGTTGCATTTTTAGTTTTTAGTTTAAACCTAGATGGAGCAAACTTACCAACCTTACCCGTTATAGCTTTAAATGCACCACGAAAAAACTTCAATTTTACATTTGATTTTTCTGGAGATACAGAATCATATAAATATTCTTCAATATCTAAGTTTGATTTTTTTCCTATAGTTATAATAGTATTATCATTAAAAATTATCTGAACCTTTGCTTTATCCCCAGTTTTAATAATATCTTTTTTCTCTATTTTTTGTCCTAGTATAAGACTAATCTCAGTAGCATCCCTAAATAATGTTGCCTTACCTTTTATCCCAGTAACTTGACCAATACTAGCAAAGACTAGTGATACTAAAAGTGATATTAATATTAATACTTTCATCTTAATCCCTTAAAATAAACTAATTAGATTAATAGTGAATGAATTTTTTTTATATTCAAAATCATTATAATTTGATTGATGATCTGTATATACATATTCAGCTTGAATAATGTATTTTTTTGACAACATATATGTAGTACCAATATATGCTTGATAATCATTATCTTTTCTCTTGGCTTTTAGAGCTATATAATTTTTTATATACGGTTTATAATAAACTTTAGCTTTAAGTGAAAAACTAAACTTATCTGAATATTTATATATTAAAGATGATGTAAAATCATATAAGTTGTAATCAACATCAGTCAAAGATCACCTGATTTTTCTTTCTCTTGCTATTTTTAATTCAGTTAATGAACTTATCTTATCTGAGTGTATAGTTTGAGCATTAAAAGCTAATTCAGAATATACTGAATCTCTAGCTCTATTGTTATTATCCTCATTAAACTTTTGCTGATATTTTAAAGACATACCAAATATTAATGACTTAGAATATAAGTATTTAATTTTAGGATTAATAGCGTAGTTACTTAATAAAGGTTTTTTATCTAACCATATCCGATTAAGAACTAAGGAATAATCTATATTAAACTTATTATTATAAAATACAGAAATAGCTGGGCTATATTGTACTAGTTGTATATCTCTTTGAGAAAAACCTATATTACCCTTATTGTAAAATAAAGCATCATTTTTAAAATTTACTGTATCTGAATATTTATATATATGAGTAACTGCAAGTGCCTCTTGATGAGTCCAAACTGAAACTAATGAGTTCGTACTAACTAATAGAACATCTGTAACATCAGATACAAAACCAGTAGATAAGCTCTCAACATTATCATCCCAACCAAAACCAACTATCAATACACCATTTATAGTATTTTTAACATCCTTATCCTCTATAGCTTGTAGATATCTTTTTATATTTTCTTTAACATTTGAAGGTAAAGTTTCTTGCTTTAATATATCTGTAAAAATTGCCTTAGCATTGTCATAAGAACCATTACCCATGTGTGATCTTGCAAGTTCTAATCTAACACGAATAGCATTTTCATCTATAAATAAGATTCTTTCATACGCAGAAATTGCCTCATTAAAATTCTTAAGCATAAAAGCAGATTGTCCAAGATAAAAATTTACATTTGGATTACCTAAATTATTTAAAAATATTGTATAAAACTTTTCATACGCTGCTTTATACTCCTTCTTTAAAAATAATTTCTTAGCAGCCTTAAATTTAATATCTAATTCAGCCTTATTATCTTCAGCAGATGCTGACAATGTTACAAGTAATACAAATAAAATAAGTAATTTTAATAAATACAAGACATCCACCTATTGCACATTAATATAAATATTTTTAAATAATTAAARATRKWWRTRCTKRWWAWKTWATRKMWWYTWTWYTTAAANNTNMWTKTTWYAWTWYWKKYTMWMWTGWWWWATMTMMKTWWSWAYYWMMRSATGAATTTATGAAAAACTATCTAAAAATTTTACTATTTTTAGGATTTATATTATTACTTAATTCATGTGGTGGTACTAACGGAGATTATTCAAGTGAGACTGAAATGAAAAAAGCAGATTTAAATAAAAAAGCCATTACTTTTCCAGCACTTCCATCTATAACTCCAGATTTAAATTCTGAAGAGTTTGATAAGATATCAAATTAGGACTAAATGGTTATATTTTCAAGAAAGTCTATATTATTTGCTGTAACAATTACAGCATCATATACGTAGTCAGTATCTAAAGAGTTTTTTTTTATATATACATATCCAGTTTTTATAAGTCTTGATAATTTTACTGGGGTAATATTTTGTATAGCATCTTCATAACTTAGTCCACTTTTAACTTCTATAAAGTGAAGTACATTATCTTTTGTAGCTATAATATCAATCTCTCCAAATTTAGAATAAAAATTTGATTCTATTATAAAAAAGTTTAGACTTAAAAGAAAATCTTTAGCTTTTTCTTCGCCTAAATTTCCTTTTGCTCTACTCATATTAGCAATTAATCACTTCAACTTTTATAGATTTAAAAGCTGCAGTTAAAATCAATTCATCACTCTTATCTCCAAATATTGCATTAATCCTAGATTGGGCATGATGAAATGTTGAAAATAAAGTCTTAGGTTGAACCTTGGATGTAAGTTTAATAGTTAAAGGATTTGTTTGACCAAACTCTGTTTTTAATATAACTTTCTTTGATGTAAAATCTGATGCATCATCTTCATTTACCAGTAAAATATCTTCATCGTAACGTTTTAGTAAACTTGACGTTTGTTTAGTCTGTGCAGCATTATTATAATGAGCTATAGTCCTACCAGTAGTTAAGTGATAACCAGTTAAATTTTTATTTCTTATCTCTTGTATCATTCCACGAAGTTTATACTGGTGATATTTAAACATACCTAAACCATCATCAGTCCTAAAATCCAACTGATGAAGTATTGGTGTATCTTCTGTATGAACTGGCCATTGAAGTCCACGTTTACGATGTTTTTCTAAACGATAATAATCAGCCCCTGAAAAACGTCTATAGGCTACTTTACGAACCTCATCCCAGATATCTTTTGAACTTTCATATGAAAAATTACCACCCATCTTGTTATCAAGTTCTTGTAATACTTCCCAGTCATCTGGCAGGTCAGTTTTCACTAAAGGTTGTGATAAGTGTAACCTTCTCATAGCATTTATATATACACCAGTTTTTTCATATGCAGATTTAACACCTATAACTATATCAGCCACTTTTGTAACATCAGTCATAAACAGGTCTTGAACCATTACAAATTCAAGATGTTCCATAGCTTTTTCAACCTTATTAAGATTTGGATGGATATGAGTTAAATCTTCACCTATGTTTAAAACAGCTTTTACCTTATCTTTTAACATTTCATCAACTAATTGAGGTGTCATAAGACCAACTTCTTTTGGTTCTTGATAATCAGGATCATAATAAGGAAGCATGCCCATATCACAAGCACCTTGGACATTATTTTGACCACGAAGTGGCATAAGTCCAGCGCCAACTTTACCAATATTGCCAGTCATCAACGCTAGATGCGTAATAGCCATAACTGCGTATGAACCATCTGTATGTTCAGTTATACCTAATCCCCAAAATATTAGAGAATCTTTAAGTGCATACTCACGTGCAATTTTTGGAATCATCTTAGCTAGATATTCATAACCCTCTATCTCTTGGAAGTATTTAGGATTAGCATATGGGTCATTTAAAATTTTATCTCTAAACTCATCAAAGCCCTTAGTCCTATCTGCTAAAAAGTCCTCATCATATAACTCTTCATCTATAATTGTATATGCTATCATATTTAAAACTAAAAGGTTAGCCTCATGTGGTATTATAGCCTTGTATTTTGAAAAACGGTGCAGTTTAATCTCACGTACATCAAATACAGCTAAGTTATCATGTTTTTGGGCTACATCAATTATACGGTTAGATACAATTGGATGAGCCTCGGTAGTGTTTGATCCAATTACAATTATAAACTCAGTATTGTAAATATCATTATAAGGGTTAGTGGCTGCACCCTCACCTATAGTTGCACGCATACCCTTTAGTGATGGAGAGTGACAAACTCTAGCACAATTATCAACATGCGGTGAATTTAAGGTATGACGTGTAAACTTTTGAAATAAGTAGGCACTCTCACAAGAAGTCCTAGCCCCACCAATAGATGCTATACTTTTTCTACCGTATTTTTTTTGAATATCTTTTAGTTTTAAACTAGCAGCTGTTGTAGCTGAATCTAAATCAGTTTCAAACCAAGTATCATCAAAGTCAACTAATGAACTCTGTATAGTTTTCTTAATTTCAGGATTTTTCTCTAAAAAGCTTTTTCTAATTCTAGGTATACGWAGTCTCTCATCTGAATCTACAAAGTCAAAACCATACTTACCTTTTATACAAAGTTTACCTTGCGAAACTACCCCATCTGGATGTGCAAATATTTTTTGAATTTTATTATCTTTTACTTGGGCGGCAATATCACAGCCAACACCACAGTAAGTACAGACGCTATCTATTATTTGAGTATCTTCCATTCATCCTCCATTACTAGATCCTGAATTAAATTCAGGATGACAAGCTAAAGTTATCGACATTCCAAGCTTAATCTCGTCATTCCAAACTTGTACCGCAAGGGTATTATTTCGGTCATTTGGAATCTAATTACTAATATTTTAAGCTATACAAACTAGACCCTGAATCAAGTTCAGGGTGACTGTGTACAGGAATTTATCTCATTCCAAGCTAAAGTTATCGTCATTCCAAACTAGATTTGGAATCTAAATTTTTTAGTGATTTTACTATCTTAACTCTTAAAAAGAGTTTCTACTTTTCTTATGCATAATTACTTAGTTGCCACATTAAGAATTGGAGCAAATTTCAAACTAAGATTAATAAAAAAATTTATACTATGCGAATCATCATTGGTCTATTATTTACAAAATCTAAAAACTCTAACTCTTTTATCATGTTTTGAATATTTTTTTCTAAAGCTATATGAGTAGATATTAATAAGTTTGCACTTTTATTTAAGGATGGGCGTTGAAGCATAGTTTCAACTGAGATATTATTTTCTTCAAATATTTTTGTAATCTGAGCTAAGACTCCAGCCTTATCTGAAACATTTATACGAAGATAATATTTTGATTCTATATTAGCAGTTGGCTTTAGAGTCAACTTGCCTTCCATTGGTTTATCAAATCCAAGCATTGGAGTTGATTTTCCACTTCTAGCTATGTCAATTATGTTAGCTACTACAGCAGATGCTGTAGCATCGCCACCAGCCCCAGGACCATAATAAAGAGTCTCTCCAACCTTATCACCAACTACAGAAATTGCATTCATTACACCATCAATTTTTGCTATCATCTCATCTTTCTTGATTAAACATGCATGTACACGTAACTCTACTTCATTTTCATCTTTTTTCGCAATTCCAAGAAGTTTAATAGCATAACCAAACTCTTTAGCAAAATCTATATCTTCAGATGTAACATTATCTATACCTTCAATTAATATATCTTCAGGTTTAGCGTCAATTCCATAAGCTATAGATGCAAGGATTAGAAGTTTGTGAGCAGCGTCATAACCACCAACATCAAAAGTGGGATCAGCTTCTGCGTAACCAAGTTCTTGAGCTTCTTTTAAAATAACATCATAATCAACACCATTATTAGTCATCTCAGTCATCATATAATTACATGTACCATTCATAATACCCATAATAGATAGAATATGATTAGCTGATAAGCCATCACGAAGTGCGTTGATAATAGGGATACCACCAGCTACTGATGCCTCATACTCAAAGGCTATATCTTTTGCAATATCAGCTAACTCATATCGATGATAGGCTAAAAGTGCCTTATTTGCAGTAACTACTGCCTTCCCACTTTTTAATGCACGTTTAACTACTTCAAATGGCTCTTCTATACCACCCATTAGCTCAACTACAATATCTATCTCTTCATCATTTAAAACATCATCTATATTATCTGTAATAATTATGTCTAAACCTCTATCTTTATTAAGGTTTTTTACTACACCAATTTTAACTTCTATATCTTGACCCGCACGAGCAGAAATTACCTCAGAATTATCACGTAGAATCTGAACTACACTTGTTCCAACAGTTCCAACACCAATTATTCCAACTTTTATCATAAACTTTTCTCCACTTATAGTCATCCCAAACTTAATTTGGGATATTTTTATTTTTATTTGGATTCTGAATTAAGTTCAGAATAACACTTTTTATTAAAATGACAGTTTTATTGAAACTGTTTTAAAAATTCTTTTATATTTCTAGCAGCTTGGCGGATTCTATTGTCATTTTCAATTAAAGCTATACGGACATAACCCTCACCATTTGCACCAAAACCAATACCAGGTGCTACAGCTACACCTGCCTCAATTAAAAGTCTTTTTGAAAATTCTAATGAACCTAAATGTGCTGCACATTCTGGAATTTTTGCCCATGAGAACATAGATGCCTGATTTTTACGTATAGACCAACCTGCACGCTCAAACGCTTCTATAAGCACACATTGTCTATGCTCATACTTATCTGTAATATCTTGGACACATTGTTGGTCACCGTTTAAAGCTACTGTAGCTGCAACCTGAATAGGTGTAAACATTCCATAATCTAACCAAGATTTGATTTTTTGTAATGCCCCAATTAGTCTTTCATTACCAACAAAAAAACCTACACGCCATCCAGCCATATTGTAAGATTTTGAAAGTGTAAAACTCTCAACTGCTACATCTTTTGCACCAGGAACTGACATTATGGATGGAGTTTTATATCCACCAAATGTAATATCACCATAAGCTATATCTGAAATAACATAAAATCTTTTTTCTTTAGCCATTGCCACTAAACGTACATAAAACTCAGGTGTTACAGTTGCAGTTGTAGGGTTATGGGGAAAGTTCACTAATACATATTTTGGTTTTGGTGAATTTTCTTTAAACATTCTTTCTAAATCTTCAAAAAATTTATCCTCATTAACTTTATAATCTTCATCAAATTCAATTCCGAACTTAACAACAGAGCCACCAGCTAAAATAAAAGAATATTCATGTATAGGATAAGTAGGATCTGGTACTACAGCTAAATCACCTGGGTTTGTAATTGCATAAGTAAGATGCGCATAACCCTCTTTTGAACCCATAGTAGCTACACATTCAGTTTCAGGATTTAAGACACAGTCATACCTACGTTCATACCAATCTGCTATAGCTTTTAAAAGTTTAGGTATACCTTTTGATATTGAGTAACCATGAGTTTTTGTTTTTTGGGCTGATTCTACTAGTTTTGCTCTAATGTGTTCAGGTGTATCACCATCAGGATTACCCATTGAAAAGTCAATAACATCTTTACCTCGCCTACGCTCCTGCATTTTAATATCATTTACTTCTGCAAAAACATACTTTGGAAGTCTCTCAACTCTGTTAAACCTTATCTCATCAAACAAAAAAGTTCCCTTCATACAGCATAAACTGTCATTTATTTTAAATTATAAATGCTATTTTAGCGAAAAAAAGTTACTTTAAGTTTACAAAATATTTTATCTTACTCCAGTTGGCTCTAAAACTAGAGAATCTTTTATATTTTTTAGAGTATAAATATCAGAAATTTTAATATAATGTGTATTACCTTTGATATTCAATGTAATTATACGTCTTTGAGTATTTCTTTTTACCACTTGCAGTAATTTTAAGTTTTTATCGTAATAAGCTATGTATGGATACCAATTGTTCCTACGTGAGCTTTTTATTTTTAATTTATTTATATCTGATACATTTAACCAATAAGCATATAATGAACGCTTTAGTTTTACTTCTACACCATCTTTTAATTTTTGTGTATTTAGATATGCTTCATTCATATCTATAATATATGTCCAATCACTTGGTGAGTTTCTATATATATCTATAATTTTACAACCACTTTTTAAAAGTTCCCTTTGAAGTATTATTGGATCTGTTGCATATTCTGAATTTAAAGAAATATTCCAAGAAAACTTAGAAGGTTCTAAGTTTGATTCTTTAGTTACATATCTATAATAACCTATATTTCTAAGTGTATCGGACATTATTTTTACAAAAAATAATGGGGCACCACTTGTTTGGAAATTTAAATTTAATTCTCTTGGTTTTTTAAAAAAAAGATTTAGTAATCCATGCTCCTTTAACATAGCTATAATTTTTACAGAATCAACCTTTTCATCACGTATATAATCATTAGTTGGAGAAAACACTATCTTAATATAGGCATTATTTTCATTGTAGACAGTAGTATTTATGAGTGTTTTAATTTTATCATAAACCAAATTGTCATATTTATCTGCGATAGAGAAGGAAAAAGCTAAACTTAATATTAAAAATATTTTAATCATTAATTGGCTTTTTCTAGTTTTTGAAATTCTTGATAAGTAATTTTGTTCATATTTCCATCTTTATATATAAATCTAATTGTATTTTTATCTGAATATTTTTTATCAATCCCATTTATATTAGTTGTAAAATAACCATGTCCAAATGTTAAAAGCCAAGTTTTGTTTGCATCTATACTAAAGTCATTAGCTTTTTTTACAGTTTTTTGATATTTTTTGTAAGTATCTAAGTCCATATAACCTAGCCATAAATCAACATTCGTTTTAATTAAAAAAGTTTTATTAATATTTTTTATACTATTTTCAATTGTTAGATTAATATCTAGATTTATTAATTTTATACTTTTATTAATATCGACACTAATTTTAGTAATATTTATCTCTTCTATGGGGTTAATATTTTGAGTAGCATTATAAATGGTAGTATTATCTAACTGATTTATTTTTATATCTTTTGAAGAAGAGAAGTTTAAACTTAGATAAGATGCAGAAACAAATATAAATAGACCAAGAAATATATATATAAATGTAAGATTTTTTTTCTTTTTAGGAGTTATAAAAAATTTATTTACTAACTCTGGCTCTGGTGCAATATCATTAAAATAATCCAAACCTCTTTGTCTTAATTTATCTAGCTTAATATCATATTCACGTTCGAGAATAGAAATGAAACCTAAAAACTGTATCTTAGTCATATCATCATAACTCTCATAAATTACAGCTAATACATGTAATCTAGAAATATGTGTAGTCTCATGTATTTTTTGAGCACCTATAGTTTTTAAAACTTCATGACCTAAACTCACATTCTCATCCTATCCATTAAAATTGCACCAGCTGCACTAACATTTAAAGAATCAAATTCATGTAACATCTTGATACTTACAACTTTATCTAATTTAGATACAACTCTAGATGATAAACCATCACCCTCATTACCTAAAAATAAAGCTCTTTTTTGTTTAACTTTTACATCACGTATATCAATACCACCCATATCAGCACCATAACTTGTAAAACCTGATGTTTTTAAATCATTCATTACATTATGTACATTAGTCTCTATCGCAAAAGGCATATCAAATAAGGCTCCAGTACTAGTCCTAGTTATCGCCTCAAGTGGTAATGTTTTCAGTCCACAAACTATAATACCATCTACACCTAAGGCATAAGCAGTTCTAACAATTGCACCAATATTTCCAACATCAGTTAAACCTGATAATACTAAGACAAAATCAAAATTTAAAAAATTTTTATATGATTGTAGTTTGTAATCTTCAATTTCTGCTAAAAAACCCTGATGAGAAGCATTTTTACACATCTTTCCTGCTGCGTCAGATGGTATACGTTTTACTTCAAAATCAAACTTCATAAGACGTGAGTATTCTTTCTTTTCAAGCTCTTTTGCTATATAAAGAATTTTAATCTTTGAAGCATGATTTTGTATAATATAATTAATTGGTTGTTTAGCATAAATTAACATAAGGACATTCTATCTAAAAAATTCCTCTATGCCAAGCCTAAAAGTCTTTTATAGCACTCTTTAGTGTTTTCACCCGTTATTTTTGAGATAAGTTTAGCTTTAGTTTTTTTTGGTAAATCTAATTCTAAAATATCATTTTGACTTATAGCACTAAGATTATGTTTAGATGATGCTTCTAATACAACTACCCATTCACCACGGTAGTTAGCAGATATTTGTTCTAAAATTTCCTTAGCTGTTCCAAAAAAATACTTTTGATATTTTTTAGTTAATTCTTTCGATAAAAATATTTTTCTTAAAGGTGCTTCTTTTATAAGTTCATTTAAAAACTTTTCTAATCTATGAGGAGATTCATAAATAATTGTAGTAAAACCACTATTTAAAGCACTTAAAAGTGAAGATACCCTATCCTTACCCTTATGTGGCAAAAAACCCCAAAATAACATCTGAGTCTCAATAAATCCACTTGCCACAAAGGCTGTAAGTACTGCATTTGCACCTGGAAGTACATCATAATCTATAGAATTTTCTTGGGCATATTTCACTAAAGCCTGACCCGGATCACTAATACCTGGCATTCCAGCATCTGATACATATACAATATTATCTTCAAAAAAATTAGGCTCTAATTTATCTATAAAAGTTTTTTCATTATGAGAATGTAGAGATATAAAATGTTGATTTTCTTTAAAATTTGTATTATAACGTTCTTTTAAAATATGGATGAGTTTTTTAGTAACGCGAGTATCCTCGCAAAGTAGTGTATCAGCTTCACTTAGAGCCTCTATAGCTCTAAGTGAAATATCGCCTATATTACCTATGGGAGTAGGAACAAGGGACAGCATTATATCTCGTCAAATCTGAACAAGTCCAGCTTTGCCTCAGTCACTAAAGCTACGCCTTTGGCGAGATAAAACATTAAAGTATAAAGACTATTTTTTAGCGTAACGAGCGTTAAATTTCTCGATTCTACCAGCTGTATCAACCATACGCTCTGAACCTGTAAAGAATGGGTGACATTCATTACAAATATCAATTTTTACTGTATCTTGAGCAGCTTTATTTTCAAAAGTGTTTCCGCATGCACATGTTACAGTACAAATTACGAATTCTGGGTGTAAATCTTTTTTCATTATTTTGCCTTTTGACATTCGTCTCGGTGCGAATATCTATATATTTTTTTATTCCGTATGGGTGCGGAATTATGTTAAATGGAATTGTATCTAAATTTATCTTATTTATCAATCATGAAAAAAACTGAAACCACTGCAAGTAAAATTGAACCTAGCTGTAATTAAATTTACTAAAGATTTTTAATTAAACTTGAAAGTTCCTCTTTTAAGATACTTTTATCATCTAATGACAATTCATTAATATTATATGATAATTCAAATCCATTCTTTTTAATATCTAGGAGCTCTTTTTCTATTTCTTTTATCTTTTTTTCAACTACATAAAGTGATACTGGACGCTTAAAACCTTTTAGCATTATCTCTTTGCTTTTTTTACATTCAAAACTATCAGATACTAAAAGTTGAGTCTCATTAGAGATTAATATTTCTTGTGGCTTTGCAGATGATTCTATTCGACTTGCTAAGTTTACAGATGAACCAATTATAGTATATTCAAGTCTATCTTTACTACCAAAATTTCCAACTGTACAATAACCAGTATGTATACCAATTCTAACATCAAAAGGTTTTGTAAAGCCACTATTTTTCCATTTTTTGTGTAAAAAACTCATTCTCTCATTCATATCTAGTGCCATATTTACACAGGCTATGGCATCATCTTTAACACCCTTAGAGTATGGATCACCAAAAAACAGCATTATAGAATCACCTATATATTTATCAACTGTAGCTCCATATTTTAAAGCTATTAATGTCATCTCATTTAAATAATCATTTAGTAGGTTACTTAAATCTTCAGATTCCATAGTATCTGTAATATCAGTAAAGCCTATAATATCTGAAAAAAATATTGTTAATTTTTTACGCTTTGATGTTAGTGTTACATCTTGCTCACCTGAAAATATAGATTGATATACTTGAGGAGAAAGGTACCTTGAGAGTTTAGTTGATAATTTTTCTAACATCTCACTTTTACTTTTTTCTTCTATAAGATTTTCACGATTTTTAGCTTCTTCTTGTAACTTTATTAATGCCATTTGCATACCAGTTATCATCTTATTAAAAGAGCTAGACAATCTGCCTACCTCATCATCTGAATAAACTTTAACTTGGTAAGAATAATCTTGTTTATGTGTTATATCTTCTGCAACTTTTGATAATTCTATAATAGGTCTAATAAGTTTATTGATAAAGAATAACGCTAAACTAGCTATTATAATAGCACCAATAAATAAAGTAAGAATAAACCATAGTTCATATTTTTTAAGAAGGTTTAAAAACTGTTCTTGATTTTGTTCTAACACTACTACTATTTTTGGTCTTGTATCAAGTGCTTTTCTTACAGTAATCTCATTTTCAAAACTATCCTCTTTAAATAACTCTTTAGTTTTATCTACAACTATATAATAGTGCCTATCTTCTGTGTTTTCATATAATTTTATTAGATTTTTTAAAGAAAATTTCAATACTATTTTTGCAATTACAGATTTATCAAATGGTGAATATATATCTTGTGAAAAAAATGCTTTTATTTTATCTTTTTTTAGTATCATCTTTGGATTACTTGATGCGATTATCACTCCGTTTTTATCATAAACAAAAAAATCCCCTTCAATACTAAGTTCTTTTTTTTTCTTCTCTAATAATATAGAAATTCTGCGATCTACATCTTTTGAAAATACATCGTTCATAATCTCAAGATTACTAATAAATAGCATATCTCTCTTAATCATATTTATATATTGTTCCATATTTTCTATACTGAGGTCTAGTTGCATTTTTAACTCATGTTGAGTATTTTCATAATATTTTTTCCGAAGGGTATTACCAGCATAAACCATCAATATTATATACGGCATAAGGCTAACCGAAAGAATTAAAGAGACAATCTTTAATTTAAAACTCATAAAGAATTCTTAGCTCTTGATTTACAGCGCTTATTGGTAAGTAACCTATAGCACCTTTAACATTTTGAATAAACAAACGCATAGAGTTATCTGAAGATTGAATTATTGGTGGGCTAATACCTTGGAAATGTTGTTTAATCCAGTATCTGTTTAATTTTACTCTATTTATTTTTAAAACTTTTTTTTCAAATTCATCTCTTAGCTTTGCAGAAGATGATATATTTACAGGTACTATTTTAATATCTTTAACAAAATGTCTTTTCATCATAAAAATATCTCTGATTTGCTTTTGTGTAAGTTTATTAATTTGAACACTTTTATCTACAACAACTGCATACTCTGATGCAAAAATATTTATACTAAGTAAAATAATTAGTATTGAAGTTTTAGCAATCATCAAAATAACACCGAAAAAGAGATAATAGACTTACTCAAATCAGAATTCGAATTAATTTGATACTCTGCTTTTATTGATATAGAATACATTGGTCTATAACTGTAGCCAAGTACACCTATATGGTTACTAGTATCTAGCTCCCTGTCTTTAAAGTATTCATAACGTGTGACAATTGCATGTTTTTGATTAAAGTTATACATACCTTGTACATATCCACCAAACTGATAGTTGTTAGTATCTAAAGTTTTATTATSWRKMTWTRMMSWYTCNARTNTTKTAGTAATATTGGATAAGAATCATATTTAGCATTTGCTTGAACAAAAGAGACATCTTTTTTTATATCTTTTGTCTCATAGTAACCTACAGAGCTTCCTATACTAGTTTCAAATGACAATTCATATTCCAAAGCCAAACCAACAAAAAGATCATTTTTTATATTTATATAATCCTCATCTATATCATCATTAGCTTGCATAAATAGATGATACTTTAAAGTATTTTCTTCATCTATATATCCATTTATATCTAAGCCTGTTACAAACTTTGGAAACATTTTATAACTATATAAAGGGTTTGAAGATGTATCACGCAGTACATTTATTGGCTCTAAATTCCAGTAACCAATAGGTGTAATTAGTTTACCAATTCTAAAGTTCAACATCTCTGAGTAAGTATAATTTACATAAGCTCTTTCATAATAAAACCTTGTACTAGTCTTTGATATATCATTTTCATAATCTCTTACATAAAATGGTGCAGCTTCTAACTCTAATAAATAAGAAATTTTAGGAGATAGGTTTCCGTAAGCTAAAAGGGCTACATCATCTAATCTAAACTTATCTAAACTTTCTCCTTTTGAATAATCCACAGAGAAGTATCCACCAAGATACAGTTTATCACTAACTTTATAGCCATGACCTAGTTCATAATTATCTGCTTTTAAAAAAGCAAATACAAGCATGATATATATAAAAAATTTCACAAAATACCTACAATTATTAATATAAGCTATTATAACTAAATATTTAAAAAAAAATTATTAAAGAAGTATCTTAGAGGCTACAGCCATTACAGCAGATTCAGAACGTAAAACCATTGGAGTATTTAGCCTAAAGCTTTCCAAGTTAGCTAAAAGTTCTCTTTCATTAAATGAAAATCCGCCCTCGCAACCAATAAGTATAGTCTTAAAATATTGAGTATCACCTAAAGTAGTATCACAAAAATCAAAAATTTTTGTTTCTGGGTAGTCTTTTATAAAGCCTTGTATATTTTTATATGTATCAAACTCTATAAACGTAGATCTACCACTTTGTTGCATAGATGCTTCTTGAATTCTATTTAAACGATTAAAATCTGCTTTAAAGTTTTTTTGACTTCTATCACAATATATAAAAGAGATTTTACTAACACCTATTTCAGATAATGATGGCAATACTTTTTCAACTGATTTTGAATCTATCACGCACCAAGCTATATGTAAATATTTTTCACTAAAAACTTGCTTAACTATAGAATCTAGTAAACTAAGTTTAATACTTCTAGATTCTAAATTCACTAACTCATACCTATGTAATACAGATAAATCTTTATCTGCGCGAAAATCTAAAATATCACCTTCACCATGACGCCTTACTTTAATTAGGTACCTATATAAATCACCTCTAATATTTAATGTAGTATCTCCCGCATCCTTGTGAAGGACATATGTCACACCAACATCCAGATAGATATAGCTATTAGAAGTAATAATTGCGTAATTAACATTCTAATAGCAAAAAATTTATAAAATTGAAAACTAGAATGAAAATCATCCTTAATAATTTTTAAAGCCTTATTTCTTTTTAACTCTAATACAATAATATAAATAGCTATTAAAATCATAATAATATTTTCAACTGTAAAGTTTAAATGTTTAGCTGCCATCATAACTATGCCCGTAAAAATAACTATGCCTAAAAAAGTTCCATTTATTGGATTAAATAAAGTATTGAATTTTTTATATTTTTGTATATCATTTGCTTTTATAAGCATAAATAAATTTAGCAAAATTGCACCTAAAACAGCCAACACTCCATAGTAATGTGTTACAATACTCATATTATACATTTCATTCATAATAGAATTCTACTATAATAAAACAATAAATAAACTTATTTATAATACTGATTTTTTGAAAAAGTTTTAACTGCTTTTTCAAACTAATAAAATGAAAGAAGAGATATGTCTGTAACATCTGTAACAATAGAAAGAGCACTTGAACTAATTTATGAAAAAGTATTTAAAAAAAATCTAAAAATTTTACCAATAGAATCAATCTTAGGTATGGTTTTAGCACAAGATATACTAGCCTCACATAACCTTCCCCCATATGACAACTCAGCTATGGATGGATATGCAGTTAAGTTGAGAGATGCTTCAAAAACTGTTAARGTTACACATACTATTTTTGCTGGTGATGATTCAAAAGAGACCTTAAAAGATGGTTTTGCTATAAAGATTATGACTGGAGCTAAAATTCCAGATGGTACTGAGTGTATAGTGCCTATTGAAAATGTCACACTCACAGATTATGGAGTAAACTTACCAGATAAGCTTATAAGTGGTATACATATTAGACTTTGTGGTGAGGATATAAAAAGTGATAATAAACTCTTAGAATCTGGTACTAAACTTTATGCACACCATATTACTCTTTTAGCATCCCAAGGTATATCTCACGTAAAAGTTTATAAAAAACCAAGGGTAGCCATATTTGCATCTGGAAATGAGCTTAAAATGCATTTTGAAAATGTAGAGTCATACCAACTATACAATACAAATACTCCAACTTTTTATTCACGTGTAAAAGAACTTTCTTGTGAAGTAGAGTTTATCGGTACTGCACATGATAGTTTAGAAGATATACATGTACATATAAAATCCGCACTTGATTGTGATTTAGTTATTACATCCGGAGGAGTAAGTGTAGGTGATGCAGATTTTACAAAAGAAGCTTTTGGAGCCTTTGGATATGATATATTCTTTGATAAAATTGAGATAAAACCAGGAAAACCAACTACAGTTGGTCAAATTGGAGATACATTTATTTTAAATCTTCCAGGTAATCCTCTTGCAGCTGCTTTAAACTTTGAGTTATTTGGTCAAAGTATTATTTTAGCATTAAGTGGGAACAATGAGAAATACTTAAATTTTATACAAACAAAACTAAAAGATGACTATAAACTAAAAGCTGGAAGAAGGACTTTAATACCAGGATTTTTTGACGGTACATTTTTTAGTCCACACAAAAAATTTGCACCAGGAATGATATCACCCCTAGCTACCTCAAATGCGTATATAATCATAGATGAAAATATTGATTTTTTAGCAAAAAACTCCCTAGTAAATATAATTCCAACAAGATTTTGTTTTACATCTAAAGAAAAAACAAACTTAATAACTAAAGTCAACTAGGAACTATACGTTTCTAGAGTTTATAAACTTTTCATTATTTAGAATTTTTTTCCAAAGAGAAGAATCTTTCCAAGTATCTTGTATTTCATCACTAAAGATAATTTCTTTTAAATTTATCTCACCCATATTTTTTGAATAAGCATCCTCTTTAAAAGCCTGAGCATAACCAGTATCTGTTTCATGTACAATAACAGAATTCAGACTAACCTCTTTTTCCCCATTTACACCTGAGGTAAGCTCTAAAAGCTTATCTATCATTAAAAATATTACACGTGAGAACTGTTCAGCTGATGGTGATACTGGCAATTCAACCCACCTTGATGAGTGTTTTTTCATATCAGATATGTATCCTTTATTATCTTCACTCCAAATTGTGATTGCATGATCAAAACTCTCTACAAGAGCTTTAATATTTTGTTTCATTAAACCAAAATCATATACCATCTGACCATTATCTAAAAAGTTTGATGAAAATAAAATCTCAATCTTGTAAGAGTGACCATGTACAGAACTTCTACATTTAATACTAGAACAACCCCTAACTATATGAGCATTTTCAAATTTAAAAAGTTTTCTAATAATCATTTTACTAAACTCCTTTATTTTGATTCCAAATTCTTATATGAAGTCTATCAGAAAAGTTATAGCCTTTATCTTTACAAAACTCAATCAATGGTTCTGTATTAGCCTCTATCTCTGCTTTATTACCACCTAGTGGCATACAATAGACCTCAGTCCTTGGTGAATGTACTATTATCCTAGATATTTCCTCTTCTAAGCCTAGGTTAATAGAATCAGCATCTATGCTAAACTTAAAAAAAGCCTCTTTAGCATTTGAAGCTATAGAGTAAATAACATTACCACGTACCCTTTTACTTAAAGCTTCATGTGAGTTTGATAATTTTACAGATAAGGCAAATATACACTGCTTATAGACTGGAAATTTATCAAAATCTACAGCTATTGAACCATTAGTTTCAAAGGTTATCCTGTGAGCTTTTTTAAGCAAGCCTTGTAAAAATTCTACAAATATCAAATCATTTGCGTATATTAATGGTTCACCACCTGTTAATACAATATCTACATTTTCTGGTAAGTCATACAAGTCTAATATATTTAATAATTGCGATGATTTTGAAATCGGAATCCAATTAGAAGAAAAATGTTCCTTATTTACCGCATACACGGTATCACAACCAAGTATATATTCACCACTTGGCGTTTTTTCTTTACAACCAAAACCCTCACATTTCATATTACATCCGCCAAAACGAAAAAACAGCGATGGCTTACCAATATATCGACCTTCACCCTGAATAGAATAAAAATGTTCTACCAAATATACCAAGTCTTACCTTTTTTCTTTTGAGATTCCAAATCCAGTTTGGAATGACGAATTGTTCTGTCATTTTGAGATTCCAAATCCAGTTTGGAATGACGAATTGTTCTGTAACCATGAAATACCATATCGTCATCCTGAACTTGATTCAGGATCTAGCTACAAAACTTTAGCCACCAGTTTCGTAAAAAGCACGTGAAGAAACTTCACCATCCTCACCACCCCAACGATTTTTTTCAGGTTTTGTACGTACAA
Source organism: Sulfurimonas sp. (assembly GCA_002733155.1). Lineage (GTDB taxonomy): Bacteria > Campylobacterota > Campylobacteria > Campylobacterales > Sulfurimonadaceae > Sulfurimonas. The sequence goes on from NVUO01000006.1 coordinate 83,281, forward strand.
CTTCACGTAATACTTCAGTTGCAGCCTTTATATCGCCCGCTTTTATTGCTTTGCCAATGCTAAGTGCCTCGTCAAAATAAAGACATGGTATTAAATTACCCTCAGCTGTTAGTCTAATACGGTTACATTTTTTACAAAAGTCATCTTCGTATGGTTCAATAATTCCAAATCTATAGCCATCTTTCATACGATAATAATGGGATGGGCTTGAACCATCAAAACCTTCATCTTCAAATTCATAATGTTTTTTTAAGATGGATAAGAGTTCAGCTGACTTAACCCCGCTAATATCTTTGGCTGCAAACTTATTTTCCATATATTCTATAAAACGTACAGACATATTACGTTTTTTACAATATTCCAATACATCTATAATCTCGTTTGCATTCATATTTTTCATTGGAACCATATTTACTTTAACTTTAAGTCCAACTTTTATAGCTTCTTCAACACCCTCTAAAACTTTTTTAAGTACATCTTTTCCTGCAATTGCCAATGCAACCTCAGGTTTTAAAGTATCTATACTTATATTTATACGCTTAAGCCCAGAATCTTTTAACCTTTGCGCAGTACCCTTAAGTAAAAAGGCATTAGTAGTCATAGCTAAGTCTATTTTTGGTTCATAGTCATAAATCATTTTAATAAATTTATCTAAATCTTCACGAAGAAGTGGTTCACCACCAGTAATTCGAATCTTTTTAACACCCTCATCAATGGCTATTTTGATAAATTCAAATAGTTCTTCAAATGATAGTAAGTTTTCTTTTGGCACCCAAGAAAAAGGTTTCTCAGGCATACAGTATTGACATCTAAAATTACAGCGTTCAGTTACAGAGACACGTAAATAGTCAACTACTCTATCGTAGCTATCTATTAGCATTATATATCCTAAATATTATTATGTACTGGTATTATATCTTGAAGAGGTAAAAAGTAAGTTTAAATTTAATTTGCAATTCCAAATTAAATTCGTCATTCCAAACTAGATTTGGAATCTCTAAAAAAGTGTAAAAGATATCAAGTCACACTAAGTGACCTGATATTGTAAGATTATTTTGTAGAAAATTTATAATCTAACATAGCCCAAAATTTTACAGTATCTGTATTTAATCCACCAATACCATTATTTGTATCAGCCGAATAACTAGCTACTTTTAATAAACCACCAAGGTTTTTAACACCAGGAATTTTATTTTTATAAACTGCATCAATTTCTCTACCATAATCTGTATTGCCAACTTCACTTTGAAAATCATGATAAACAGCTTTAAATAGACCATACCCTTTAGACTTATAACCAAGCATAACAGTAAAGTCTTCTAAGCCAGCAGCTGGTGTAGATAAAAACTTATCAGCCCAACCATTTTTACCATGTAATGTAGCTAAAGGAGTACTAAATGCAGTATCGCCAGCACCTTGTATACCACTTAAAGACTCATAACCAACAGCTGCAATTACACCATTCATATTCATACCAACATTTATATTGTACCAATCAGCATTAGCTTTTACATTATCCGGACCATCTGATTTATCAAGTGATGCATCATCTTGAGTTGCATATTCAGCACGATAGTTTATTTTTAAAGAACTATTTACAGGTACATTACCTGTCAAAGATAAACCATAAGTATCATGAACTGAACCAATTAGATAAGCATAAGCTGTAACTTTTAGTTCTGGCATCATTGCATAAGAAGCATTAAAAAGTAAAGTTCTTGTATCATAACTATCTACTTTTGGTCCGCCATCAGCAAATATAGTATTTACTTGGCTAATATAAGAAGCAAATAGATTAAGACCTTTTATATCATTATTTGTTAAAGTAATAGCATCATATGTTTGAGGCATTTGTCTCCAACCAACTGCACCAACAAATCTTTGGTTATCAAGATTCATCAGTTGACGACCAAATCTTAATTTAGTTTTTCCAGTTTTAAAATCTATATATGACTGAGTAAGACGAGTTTGTTTTGCATCAGCTACTACAGAATTTGCGTTTGCATTATTAGTAGCTAAGTCACGATAATTATCATTTAATAAACTTACATTAGTCATCTCAGCATATGCAGACATCCAACTAGTTCCAAATAAATCAGCTCCAGCACCAATTACTAAACGATTTGTTAGCGCGTTAGCATTAGAAACCGAATTATCATCATCTACCATTTCGTAACGTGGACGAATTTCACCTTTTACATACACATTATCAGTAATTGACAGACCATCTGCCTGAACTGACACTGAACTAGCACCTATCATCATAGCTGCAACTATAGATATTCTTAATATTTTCTTCATTTTATCTCCTGTTTTGTATAAATAAATCACCCCTTTTTGAAGTGATAAGAAAATGACATTATTATGACACTCTTTTATCACTTCAAGTAATATGATTTATTAGAACTTCACATATTCTACATCTCTTATTTTTAAATTAAGTTTAAATTATGTAATTTGTTTATAATTTGTTTATATTTTCATATAGTTGTATAATTTAAGCCATATTTTATATCTTTAGAATAAGTTTATAAACTTTTATATTCGATATAATTCTATTATGAGATTTAGAAATATAAAAAAACAGACAAAAGAAGAAAAAAAAGTTAAACCAAAATACTTGTATGCTTTTTTCAGCCAAAGAATAAAAGCATTAATCACAGATATGTTTATGATATATATGCCAATAATGTATGTTATAACTTATCTAGTTCTTGGTGGTAAAGATGAACTTCAAAATACTCAACTCGGCCCTCTAATAGCTGTAAGTTTATATGGTTTAATATATGCTATCTTAGTATCAAAGTATGGACAAACACCTGGTAAAAAAGCTTATGATTTGAAAATAGTAAATGCAAGTACTGGTAATGGTATTGGATTTTTCAGAGCTTTGTTTAGATACGTAATGTTTTTATTTACTGCAACTACAGTACTTGGTTTATTTTTACCACTTATAAGAAAAGATAAAAAAGCCTTACATGATTTAATATGTAATACATTAGTTGTACAAATAAAGGGAGTAAATTAAATTATTAACTTATTGTTAAAGTTTTAATTATATAAATAATTAGTAATTAGATTCTGGGTCAAGCCCAGAATGACAAAACAACTCAACAATGACAAAACAACTCGGCAATAACAAAATACCAATTATTTCAAATAACCGTCATTCCAAACTTGATTTGGAATCTATTTTATAATCAAGCAAAATTATTATTAAAAGTTTAAAAGAAGTAATAAAATGAAGTTTAATGTGAAGCATTTGCTTCACATTTTAGTGACCATATCGGTCAACGCGGAGCAAAGAGATTATTCCCTTTGTTTAACTAATATTCAGTCGCCATGGTGGYGMMAGCGANGATAAAGRAAYTMSTTCCTTTATCNNKSWYWAYTARTGTAAGTCTTTCCATACTTGTTTTTTCCAAAGAAGTGCAAAGATAGCAAAGATAACTATATATATCATTACATTTTTAGCAATTGATTCTCTTTCATGACGTTTAGTATCAGCTGAATCAGCCATATGTTCAATCACTTTTTCCATTGAATGAGATGTAACACCTACACGAGGCATTGCAGTTCCAGGCAATTGAGATTGAGGATCTTCAATAATAGTTTCAAGGAAATGAGTCCCTCTTGACATATAGTACATACTTAAATCAGGTGGTAATTTACCCATATAAGCTTTTAAACTATCTTGATACTCTAACACTTTAATATCAAATGCTAATTCATCTTTTTTATGTTTAAAACTTGGTTTAATACCAATTTGAGTCCATTTCTCATATTTCATAGCATGACATCTACCACAAGCATTCTCAAATGCCATCTTAGGCGTAAGTTCTTCTTGTGATACTGCTATAGATTTTAAGTAAGCTACCATATCGGCTACTTCTTGATCTATGTCTCCACCAGCTCCATAAAAAGCAACCATTGGATGCATTTCACCTTTAGCTGCATCATATTTATGTTCAACTTTTAAAGCATGTGCAGGATTTTTTATTAAATCAGATAAAAACTTAGTATCAAATACAATACCAGCATTACTTAAATCAGGTGGGTTTACACCATAACTTTGTGCAGCCATAACTGCATCCATCCCTGCTGGCATACCATCTACATTAATTGAGTGACAACCTGTACAAGCTGCAGCACCAGTAACAAGTGCCTTACCGTTTGCAGCATCACCCGTCYTAGTTACTTCAGGAAGGTCTGCATAAGCAAAACCTTCACTTTCTACATGTTTGTGCATTTGACCGTGAGCGTAAGGCTCAACTAGGTAGTAAGTTACAAGCGAAAAGAATATAACTACTGCTAATATTAAAGGTTCTTTATTTTTCATACTTATCTCCCTATACTTTTTTTTCTAGTGATGTAATGATTGGAAGTGCTATCCACATTACTATAAATAATATCGCAGAATAGAAACCAATATCACTAAATATACCTGCTGGAGGCAATTTACCCATAGATGTTAAAACTATCATATTTGAAAGCATTAACCAGAACCAAACTTTAAATAGACCACGACGATTTGCAGCTACAGTATTTGGACTTCTGTCTAAAAATGGTAATAACATAAAGATTACTTGAGCAAAACCGAACGCCATTAAACCTATATCTATAGAGAATGGACGTAAAATCTCATATGACCATAAGAAATACCACTCAGGATAAATGTGAGAAGGAGTTTTAAGTCCATTAGCTGGATCAAAGTTTACAGGATCCATAGCAAAACCGTAGTTATAAAATACTAAGTAAAAGAAAAATACTAAATAAATACCAACAACAAACATATCTTTAGACATAAAGTCATTTGCAAAGCGAATAACTTTAGATCCAGCTTTATCACCATCTAAATATTTTTTAGCTTCAGCTGGGAAATCAATCTCTTCTCCATCTTGGTTATTTACATGAGGAATTCTAAGAGCTGCAAAGTGAAGCCCAATTAGACCCATGATAGCTATTGGAATAAGAAGTACGTGCAACATAAAAAATCTAGTTAAAAATGCTTGTGCAGGTACATAATCCCCACGAATCCACTCAACTAGACCATCTGCATGTAATGAACCACCAGAAAATAAGTTAGTTATAACCATACCAGCCCAGTAAGACATTTGTCCCCATGGTAACATGTATCCTGAAAATGCTTCAGCTGAAAATGCAACAAAAAGAAGCATACCAGATATCCAAATCATTTCACGACCTTTTTTATAAGAACCGTAGTAGATACCTGTAAACATGTGAATGTATATAATTAAGAAAACGACTGATGCTGCAACACCATGTATATGTCTCCATAACCATCCAAAGTCAACTTCACGCATAATTGTATAGTTTACACTATCAAATGCAGTTGCTACATTTGGTTGGTAATACATTAATAAAAATATACCTGAAACTAAAAGTAAAGCGAATGTGATTACAAGAACCATACCCATTGCCCACAAGAAGTTAATATTTTTTGGAATCCAGTATTCTGAACCCATAACTTTTTCAACTTTTTCAATTGCTAAACGTTGATTTAACCAATCTTTAACACTAGTTGCTTTTGTAAAATGTGCCATTTATTCTCCCCTTTCTATAGCGTTACGCCAGTTTCTTTCATCTTTGTATACTCTGGACCAGCCTCACCTAATACTAACTTGTTACCATCAATTTTAAATGGAGGTATATCAAAACCACGTGGAGGTGGGACTTTTGTCACATTACCAGACCAGTCAAATTGTCCACCATGGCATGCACATAAGAAACCTTGTTCAGCTGCATTATACGCTGGGATACAACCTAGGTGTGTACATAAACCTATGCATATCATATAATGTTCACCATTTATAATAATATCTCTTGATTTTTGTTTTTCAGTTTGTTTTTCAATCATACCTGCAGTTTTTTTAAGAACAAAGATTGGTTTCCCTCTCCATTTCTCAACTACTAACTCATTCTCTTTATATATTGACATATCAAGAGTAGTAAAACCAGCTGCCTTAACACTTGGAAGTGGGTCCCAAGTTTTTTTCATTGCAACTAATGAACCTATAGCACCAACGCCCGCTACAGCACCAAATGCTTTACCCATAAAACCTCTACGGTTATTATCTTTCATCCCTGCTCACTTTTTTGTGAATTTTAAAGGCTGATTATATACTAAATTACTTTTAATTATCTATTAATTTAAGTTGCCCTTTATAAAATTAATCAATTTGTTACTATTTTGTTGCATTTTGGAATATTTATGGTTATTTATAGAGTTAAATGTCTCTGTAAAATATTTTTTATCGTAATTTTGTATAATTGGGATGTTTAAATTTTGAAATAACTTTATAAAATCTTTTGCGTAGTCATCTCTTTGAAGATATATTGGTTTTCCTCCAGATGCTAAACTTTCTAATACAGCCTGAGGTGACGATGTAACTAATACTTCAGATGAAGTTATAAGTTCATCATAATCTTCAAATTCGTGGTTATTTTTAAACTTCTTTTTTAACATATCCGCATAATCAAAAAAGTAATAAAAACCTAAAAGCAAGTCTGGATTTAAGTCCTCTATAAATGACATATACTTTTCTAAATCTTTTTCATAATCATCATCACCAAAGAAAAAAGAAAGTTTTATAGTTTTTTCTTTTAACTCAAAATATTTATCGTCAACTATATAAGCATTACAAATATCTTCACCTTCTAAATAAGGTGATATTAAAAATTCGTTGTCTTCTTTTTTATCATTTTCATCATCACTTACACGTATAAATGTAGAAAAAAATAATCTCATATCATTAAGCATAATTGGATTTGCTTCATTTGAATCAAAAATTATTTTATCTCCATGATGAGCAATCTGAGGTATATTTCTAACTACATCTATGCCTACACTGGTTTTAACACCAAAATGTTTAGCCTCATTTGCTATACGAAAATCTGAGCATAAAAGTGTAATATCTATATCACCTAGGGCACGTATAATTGTACATGCACGTCTAAATCTATCTAAACCTATTCTATGTCCAGTATGTACATAATAATAAAATTTCATTTATTTTTTCCTCTGGGATATTTTTATGTATATATGAAGTATTTCAATAGCTGCTGGGGTAATCCCACTTATCATTGATGCAGCTTGCAGTGTTGGAGGATTAAAAATTTGAAGTTTTTCAACTATCTCATTGCTTAAACCACTAATTTTCTCAAAATTAAAATTTTCTGGAATTGAAATTTTAAGATACTTTTTCATTTTCTCTATCTCTTGGCTTTGTTTGATTATATATCTATAATATTTACCTTCAACTAAAATCTCTTCTTTTATATACTCATTATATATATCTAATTCTGGTAGCAGTTTAATCATTTTCTCTACTGTAAATGTTTTTCTAGAAACAATTTGTTGAGCTGTAATATTATCTTTTATTTTTTCTTCACTCATAGATTCAAGTATAGATATAAACTCTTTATTTGGTGTATATTTAGTTTCAAGTAAAAGTTTTAAACCTTTTTTGATTTGTTTGTCTTTTAATTGTACCTTTTCATATATCTCTTTATCTATAAGTCCAATTTCATACCCATAAATAGAAAGTCTGGTATCAGCTGATTCTTCACGAAGCAAAAGTCTATATTCAGCACGCGAGGTAAACATTCGGTATGGCTCTTTAGTACCCTTAGTTACTAAATCATCTATAAGTACACCAATATAGGCTTCATCTCTACGAAGAATTAAGGAATCCTTTCCTTTTAATGAAAGTGAAGCGTTAATACCAGCCATAAGACCCTGAGCTGCTGCTTCTTCGTAACCAGTAGTCCCATTTATCTGACCAGCTAAATAAAGACCAGATATTTTTTTAGTCTCTAAAGAATGTTTTAATTCCCGCGGGTCAACAAAATCATACTCAATTGCATATCCATAACGTACTATTTTTGCCTTCTCCATACCACGTACTGAATGTATCATCTGTTGCTGAACTTCTGGTGGCAAAGATGTAGACATCCCATTTATGTAACATTCAGTATTATCTATAGTTTGAGGCTCTATAAAAAGATGATGTCTATCTTTGTCACGAAAACGATTTACCTTGTCTTCAATACTTGGACAATATCGTGGACCAGTGCCCTCTATTTGACCTGTAAAAAGAGGAGCTCTGTAAAAATTTGTTTCTATAATATTATGAGTATTTTCGTTAGTATAAGCTATATAACATGGGATTTGTTTTTTGTTTTTTCTGAATTTTTCACGGTCTGTACGAAAAGAAAATGGGCTTGGATTAGCGTCACCATTTTGTTCCTCCATTACAGAAAAATCTATTGTAGAACTATCAATTCTTGCGCAGGTTCCAGTTTTTAAACGTCCCATACTTAAACCACATTCAAGCAGGGATGCACTAAGTCCTACACTAGCTTGCTCGCCAAAACGACCACCCACTTGTTGTATCTCTCCAATATGAATAAGTCCATTTAAAAAAGTACCACTAGTGATAATTACTTTTTTAGCCCTATACTCATTTAAAAGATTTGTTTTTATGCCTTTAACTATTGAATCTTCTATAATTAGACTCTCAGCCATCTCTTGGACTAAATCAAGATTTTTAGTATTGAGTATTTTATTTCTAGCAATAACTCTATACTTATCCATATCTATTTGCGCACGACTACCACGAACAGCTGGACCCTTAGTCTGATTAAGTATACGAAACTGTATACCAGCTTCATCAGTAATAAGTCCCATTTCACCGCCAAGGGCATCAATTTCACGAACTAAGTGACCCTTAGCTAAACCACCCACTGCTGGGTTACAAGAGGTAGCACCTACATTTTCAGCGAGCATAGAAATCATAAGAGTATCATTACCCATTCTAGCACAGGAGAGAGCCGCTTCTACACCAGCATGACCACCACCAATAATTATTACATCATAATTCATTTTTATCCATTTTTTAGATCCTGAATCAAGTTCAGGATGACGTATTGTCATTCCAAACTTGAAACAAATCGTCATTGCAAGCTTGAAACAAATCGTCATTCCAAACTTGAAACAAATCGTCATTCCAAACTTGAAACAAATCGTCATTCCAAACTTGAAACAAATCGTCATTCCAAACTTGATTTGGAATCTATTTTAGTGTTTTGCCTCGAAGAGGCAAGCTTTAGTGCCTCAGTGGCTAGCGCAGTCAAACGGGACTTTATTCCGATTGACGTGTTAAATCTAGAAGACTATCTTTGCATCTTCTTGAAGACCTTTAATAATCTCTTTAGCTTTAGCATGACCTTTATATGCAGCTTTTCTACATAAGTCAAGTGCCTTATCATGATCTATCTCACATCCATAACCTTGATCGTAGAGTTGACCTAGGTTGTAAATTCCTTCGGCTAAACCACCATCGGCTGCTTTTTTAAAACATAAAAAACATCTATCTCTATCGGTATCAACCCCATGCCCATCTTTGTATAATACCCCTAGGTTATTAAATGATTCAAAGTGTCCACGTTTAGCTCCCTCTTCATACCAAAAAGCAGCTTCAGAGTAATTTTGTACACAACCAAGTCCACGTTCTAACATAAGTGCTACTTCGTACATAGCTGGAGGGACTTCACGTTCAGCTGCCTGCAAATGTAAATCATGAGCTTTAAATTGGTCATGCTCTACTCCGTCTAAACCATTCATATATAAAATAGCTAGATTAAAAAGTGCATATGCCTGCTTTTGTTCAGCTCCAAGTTCGTAATATTTAAAAGCTTTTTGTTTATCTATTTCACAAGCTTGCCCATTTTGGTACATATACCCTAGTGAAGTTTGAGCATCTGCATTACCCTCACTCGCAAGTTTTGCATATATTTCAAATGCTGTTGTAAAATCTTTCTTATTATAAGCTTCGTTTGCTTTTTCTATCATAATTATTAAGAACCTTAGTTAATTTTTCGAATCTTTGTCAAATTATACTTAAAAATGATAAAATTCGATTAATATATAAAGTTTAGATTCCAAATCAAGTTTGGAATGACGATTTGTTTCAAGTTTGGAATGACAATTTGTTTCAAGCTTGCAATGACAATACGTCATCCTGAACTTGATTCAGGATCTAAAATAAAAAACCTATAAGGAAAACACTTGTTCACTGGATTAATTAGAGAAATTGCTACTGTTAAAAGTTTTAGCGGAAGTGAATTAAGTATAAAAGCTAAATATAAACCAGAACTTGGTGATTCAATCGCTATAAACGGTGCATGTTTAAGTGTTGTGAAAATTTTCAGTGATGGATTTAGCGTTGATTTATCACCTGAATCCCAAAAAATATTAGCAATATCAAACTATAAAAATGATGTACATATTGAACCAGCTATGAAAATGGGTGATAGATTTGAGGGTCATATAGTTCAGGGGCATGTTGACTGTATAGGTGAAATAAAAGAAATAAAAAAATCTGCTAACTCTTATGATGTATATATATCTGTAAATAAAAAATTCATACCATATATAATTCCAAAAGGCTCAATAACAATTGATGGAGTTAGTTTAACTGTTAATGATGTCAATACAGATACTTTTAGACTTACAATTATTCCAATTACTATGAAAAAAACCCTATTTAAAAACTATAAAAAAGGCACTAAAGTAAATATAGAGACTGATATGTTCGCAAGATATGTATCACATATAATTTCCCATCAAAAAAATTTATCTCTAACTTGGAGTGAAATAGACAATATATCTGCAAGGTATTAATTTAAAATTATTTTTGTTATAATGCAACCTATTACGTACAAAAGATTMTAGNASWTRTWKRTTCNNTAAAAAATCTATTTCTTATTATAATTCTATTATCTCTTAATCTATTTGCAAAACCAGATACTCCAAACCCTTCTATTGCATCTAATTTTGGTGTAACTGTGGTAAATACACAAACTGCTAAGTCACTACATGAGAGTGGCGCTATATTTGTAGATACAAGGAAGGTTCCAGAATATGCTTATGAACATATATATGGTGCAATATCAGCTTACTACGATGAAAAAGGTGGTAATGCTAATAAACAAATAAATTTTGATAACTCAAATGATATCTATTATGATTCCAGACTAAAAGATAAAAAACAAATTAAATTAATCTTTTATTGTAACGGTATTAAATATTGAAAGTCTTATAAGGCTGCAGTTAGTTCTGTTAAAAAAGGCTTTTCTTATGTATACTGGTTACAAGATGGCATATGGCAGTGGAAAGAAGATGGCTACAAGGTTGACGATGTAAAAATAACACCTATAAAAAATCATACTACTACAAAAATAAATAATTTTTCTTCTCATATTACAATAAGTGTAATTAGTGCAATAATATTAGTAATTTTAATATTTTTTATTTTTAGATTTCTTATAATAAAAAAATCCTACCTAATATCTACAAAAATTATAAGTAATATATTTGTTGTTATTTTTARWMYRAKMNTWGKAGGTTACTTTTCCTTGAGTTCATAATCTGATGGGCAAAATGCCTTAAGTAATATATATGAAGATAATTTAAAACCACAAAATAAACTTTTACATGCAATAAATGACTTTAATTCAAATAAAAAATATATATACAGATACATCTTACTCTTTGAAAAAAAACTTTTACTATGTTTTAATTTTAATAATATATTTTATATTTATATCAGCTAGCTTAAATTTAATGCTTTATATATTTATAAAAAAATCTATACTTGGTATAAGCCATACTATGGAAAATACACTAAACTCATTAGATTTATCTACAAAATTTGAATACTATAAAAGAGATGAGCTAGGTAAGGTTTATGAATCTTTTGCCCTTTTAATACAAAAAGTATCTGAGGTATTACATGAGGCAAAAAACTCATCAGAAAATAATGCCAAAATACCTTAGATATGAAAAACAGTGCTAGTTCTATTAGTGATGGAGATGAAAAGGAGTTTGAACTTGTAAATGCTACAAAACTTATGAGTGATAGTATGAAAGAAAAACTTCTTACTACATCTATAAATGTAAAAGAGACTCAAGAAAAAACTACACAAGCCCAAGATATCTTACAAGAATTAGAAAATGATGTAGTAAATAAAATCCAATCAAATGCACAAACCGAAGAGGAGATGTCTTTACAGTTAAATCAATTAACTGATGATGCTCAAAAAATTACTGATGTACTAAGTATAATTGAGGATATAGCTGATAAAACAAATCTTTTAGCATTAAATGCAGCTATAGAGGCTGCTCGTGCAGGTGAGCATGGTCGTGGTTTTGCAGTAGTAGCTGACGAGGTAAGACAACTAGCTGAGAGCATACAAAAAGCTGTTAGTGATATACACTCAAATGTAAGTGTAATCACTCAATCTATTACAGATGCAAGTAACCATATTAATGAAAATGTTAAAAAAACTCGTCTTATGAGTGATGAATCTGAATTAATCATAAAAAAATTAAATTCTACAAAAGGTATTATTACAAATACAGCAACTCTAGCTGATTCATCCCTAAAAAGTACAAAGGAAGTATAAGAAAATGCACAAATTGTACTAAATAATATTGAACTAATTGATGAAATTGTAAATCAAAATAAAGAAAATGCAACAAATATTTCCAATATATCAAATGACATATATAATATATCACTTACACTAAAATCTCAACTAGATAAGGTTAAGACTTAATCCCTTAAAGATTTAATATCTACATTACAAGATATCTTATGTAACATGTCTACTAGTTTAAAATCTTGTAATTCATGAAATGTAGCTATAGTTGCATTTCTGAAGTTATCACCTGTATTTATATATACCAAAAAGTCATTCTCATATAAGGCTAGTCTAGTTTTAAAAGCTGTTGAGTATGTACTTAAAACTGCATCTTTTTTCATAGAAGTTTTAATATCTTTAAAATACTCCCTAGTCCAAAGTATAGGGTTAGTTGATGGGGAAAAAGCATCTTGATACACTATATCAAACTTATTCTCAAATTGTTTTATATATTCTCTAGCATCTCCAATAAATAATTCTATACAAAAGTAATCATCTTTATATTTTTTATTTTTTATCAAAATACTTATTATATGTTTAAATTCATCAAACTCTTTTGGATAAGAAAAATTCTTTAGAGATTCTATCAAACTAGAATCTAACTCTGGTGAATAAATATTTACCCTTGAATTTAAAGAGTTTTGTTTATGAAAAAAAAGTGTAGCTAAAGTATTAAAACCAAGACCAAAACAAATATCTAAGATGTTTATCTCTTCATAATTTTTCTTTAATCCCATAGTTGGATTCACATGTTTTAAAAATGATTCATTCAAAGCTCCGTCTTTTGTAGAATGATAATGTTCATCATACTCTTTTGAATAAGCTGTGTAAGAACCATCATCACTTAAAGTCATAGTATGTAAATTTGTATCAAAGCCCATTATAGCCCATTACCCCACATATTACACTTATTAAAACAAAGTGTTACTTTAGGTAACTTACAGAGGTTATCAAAATAAATTGACACTTTTTGACACACTTCATAATGATGTAAAGTGTTCAAAAATGGTTCGTTATTTTTACTTGTATCCATTATCTCGCCACTTTTCAACTTCTTCAATACTATACAAAATTTTACCACCTTCAACTTCTTGTTTATAAGGTAAAGGTTTTTTTCTTCTTCCTCTATACCCTTGTTGCGATGTTTTACTCGCACCATAAATATCAGTATATTCTTTTATAGTAATAAATTTTTTTGATTGTATTTTTGCCATATGCTTTTGAACTTCTAAAACTTCTTGTTCTGCTTCTCTTTTTAGTAAATCAAAATCTATTTTCTCATTTCTATCTTTTTCAATTTCTTCAAATGCTTTATTCAAAAATAGTCTATCAGCTTTACCAATAAAGTCTAATCTAATCCTTTGTCCCTTGTAGATAAAAACTGGTTCTATATCAATCAGTTTCTTACTATCTTCACTAAGGTCATCAACAAAACTATCAAATTCTTGTTTTTCTAATCTTTTATTCATAAGGAATACTACTATAAAGTGAATGAATACTTGATAAATTATTTTTGATTGGACATCGTGTCCAGCATAATGTCTCAAAGTTTCAAGCTACCCTATAAATTTGCTTCAATCTTTCTCTTTCAAAATATATATTACTATACTGATAACATATATTCCAAATATGGTGTTCAACATCATCTATCAACTTACGAATAGGTGTGTATAATTTTTGGTATTGCTTATTATCAATCTCAGTAGCCTTCAACCTTTGCTTCAATACTCTCTTCTGTTCTTTTAGTGGTGCTAATTTCTTATTGTATTTTCGCTCTACTAAAAACTTGAAGTTTTTTATTTGAGCTTCTTATCTAAATATTTTCTTGCGATTAAACCACTGATAAGCGATTTGCTCTTTCACTACTGGATAAAGATTTGTTGTATGCTCTATTTCTTTTCTTCTGCTTGAACAGATATAAGAGTGTTCTTTATACTTTGGTATTTGTTGAAGCCAACCTCTGCTCTGAATATACTTATATGTTAATGGTATGACTAATCTTTTGCCATCCACTCTACTTAATTGGATTTCCCAGAATGATGGTGTAGCACCATCTCCAAATTTTTTAGTATCATATTTGATATGAACTATAAATGTAGTATTTTGTAATGAAAATGTAAGTTGTTTCTTTTTAATTGTTGTGGGGTTCATTTGATTATCCTTTTTATTAAGAGCAATAACATAAAATTACTGCTCTTTTACGATGGCTGATACATTGTTTCCATCTGTTATAGAGACTATATCAGGTTATTCATTACTTTTTAGCCTCATTCATTTTCTTCAAAATCTCAACCAAACATTTATCCTTAGCTTCAATCCACTCTGGACTTTTTTTAGGTATATTTTCAACCTCATTTTTCTCAGTTTCTTTTGCCATCTCTGTAAGTAAAGTATTAATCGTTATCATTTGTATCTCCTATATTTTTAATATCTTGTTTTATCTCAGCTATCAGCTCATCTAAACCTACCAAGTTCAATGAAGAAAATAATTCTTCAAAATATTCCTCATATTCAGCTTGGGTAATATGGTTGTTAAGTATTGAACTATCAGTTTTCATAATCCTATTATGTAATATTTCCAATGAAGAACATATTGCTTCTATGCTCAAACTTTTATAATCATTTGGATTTCTCAACATATCGCATATTTCTATCAGCAGTTCATCTTGATTATTTTCCATCTGCTAACTCTCCAAATAATTTATAGTGGATAAAATTATCAACATTATTTTCTATTGCTAACTTTTCAAACCATTTTTTGTAGTCTGCTTCGGACACTTCCATTTTTTCCATAAATTCAGTTAATTGGAATTTGAAAAACAAAAGGTTTATAATTCCTATCGCTACTGTCTTATGAGCGATACAAGAATAGATTTCTTCTGATTGTTCTATTGCCTCAACCAATTGATGAAGAAAAAAGTGTTTCTCAAATTCTACTACTCTGCCGTTATTTAATTTAGTTGTTTCCATATCTTTACTTTTTGCCATTTTGAGCCACCTTAGCTTTTAATGATTTTCCAATCTTAACTCTTGGAACATATTTATCTTGGGTCGTGAATGGTATTTTATTCTTAAACATAACACCACTTTTACTTTTGACAAACACCGTGTCAATCATAAGCCCAGCAAAATTTACTCTCTCATTGTTCTGTAAGGCTTGAACCATTACTGCTAAGAGCTTATCTACTATCTCCGTAATACTTTTGATTGTCTGGGTATCAATCTGCTTATTTACTATCTGTATCATCGTTGTCTTGTTCAATCTGAACTCCTTTGTATTTTTTGTATCTCTACTATGTGTATTGCTACTATTATTATTTATAGGAGTTATCAAGAATATTTCAAAAACACCGTGTTTTACGAACAAATCTCATAAATAAATGAAAAAGGATTTGAACAATGGAAAATTATATGCTCGTATTTAGGAATAGGATTTTGGATGCCGTTATGGTTAGTAAAGATAGAAAAGAAATAGAGGCTTCAACAACATATCAAACTGTAATAAAGATTATTGATAACTACTTAATAGATGAGATTGAACCAAGTATTTTAGAGTTGTCTGTTTTGAGTTTTATAGCTGAATACTATGAGGGATTATCTTGAAAAAACTCTCTGGTATGGGTGGAAATTTATAGGAAATATTTCAATCGGATTCCCTCATCCCTTTTGCTAACCCTTTTTGATTTTTTGAAAACACCATGTCTTTCGGTTGTTCTGAAATATAAAAAGATTTATTTTTCAAAAGTGCTTATCTGAATCGCAAAAGCACCCTTAAATCAACTTTTCAAACACTAATCCCATAACCTTTGCCAAGTAGTCACCATTACACTTTTCAGCTATCTTATTAGCTCTTTAATAACATACATATGCAATTGATGTTAAAATAAATAAAATTATTTACATATAAAAATCTTATAACTTATTGGTGGTTTAGTTCAGTGGCTTCAAAATATCTTTTATCATATACAGCAGTATCTTTACAAGCCTATGCTACGGAAATAATTGCAAACCTTTACAAAGAAACTCTTGATTGGGATAGTGTTGCTAAAAGTGTTATTGATGATGATGCTTTACAAAAGGGAACAATAGCTACAAGAAAAAGAGAGTTCATTGAGTTCAAGAAAAGACTTCAAACTTTAACACCAGAGCAACTTGCATATTATGAAGATGCTTCAAGCAGTGATGTTAAAAATCTTACTATGCTGAGTTGTTTTAAGCTCTATGCTTTTATATCTGATTTTGCAACAGAGATTATGAGAAACAAACTACTTCTTTTTGATCTCCATCTTATCAATAGTGACTATGAAGCCTTTTATGACAGCAAACGAGTTGCATACGATAACTTAAATACTATTTCAGAAGCAACACAATACAAACTCAAACAAGTAATGTTCAAGATGTTTGAACAAGCTGGATTTATTGATAGTGTTAAGAACAAGAATATTCAAAAGCCTTACCTCTCAGAAGAACTAATTAAACTAATAGTTCAAGATGACCCAAAATATCTTAGTGCATTTTTATATAGTGATAATGAGATAAATGAACATATTAAGAGATACAAATGAAATTAGAATCATTAGAATTAAAATACGATAAGCTTTTTAACAACCTAAAAAAAGAGAGCTTCTTATCTATGAGTGCATTAGGTGGAGAGATACCATTTTATATAGTGCCTTATAACCCAGAGCAAGAGAATGATGTAGTTCAAAAGACTAAGCAATTAAAACAAAGATTATCGCTTGATGGTATAAGTGTATTTGAGATTAACCTATTTGATTTATCTCTTAGTATGCTTGAAGACAGAGGTATATTAGATAAGATAGTTGAGAAAGAAAAAAGCCTATCTAAATCTAAACTCTTCAAAACACTCCAAGGTGTTCTTGATAGTGAAACTAAACTGATACCTCATATTGAACAATTAGTAAAAGACAATCCATCTCAGATGTTACTTTTAACAGGGATAGGTCAAGTATTTCCATTTATCCGTTCTCATACGATACTAAATAATCTTCAAAACTACATCAAAGATAGACCAACGATTATGTTCTTTCCTGGAATATATGGAACTGACTTATCTCTCTTTGGCAAACTAAAAGATGATAACTATTACAGAGCATTTAATCTTGATACTCTAAACTTATAAGGAAACAAAACAATGATTGAAAAACTATTTAAGAAGAATATAAAACGAAATATTGCCAGTGTTATAATGGCAGATAATGATGATAGTGATGCAGTGTTTCAAGAAGTAGATGAATATATAATTACAAAAGAGCTAAATCAAAAGTTAGATGATTTCTTTAGTGAATACTCTCCAAGTATTGGCAAGAACACTCAAGATGTTGGTGTATGGATTTCTGGACACTTTGGTTCTGGTAAGTCACACCTACTTAAAATACTCTCTTATATCCTTACAAACAGACGAGAACATTCAGACCTAATCGGAGAATTATTTCTTGAAAAAATAGATGCTGATGATTTTGAGTTAAAAAGTAATATTGAAAAAGCATTATCCACACCATCAGAAACTATTTTATTTAACATTGACCAAAAGTCAGACATAGGAAGTAAGAACCAAGACGATGCTATTCTTAGTGTATTTATGAAAGTGTTTAATGAGATGAGAGGATACTATCCTAAGTTTGGCTACATCGCTAAGTTTGAAAGTGATTTAGATAAACGAGGAAAGTTTGATAGTTTCAAAGTAAAATTCCAAGAATTAAGTGGCGAGACTTGGGAAAGTGGTAGAGAAACAATATTTTTAGAAAGTGATAATCTTGCCAAAGCTCTTTCAAGTGTTGATGATATTTCTGAAAATAGTGCAAAAGRCTTAATAGATAAATATGAAGAAAGTTATTCTCTTAGTATTGAAGAGTTTGCTAACGATGTAAAAGATTATATTTCTACTAAGGAAGATGGATTTAGATTAGTATTTTTTGTTGATGAAGTTGGTCAATATATTGGGGAAAATACAAAATTAATGTTAAATCTTCAAACAATTGTAGAAACACTATCAACTGTTTGTGGTGGTCAAGCCTGGATAATTGTTACTTCTCAATCTGCTGTTGATTTACTTGTAAATGCTAACTCACAAATGCAAAATGACTTCTCTAAAATTATGGGTCGTTTCAAAGTTAAACTAAACCTTACAAGCCAAAATGCAAACGAAGTTATTCAAAAGAGATTATTAGAAAAAACAGAAGGTGGTAATAATGATTTAGGGGTAATCTATACAAAAGTAAAAAATTCTTTATCTTCAATTATCCATTTCAGTGATAGAGGAAGACAATATCAAAATTATAAAGATGCAGAGAGTTTCACTACTATATATCCATTTGTTCCTTATCAAATGGATTTACTTCAGTCTTGTATGAAAGGATTATCAACTCATAATATATTCCAAGGTAAGCATACAGCAACTGGGGAAAGAAGTATGTTATCGGTTATTCAAAAAATCGCAATTGATATTTCAGCAGAGAGTATAGGAACAATTGCTACATTTGATATGTTTTTTGATGGCTTATCCAGTATTATTAATATTCAAACTGAAATACTAAAGGCAACAGATATACTTGAACCTTTAGAAGCTAAAGTATTAAAAACTCTCTTTATGCTTAAGTATGTAAAGGAATTTACACCAAACATAGATAATATAYCTACTTTACTTGTAGGAACTATCATTGATATAGATATAAGTGATTTGAAAAAGCAAGTTCAAAGTGCATTAAATATGCTTCTTAATCAATTTTATATTCAAAAAGTAGGAGACCAATACGAATTTTTGACTAATGTTGAAAAGGATATAGAGAAAGAAATTGAAGCAGTAGATGTTGAAACTTCAGAACTTGTTAGCATTCTTGTGAGTTGGACTTATGATGACATAATTAAAATCAATAAAATAAGATATACACCAAACAAACAAAACTATCCATTTGCAAGAAAGCTTGATGATACGATAGTTAAGGGTAGAGAAGAAGAACTAATCTTAAATATTATGACACCCCTTAACTCCCAAGATTACAATGAAGAAAGACTAATCCATAAATCTCTTGCTGATAGTGGATTAATATTAGCCCTACCAAATTCTTATAATTTTCAAAAAGATTTAGAGCTATGGGTAAAAACAAATAAATTTATTCCTCAAAAACAAGGCGGAAATTTGTCAGATAGCGAGACTAATATATTATTTAATAAGTCAAATGACAATAACAAAAGAAGAGAAAAACTTCAAAACGACCTAAGAAATTTTATTAGTGAAGCAAAGATTTATCACAACGGTAAAATATTAGATATAGCAACTAAAGATGTAAAAATAAAAATAAAAAATGCTTTTGAAACTCTTATCACAAGCACTTACTCTTACATCGGATTACTATCAAAGGTTTATGAAGAAAGAGATATAAGTGTAATGTTAAATCAAACTGATGATTTACTTACGGGCAGTGATGATGCTCTTGCACCTGCAGAAGTAGAGATATTTACATATATCCAAAGACAAAAGGCTTCACATAAAGCTATAACTATCTCAGACTTACTTGAGTATTTTTCTATCAGACCTTATGGATGGTATCAAAATGCGATACTCACTCAAGTAGCTTCTATGTATATGAAACAAAAGGTTGATTTGAAACAGAACTCAACAGCATTAAGTAGAGATGAAATTTTAACTACTCTTACAAACAATAGACAGTTCAACACTATTGTTGCACCAAGAGTAGAAGTTGATGCTAAAAAGATAAAACTTACAAAGGACACTCTGTCTGAGTTATATCCAAATGCTTCATTTACATCTACATCAACAAGAGAGATTTACGATGTAGCTATGAGTGAAACAACTAATCTTATCTCGTCTTGTAGAAACTTTATGAACTTGAACTATCCATYTAATGATGTGTTCCAAGACATCATAGATACTCWCACTCCATTAGAGAAATTAACACCAGACACTCTGTTTGATGAAGTTCCAAATATGGAAGATGACTTACTCAATGCCAAAGATGATTTCATTGAACCAATTATGGAGTTTATGAACGGAGATAAAAGAAGAATATATGACAGTGTTCTTAGCTTTGTAAATGACAATAAAAATAATCTTAGATATATTGACGACCCTCAAAAGTCTGTTATAGAAGCTCTATCAACATTAGATAAACCATACAGTGGAAGCCATATCACAAAGGCGAATCAAGCTCTAAAGGTTATAAGAGATTTACTCCAACCACTCATTGAACAAACAAGAGCAGAAGCCATTACAAATATAGAAGCAATTATAAAAGAGCTTCAAGATAATGAAAACTTTGAGAAAGTCCCAAGTGAAGATAGATATAAAGTAGTTAGACCAAGACAAGAGCTAATTGAAAATATCAACCATACATCAAGTATAGATACTATCAAACAAAGAAGTAACTCTGAATCTCTTGCAGATGAACTTAACCGTGGTCTTGAAAAGATGTTTGAGCTAATACCACAAGAGAAAGTAGTAACACCAAAGCAAGATACAGTTCGTATATCAAAATTAACACCAAAAACTAAAATCACTCTCAAAAATAGTGATGATGTAAATGAGTATATTGATAAGTTAAAAGAAAATCTTCTAAATGAAATTGATAGTGGGAAACAGGTATTATTATAAATGAAGAATAATTATCACTCTCGGCTACACCTCAAGGATGTAGGCTTACAAGAGAATTACAAAAGCATTATATCAAAGGATGAATTAAATGGCTGTTAGGTGKAWKGACTTACACAAATATTCTCTTGTTTGGGTTGAGTTTGGAAATAATAAAAATGGTTTTAATAGTGATGATGAATCAACTTATAGATATGGCATAAACTTAGGACACGAGTTTTGTTATAGACATATGGCTATTGTAATATCTAACGATGTAAGAGCAGATGAAATTGTAGTTGCTCCATTGACATCATATAAGTATGGGGATGAAAAATATCCATCAAATCTAATTATAGATACAGATAAGTATGGATATATGGTTCAAAATAAAACTACTATAAAAACAAACCACATAAGAAGTATAGATAAGAAAAAAAGAGTTAAACAGATTATAAAACCATATATTTCCAAAATATTGAAATTAGAATTAAATGAAGTAATTAGAAATAATTTTGAGTAAAAGTTATAAGTTGCCCCCAAGGGGCGAGCAAAGATTAAAATCCAGCCCAAATACTTATGCAACATTATACCAAAATAAAACTATTATTTCAAGAGGTAAAAAACTATGAACAAATCAGCACTTAAAAAATTTGCTACGACTATGAGACTTGAACTCATCTCTATGATAAAAGTTAAGATAGATTTTTTACTATCAGATGCTTACAAAGAGAACTTAGCAGTTTATAACACAAACAAAGTGTCTATACAGCAGATAGAAGATAGATATGAAAAGGATAGTGAAGATTTCATAGAAGAAGTTGCTTATACTTGGTTTAACCGTCTTGTAGCTCTTAGGTTTATGGATGTAAATGAGATAACTTCAAGTGCTGTTATCTCTACATCTGATGAACAACCAATACCTCAAATGTTCATAGAAGCAAAATCTGGAACAATAGAAGATACTCTAAACCTAAACAGAGAGCTGTTCTTTAACCTCATAGACAAGAAGGTGTCTGGTGTAAAAGATAGTGATAATGAAGCCTATAAAATGCTCTTTATCTCTACTTGTAATGAGTATGCAAACCAAATGCCATCTATGTTTGAAAAGATTAGTGATTATACTGAGCTACTACTTCCAGAGGATATGTTAAGTCCTAATTCTATTAGAGCAAAAGTTGTAAGCTCTATGAGTGAAGAAGATTGTCAAGATATTGAAGTGATAGGTTGGTTATATCAGTTCTACATCTCAGAGAAAAAAGATGATGTATTTGCAAGGTTAAAGAAAAACCAAAAAATAACTCCTGCTAATATCCCAGCAGCCACACAACTTTTTACACCTCATTGGATAGTGAAGTATATGGTTGAAAACTCTCTTGGTAAGTTATGGATGCTAAACAATCCTAACTCATCTCTAAAAGAGAATATGAAGTATTACATTGAGAACGAGGAAGAAACTACAACCTTTATAAAAGTTACAACACCCCAAGAGATAACTTTCTTAGACCCTTGTTGTGGTAGTGGTCATACACTTACTTATGCTTTTGACCTACTAACAAAAATCTATGAAGAGGAAGGTTACAACAAAAGTGAAATCCCATCTCTGATACTACAAAACAATCTGTTTGGTTGTGATATAGACAAAAGAGCTTCTGTATTGGCTAACTTTGCTCTCACTATGAAAGCAAGACAGTATCATAAAAGATTTTTCAAAAAAGATGTGAAGCCAAATATAGTAGAGCTTGAAGATTATGGAAGTGATGAGTTTGCAGGGATTAAAAACTTTGGTTCTCTTTTAGTTCCTCATAGTAATGCTTCATTTGATGATGGTATCTTTTCTCAATCTACAAGAGAATATGATATACAAAAGAAGATATTATCAAGTGAGTTTCATTGTGTAGTTACTAACCCTCCTTATATGGGCTCTAAAGGTATGAATAAAGAGCTTAGTGATTTTGTGAAGAAGAGATACCCCGATAGTAAGTCTGATTTATTTGCTGTATTTATGGAAAGAACATTAGAGCTTACAAAACAACATGGTTTTATGAGTATGATAAATCAACACTCTTGGATGTTCTTAAGTTCTTATGAAAAACTTAGAATTAAAATCATTGAAAAACAAAGAATAGACACTATGGTTCATTTAGGTGCAAGAGCATTTGAAGAGATTGGTGGAGAAGTTGTTCAGAGTGTGGCGTTTGTATTGGAAAAGGCTGAGTAGATGGATAATATAATTGTTTATGGTAATGGTGAATTAGAAATAAATGTGTCTATTAAAGAAGACACTCTTTGGCTTACTCAAAAACAGATAGCAGAACTGTTTGCAGTAACGATACCAAATATCAGTATGCATATTAAGGCTATTTACAAAGAAGATGAACTTGATAAAAATCCAACTGTTAAGAAATACTTAACAGTTCAAAAAGAGGGCAACAGAGAGGTTACACGGGATTTAGAACATTATAATCTTGATGTTATTATATCAGTTGGATATAGAGTAAACTCTATTAAAGCGACTAAATTTAGACAATGGGCTACATCAATTTTAAAAGAATATATCTCTAATGGATATTCAATAAATTCAGAAAAAATCACAAATGAAAGATTYAAAGAACTTGAAAGCGATGTAAATATTTTAAAATCACAGGTAAATAATATTTCAAGTGGATTAGATGATAGTTCTCTAAAACCAAAACAAAAAATATTTTACGATGGTCAAACATTTGATGCTTATATCTTCATCGCCGATATCATAAAGAATGCAAAAACATCTATAAAACTAATAGACAACTATATAGACGAAACAGTCCTAATACTTTTTAGTAAAAACCAAAATATAGAAGTCACTATCTATACAAAAATTATAAGTAAACAACTCAAACTTGACTTAGAAAAATACAATTCTCAATACAGTAACTTAG
Source organism: Sulfurimonas sp. (assembly GCA_002733155.1). Taxonomy (GTDB): domain Bacteria; phylum Campylobacterota; class Campylobacteria; order Campylobacterales; family Sulfurimonadaceae; genus Sulfurimonas. The sequence continues at coordinate 107,317 of NVUO01000006.1, forward strand.
AAATAAAAATGTTCAACGCCTCACACGATAGGTTTTTAATCATTGATGAAGAAGAGGTCTATCATATAGGAGCGAGTTTAAAAGATTTGGGAAAGAAATGGTTTGGGTTTTCTAAGATGGATAGTGAGAGTTTTGAGATGATGGGGAGATTGGTGTGAAAATATTTATAAAATTTACAAGTAAAATATTTAAACAATGGATTATATATTTAGGATTAATTCCAACTGTGTATGATTTACTAAGTGCATATTTAGATTTAAATTACAAGTTTCCTCAATGGGTTATATTTGGATTCCCTATAATAATATTATTGTATGCAATATATCAAGTTTATAGAGATGAGTATCTTAAAAGAATTAAGTTAGAAAAAAAACTTGAAGGACCAACAAATTATAAAATAACAGCTAACTTGTATTCAATAGATTATGAAAAAGATGAAAAAATAAAACAGCTTGAAGATATTAAAATAGAAGCAGAAAAGAAACTCGCATCAATTCCTTTAGATATGGAAGTTAATGAGGTTGAAAAGTATTTACAAGTAAGTCGCGTTATGTCAGTACCAACTGGTTTCAACAATAAGAGTGCATCTGCTTACAATAGTGAATTGTCATTATATAAATTAAATTTAGAAGATATAGCATTAAATATTGAAACATATAAGGACAAAATTAATGCAAAAATAAATGAACTTAGTGATACATTTTATTTTATAGAATTTTACATAGAAAATGTAGGTATAACATCTGACTCTGAAATTCAAGTTGATTTAAACTGTTTAAATGACAATATTGTATTTCCTGAAGCAAAAATATTGTCACATGGAATGGATTTATATAAATTAATACCACAAATGCCAAGTACACCAGAAAAACCAAAAATACAAAGCCCCTATGATGATATGAATAATAGATTGATGCATGCAAGTATTTTTGATTTCGATATACCAGATCCAAATGCTTTTAGAAAATGGGTTGAAATTAATGAAGACAGTTGTTCTCTTACAATACGAGATTTACAAGTAGGCGATAAGATTAATTTATTTAAACAAAAATTAATTTTTATGAAAAACACTGATGATATATCATTTACAGTTACAATTAAATCCAAAGAATCTACAAAAATATTAAAACCCAAGGTAACTGTTGACATTAATCAGACTACAAAAACATTATTTAATTATGGAGATAACTAAATGGCAACATACATAAGATTAACAGACTACAAAAGCAGTGATGCAAAAGAGCAAGAGTTTTTTAATCTTGAAAATAGATATGAAGCGAAACAAGAAGATTTCTATAAAATAACGGGATACCCTATTGCTTATTGGGTAAGCAGTAATGTTCATAATATATTTAATAAAGGTATCCGTCTAAAGAAGTTCGGAGACACTCGTCAAGGTATGGCAACAAGTGATAACAATAGATTTCTTAGGTCTTGGTTTGAAGTTGATATAGATAGTTCAGGTTTTAATTTTAATAATGCAATTGATGCTTCTAAAAGTTCATATAAATGGTTTCCTTATAATAAAGGTGGTGAAGCAAAAAAGTGGTATGGTAACCTTGAATTTTTAATAAATTATGAGAATGATGGTTTTGAAGTAAAAGAATATGCAAGTAAATTATATAAAACATACTCAAGAACAATAAAAAGTATTGATAGGTATTTTGAACGGTGTATATCTTGGTCAAAGGTATCATCTTCTGGTTTATCATTAAGATATTTTCCAAATGGTTTTGCATTTGATGTCGCTGGATGCTCAATCTTTGAAAATGACAATGAATTATTTTATATAATGGCTTTATTAAATACAAAACTACAAGACCCACTTATTTCATCAATAAGTCCAACAATTAATTTTGAAGCTGGTCAATTAGCAAATGTACCAATAATTTTTCCAAAACAAGCTTCAGTAAAAGAAAAAATAGAAATCATAACCCAACAAAATATAGACATCTCAAAAGAAGAGTGGGATAGTAGAGAAACATCGTGGGACTTCACAAAAAATGAACTCATAAAGCATAAATCAGACAGTAAAATAGAAACTGCATACACTTCCTTTTATAACTATTGGAAGGAACAACACAACACTCTACACCAAAACGAAGAAGAACTAAACAGACTGTTTATAGATATATATGAACTACAAGATGAACTCACACCAGATGTAGAGCTAAAAGATATAACGATACTTAAAAATGAGACTAAGATAGTTGATGATGAGTTAGTATTTCAAGTAGATGAGATTATGAAACAGTTTATCTCTTATGGTGTTGGTGTAATGTTTGGTAGATATTCTCTTGATAGTGATAGATTACTCATTGCAAATATGGGTCAGGAGATTCCCAGTCAAGCTGAGAATGACAAAGTAACATTTGAAATAGATGATGACAATGTTATCCCAGTGCTTGAAGATGACTACTTCAAAGATGATATAGCTTCAAGGTTTGTGCAGTTTGTTAAAGCTACATTTGGCGAAGAATATTTAAGTGAAAACATAAGGTTTATAGAAAGCTCACTTGGAACAACACTTAGAAAGTATTTTGTAAAAGGCTTCTATGAAGACCATATAAAAAGATACAAAAAAAGACCAATCTACTGGATGGTAGCATCTCCTAAAAAAAGTTTTATGAGTTTAATCTATATGCACAGATACGAAGCAGATACATTTGCAAGAGTAAGAAACTCTTACTTAACTGAATACATCACAAAACTTGAAGCACATAAAGAAACTCTAACTCTTACAACATCGTCAGACACAGCATCCGACAGAGATAAAAAAGATGCTGATAAACAGATGAAAAACATAGACACAAAACTAAAAGAGATTATAGAGTTTGACAGAGATAAAATGATGTCATGGTCTCAAAACCCAACAGAGATAGATTTAGACGATGGTGTTAAAGTTAATTACTGTAAGTTTAAGGATATACTTTATCCTATAACGGGATTGTGTAAGTGAGTGCATAGTAAATTGAGAATAGTAAAAGTTTTAAGATGATTGGGAGGTTACAATAATGGTTTTAAATAATATATTAATTTGGTCAATATCAACTCTAAACAGATGGTATTTAAGAAGAATTGAAAAATATAACTTAGAAATTCCAAATAACAAAGATAATTATGAAGCATTAATACCTAATACTCAAGATAAGAAAAAAACTTCTTATGCTAACCCATTTACAGTTGCATTAAAAACTCCAAATGTAAATAATATTGCAATAACTGGTTCTTATGGGTCTGGTAAAAGTAGTTTTTTAAGAAAATTTGAAAAAGAGAATGTAGGATGGCACTACTTACCAATATCATTGGCTACATTTACAGATTCAAAAGAAGATGAAATTAACCATACTGATGAAGATATTAATGATGAAGAAACATCAAAAAAATCAGCTAACTTGCATCAAGATATAGAACGAAGTATTTTACAACAATTTTTTTACAGAGAAAAAGACAAAACAATACCATTTTCACGATTTAAAAAAATAAAAAAAGTTTCAAAAATTGATATTCTATTGTTATCTATTTCTATTCCCTATCTATACTTGTATATATTCAGACCAAAAATAGTTCATAATTTATTGCCTGAAATTTTCATAAAATTTACACAAGACTATAATTATATATTTTTAGGACTCACTATCATGTTGTTTTTAGCTGGGTTTTACCGTTTATTGTATTTTTTAGGTAGTTTTCAAATAAGTAAATTTGACATTAAAAAAAACAGTATAACTGTTGCCCAGCAAGACAAGGCTTCTATACTTAATGAACATATTGATGAGATATTATACTTTTTTGAAGCAACTAATTACGATGTAGTCATATTTGAAGATATTGATAGATTTAATAATACTGAAATATTTGTAAAGCTTCGAGAACTTAATAATTTGATAAACAATTCTAAAGAAGTGAATAGGAGAGTTGTCTTTGTATATGCTATACGAGATGATATGTTTGTAGATAAAGAGAGAACTAAATTTTTTGATTTTATAGTTCCAGTGATTCCGTATATAAACCCCTCTAACTCAGAACAAAAACTAATAGATAAATTTAAGCAAGAGGTAAATAACAAAAGTCTAAACGAACACTTTTTAACTCAAATATCTTGGTATATTGATGACATGAGACTGCTTATCAATATATATAATGAATATATGATTTACAAAAATAATTTAAATAGTGATAAATTAGACCACAACAAATTACTTGCTTTAATTGTTTGCAAGAATTTTTATCCACTGGACTTTGCAAAACTTCATATTCGAGACGGCTTGATATATAAATTATTTGCAAATAAGCCTAAATATATTAAAGAGCAAATTGAGCAATATAATGATGAAAAAGCAAGACTATTACAACAGATAGAAAGTATAGAAAATGAAAGTATTCAGAGTATAGAAGAGTTGCATCAAGTTTATATTGGAAAATTTATTGAACTTACTGGTAATACTTATTTTAAATATGACAGATATGATCAAGAATTTAAAATTAGTAATTTAAGCTCGGATGATTTTTTTGAAAAATTTGGTACCAATCAAAGTATTTATTGCTATCAGAAATATGGTACCAATGAATGGGAAGCCAAAACAATAAACTTAAACGATATACAGGATAATAAATCTTTTAAGCAGAGAAAAGAGTTAATTGAAGATAAGTTGTCAAAAAAGGCAGATGAACTAAAAAAAGAGATTGAAAGTATAGATAAGAATATCAATAAACTGAAACATTCCTCTCTTAAAGAGTTATTCAAAATTGCATCTGAATCAATAATAACCGATGATTATGAAGATAAAGACTTGTTAATCTTTTTAGTTCGTAATGGCTATATAGATGAATACTACGAGCATTATATTTCATATTTTCATGAAGGTGGCATAACACAAGATGACAGAGAGTTTTTACTAAGTATTCAAAATCACAAACCATTGAGTTTTACAGCACTACTTGGAAATATATCTAAACTTTTAGATAAACTTGATGAAAAAGATTTTGAGAGTGAATATATTTTAAATAATCAATTGACAAATCATCTTTTAAAATCCACAAATACTAAAAAGAAAGAGATATATTTTAATCATGTATTCAATGGTAGTAATAAATCAATAGAGTTTATATTTCAGTATATAGAGTATGCTAATGATGAAGCAAAAGAATTATTTATAGAACAATTAACTTGGGATGGTTTATGGTCATATATTTATAAAGAACTATCAACAAAAGAGCAAAATATATATTTTAAACTTCTTTTTGATACCTTAAAGGTTGATAAGTTAATTAAATTAGATATGTCATCATATCTATCGGAACAAACAGTATTGCCGAAATATACAGATGAAGATAATGAAAAATGTAAAGAACTAATAGATAGGTTAGAGATTGAATTTAAGTATATTCAAAACCCTTCTGATAATCCACCATTATTTTCTCATATATATATAAACGGACATTATATTCTTAACCCTAAAATGATTGAAATAATAGTGAGAGAAAAAGGTAATGTTAAAAATTCTACAATAGACGAATTGAAATATCAAAACTTGACAATAATTAGAGAAAGTGAAGCTGAAAAACTAATCGAAATAATTGATAAAAATATAGACACATATTATGAAGGTGTTTTTAATGAATTGGATGAAAATAAACAAGAATCAGAAGATACTTTATTGTATCTTTTAAATCATAATGAGTTAGATGTAGGATATAAAGAAACTATTATAGAGCGAACAGAAACTAAAGTAAGTGATATAACATCTGTTGCAGAAAAAGAATTATGGAAAATTTTGCTAATTGAAAATAAGATTGAAGTTAATTGGAGTAATTTATTATCTTATTATACAGAGTTGGAAGAACAGGAGATAAATTATTCTTTAATTGAGTATTTTAATATAGAGGAAAACTATAAGCAGTTATCAGAGTCTAAAATTAACAATGAAAAGGCTTTTGATAAAGATGAGATTTTACAACCATTCAACACTAAATTGATTTTATCTTCAAGCTTAAGTGATGAGGCTTATAGTTACTTAATTAAAAGTATTTGGTTTATCGATTATAGCGATTTAAATATCAAAGATCTTAGTGTTAAGAAGATAGAGAGTATTTTAAGTACAAGTATCCTAAGCTTTACACAAGAAAATATTAATTCTTTAAAAGAAGATTTTTCACCTAAACATATAACCTTAATAGAGAAAAACAAGGATGATTTTTTAGAAAAAGTCGGTGATTTTGAGTTAGAGAGTGATGATGTACTAAAAATCGTAAATTCTTCAAAATTCATTATAGAAGAAAAATTTCAAATCATCGAAAATATTAATTTGTCTTTATTTGATGAAAGTAAAGATTTAAAACAAAAAGTATCTAAATTGTATATTGATAATAATAAAAATATTGAAAGTATAGATTTATTTGATAAATTATTTTATGGGGAAAATCAATATGCTTTAGAGTTACTTATTTCCAGAATTGAATATTTTGAGGATTGTGATACTATTAAACAATATTTAGAAGCATTCGAAAATCAGCAATACAAAGAATTATTGGATAAAAATGCGAGTAAGCTTTATCTTGATGACACAGATTTAAATAAGATGCTACTTACAAAGTTAGAGAGTAAAGATTGTATCAGTTCATGGAAAGAAAATGAAAAAACTTTAGGTAAAAACAACTTGAAAGTTGAAAGGAAAAGAGTTTAAATGAGTGAAATAATAAAACAAGATTTTAGCGAAGTATTAAAGCAGATACAACTATCTCAACAAAAGGCTTATAAGCAAGTCAATACCGTTCTGATAGAACTTTATATGGAGATAGGTAAGTATGTATCTCTTAAATGTGTAAAAGAAAATTGGGGGAAGAGTGTTGTACAAGAGTTGGCAGACTTTATCAAACTGCAAGATCCAACTATCAAAGGGTTTACAGCTCGTAGTATTTGGAGAATGAAGCAGTTTTATGAAACTTACAATACAAATGAAAAACTGTCTCCACTGGTGACACAAATATCTTGGTCAAATCATTTACTCATATTGTCGGCTGCTAAATCTGATGAAGAGAGAGCATTTTACATAACGATCTCGATTAAAGAGAGGTATTCAAAACGAGAGTTAGAGAGACAAATTAGTAGTGGATTGTATCAAAGAACTATGTTGGGAAACGAAAAACTCTCAGTAATGGTGAGAGAATTACCACAAGATACGAAAAATGTATTTAAAGATAGTTATGCCTTAGAATTTTTAGGACTTCCCAAAGAACATAGTGAAAAAGATTTACAGCAAGGGCTGGTTAGTTCTTTAAAAGATTTTATACTTGAAATAGGTAAAGATTTCTGTTTTATGGGGCAAGAATACAAGGTGCAAGTTGGCGATACTGATTTTAGTATTGACCTACTGTTTTATCATAGAAATCTTCAATGTATGGTGGCTTTTGAATTAAAAATAGATGACTTTAAGCCATCGTATTTAGGGCAGCTTGAGTTTTATCTCGAAGCATTAGATAGAGATGTAAAAAAAGAGTATGAAAACCCAAGTATTGGTGTCCTACTTTGTAGAAAGAAAAATGAAGAAATAGTTGAGTATGCTCTTAGCAGAAGTCTAAGCCCTACAGTTATATCTGAGTATGAAACACAGTTAATTCCTAAAAAGATATTACAAGATAAACTGGATGAACTCTATTTACAGTTTGAGGGTGATGATAAATGATAGATATACAACAAAGATTAAAAACAATTTTCCAAACACAAAGATTAGTGTTTTGGTATGATGACAACGAAGTTCTTAAAAATGAGTTTGAATCAATAGACTTAGACGATGTAACTAAACTTGAAATAGACAACAATGAGTTTGGTATCAAAAGACAATTACTAAGTCTTCAACCAACAGATAAGTTTTTAATCTACTCTCCAACACTTGCACCACAAGATGAAGATAATTGGTTACTTGATCTGAACATCGCTAACTATATGTTTTCTGCTGATAAAACAAGCCTTATTTTACAAAACCTTGGTCTTGATGTAAGTTTCAAAGAGTTTATAAGTAAGTTTGATAAGTTTTTCAATGCACCAACTCGCCTAAAAGCTCTTAAATGGTTACTAAGCGATAAAGAGAGTMATAATACTCTTGCACTCAAGATAATGGCGACAAGCATATCCTGCGACGATAATATAGATAGTATTATGCTAAAAGTATTCTCTAGCGATAAGCACTTTGAAATACTAAGTAAATATAGCCTTACAAAAGAGTTTTTTAAAGCTGTTAAATCTAAATATTCTTATGATGGCGATAGTGTTAAAGACTTACTTTATAAACTATTTCAAAATCATTTCTACTATGCACTTGACAAGAGCAAAAGCACTCTTAACTCTGATGCAAGACTCTTTGTTAAAAGTTGGATGGATAGTAGCAGACACAAAGAGAGTTTTGAGATACTCTCAAAAGAGATAAGCGATGAGTTAAATATTAACAATATCATTACTGATATAGACACTTCAAAAGTGATCTCTTGTGATACTTATGAGAAGTGTGACCAAGTTGTTATATCTTACTTACTTAGTAAGTTAGGTAACGATAGTATCAACTCTATTGAGATGGCTAAAATCATTAATATTAGAGAGCATACATTTTGGTTTGAGAACTATAAGAACATTTATAAAGCATTGTTAAGTGCTTCACTACTGTTTGACTTCGTAAAAAATACAAAGCTTACTATGAAAAGTTTTGAAGATGGGATAACTGAATATTCTTCGCATTGGTATAAGGCAGATATGTATTATAGAGATTACTCTATGCACTCAAGTAAAGCTGAACACCTTGAACTACTAAAACCTCTCAACTCTAAGATAGAAGATGTTTATCTAAACTCTTATTTAAGAGAGTTAAATGATAATTGGCAAGGTTTCGCTGAGACTTATACTACAAGCTCTCCAATACCACATCAACAAAAATTCTACAACACAAAAGTTGAGCCTTACTTACAAAAGAAAAATAAAGTATTTGTAATAATTTCTGATGCTATGAGATATGAGTGTGGAGTAGAACTTACTTCTTTAATATTAGCAGAGAATAAAAAGAAAGATAGATTTTCTGCAAAAATCAGCAGTATGTTAAGTTCATTGCCATCATATACACAGCTTGGAATGGCTTCTTTACTACCTCATAGAGAACTTAGTATCAAAAATAAGAATGACATCGTGTTTGTAGATGACAAATCATCATCTGGAACAGTAAACAGAGATAAAATCCTAAAATCTTATGATAAAAATGCAATGGCTATTGGCTATGAAGATTTTTTAAAATACAAAAGAGATGAAGGTAGAGAGTTAGTTAGAAATGCAAGTGTAGTGTATATTTACCACGATGAGATTGATAAGATGGGAGAGAAGAACGAGATAAAAACATTTGATGCAGTTCAAAGCACATTTGAGAGTATCATTAAGATCATCAAACAAATCTCTAATTTCAATGGCTCTAATATGCTTATCACAAGTGACCACGGTTTTCTTTACACAAACCAAGCTACACAAGACAGTGAGTTCTGTAAAGTTGATAGCGATGGAGCTATAAAATCAAATAGAAGATTTATCATAGGTAAAAACTTAGAGAGTGGCACTTGTGTATCCAAATACAGTGGTGCTGATTTAGGCATAGGTGGAGATAATGAATACCTCATACCTAAGTCTATTAATAAAATAAGAGTTCAAGGTGCAGGTAATCGTTTCATACACGGTGGTGCTTCACTGCAAGAGTTAGTTATACCATTGATTGAGGTTAATATCAAAAAAGGTAAATCATCAAATATACAAGATGTAAATGTAGATATTATACCAATGAGAAATATATCTACAAATACAGTTAATATATCAATGTTTCAATCTGAAATTGTAGATGATAAAACTAAGCCAATAACTCTAAAGATTTCATTTCAAAGTGTAGATGGTGTATTGCTCTCTGATGAGTTCAAGCATACATTTAACTCTACTGAACAGTATGATACAAATAGAGAAACAAGATTTAAGATGACTTTTAAGCAAAATATAAATGAGTATAACAACCAGAACATTAAACTTGTAACAAAGAAAGTTCTTGATGGAAGTAGTGAAACTCCAATATATAAAGAGTTTGAAGTGAAGTTAGCATTATCATTTTTCAATGATTTTGATGATGATTTTTAGGGGTTTAAATATGGATCTGAATAGTAAATTAAATGAAGAGTTTATCGGTAAAGTAGTAAGAAAAGATTTAACTAAATCAATTAAAGAGGGAGCTAATGTTCCTATCTATGTATTAGAGTATCTTCTTGGTATGTATTGTGCAACAGACAATGAAGAGCAGATACAAGAGGGTGTTGCTAAAGTCAAAGATATACTTGCTAAAAACTATGTAAGACCAGACGAGAAAGAAGTTATTAAATCTCGTATCAAAGAGAAAGGTCGTTATAAAGTAATAGACAAAGTAACGGTAAAACTTAATAATACAGATGGCTATGATGCAGAGTTCTCTAATCTTGGTATCAATAAAATATCTATTGATTCTGAGTATGTAAAAAAATACCAAAAATTACTTGCAGGTGGTATATGGGTTATAGTTACTCTTGAATATTATTATGATGAGAATGCAAAAGGTGCAAGTCCTTTTCATATACAAGATCTAAAACCTATTCAGATGCCAAATATGGATATGGAAGATTTTCAAGCTCAAAGAGGTAAATTCACTAATGATGAGTGGATGGATGTAATTATAAGAAGCTCTGGAATGGAGCCAACTAATTTTGATATCAGCACTAAATGGCACTTGTTAGCTCGTTTAATCCCATTTGTAGAGAACAACTACAATATGTGCGAACTCGGACCAAGAGGAACGGGTAAATCATTTGTATATAAAGAGATTTCACCTAACTCAATACTCGTGAGTGGTGGTCAAACTACTGTTGCAAATCTATTTTACAATATGAGTAGCAGAACTATTGGTCTTGTTGGTAACTGGGATATAGTAGCGTTTGATGAAGTAGCAGGGATTAACTTTAAAGACAAAGATGGTATCCAAATAATGAAAGATTATATGGAGAGTGGTTCATTTGCAAGAGGTAAAGAGCAAAAACAAGCAAAAGCTTCATTTGTCTTTGTTGGAAATATTGATGGAAGTATAGAGAACATCATAAAAACTTCTCACTTGCTCTCTCCATTTCCAAAAGAGATGATTGATACAGCATTTTTTGATAGATTTCATAACTACTTGCCAGGATGGGAAATTCCTAAGATGAGAACAGAGTTTTTCACTAATGAGTATGGCTTCATAACGGACTTTATGGCTGAGTGGATGAGAGAACTCCAAAAAATGAATTACTCTAATGCTATTGATAAGTATTTCAAACTTGGTAAGGACTTGAACCAACGAGATAGTAGAGCTGTTAAAAAAACTGTAAGTGGTCTTATAAAGCTAATGCATCCTAATGGTGTATATGATAAAGAAGATGTAAGAGTATGTTTAGAGTATGCACTTGTAGGTAGAAGAAGAATAAAAGAGCAACTTAAAAAGATTGGTGGTATGGAGTTTTACGATGTAAATTTCTCATATATTGATATTGAAGATGATACTGAGATAAGAGTATCAGTTCCTGAGAGTGGTGGTAATGCACTTATTCCAGATGGACAACTTCCAAACGGTTCATTATATACAGTTTCATATAACCCTGATAATGGTCATAAAGGTCTATTTAGATTAGACTTACAAGTAATGGCAGGTGGTGGAAAACTTGATAGCACTGGATTTAGTGGAACAGCTATAAAAGAAGAGATAAAAGAAGCGACTAACTATATACAAGCAAATCTACATCGTGTTTCATTAAATGCTAAGTATAAAGATTTTGACTATCACTTAAAAGCTACCGACCTTAACGGTATCGGTAAATCAAAAGATATTGAGTTAGCTATATTTGTATCTTTATGTAGTGGTGTCTTAGAAAAACCATTATTATCTCAAATGGTAGTTCTTGGAAGTATGAGTATAGGGGGAACAATTATCCCTACTGAATCTCTTCCAGATGCTCTACAAATTGCAAGTGATAGTGGAGCTAAGAAAATACTACTTCCTGCTCTTGATATGGCACAAATGGCAAAAGTTCCACCAGAGTTAATGAGTAAGTTTCAATTGATTATTTATTCAGACCCTATTGATGCAGTGTTTAAAGCTGTTGGTGTAGAGTAAGGTGGAACTTCTTGGTGTTGGAATAATTGTAGTTGTAGTTTTCTACTTTTTATCTAAGGCTTTTGTATCTTTGTTTTGGTAGAACTGTAAAAGTTTATTGGACAGAGTAACAGACACAATGTCCAGCACCGTGTTTCAGTATTTTAATATTAGAGAGAGGTAAGCAAATATTATGAGAACAATAACAACTGATGAAGTAGAATTTAATAAGTATATAAAGAAATTTGGTAATTATAAAACTTTCAAGGTTGAAGATTTTGATAAAAATGAAGAGCTAAAAAAACTATTTAATTTATATACTTTACAATCTGGCGAGCTAATGAGAAGCGATATATTCAAAAAGAGGTTAGAAGAATATTATCAAGGTGCTGATACAAAACAAGAAGATATGTTTGATACAGTTGGCAGTGTCATAAAATATAAGACTATGAAAGGACAAGAAGTTGAATATATAGAGAAAACATCAAATGGTTTTCTTATTGAAGAGCTTTTCAAATTAACTAACATAAAAGCTACTACAAAGTCTTCAAAGAAAATAAAAAAACCTTCTCAAATCTCAATGATTATATATGATACTAAATACGGCAGACTACTTCCTTATTATTCACATAAAGATACATTAAAAAGAAACCAAGAATTTAGTGATAAAACAAGAGGTAAAAAAACAAACATTTGAAAATGGAATTTTAAGAAAAAAAATAGAAGAGTGGCATCACTATTGTATAGCAATAAATGAAGTCAAAGCTTTTATTCAATTAAGATACACAAGTTTGACTTCAAATAGATGGGCGAGGTTTAATGAGTTGGCAGAAGAGTTTCAAGTGTTTAACTCTTGTGTATATATGAAAATGGCTTTTGAAGATATTTCTAAAAATAATCTTTCTTTAAATAAATTCCAAGATTACAAGATAGAAAAGTTACTTAATTTTGATTTGCCAAGCATTAATACTAAAAAAATAGCCAAAGAAATTACAAATAATTTAATATCTCCTTACAAATAAACCAAACCTTACCACAACCAAAAAATTATCCTTACCACAATCGTGAGTTTTTTTAGGGTTTTGGGCTACCATAAATTCACAATATCATTAAAATTATCCCTCTGTAAAGCCCTATTTTAAGGGGTTTATGGGAAATAATATTAAGGGAACTTTCAGAGGATATGGTTCATAATACGGTTGTTAAGAAAGAAAAAAAGTGTGTTAGCGATAATTGGTAAAACGAGTTTATCTCTACTTATTATTTTCGCATAGAGCAGAAATAATAGAAAAATTAGCAACTAAATTTGGAGTTTAGTTTTTACTTTCACATATAAGTTAGGTAACTTTATATGAAAGTATAGCTAATTTTTTCTTAAATTAAGAAAAAGGTTAATTATGCTTAATTGTATGCCTGGCAAAGAGCCAACAGCACTATCTACTGCTGAAACAAAAGTAGAAACAGAGCTTACAGCAGAGCAAATTTTAGATACTAAAATTGAACAGCAATTTGGAGATATAGCACTAATTGGGCGAAAAACCATAAGAGCTATTACCGCTAAGTTAATAAAAGGGGAAAAGGAACTTGTGTTAAAYACTTCTTCTCTTGGTTATAAACTTGTTGAAATATACAAAGGTTTTCCAACTGAACTAAAAAAGAGTTTCTGGAAAATAGTTGATACGGAGTATCCCTCTAAAAAAACTCTTGAAAGAGCAATAGAACTTGTTATTGAACAAGGTGTTAAACTTTCTAAGGCTATGGATACTTCTGGTGGGGAACTTGATATTCTTGAAAACGAAAAATTGCTTGTTCTTGATAAGAAAGTTCTGAAACTATACAAAGATAACCTTAAGGTTAATAAGCCTACTATTATTAAGATAAATAATATGAAAGGCTTATCTATAAGTTCTTGGGAGTTGGTGTGTAGTGGGAGCGATAAACCTTATACAGAGTATATGGATAAGGAAAAGGAAACGGCTGCTGATAAAAAAGCAAAGCTCCTACTTGCCAAAAAGCCTAAAAGTATGGATAAAGATACTTATCTTGGTTATACAAAAGCAGAACAAATTACTTTAATTAAAGAAATTGCTGATAACGGGTTAGAAATTGCCAATTTGAAAGAAAAGGTAAAATTACTTGAACAGTTGGTGGATAAAACACCTATACTTGGTAAAAATTACACAGTTGCTAAAACTGAAAGTGAGGTAGCATAGTGCTACCTTCATACAAACCACTCATAACAGTTAAGCAGGCGAGTAACCAATTAGGGTTAAAAGTTTCAGAGCTTAATAAACTTATCGCAGATAAAGTTATTGAAACGAGCCATAGAGGTAGTAATACTCTCTATGTTTGTAATTTATCGTTGGCTATATATAAAGCTAAAAGCTATAAAGTAGCCGTTAAAGAGGCAATACACGAGGCAAAAGTTGATAAAATTTTTGAAAAATATAATTTGTTAATAGCTATTGAGGAAAACACTTTGCCTTTAACATATCAACCAGCATATGATAAAGAAAGAGCAAAGCTTAAAAAGGCAATTAGTGAAACGGTAGATAGTTTTTTAAGCTTATCTGATACAGAGTATAAGCAGTTCTTGGAAAAACCTTTAAGTGATATTATTGATACTACCGAGTTAAGAAACCTTATTGATATGGCAAAGGGTGGTTCAACAGTATTCAAAAACCCTTCAAATACAGAGATACTAAGTATGGGTGCTATTATTGAAAAGTTTAATACAAACAACACTTTACTTAAAAAGCTTCTTAAAAAAGGTTTTACTGCTCAAACACTTGATAAGTATTTTGAACAAGATAGTGAAACTCTCAAAGCTATAAACAAGGAGGGTATAGCTTTTGATATTTTTAATTATAAGAATATAGAGTATGTAGAGTTTTTCAAAACTTACAAAAGTATAAAATTAAATTACAATACTAAAATTGCTTATCCACTTGATAAGAGTGTTATAGCAGATATTGAAACTGAGCTTAGAGAAAAGTTTCATATAAATTTACTTGATAAAGGGGGCAAGTAATTATGAAGTTTTCAGATTTAGAAGAATATGGCGATTTGTCGGGAACAGTTTATGAAGGCAATATGGATATATCAAACAAAGGCTTAACCTCTTTGGAGGGTATGCCAAAAGAAATTATTGGTAGTTTAATTTGTTATGGTAATAATTTGAAAACATTAGAGGGTATGCCACAAAAGATAGGTAGTTATTGTTTAGTTCCAAGGAACCAATTAACTTCCTTAAAAGGTATCGCACAAATTATTAGTGGAGACTTTTATTGTGGAGAAAATAAATTAACCTCATTGGACTATCTTCCAAAAATGATACAGGGTACTTTTACTTGTTATGGGAATACAAATGTATATTTACAAGAGGAGTTCTTTTTTATATTAAAGAACCAAGGGATACCAAAACATATTTTCAAGATAAAAATGTATTTAAAAACAAATAGTGAATACTATTTAACACCCAAAGAATATAAATACTATTTTGAAAAGTATCCAGAGCATTTTGTATAAGCTCTGTTCTAAACCACCAGACACTCTGCTTGCCAGAGTGTCCAGAGAATACAAAACAGTTTCAAGTCTTGAAAAACAGCATAAACACCACCAAAGGGCAATTTATCATAAAGCTTGATAAATGCCTCTGTAATGGTATGTTTATAAGGACTTATAGAGTGCTTGATTTGAAGCTATTTGATTGAATATATTAATATCTATATGATAAGTCCAAGTGAAGATATTGAATTTCTTTATTATAAGTTCTCTTTGAATTATTAATGATAAATCTTTGATTTGTCATTGCTCTTAAAGATTTATATTATAAGTATCTTCTTTGAATTATCTTGAAGATATTGAAATGAAAATCATAAGGTGTTGCCGTAGGCTTAGGGCGAATAGCCCTTCGTCAGAGTTATCATTCAGTTGATTGATATTTCTCTTTGACTCTTTCACTCTTTGATATGGGGTATATTACTACAAAAGTGAGGAAAATCACTCTCCAATTCCACTACTAAATTAAAGGAAAAACAAATGGCAGAACACGAATTATTTATACCATCGGCAATTTCACAAGGTTGCTTTTATAAAAATGATGAAATTATAATACCAGAAGCAAATGAGTTTAACTACTTCATTGCTCTATTGTATTTATACAGAAAAAAACTAATTGATGATAATTCTGGAATAAAAATTTTCATTGAGCAAGATACAAAAGAGCTTACATCTAAGAAGAAGCCAAAACAAATGCTAAATCCAGAATTTAACAACTTCACAGTTCAAATAGAAATGATTGATTTTCAAGAATTAGGTGTTGTAAATAATAACACTTATACTTTATTGAAAACATATCTTGAAGATAAACTAAACATTCATCATATTAAAATTGATATACTTGGAACAAAAAAGCTTGTTGATAAGACACGAATTAAAATTGTTGATAATTTAACTATTGATGATGATAATATTTTAGAAATTACATTTACTGATGAGTTTGTAAAGATGATACTTCATTGTGAAAAGTATTGGATGAATGTTAATTTAGAAAATATATTTGACCTTACAAGTCATAAGGCACAAAAACTATACTTATTAGTGAAAGATTATGCTGGACATCAGAATGGATATATTCAAGTTAGTAAAAAGCAACTTGAAATGATTATTGGAAAGATACCTCAAAAAGCAACACGAGATAATTTATGTAAAACTATAACTGCCAAAACAGATATGGAAATCTCTATTGGTGACCCAAGTGGCTATAAACTAAAAAAATATAAAATAAGTTTTAGTGAAAATGGAAATGTTAAAAGACGAACAAAGTCAAAACAAAAATCTAAATCTAAATCTAAACCAAAAGAAATAGATGAAAATTTATTCGCAGAAGCAAAAGCAAAAACAGAAGCTTCAATAAAAAGAGGTAATATTGTTGATGATAAAGAAGACTTTACTTGGGGTATCTATCATAAGTTAGTAAAGAAACAAAAGCACCAACCAAATCAAAAAGAGTTGGAAGAAGCAAAAGAAAAATTAAATGGAATTGATATTAAAGGTTTTCAAGAAGTGCTAAAAAATGAATACGGATGTTTTGTTGGTATGAAAGAATACAAACTATTTGATGTATTTGATACCAACAAGCCACCTATTACTAATAATGCTCTTGAAACAGTAAAAGTATTATCAGCCTTAGAGTAAAAAGTGAGGGTGTTTTATTTTACTATCTGTATTTTTAACACCCATTAAATATAAGAACCGTGTAAAAATCTTACCAAGGTTTTATTAAACACGGTGTTTTTTACTCAAAGGTGTTTATTGAAATAGTGAAAAAATAGATAAAAACTTTTGAAAAGTTAAAACCTATAATTTTGAAGTGTAGTGAAAAATATATGTAAGTGTTTTTATCAGTAGAGAGTAAAAATATAAATTGTGAATATACTAAATTATTTACACATTTTTTCAACTACCAATAACTTGACCCCTTTTTCTAAATATACCTCTGAGATACTTCATATTATCAAGGGGATCCAGAGAGCTAAATATAACTACCAACAACTTTCACACTTTTTTCTATTTTTGCCCGAACTTAACGACCTATAATTCATTATGCTTCATAAGATGATAATCTCTCACAAAACAATATGAAATATCCGAACTTACTATCTCAAGACAATAAATCAGAATATTGTAGATTGTAATCATAAAATCCAAAATGTTATAAAATAGTATAGAATATACTGTTTTCCTATAAGTAGAGGGTTGGAGCCTTGACTTCAGAACCAAAATAGTATATCATCTAACCATATAGGCATTCAATATAACATTTAGGGGCTAAAATGAAAACCAAATCAATATCCAGAATTAAAGAAAATATTACAGCAGTTGAATACAAAAAACTGATGAATGCAGTGAGAGGTAATGAAAATATCAGAGCCAACACTAAATCAAATATGTTGAGGACTTTCTGTATTCTGTTCAGGACTGGATTGAGGTTGAATGAAATCCAAGATTTACGAATTTCAAATATTAGACAGCTTCTTGAAGATGGAACAACAAAAGCAGTCTTATCAAAAACTAAATCTGAAAGAAGATTGTTTATAACTGATGACTTTAAAAAAGAGCTTACTAAATTATTTGACTTAGAGAGTGAAGATGATTTGAACAGAGTTATAACTAAAGGTTCAAACAAAAATAAAAGAACAGGTATCACTGATATAGTTTTTATCGGTATGGTTAATAGAATGATACAAGAGATATTAGGAGCTTCATTTTCAAGCCACTGCTTCAGAAGAGGAATAATTTCAGAAATGGGAGCAAAATCTATCAATACAAAAATTATTTCTAAATTCATCGGACATAGTTCCGTAAAAACTACAATGGGATATATAAATCCTACTGATACAGATATAGTTAATTGTTTGGTTAAATAATATATTGAGAGAGAAATCAAGGAAGAGTATCAAGAATGATGAACACCGTGTCTTAGCATCGTGTATTGAACTTTTTATAGTATAATTTTACCTACTCCTCAAAGGGTGTCAAATCTTCAAGATATTTGACTGTATCAGTTTCAAGCTGAAATCCTTTGAGATTATTTATTGGGGTATTTATGAAAAAATTCCACATCACAAAAAAAGATATTCTAAAAACTGTTTCCAACTCTCAACTTATAGAGGGTTATAAGCCTGCTTCAAAATCTGTATTTAAAAAAGCAAAAGAGCTAATGGCAAAACATAGTGTCAAAGTATCTGATTAAGTCAGTAATTTCTTTTCAGCTTCATCTTTAATTAATTTCCAATACTTATGATAGGCACTTTCAATATCTTTATATTCAAAACTTAGATAATGATTTATAACACCTCTTTGTTTATGGCTTAAACAACTATCAGCTAAAACACTATCTATGTGTAAATCTCTAATCATTATTGATAATAATAATCTCCTCATATCGTGAGGGGAAATTCTTTTACTATTAAATACTTCAACTCCTGCTAATTTTAACAATCTTTGAAACATCATATCAACACTTCCTTTTTTAATAGATGGAAATATTAGACCTGATTTTATTGTTTTTAAGTATGGAATACACTCCTCTGGAATAGAAAATCTATAAACTTCTTTTGTTTTTGTAATTGTTTTCGGTGCTACAATCATTTTTTTATCTAAATAACAATCTTCTATCATTATTTGTCTAAGTTCCCCGTGTCTATGAGCAGTCATTATAATCATCATTAAATAGTTTCTAAATTCTTCTTTCTGATGATAGGCTAATGCTTCATATTTTGGAACAGCTTTATATAATTTGACAACTATTTCAAGATTATTTTCAAATGTTCTAAGTTCCAATTTTTCACGAACTGGCATATTGTAAGTTTCTAACATATCAACTATATTAGTATATAGATTACCTTTTTTAATTTCTTCTACAAAAATTGGACGAACAATTCTTTTGAATTGATTTTTTGTAGAATTCTCAATATGAGCCATTTCAACATCGTATAACTCTCTCAAATCTTCATAAGTGATTTTAGATAATTTTTTATGCCCTATTGTATCTCGGATATACCTATTATAAAAGTAATCATAACTTTCAACTGTTCTTGGTTTCCAAGTTCCATTTTTCAAACTAACTTTTTTTCTTTCATCATATAAATCATTTAATGTTTCTAATGTAAGACTAAAAGGGTCTTTGCCTTTTGCTATTTCTWTTTTTAACACCTCTAATTCAGAAAAAGCTTTTTTCTCACTTGTTATGCCAAAGAGTTTTGTAAAGTTTAGTTTATTATAGTTCTTACTTTTATACTTAAATCTTACATAAATATTTTTACTTCCATTTTTTAAGATGTGAGTTGTTATTCCTGGATATTTCATTGTATGCCTTCCCTATATTGGGATTATACAGTATATCTGATTAAAATAGATTTTTTGACACTTTTTAACACACCTCATAGTGGTTCAAAGTGGTTCAAAATATATGTTGCTTTTTTGATTAAGTGCCTATAATTAGGGGTTAGTTGGGGATTTTAGGGGGTGTCAAAAAGGTCTATAACCCATTTCCCCACATATGCATTTTTTTCGCTATAACTAGGTCGTAACCATCAACTATATCTATAGTATTTGCTGTACGAAATTCAAAATCTTCTAGTTTTTGTTTAACTGCATCTAAATCCATCAGACCTTTTTTTTCCATAATAATAATTTCTGCACTATTTGCTAGAGTTAGATATGATAACTTTAAAAGCATATTTTGATTTTCATGACTCATATACACATCTTTAATTATAACTATATCACTATCTCTTGGTAAGGCACGAAAAGGCTGGTTTAGTTTAAGGTTATCTTCATTGTAAAAGGCTATATTTAATATACCACTTACCTTATCCATCATCTCTTGAAGTACTAAGCTTATTTCATCTTCTTTTGTAGTAACTTGAAGAAAATGGTTCCCTGGGCGGGGATTAAAAAGTTGTTTAAACTGTTCTAGATTTGCCATAATCTAATATGCTAAATCGTGTAGTTCTTTAAATAAATATGCCTCAACTATATCATCTATACTTCTTTGAGTATGTGCAACTAATACCATCATGCTCATCTCCATAAATGGCCATACATATTCATTGTCATTTATAACAACTACACATTCGTTAAATTTATCAAAACCATCTTTATCAGCTGAATGGTTAACTTCAATAAGTTCACCATCCTCAATAAGAATTTGAGCCCAAATTTTAGCATCATCTATTTTCGTTAATGATGCCTCTTGAACGTTATCTCCATCCATTGCTAATAATATATACATCTATTGGTTAACTTTTTTTAAGTCTAATGCTAAATCATCATTACTCATTACACCAATCTCATGACTTAAAATATTTGTAGCTATACCTTTAGCCTCATCAAGTGAATGCATTTTATATGTACCACACTGGTAAATATTTAATTCAGGGATATCTTTTTGATTTTTCACATCTAATACATCTTGCATAGATTGTTTCCAAGCCTTAGCTACTCTTTCTTCACTAGGTGAGCCTAATAAACTCATATAAAAACCAGTACGACAACCCATAGGAGATAAATCAATAATCTCTGTATCGCTAGAGTTTAAATGATCACGCATAAAACCTGCGAATAGGTGTTCTAATGTATGAATTCCTTCTTGAGATAAAATATCTTCATTTGGTCTAACAAAACGTAAATCAAAAACTGTAACATCATCCCCAGATGGGGTTTTCATACCTTTTGCTTTACGAACTGCTGGTGCTGGCATAATTGTATGGTCTACTGTAAAACTATCTAATAATGGCATAGTTATAATTCCTTAATTTTATTATATAAAATGAAGGGAACCCTTCATCTATTTAGTACGGTATCGGAAGTAATTCCGTTACCTACGCTAACGCTATGTTTTCTTCGACAGAAAGCCCATTGCACTAGTGCAATTTATTTTCTATTTAATTGTTGTTATTCTATCATTTTTTGATTTATGTTTGTTGAACTTTAAAATTAAAATCTATACTTTAACTCCCTATATACATTAAATCCATTAATTGGCTAGTCATTAACAGGATTTATATTTGATAGATTTACATACTCTGGATTAAAAAATATGGTTTTGTTTACTAAATGGGTTAGATTCTGAATCAAGTTCAGAATGACGGGGTTGGTTTCATGGTGACGGAGTAGGTTAGATTCTGAATCAAGTTCAGAATGATGGGGTGAGTTTCAGAATGACGATGTGGATTTTAGATTTGCGTTAGATTGTGCAAAACTTTGACACGGCAGGCTTTTAGCCTAGCCTTAGTCAGAGTTTTGTGCAAGATGACGTAAAACTAGAAGCCTTATACTCGAGCTTCTTCACGACGTTGAAGATATTCCCAGTTACCATCTACGCGCTCTTGCCACTCTTTAATCACATGCTTATACTGATCTTTAAATAGATGCTTAAAACGTCCTTGAGCAGCTAAATACTCTTCTACAGGGATAACATTTTTAGGTCTATAAGTAATATTAAATTCTCTACCATCAATAATCTCATATAATGGGAATACTAAAGAATCAGTRGATAAATCTGTGATATGCATAGTATCTTTAGGGTCAAATTTCCACTCAGTTGTACAAGGAGAGATAGCATTAATAAATACTGGACCCTCAGTTTGGAAACCTTTTTGGATTTTTTTAACCATGTCTTTCCATTTATTTGGAGCAACTTGCGCTGCATATGGAATGTGGTGGGCTGCCATAATACCTAACATGTCTTTTTTATTTTTATTCTCACCATAAGATATAGAACCAGCTGGTGAAGTTGTAGTTGAACTACCTATTGGAGTTGATGATGAACGTTGTCCACCAGTATTTGCATATACTTCATTGTCAAGAACTACATACATCATATCATGACCACGTTCCATACAACCAGATATCCATTGGAAACCAATATCGTAAGATGCACCATCACCAGCAAATGCAACAAATTTAGGTGTACGTTCAGGTTGTTTTAAACGACCCTTAGTTTTTAATGATTTATACATAGCTTCAGCACCTGCAATTGCAGTCGAAGAGTTTTCAAAACCAATATGAATCCAAGATGCATCCCAAGATGTATATGGATAAACAGCTGTACAAACTTCAAGACAGCCTGTTGAAGCTGCAAGAACTAAATCATCGTTAGTAGCATTTAATACTTCACGAACGATAATTGAGTGCGCACAACCAGGACAAAGAAGGTTTGCACCTTCAAAACGGTCAGCCGATGTTGAAAACTCTTTTAAGTTTTTTATTTTTTTAATTTCACTCATAAAAATTTCCTATAAATATGCTAGTTTCGGCCCACGAACACCGATAAACTGTTGTAATTGTGTAGTAACTTTACCTGCATCAGCATTAGCTTGAAGCTCAGTATAAAGATCTACCAAATGTGCCTTAGTTAAGTCACGACCGCCTAAACCATAGATATAACCAGAAATTAATGGTCTAGTATCTTCATTATATAATGCAGCAGAAACTTCATTAAACATTGCACCTGGTGCACCATTTGGAGATGATCTATCAATCACAGCTACAGCTTTAATTGTTTTAAGAGCCTTAGCAACTTCAAAAAATGGATATGGACGAATTATACGTAATCCAACTACACCAGCTTTAATCCCTTTATCTCTCATTTCACCAGCTACTTCTCTAGCTGTTTCAACTGATGTACCCATGCAAAATACGCAAACATCAGCATCTTCCATATCATAACATTCAACTTGATTGTACTTACGTCCAGTTAGTTTTTCAAAATCAGCGAATACTTCATCAACTTTTGGAGAAACTTTAGTCATAAGGTCATTATGTTGACGAGCTTTATGCTCAAAATGCCAGTCTTCTTCAGTTTGAACACCATGCGTAACTGGATGTTCAAAGTCAAGCATATCATTCATTGGTTTAAACTTACCAACAAAACCAAAAGCTACATCATCACTTAAAGTCTGAACACCTTGAGCTGTATGAGATGTCATAAAACCATCTTGATGAATCATAGCTGGTAAACGAATATCATGATCTTCAGATATTTTAAATGCTATAAAATTTAAGTCATATGCCTCTTGTGGAGAATATGCATCAAATTGAATCCAACCAGAATCACGACCTAGGTACATATCAGAGTGATCACCGTTTACATTAAGCGGAGCTGCAAGTGCACGGTTTACAACGTTTAAAATAATTGGTAGACGCATACCAGATGCTTGGTAAAGTGTCTCAACCATTAATGCAAAACCTTGTGATGAAGTTGCAGTTGCAACACGACCACCAGCTGCAGATGCACCTATACAGCCTGACATTGCTGCATGTTCTGACTCAACCATTACATATTCACCCTCAACTAGGTTATCTGATTTAAATTTTGCATAACCCTCAACAATAGGAGTTGATGGAGTGATAGGATAAGCTGCAACAACATCAACTTGACACTGTCTTAAAGCTTGAGCTGCAGCAAAGTTACCATCCCATACTTCAATATCTTTTAATTCTATTTTATCAAATGCCATTATGCKTNMKCSMTCAYCNNWWYTANSYCASTWSYCTRARACTGNNNSCTMANCWGAATGTTCATCAAACATAAGAAGTGMTTTAGGATTTGTAGGACATACCTCTACACAAATACCACATCCCTTACAATGATCCATATCTACACCTACAAGCTTTTTATCTCTTGCTATAATAGAAACATCTGGACAATAAATCCAACAAAACTGACAATCAATACAGTAATCTTTATTAAACACAGGTTTAACAATTCTCCAGTCAGCTACACTAGCTAAAAATGAACTGCTTTCTGAATATACACGTTCTTCTCGTCGTGTCCCTGCGATGTCATCTATCTTACCATCGAATGTACGAAGCATAGCTCCAATTTCGAATTCATCCCAACCTTTATTTGCCATCATTAGCCCCCTATTTTACTTCATCGTATGCGCGTTGAATTGCTATCATATTCGCATCTACGATTTTTTGTGGTAGTTTTGCAAGAATTCTTTTCATAGAATCTTTAAAGAAATCCATCTCATACATACCAGAGATTTTCATAAATGCACCAAGCATTGGTGTATTTGGAATAGGACGACCAATTGTTTCTTGTGCTATATGAATACAGTCTACTGTATATACTTCTTTACCCTCTAACTTAGGTTGAGACTTAATAAGCTCCTCAGTAGTCATATGAGTTGTAATTATATATTTTGTATTTGGTTTATCATTAATAGTAACATCACTAGTATAAACTAAAGCAGGATCGATTACAAATATATAATCAGGCTCCATATATTTTTCATGATTCATTATTACTTTATCATCAACGCGATTATAAGCTGTCATAGCAGCTCCACGTTTTGCAGATCCGTAAAATGCAAATGCTTGAACATGCTTACCAGTTGTTGAAATAACATCAGCTAAACCTTTAGCTCCAGTTACAGCCCCTTGACCAGCACGACTATGCCATCTAATTTCTAGCATAAATTCTCCTTCTTTATTTTATAAGAATACTAAATTCTAAATTCTTCATATTTTAGACAAGTTGCTCTTAAAAATAGCTTGAAATTATATACTTTATAATTAAGTGAAGAAAGTGTGTTGTTTTTTCATGCCCTCTAAATATAAAACAGCCTCTAGAGCATCATTTAATATAACGTTACTAAACTTTTTTAAGCTTTCTTTATCACCGTAACCACATAATACACCTATGGAGTTTACATTTGCATTTTGTGCAGCTATAAGATCTAATTTTGTATCGCCAATCATCCATACATCTTTGTTTATAGTATCTAAATTCTCTAAGGCTTTTAAAATCGGTTCTGCATCAGGTTTGGGATTATTTACATCTTCTCTTCCGATTAAAACTTCAAAGTACTTCATTAAGTTAAAGTGTTCCATTAATATCTTAGAATATTTACCTGTTTTTGTAGTTACAATTCCCAAAGTCGCAAATTTACTAGCTTTTTTTACAGCTTCAACTGCATTTTGTAATAAATCTGTTTTAATAGTAGAAATTTTTCTATACTCTTCTTTATAAGTTGCTACAAAACTCCACACTTTGTCTTCACTAATACCAAGTCTTGCATACATAATATCTAATGGGTAGCCTATAAGAGCTTTTATTTCTTCATCTTTTACAGCTTGAGTATTATGAACCTTAAATGAATGATGAAATGTTGAGACAATTGCGTCTGTTGAGTCTATAAGAGTTCCGTCTAAGTCAAAAAGTATTATCATTGTATCCCTATCTAAAATGGTATAACTATATCAGCTACTTCACTGATACTGTCGCCAACTACATCTGGTGCTACTACATTTACAGCTGCACCAACAGCTTTAAATGGAAGTGATACAACAGTACCAACTATGCAGCATGAAAACATCAATGCTACGAAAGTTAAAAAAATTTGCTAACTTTTTAAATTGTTTATTAAAGAAGGATAGTGTTTCAAACTTCACTTAGTAGCTCTGATATAGGTCTTAATTTATGAAGGGCAACTTTTAACTCTTCTTGTATATTTATACCTATATTATATCGAAAAAGAGTTTCTAATCTTTTTCTTTATTTATCCATTTGAAAATATCAAAAACTACAGTTTGATTTTTATTTTCATCTATATAATATAAAATGGTATAACCTTTAAACGCTAAACTCCTCACATTTTCATTTTTACTTAAATCTGAATGCGGATATTTATATGGCATATAGTTTAAATTACTTGTTACCTTATTCAATTTATTCTTAAAATTAATTGCATTGTTTTTACTATCTTTTGCAATATATAATAAGATTGTTTTTAAAGCATTCTGATAGCTTCTTTTTTTGATTAACTTCAACTATAAAGTCTCTATAAATTCATCTATCTCTTTATCAGCTTCATCATTACTAATAAGTTCAGCTTTATTACTTTCTATCTCATTTACAGAATTTTGAACTCTTTTAATAGCTTCATTTTCTGTAATAGCTGGATAATTATTAAACAATAATAACTCTCTCATCGACTGCATAAGATTTTCTTGTATATTAATACCACTTTTTACAATCTCGTTATACATAGTATCATCAACTTGTAGTTTTATAGTGTGCATTATATACCTCTTACGTTTTGTTTATGTCTAATTATATCGAAAAATAGTGATAGAAGTTTATTCATTATTTTAATAAATATAATTAATTTACAGCACCTTCAAATGAAAAAGTTATACCTTCTGCAATAAGATTTCCAGATACTTTAAGATAAATAACTTTATTCTCTGGTGTGATTATTATTGTTGTGGTATTTTCACTTTGTAATGCTCCTGTCATTACAGTATCTAAAATGTAGTAAGCATTTCCATTACCTGCATCTGTAAGCCTCCAAGACATAGTTCTATTAGTGCTATCATCACATGAATATATTGATGTTCCTGTTGATGTATCTCCTATTTCAGCATTAATAGGCATAATCTCTGCTGTTGTGATTAATGTGCAGTAAGCAAGTGTATCATCAAATGCAAGAGTAGCACCATTTGTGTCAATCTTTGATGTTCCACTTGCTTGTGATGTATATCCATTATCTAATGTAATTGAAGTATTAGAACTTATTTTTGTTACAAGCATACCATTAACATAATCATTTCCAGCATTTGTTTTTACTATGAATAAACTTCCAGAAACTCCATTACTATAACCTCCTTTTAACAAAGCAGATACATTAGTTAGTTTATTTATTTCTCTTAAATTATATGTAGTTGTTGTAGTTGCTTTAATATCTCCAACCTCAATACCATAACTAGATGCTACAGCTTCAAACTCAGAACTAGATAAAAAACCATCTATAACTTCATCCCTACTCATCCCACTAGATAATTTACTAAGCCAGCTACTAAACCCACCATCATCAGCTTCTCTATCAAAAAATGTTCTGTAAACAATATCAATAAACTCGCTATCAGAAGTGTCTTGATTTATAAATTCTTGTGATGTAAAAAATCCATTAACTATGTCTTCAGCACTTGATGTTTTATTTTCTAGCTGTGCTGACCAACTATCTAATCCATTAGTATCAGAACTTCTTCTGAGAACATTAGTATAAAACCTTTCTACAAAATCTTTAACACCATCTACTTCATAAGCAATAATACCATATGAAGTAGCTAATATAGAGAACTCTTCTGAACGTGCAAAAGAGTCTATTATATCTTCTCTACTACTTCCATTAGATAGGTTGTTCATTCAGTTGTTATATCCACTAACATCTGCTTCTCTATTGAGATAAGTCCTATATACAATATCTATAAACTCACCATCACTATAGTTTTTTGCAGTAAACTCTTGACTATTGAAAAAGCTGTTAGCAACATCAGCTGCTGTCGAGTTACTTAACTCATTTATCCAAAGTGTTAATCCACTAGTATCAGCTGTTCTATCCAAAACATTTGTATATAGCCTTTCAACAAAAGCTTGTGATGCATATGTAGTTGTAATGATAAATAGTACACTAAACAATAGCCTAGGAATAAACATCATATAATCATCCTTCATTATTTTTGTTATTAATAATTATTATATCTATAATTATCTTCTTATTTTTCCCACCTTATATAATTATGCCAAATTCCGCTCGGACTTGGTTCTATGTTTTTTATCTCTTTATTTACACTAGTTATAGAGTTTGGAATATATAAAAATAGATATGCATTGTCTTTTGTTATTATTTTAAACATATCACGCCAAATAACACCAAGTTTTTCTCTATCTACTATAGTCTGTGATTGCTCTATCATTTTATCTATATCTTTATTTTTGTATCCAACTAAATTAAAGCCGCCTTTTTTATCGTTATCACTATGCCATATAGCATAAGGGTCTGGTGTAACTGACAATCCCCAACCTAGGAGTATGGAATCAAAATCGTGTGGCATTACAACCATATTTAAAAATGCCTGCCACTCCATTACTCTTAGTTTTACTATAACTCCAGCTTTTTTTAACTGATGTTGCAAAATTTGTGTAACATATGGCCTTATAGCACTAGAGTTAGAAGTAACTATCTCAAACTCAAATGGATTAATCTCATCATAACCAGCTTCTTTTAAAAGCCTTTTAGCTTTTTTAATATTTTGCTTTGGAGCTTTAACATCTTTGTTAAAAGCTTTTGTACCTGGCAGAAATGGACCTGTACAAACTTGCCCATGTTTAAAAAACAGTATTTTTACTATTTCTTGCCTATTTATAGCTAAAGATAAAGCCTCCCTAACCTTTGGGTTTTGAAACTTTTTTAGTCTTAGATTAAATCCCAAATATGTATATGACTGAGATATTTTTTCATGAATATTAAATTTTGAGAAAAACTCTTCATCTAATTGTCTCTCAAATTGCATAGCCTCAATACCTCCAATATCTAAAGCCGAAGATTTCAACATCAAAAATCTAGTCATTGGATCAGCTATCACATGGTAAGAAATTTTATCTATTTTAGGCCTACCCTCAAAGTAATTATCATTTGCCTTTAGTATAATATTTTTCGAGTGTTCTAATAAAAAAAGCTTATATGGACCAGTTCCAATCGGATTTGTATTAAACTTAGAACTCATTAAATTTTCTTCATTCTCTAAAATATGTTTAGGTAATATACCCATTGACCAAGCTTCTAAAGATTTAAAATATGGTTTCTTGTATATAACCCTAATCGTATAATCATCAATAACATCTACACTTTTTACAAATCTAAATTCTGAGCTATATGGTGTTGAGATTTTAGGTGACATAATAGTATTGTAAGTAAAAAGAACATCATCTGCGGTAAATTTATATCCATCATGCCAATATACATTTTTACGAAGTTTAAAAATGATAGTAGTGTCATTTTCATAATAAAAATCCTCTGCTAAATCACCAATTATTTTAGAATTGTTTTTATCATATTTAACAAGTCCATTAAATATATAATTAGCTATATCAGATGAGCTTGAATCTGTAGCTAAAATAGGATTTAATCTTGATGGGTTTGAAGACGTAGATAAATGCAGTGTAGATGAAAATAAGTTTATAGATATAAGTAAAAGTAAAAAATAGTGCAAGGTTACTCTTTTTTAGAGCAATTATATCAAAGTTTTATAAAGAAATAAATTGGAAATATTGAAGAAGCTTTTCTCAAAACTAGGTTTTGTAGCTTTAGGGGGTTGTAGGGACAGAATGTCCCTGCCAACATAATGGGCTTTGCTCATTATGTTGTTTAAAAAAACGATTAACGCTTACTAAATTGACGAGAACGACGAGCTTTACGCTTACCTGGTTTCTTACGTTCAACTATACGTGAATCACGAGTCATCATGCCCTCAGGTTTAAGGATAGCTTTAATTGCTGGATCAAACTCAACAAGAGCTTTAGAGATACCATGACGTAGTGCATCAGCTTGACCACCAAAACCACCACCTAATGTAGTAGCTACGATATCAACTGAAGTATCTTGTTTTGAAAGAACTAATGGCTGTTTAACACGAAGTTTCTTAGCTTCAAGTCCACCTAACCATGCGTCTAAAGAAAGACCATTAATTGTGATTTTACCAGTACCTGGAGTTAACCATACTTTTGCGATTGACGCTTTACGTTTACCTGTTGCATATATTTTGTTTGCCATATGGTAATCCTTACTTAGCTAATTGTGCAGTGTGAGGATGCTCAGCACCTGCATAGATTTTTAATTTTTTAATCATCTTGACACCAAGCTTAGTTTTAGGAAGCATACCACGAGTAGCTAATTTGTATAGTTTCTCAGGGTTTTTCTCTAATAGCTCAGTCATTTTAACACTCTTAGTTGAACCAAAGTAACCAGAATGAGAAAAATACTCTTTGTTATTAATTTTACCAAGACCATTAAATTTAGCCTTAGAAGCGTTGATGATAACTACATAGTCACCACAATCGATATTTGGAGTCCAGCAAACTTTGTTCTTACCACGAAGTAKWGTAGCTACTTCAGTGATMATACGACCAAATGTTTTACCTTCAGCATCAATCAAAATCCATTTTTGATCAATTTGTTCTGCAGTTGCRATTTTTGTAAATTTCATTCGAGAACCTTTCTTTGTAATTTAATGRTGGAAGTATAGCCTCATAAGCTTACATATAGCTTAATTTATGCTTACTTTAAGTTTTGATTTCTTTTTTCTTTTTTTATATAACCAACGAATTGTACCCGTAATTCCTAGAATTAAAAAAGAAAAAGAGGCAAAATCATTTATCCATACCCACCAAGAAGAGAAAAAGCTACCATCATGTAAAGTCATCATCAATGCATAAAGTGTAGCATCTTTAAATATTGGTAATTTCAGCTTTGATTTATGAGTTGAGAAATACCTTATAGACTTATCTTGAATAATCACATCACGAAACATATGGGGAGTAGAACTTAAAATATTCCATTCTCCATCATATATACGATTAGGTGCACCCATCCCACTTACATACAAACTATCTTTTTTTCGTATCATTCTAAAGGCTAGACCCTTATTCTCCAAAACCCAAGTTTYTAAATCATCACTTTTATATACACCATATCTATTTCCKATYCKRTAWRYMTMTCCATCAWARTCWACWGAMYAWATATCGTGTCTTAAACTTGAATATACTGGTGGTAATATATTATGAGATATAGTAACTGAGTTCATAAACTTTTTTAAAGCACTAGAATGGTCTAAAAAAACTCCTGTTATAGCTAATATAATTAGTGGTATTAATGCTAAAATAGCGAAAGGGTTAGCATGCCATCTTATTAATTTTCTACTTAGTTTTGGTGATGTTTTTTTATGTATCAGCCACCATATTAAATAAGCACTTATTACCAATAAACTTATAACTATAGCTCCATAATCATTTATAAGTAAGGATATATCACCATCAAATAAACCACGACCATAGTGTAAATCTCTAACTAGTCTTGATAATTTTATAGATTCTTGAAGTTGTGAATTATTAATCACTACTTCAGATTCTTGAATTATTAAATGATTATCCCTTTTAATTTTTATCAACTTATGCTTATCAACTATAGCTACTATAGTATCCTTAGAAATTGATATTGATGTTATATACAGACCTTTTAGTGCTAATATTGACCATTTAGAGTTTATAAGTTCATATATACCATCCGATGTAGCAGAAAATACTCCATTTTCATCACTTCTAATACCTAAACATTGAAGTGATGATATTTTTGTAAAGTTCTCTGAAGTATCAAAACTCTCAAATATGCCACGTTTGCCACCAACAATTCTGTGATTAGAATCTTTTTCATCTATCCAATAAGCTTCAAAAAGCTTTTTATCAACTTCATATGCACTACTTGGAAGAGATGTAAAAGTTGTATTATAAAAAAAACTCCACTGTTTATGATCTATAAAAAAACCTGTAATACCTAAGATTAGTAAAACTAATCCAGCACTAAGACCAAAAAACTTATGTAGTTTAAAGATTTTTACCATCTATACTCAAGTCCTGCGTAAAATTGTCTTGGATCACCTGGTGTATAGTCAGTTTTATGGTAAGCATATCTAGCACTTACTGCATATCTTTCATCTGTTATATTAGTTACTTTAGCAAATAAACGCATGTGTTTGTCATAGCTATAATCAAGTTTTAAATTTCCTATATCGTAACCCTCATATTTATTTGCTTTATGATTATCATCCATATACCATGAGCCTACATATTGGTATTCAGCCATTATGCGTAGACCTTTTAGATAAGAAGGTTTATATATCACACGTGCATTTGCCATATTATTGGGAGCTTGCTGTATCTCATTATCCCCATACTTAACATTGTTATCATAATTATGTTTAGAGTATGAATAAGCTAAACGTAAAGCCCAATCCTTAGTAGCTTGAACCTGAGTTGTAAGTTCAATACCCTTATGAATAGTACTTCCACCATTATCATAATAATAATCATCCGTAATTTCATTAGTATATCTAGTGATAGTATYNTCWANTWKTYRTAWAWTWWKMWRMWAAWTCTNYATWAYTTTTATCAGTAAAATATTTTTTTATGCCTATCTCATAAGTATTTGATGTCTCTGGATTGATATTTACATCTTCATAACCTGACTTCATAGAATATAAACGAGATGCCTGAGGTATACGAAAACCA
Source organism: Sulfurimonas sp. (assembly GCA_002733155.1). Classification (GTDB taxonomy): domain Bacteria; phylum Campylobacterota; class Campylobacteria; order Campylobacterales; family Sulfurimonadaceae; genus Sulfurimonas. The sequence continues at coordinate 140,125 of NVUO01000006.1, forward strand.
TTTGCATAACGAAGGTAAATATTCATATCTTTACTTGGTTGGTAACTAAGTGAAAATTTTGGACTTAGATGTGAAAAGTTATTTGTTTTATCTGCTGGACGAAAATACTTGCCAGAAGAATCGGTACTGTCTGCTTCAAGATTATTTGTATAATCATAAAAATTATAATCATATCGTAGACCTGCACTTAAGCTTAACTTTTTAGTGATATCATATTCTACATGCATATATGGTGCTATAGCTAGATAATCTACATTATAATCATAAAGCGCACCCTTAGTGTAGCTAGCAGCACCCCAACCAGTTACAGTATAATCAAAATCCTGATTATATAAAAGTGATGACCCCGTATATTCAGCATCAAAACCAACTATCAAACGTCCCCACGAAGCATCGTAAGTATTTCTTTGTAATAAACCAAAAGTTTTTAATTCATTATCATTACTTGGTAAATTGCCATTCCAAGTAGCTATATATCTATTTCTGTTATAACGGATATATGGTGTAAGAGAAATCTCAAAATCATTAAATGTATAATTACTCCATTGCACACTTAAACGGGCATAATCAAACTGTCTAAGAACATCTGTATTTTGCAGAGCTAAAAAATAAGCCTCATCATCACTAGCTGCAGTAGATCCATTTTTTATATTTTCATAATCATTAAAACTATCCGCCTGCTCAGCATCTGTAACACTAGTATTAAACATTATTTTTAAGTCATTATCTTCATTTATAGCATAGTCATAACGGATATTTACTTCAAATCTATCCGTCTTAGTATGTTCACGCCATCCATTTGTATGCATATAAGATGCATTTGCCCTATAAGCCTCATTTTCATTTATAGTATCACTTAACTCAACCGAAGAAGATCCATAACCGTTACTGCCACCCATCCCTTTGATAATAATTTCTTTTTCTTTTGATGGTATTTTAAGCGACTTCACATTTACAGTAGCTGCAACTGCATCAGAACCATAAAGTGCAGTACCAGCACCTTTTAAAACCTCAACTGAGCTTGAAGACTGAAAAGTTGTATAAGCTAAACCATTATGATTAAAAAAACCAGAAGACTGGACTGGTATACCATCTTGCAAAAACAGATAATAAGCACTAGTAGTCCTAGGCATACGAATAGCTGTAGTATGCCCTATCACTGAACCAGTCTGCTCAATTCTTACACCTGATAGTGAATTCAATAAATCTTTTTGAAAAATCACCTGATCTAGTTTAACTTCTTGTTCACCCTTAGTTGATATACTTAATGCTTGTTCTAGTACACTCTCTTGTATACCTGTAGCTGTTACACTAATTGCTTGCATATCTATTACAGTGTTATTTGCTAATAATGTACATACACTTATTGCCAATATAGTTGTTTTTTTTATCATCACTTATCCTTAAAATATTAATAAAAGTATAAAAAAAAAATGTTACATATATGTTAAGAAAAAATAAAGCATRTAAATATTTATACAAATTTTATACTTTTAAGTTAGACTCTGTTTATGAAGACAAAAATAGACTTACTAAAAAAAGAAATTTCAAAACAAGTAATTGGTCATAAGGGGATGATTGATGCTTTGTTAATCGGCCTTTTTACAAATGGACACATATTAATAGAGGGTGCCCCAGGACTTGCAAAAACTACAGCTGTAAATGCTATATCTAAGGCAATAAATTTAAATTTCAAACGTATACAATTTACTCCAGACTTACTTCCATCAGATATAATTGGTGCTGAAGTTTATGATGTAAAATCTGGTAATTTTAAAATCAAGCATGGTCCAATTTTTACAAATCTTTTACTTGCAGATGAGATTAACCGCGCGCCAGCTAAGGTACAGTCTGCTCTTTTAGAGGTTATGCAAGAAAGACAGGTAACTATTGGGGATACATCTTTTGATATAGAGGCTCCATTTTTAGTATTAGCTACACAAAATCCTATTGAACAAGAGGGTGTATACAGTCTTCCAGAGGCACAACTAGACCGTTTTATGTTTAAAATAATAGTGAACTATAATAATGAACTAGAAGAGTTAGAAATAGCTGAAAAAGCCACAATGGATAGTTTTGAGAAAATAGATGCTGTTTTAAGCAAAGATGAACTTATTCAAATAAAAAAAGAGGTTAAAAATATTTATATAAATGATGAACTTAAGGCATATATAGTTGAGCTTATATTTTCAACCAGGAATCCTTTAAAATATGGACTAGAAGATTTAGATAAATACATAGAGTTTGGAGCGAGTCCACGTGCAACTATAGATATGATTAAAGCCGTAAAAGCAAGAGCTTATATTAGAGGTAATAACTTTGTATCCCCACTAGATATTGCCTTATGTATAAAGGATATTTTGAGACATAGGATTATATTATCTTTTGAAGCAATTTCTGATAATATGGATGCTGATATGATTATTCAAAGAATCCTAGAAGCTATACCAGTACCATAAGAATAAAACATGTTTAAAAAATTTCTTTCTTCAAATAAAGCATTAGCATTAATACTACTAAAGGCACAAAAAGAAGTTTATAGTTCTATAGTTGGGAACAATAATACAAGGGTTAAGGCTGATGCCTATGATTTTGCAGAATTAAGACCTTATGAAACAGGCGATGATATCAAACATATAGATTGGATAATAAGTTCAAAACTAGCCCAGCCCCATGTCAAAATATTTCATAAACAAAGTGAACTAAATCTAAGCATAGTAACTATTTTAAATTCGTCTGTTAAATTTGGATCTATTCGTTTAAAACAAGATCTTATTGCTGAGATAAGTGCGTTAATAGCTTTTAGTTCTATTAAACAAGGTGACCCATATGAAGCTTATATAGCAAATGAAAATTTATATCTAAGTGCTAAAAAAAATAAACAAGTTTTTTCTATAAAAAATTTCGTACAAACAATTATTGAATATGATAGCTTAACTAAACATGTAGAGTATAAAAATATAATATCTAATCTCTATGCAAAACTTAAACAAAAGTCTATGATTTTTTTAATAAGTGATTTCTTTAATACAAAAAATTTTGATATTAAAGCTTTATCTTTAAAACATGAGCTTATAGTGATAATGGTAAGGGATCATTTTGAAGAAAGGCCAGAAATATTAGAAAATTTATCTGTAACAGACCCAATTAGCGGAAAAAATGCTAAAGTTATTTTAACTAGTAAAAGTCTTAAGGACTATAGAAATAAACTTATACAAGAAGAAAAAGAGTTTATGCAAGTCCTAAAAAAATCATCTGTAAAATTTATAAAAATATATACAGAGGAAGACCCATCTCAAAAGATATTAAAATTAATGAGTTATAGATGAGAGCTGTTATAATTAATGACATATATGCTTTGGAGCCAGTAACAGATAGTAGCTTATATGTTTTACTATTTTTGATTATATCCGCATTTAGTGTCTTATTTTTATTTTATAAATACATATCTCAAAAATATAAAAAAAATAAAAATAAAAAACTTATATCTAGTATAAATATATTAAAACAAAATAACTTTTTACTATCTCTAAATACATCATACCAAATAAGTTATTATGGAAAAATAATTGCTCAAACAAATGAAGAAAAAGAACTATTAAGTAAAATAAATATTAAATTAGAAATTTATAAATATCAGGAAATAACAACATTAATAAGTTTAGAAATTCAAGACTTAATAGACTTTTTAATATCTAAGGTTGAATCAAGATATGTTTGAAAACTTTAGTTTTGAATATCCATATATACTAATGCTTATATTAGTTTTTATCCTACTAGATAAATATTCAAAGCTAGAAGTAGTCTCCTATTATATAGCTAATTTTTATCAAAATTTGCCACATGCAGATACTAAAAACTATCTAAAAATAATTTTGAAATGGCTTATAATTTTATCTACAGTAATAGCCCTAGCATCACCAATAGTATTTACTAGTATAAAGACACAAGAAAGTAAAAGTATAGATATTGTACTAAGTTTAGATACAAGTGGATCCATGGCTATGACTGGATTTAACCCACTCAATTTTGAGCAAAGCCGTTGGGATATTGTACAAGATGTAGTAAAAGATTTTATACATAAACGTAAAAATGACCGTATAGGTCTAGTTATATTTGGAACTACTGCAGCTATAGCCTCACCTTTAACTTATTCTAAAGACTTACAAATAGATATAGTAAATAGTATAAAGCTAGGTATACTTGGTAAAAGCACAGCCCTTATAGATGGACTTACTACAGCTATTTCTTTACTTAAAGAGAGTAAAACAAAATCAAAAGTTATAATTTTACTTAGTGATGGTGAGGATACATCTAGCATAGTGCCTCTAAATATAGCTTTGAAATTTGCTAAAAAATATAATATTAAAATTTATACTGTTGCCATAGATGAGGGTTATAGTAATATGTTAAAACTTATCTCATTTAATAATAAAACAAAAAGTTTTCATGCTACAACTAAACAAGACTTATATGATATTTATAGGACTATAGATAATTTAGAGAGAAGTTCTTTAGATGATAAGCAGATAATCATTATAAATTATTATACCTTTTATTTTATCGCCTTTAGTTTAGTATGCAGTTTTTTACTTTTTTTATTCAGACCGATAAAGGAACTTATATAAATGGTATTTCTTTATGAACCTGTTTTATATTTACTTATAATACCTATACTTATTTTTATATTTATAAAAGACAAAAATCATATAAGTCAATTTATTAATTCAACTATATTATCAAAAATAACTGTATCAAAATATACATACTTTAGTAATTTTTCTTATAAACTTTTTATTTTATATACATGTTTATTAATCATAGCCTTATCCCGTCCAGCTATAAAAGAGGATGTATTAGTAAAACAGGATTTACGTACATCTTTAATAATAGCTATAGATTTATCTAAATCAATGAAACAAAATGATATCTATCCAAGCCGTATAGATTTAGCTAAACAAAAATTAAACTCCCTTGTTAAACAAAACCTTCATATGAATATTGGTGTAATACTTTTTACAAAATACGCATATAGTCTATACCCTGTAAGTTTTGATACTAAGGCTTTAAGTTCTATGATTAAGTTTACAAATTTTCATAAAGATTTAGGTGATGAGTCAAATATATTTGCTGCTATCGAGGCTAGTAAGATACTTTTATCTCATTATAAATCAAAAAATATACTGCTTTTTAGTGATGGAGGAAATAGTCTTGATATGAATGAAGAATTAAAAATTTTAAAAAAAGAAAAAATAAGTTTATATGCTATTAACATCTCTTTAAAAGAGCATAAGGCCTTAAAAATATTAGCTAATCAAAGTGATGGTAATTATGAAAATTTTTCATTTGGAGATGATGATATAAATAATATCATAAACTATATACAAAAAAAATCACAAAAAGAAAAAAGAAAACAACATCAGATATATACCTACAAGGAACTATTTATTTATCCCTTAGCCTTAGCTATGTTTATCTTAATTTTTTTATTATATTCTAGACTTATTTTTTCAAAAAAAAATCTATATTCATTATTGATTATATCTTTAGCTTTTAGTCAATTTAATTTACCCCTTCAGGCTAATCTTTTAGATTTTTATTATATATCTAAGGCCGAAAAACTATATAAAGATAAAAAGTATCAACAATCTATAAAACTTTTTGAAAACTTAGATAAAAATTTAGAAATAACATATAACTTAGCTAATGCTTTATATAAGGCTACTCGTTATAAAGAGGCTATACAAAAGTATAAAGAGCTTTTATCTACTAATACTAAGCTAAAATTTAAAATTTTACATAATATAGCTAATTCTTATGTAAAGTTAGACAAACTATATCTAGCCAAAAAGTATTATGAAAAATCTCTAAAAATAAATAAAAATAGCTTAAGTAAAGAAAATTTAAAAGAGTTGTTAAAAGTGATAAAATTAAATAAAAAAGCAAAAAAGCAAAAAAAAGAGAAAGGCTATAATAAACTTAGTATAAATGCTGGTTTTATAAATGATGATACCGAATCAAAATATGAGATAGAATTAAAAAATTTAGTAAATAGTGAAGAAGAACTTTGGTTTAGACGTCTAGAAAAAGAGACCAGACCATCATTTTTACAAAAAATAAAAACAAGTAAAAGGAGTAAAAATGCTTCCTTTGCTTGGTAATATACTACTCTTATTTTTATTATTAACTAACTTATCAGCCTCTGTTAAACTTATAGCACCTGTACAAATAATTGAAGGTGAAGAATTTACTTTTAAAATTGTAGCTTATGGATTTAAAATTAAATTTCCAGAAATAGACTTTATAGATAATGAACTAGTAGAGAATATAGACAGCAAAAGTGAGGCTTATATTATAGATTCTATAAAAGCTAAGAAAATAACTAAGATCTATACATTTGTGCCTAAAAAAACATTTTTATTGCCAGCATTTACCTTAAAGATAGATTCTAAGCTAGTAAAAACTAAAACAAAAAAAATAAATCTAATTAAAGCTTCAAAAACACTCTCATCATTTTATGATTTAGATATGCAAATTAATAAAAATAAGGCATATTTAGGGGAGGCACTAGACTTAAAAATAATTTTCACATATAGAGACAAAAAACTTGAAGATTATACATTAATAGACCCTAAATTTGAAAATTTTTATCTTAAGCTAATATCTCAAAGCGACTATAAAAAAACTAGTGCTGAATATGTTGAGCAACTAACATTTAAACTTCTAGCTAAAAAGACTGGTCTTTTTAAGCTTAGAGCTGCTAAAGCTAAACTAAAACTTAGTAAAAAAAGTAATAAACTTAGATACTCAGCTAATAAGAAATTTATGATTTATTCCAACTTTATTAATCTTGAAATTTTAGAGCTTCCAAATGGTATAAGTATAGTTGGTGATTATGATATACAAACAAGCGTAGATAAACTAAAGGTAAAACAGGGTGAACCTGTAAAAATGCAATTATATCTTAAGGGTAGTGGAAATATAAATAATCTTGAATCTTTTAATTTTAATATTCCTAAGGCTACAATTTATCATAAAAATGATTCCAAAAATAAGCTTCATAAAAGTTTTGAGATTTTATCAAATGAAGATTTTATAATACCATCTTTAAATTTAAAATACTTTAATCCAAAAAAGCAAAAAATCATACAAATAAAAAGTCCATCATATAAGATAGAAGTCGGTAATATACGAAATAAAAGCAATAAAACTTTTGAACTTAAAAACAATATACAAAAAGGTATAACTGTAATGGAAAAACTAATTTATTTTACAATTGGTATTATAATAACAATTATTTCATTATATCTATACAAAAAAATCTTATCCTTAAACTTATTCAAGAAAAAATCTGATTTAATTTATGAACTTAAAAAAATAAAAAATCAAGAAGTATTTTTTAAAAAGATAGTGCCTTTTGTTGGTAAAGATTATAGTTTAGATACATTAATATATAAACTAGAAAAAGAAAATAAAGACTTTAAAAAAATAAAAATAGGTATCATGAAGATTTTAGGGGTTCATTATAGATAATCATCAAGCATTTTTAATTTCAAACTCTTTAAAGACCTTGTGTAAGCCTCTCTTACCATCTATTGTAACTGAAAAAATGGGGTAGCTTAATTTAAAAAGTTGTTTCATTAGTAATTTGTAGTCAGCTGATAATTCACTATTTATGGAAAATACTTATAAATTTCTCTTCTATGTTTTACAGTTTCGATAATTATACAATCATTCTCTTTTTTGATACCAACTCTATAATTACCGAACCTAATCTTGAAATAGTTTTTATAACCAGTCATTTTTTCAACTTTTCCAATATCACTCAAACTTGAAAAATTTGGTAAATTCTCAAAAACAAACTCTTCAATCGTTTTTGCATATTCATTCGATAGTTTTGAAAGCTCTTTTAAAAACTTTTTTCTATATTCTACTTCCATACTTATTTAAGAGTCTTTTTTAAGTGAAGCATAATATGCTCTTGCATCTTTTAAAGATAATTTTACATCATCTTTATTTTCATCCATCAATTTAAAAAGTGCATAATTTTCTAGTGTTTCAGTGATTTTCTCATAGGTGTGAATATCTAATTGAACAGCAATTCTATGATTATCCTTGTCTATTATGTAGTTTGGTTGCAGTTCCATGATTTATCCTTTAAATCGAACTAAGGTTATTATAGCAAATCTCAAGTGAATTTCACTTGAGATTTAAATGTTTATCTTTATTGCTATTGAGACACAATATTGCTTTACTTGAAAATACATATTTGGATTTTTGACGTAGTTTTTATTTATATCAGTTACGTTTCCAGATTCTGAATCAATTTTACTTTTAGCTATAGATGATTGAACTTCTGCAAATGGGATAAACTTAAAATACTTCTGTAAATTGTATCTTTTCATTAAGCAGATAACAGATATAACCCCTAACTTTTTCACCTGTAATCTCTTGTATAGCTTTCACATAATAAGCTACTTGTTTTTGATGAGATTCAGAATAAGAAAAAGAGCTTTTATAGTCAATAACGTTCCATAAACCATCTTTAGTTTTTACAAGTAAATCTATATAACGAAGGTTGTTTTTATATCTAATGGCTTTTTCTTTATAATATTCACCATCAATAAGAGTTTTAAATTTATCATTATTTATTAAGTTTATTACCCTAGATTCTATATCAGATATTTCATCTGATTCAAGCACAGCCCCATACTTATTTATCATCATATCTTTAGCATGGATAATATTATCTTCTTTAAACTCACCTAACATCTCTAACATATAATGCATAGATAAACCAAAGTTTATAGATTTTAGGTCATCTTCTTTTTCTTTTTCAAGCTCTAAGATATTATTTTGAACTCCATAACAAAGGCTCTTATATTTTAGGGCTTCAAAACTTTTTTGTGAATTAAAATCCATAAAATTTTCACATCTTAATTCTCCACTACTAGTTAATTTAAGATCTAAAATATCAAATATGGAATCTTTTGTTTTTCTAATTATAAAAAGATTGTCCCTAGCTCTGGTAAATGCAACATATAAGGCATTTAAACTGTCTTCTTTAGCTAAAATTTTTTCTTTTTCTAAGGCATATGCATACTCTAAATCTATACAATCACGACCTTTAATCCTTAGATATACATTTTTTAACTCTATCTCTTCATATTCATAAATTATAGCATCCCGTGCTGGTGGGACTTTTTTAATCCTATCCATAATTATAATATGCTCATACTCTAGACCCTTAGACTTATGCACAGTCAAAACTCTAACCCCATTAAGTTCAGAGGCTGCTGCACTTATATCCAAACGTTCATACTCAAATAATAAGGCTTCAATATCTTTATATTTTGATATAGCATCTAAAAAACGAATGATATTGAAGTCATTATTAAAGAGTGCAAATTGATTGATAATATTTTTAACTATATCTAAGATTTTTACTTCATTAAAGTTTATCTTTTTAAGTTTTTGTGTATCTTGTGATATTAGGGCAAAAAAGTTATGTTTATAAATATCTTGCTTAAAATATAAATACTTTAGATATTCCAAAATTGCTTTTACTGATTTTTGATTTATAAGTTTAGTAGTAGTCTCTGTAACAACTTCAATAGATTCACCCTCCAAAGCTTGCTTAACAGATTCCCCATCACCATTAGTAGCACATAATATTGCTATCTCGTTTATATTTGCATTAGCACTTATAAGACGTTTTACCTGAGCTATTACCTCGCCAAGTAGTTCATCATTGTCAATAACCTCTACATAACCACCGTTTGCATTTGACCTAACTAATTGATTTGAATAATCTTTTATTCTATCTTTAAAGGCTTCATTTACAAAATCTACTACCTCTTTTTGCGAACGGTAGTTTGTAAGCAGTTTTTCTACATGAGTATTATTTTGCTCTTTAACAGTGCCAAATAAGGCACTTACTCCACCGCGAAATCTATATATAGATTGTTTTACATCTCCAACAAAAAAGAAACTTCCATTTTCAAAAATTCCACTACCTGATGTAATCTCGTTTATAAGTGGCTTTAAAATCTCATACTGTAATATACTTGTATCTTGAAATTCGTCTAGGAGCATATGCTCAATTTGTGAGTCTAATCTAAAATATAGAAACTCACTATCGTCAATAAGGTTTAGAATCTCATGAACAAGTGATGTCACGTCTGAAAAACTTAGCTCGCTATCATCCATATAAAGAGCTTTTTTACTCTTAATATATATATCGACCAAGTCACTTAAAGCATAAAAAAAATTCTGCTCTTTTGCCCTATTTTGATTCTTTATAGCCTCCCCAATATTATGCAAATATCCATCCATCTCTGGAGTAAAACACTTTGAAAAAGTTCTATAATCAAGAGTGTCCCTACCTATCCAAGACTTAGCAGACAAATCATCAAAACTCTCAGCCTCTACTGCTTTTTTCACAGTAGCTGAGGCAGCTTTACAATTATCTATAATATTTTTAAGTAAAAACAAGTTCTGCATAGCTATATTTTCAAACTCAAGATAATCTCTTTTTTCAAATTTTATATTTTTTAATTCATTAGATTTTATGTAAAAATCATCTAAAATAGAAAAAATATCCCCAAGTCTTTTTTTTGACTGTATAGAAAGACTTATAAGTGTATCTTTTTTTCCAGCTACACTCACCTCTTTTAAAAATCTTGAAAGAAGTTTTAGTTCATGTTGAGAGCTAAACGTACTAAAGTCTGGCATTAAAGAGGCATACAAAGAAAACTTCCTAAGTATGGATGTAAAAAAACTATCAATAGTCATAATTTTAGTATTTGAATTTAAAAACTCATTTAAAACTCTTTGACGGTTTTGAAGTAAAAATTCTTTGCTAAAACCAGTTACAGATTCTATCTCACCAAGCTCACCACGAGATTCAAGCTCTTCAAGAGTAGAAATAATACGTTCTTGCATCTCTGAGGCTGCTTTATTTGTAAAAGTTAAAGCTAAGATTTTAGAAGCCTGTGCACCCTGAAAAAGTAAAGAAAGATAACGTACAACAAGCATAAAAGTTTTCCCACTGCCTGCACTTGCTTCGTAAGCTAGGTTATTTATAAACATTATTAATATCTTTTTTTATCATTATACTAATTTATAATTTCTAATCATCAAATGTTGTACATTTTTGTCATTTCTATTTTTAAAAGAAACTAGGTATTTTTTATCAAATGTACTTATTTCTATATTTTCTTTATTATAAAAGTCATAAATAAAATCAGTATGTTTTATAACTATCATCCAGTTAGCTTTACACTTTTGTATAAGATAATTTGCTAGTCTACTCTGGTCATCCCTAGTAAAGTCATTTTGAGCATAGGTAGAAAACTCACTATCATAAGGTGGATCTAAAAATATAAAATCATCTTTTTTTGGTTTATTTTTTTTAAAAAATTCTTCAAAATCTAAATTATCAATAGTGGTTTTAGAAAGCTGATTTACAAGTTCATCTGATTGTAAATAATCTATTTTTTTAGATAAGTTTTTTCTGTTGTAGCCAATTCCACCGTATGGTACATTAAAACCACCACTTTTGTTATATCTAAACATACTGGAATATGCGTAATTTCTTATAAAGAAAAATATTGCAGTTGCAAAAGATGCTTTGATTTCGTACTTTTTTATATTATTATACAGATGTCTAAAATGCATATAAAACGCAGACTTCAAAGAAGCCTCCATATTATCTAATATATCAGAATCTGGAAATTGACCACGTTCAAGTTCAATCTTTTTCATTCTTTTTATTTTGTTTAAAATATTTTTTCGAATCTCGTGTACAAAGTTTTCTATGTTGATATTAAAAGATGCCTTAAACATACTTTCAAATTCACTACCATGATTTAAAACAAAGTCATATATATTATCTTTTATTCTATTTTCATCATACTTGCCGCTTGAGTAACCCTTATAATTATCTATAAATATATCTTTATTATTTGCTATTATTTTTTCTAAAATTTTCCAATCAAGAATCATCTCATTTATTATAGAAAAAAACTTTTCATCTCTAGGTTCTATAGCTTTATAAAGGTCAACCAATTCGTGAGATTTATCGTTAATATACATCTTTTTACAATCTAGTGAGAAGTAAACAGCACCACCACCAATAAATGGCTCATAATAATTAGCTATTTTTTGTGGAATATTTGGATGTATGTGTTTAAGCTCTTGCTCTTTTCCACCAGCCCATTTTAAAATAGGAGAAAGTCTATTAAGCTTAACATTGTCATGTTGTAAACAAGGTGCTGTCATAATTTTCCTTTATCCTAGTATTTTAGTTGAAGTTTTTTTATTTTGTAAAATATATTGCAAAATGTCATTTAAAAATTAAATATTTTTATTGGCAAAATTATATCAAATAATAAATTATTCCCTATCACAAATAATCTTATACTCACAAAACAAACAATTTTTTTCATCTTCACATAACTCAAAGTTAACTTCTTCAATATTTAGTAAGTCTTTTACAGTTGATTGTAATATAGATAGTTTTTCTTCTAACATAGTACCTTGTACAATTTTTGATTCTTTAAGGTCATAATATGCACAGCAGACTACATTTCCATATCCAGATGCTAAAAGGTAATAAAACTCTAGTTGAAAGTCTGTAGCATCATGTACATTTTTTTCATTATAAAGTGGATATTTTCCAGTTTTATAATCAAGTACAAATATCTCATTATTTCTTTTATCGATTCTATCTATTTGTCCACTCAGAGTTATACCATGGAATCTGCATTCCAAACTTTCTTCACATCTAAATACTAACCAACCCTCTTTAAATCTTTGTATCTCATTTTGACAAAACTTTACTAAATTTCTTTTTTGAATTTCCATTAGATATATCTCAAATTCACTCTCACCAGTAGCTATTTTTAGCTCTTTGTTTAGGTCTTTTTCTAGACTTACTACATCTGTATAAGAATTATTTTTTGTATATAACTCTTTTAGAGCCTCATGTACATCAAGACCTATTTTATACTCACCTGGCATATCTTTAGGAATCTCATGTTGGTATATTTTTTGTATATATTTTAAATAATACTTCCGTTTACATGTCAAAAATGTTTTTAGTCTTGTAGCCGATAGTTTTGTATCTTTAAAACTATATTCTAAGACTATATCTTTTTCTATTTTAATATTTTTTTCTTGTTTTTTAAAGATAATATTTGCATAATCAGCTTCTGAATAAATATTATTCTCTTTTATACCAAGTTGTTTTAAAAATCTAGATTCTGAACTATCTTTAGACTTTACAAATGATATAGCTACCTGTTTACTTCTTTTAATCAACATCTCATAATAATGTTTTTGTAAATTTTCCCTATCACTCATAGTTGGTAAATTAGAATTTTGTCTTATCTGAGTATTTAAAAACATATCCTTGTCGCTTTTTTTAGGTACATTAGTATCTGAAAAGTCTACTATAATAACTCCATCAAAAGACACGTTCCTAGTCTCTAATACACCCATAACAGTAATTTTACCACCACGTACATCATCAACTGTCCTGGAGGCTAATCTTTGTAAAAAAACGCTTAAAAGTGATTTTACACTCATATCTTTCATATATGCAAGGATATATTTAAGCTTATATAACTCCTCTTTAAATATTTTCACTTCAACCTTAGAAGAAAACATATCTTTATAAGTCTCTAAAAAACCAAGCACGTCTACATTTGAGCTAAGTTCATAATAAATATTTAATAAATTTCTATACATATCATCCCCAACCCTATCTAGTCTAGCCTCATTTTCTTTAGATACTTGATCAAGCAGTTTACAAGTTGAATTTAGTTTCTCATACATCTTAGTTTTGCTATATGCACTACCCATAGCAAAGTTAAAGTTTGTTTTATCATCAAAACTCTTTAAAATATCAGCCATTTTTTCATCTGGAAGTATTACAGCTATATTTTCTGCTTTATAGCCCTCTTTCAAATAGTCATATATCTTTTTTTGTATAAATGCTACTTGTAATATATTTTCAGAAAATGATTCACAGCTAATATTTTTGTTGATTCTTAAAATCTCTTTTGATAATACTTCTTTATCATTTAAAGAGATAATATATTTATAGTTTTCTTCTAATTCTATGCCTAAATCTAAAAATTTATTTTGCATTTTAAGATTAAAGTCTGACGTAGAGAAAATAACATTTACTTTTGAGTACTCACAAGTTTTTATAAGTAATTCAAACTCAAAGTTAGTTAGATGCCCATCTAAATGAAGTTCTATATTTTTATTTGAACTTGCATAAGTTTTATTAAATGTATATAGTTTAGGTAAAAATATCTTATCTAAAACTTTTCTCTCATAACACAGTTTCTCATATCTTTTGTACAACTCTTGAAGTATAGATATATGTTCCTCATACTCCCCATAAATATCTGAGGTATCAAGTTTGTTAATATCATATAACTCCGCAGACAACTCTTCAAAAAATTTAAATATATATGAGCTATTTTTTGTAAAGGTAAAAAAGTTTCTCTGTATTTGTAAAGACTCAAACTTTTTAAAATCACTAGCCTCAAGTAATAATAATACCCTTGAATCCATATCTATAGTTTTAAAGTTTTTAACTATACAAAGCTTAGAGATAAAATCACTCATAGTTATAAAATTTGGAAGAAAAAGTGTTGAATCTTCAATGTGTAGTTGTTCAGCTCGTATAGCACGAGCTGATGGCAAAATTATTGTAGTTTCATTCATAGGCTTATTTTACCTACTTTATGATTAATGCTCGTACTGTTACTAAACTAACTATTCGTTTAAGGATTTAACTTTTAAATTCGTTAATAGTAGACTGTAGCTCATTAGCAACAGCTACTAGACGTTTTAAATCACTTTCTATATCTTGAGTACTAGTATTATTTGCAGTTGATAGTATATCTATCTTGTGAATAAACTCGATAATTTCTACAACATTTGAAGAAATCTCTTTAGTATTTTGTGCAGATTTGTCAGCTACATCACTTGATATTTGAATCGCATGAGATGTGTTATTTATTTTATCTTCTACTTCACCAGATATACTTGCTAATGACTCAATATTTTGTGCATTTGTTTGCATTTTTTCACTTACATCATTGATAGACTGAACAATTGTACTTACACTAATATCTATCTCAGTTAAACTTTTTGTTGTTCTCTCTGCAAGTTTACGAACTTCATCAGCAACAACAGCAAATCCACGACCATGTTCACCAGCCCTAGCAGCTTCTATAGCAGCATTTAGAGCAAGAAGATTTGTTTGTTCAGCTATATCTTTAATGATGTTAAGAACTTCTTTTACACTTTGTGCATCACTTTTAAGACCAGTTAATTCATGAGATAGTTCATTTTCTATCTCTACAAATGAGTTAACTTCGTTAGATAATGTACTTAGAACATCTTTTGCGCTTATTAGTTCTTCATTAGCTCCAGATACATTTTTTTGAGTCTCCATAGATGCTTCAAGGTTTTGCTCTAATAAAACTCTTATAGATTGAGATTTTTGAGTAGTTTGTTTAACTATAGTTTGTTCTTGTGACGTACTTTTGCGTATAATATGAGAGGATTTTTCTATTTCATTTGCTATAGTAGAGTTTTGTTCACCAAGTGATTTAACAGAGTTAACCGTCTCCTGTATCATCTCAATAAAGGCATTTACTTCATTCGCAGTTTTTCCAAACTCATCTTGGTTTTTATGATAAACTCTTTTAGTAAGGTCTTTATCTCCACTAACTAAGGATGCTATTCGATCTTTTAAGTTTTGTATAGGTGTAAAAATCTCTTTTGTAAAAAATATTGAAGATATTATTCCAAAGATTATGGCAGATATTAAGAGTGTTATAACTAAAGTCATATTTGTAGTTGAGATATCTTCATCTACTTCATTTAATGATATAACTAAATCCATCGCACCAAGAACATAACCAACGTGGGCATTATAGTGACAAGATAAACATTTTTTCTCAGCTACCATAGGTTTTATCATACGTATAGTATGATTAGAATTTTCATCTTTTTCTATAACTTTTGTTTCTTTGTTCTCAAGTACATTTCTAATAATAGAATCTGTAGTATATACTTCATTTGGTGCATAAGCTTCTTGAACTGCTTTAGATTTATAGATATAAAGTGATTCTATGCCTTTGATGCTTTGAGCTGATTTTAGTGTCTCTTCAACTAGAGTGGAATCACCCATCATCATACTAGTAGTCATTGTCTGAAATATGGACTGGCTAAGCATAGTTAAAGATTTTTTTGATGTTTTATTTGAAAGGTTTTGAAGAGTAGTAGATAAGTAAAAACTCATCGCTATTAACCCTAAAACACTAACAGAAACTAATGAAGTTATAACTTTAGATTTAACTGTTTTAAACAATATGAAGTCCTAATAAAAAATTAAGTAATCTTCAATTGTAGCAGAAAAATACACAATACATCATAAATTCAATTTTTTTGTAATAGTTCGTCTTTTTTTTATACATTTTATGGAATGTATTCATGTTGTAATAATTTTAAATTTTATTTTGCTTATCATTGTATGATACTGTCAATCAAACCAAGTATCTGACTCATAGTTTTCTGATTTGCTTTTTCAATAAACTTTATTTTTCTTGAATTATAATCTATCGACTTCATCTGCTCTGCCATTATAAAACCTGTGATGTTATCACTCACTACTTCTATGTGAAAAGGGAAATCTTTTTTTGTATATTTATATCCAAATTATAAATGTTTAATTTTGTAACATAAAAAATAAAATAAGAATAATTTAAGTTAAATAACTTGTAAAATATAACAAAATTGGTTATATTAAAAAATATTTTTATAAAAGTGTTTTAATGTCTGAGTTTTTTACAAAAGTTATACTGTTTTTTATTTTAGTTTTTTCACTTCATGCAGATGATGGCTTATCACAAGCACATTTAATATCTATAATACCTGAACCATCGGCTATTGAAGTAGCTTTAGACGGTAGTATAGAGGTACAGTTTGATTTGCCAATAGTTTCAAAATCAATTAAAAACAAAACTATAACTATAAGAGATGAAAATAACAAAAAAATTAAAGGTACTACTACACTTAAAGATGAAACTGCTTTAGTGTTTACACCGAATGAAGTTTTAACTATTGGCACATACAAGGTTAAAGTAAAAAAAGTAAAACTTCAAGATTTTACTATACCCACAAAAGGATACAAAAAGTATGCCTATAAAGCATGTGCATATCTGTATGATGATGTAAAAGATTGTCCTCTTTGTAAATATCTATGTAGCATTAAAACTAAAAAAATATCTTTTACTTTTTTTGCTGATGATACTAAACCAAAGCTTATAAGTCTAACACTAAACAAAACTGATATGGAACTAAACATAGATAAGCAAACAGATATAAATGTAACTGCTACCTATGATGACAATACTAGTTTAGATATTACAAATGATATAGAATGGATAATGAGTAATAACTCTGTAGTATCTATATTAAACAATACTATTTCACCCTTATCTGAGGGTACTACTTCACTACAAGCTAAATACAACAAGATAACATCAACTAAAGTTCAAGTAACTGTGTTCAAAGAGATAAACGGATACAAACTACCACCTGAACCAGATGAGACACTTAACAACTCTACTTTGCTTGGAATAGATATAAATGATAATGGGGTTAGGGATGATGTGGAAAGAAAGGTTATAGAGACTTATGTAGAGCCTATTAAAATTGAGCCTATGATGGCTTCTGTAAAAATTGGACAAGAAATTTTAGAGAACCCTGTTGGTTTAGCTAAAGAGCATAGTGATAAGATGGATAGGGTTGGCAACTGTATGACGTATATAAGAAGAAGTATTCCAAATTTAATTGATAGGCTTGAGTATGTAAAATTTTATGAAAAAACTATGTATAACACTAAAGCTAGAGTTCGAGCCTATCTTGATTATAATTTAGCACTTAGTGGTGGTGTATATGGAAGTTCACCATCTGATTGGAATCAAGATGCTTGTGATTTTGATGTAGAGCAGATGTTAAAGGATATGAAATGAAATTTATATTTAAAATAATTTTACTATCTAGTCTATTATTCTCATCACTGTTATCAAATACAAATATAGATGAGTGTAAAAGTGACTTGTATTATGCAATGAGTGGATGAAACAATATTTTCATATGTTTGGAGTTGCAACTCCAGCTAACCATGTAGCTGGTTATGCAGCTGGAGACACTACCGCTCCTTATGTAAAGTTTCATAATGACGCTATTAAAGTTATTGTAACTGGTTTAGATTCAAACAGAATTGACCCAAATACTGAGCATAATTATGAAATRTCTTATGATGCTCATGATTTTTACAATAGTTACATGACTGCACAAAATACTAAAACTGATATATTTAACTTTATTTTAAACCAAATTACTGCACATAATAATGCACCATCTCAATGGCAAACTGACCAAGAACTAAATAAAAATACAAAAGAGTACCGTATAACTGTAAAACATAAATTTGATTCTGGTATTGTAGCTATGGATGGTATAGAGGTCTATCCTTTTGCAGTGGATAAAAAACTTTACCCTCTAGACCCAAATAATCCAGATGATAAACAATATGTAAAAGCTAGTTGTGGTGGTACTAAAATTTTAGATGCTGATATTGATGAGTGGGAGAATAAAAAAGAAAATGAAATTTATTATTTGGAGGGGACTGGAGGAAGAATACTTAGTTCCATAGCGTATAAGGTAAAGGTTTATATAATTGACAAGGAGTATATTTACAAATACTATATTATTAATAATGACAATAGTGAAACATTAATTTATGAAAATAATGTTTCTTTCAACAGAATAAATATACCTAAAATAGTTTCTTATAGAATGTATTTAGAAAGTAAATCAGTATCTTTTGAACTAATAAATTTGTATATTTCAAAAGAGCAAAATTACTGTTTACCTCCTATTTCAGAAACTCCTTTTGCCTATGTTGCTGAAGATAATTCTTATGGCACATACGATTATACAGATAATGATCATTGTTTTGGGTATATTGAATATTATACTAAAGAAATTGAACTTTATAATATTCTTATATATGAAGCAAGTTATACATTTGATGAGGCTGCAGATGGAATAGATCCAAGTTGGTTCTATGGTGAAGGTCTTTATAATCGAATCAACATTTATACAGAAACAGCATATTTTAGTTATGATTTTTTGAATTATTCACTAATTGAAAAAGAGTATAATAAATAGGATTAGAAATAGGCAAATATAATTAATAATCTTGGGAATATCTTTTCTTCTTTCTTCTCGTTCCTCCTTTTAAGGTGGAATACATACAAAACTTAATACTCATAAGCCTCTTTTTGCCGAGTATCAGCTTTTACGTTAAAAAATCTTTGAGATTCTTCAATATTTACCTTAGCCATAACATCCCATCTACCATCTACTTCAAGACTTACAGATTCAAATGTATATATACCATTGTCTACAGATGGATTAATTAGCTCTAAATCGTACTTATGTATGTTTGGTCTAGTTATAATAACTTTTATTTTAGCATCATTTACAGCATGACCAGATATGTCTGTAAGTTTATATTTTATAATAGTTTTTTCTTTAGAAAGACTATTTGTAATATACTCTATCTTATATAATTTATCAAAAGCTATCCTATCTTTTATAATTTCATTTGCTTTTGCATCAGCCTCATGATAACCCATCATATAGGTATCACTTTCTTCAACTGGTATTGTATGTGTAATTACTAAAGTAGCTACACATGCACCAAATACTAATAATATTGATGCACCTATTGCATATGGCCAGATTTTACCTTCACTTTTGCTCACGTTTTTGCCTTCTTAAAAATAATTTTCTTTTTACGTATAATATTACAGCATATATCACAAAACCATAAAAAATTATTTTTACAATTAAAATACTAGTTTGATTTGCGTTTCCTACTGCATTATCAAGTACAATATTTTTAGATTCTGCAATTTGTTCAGCTATATCTGCATAACCATTAAACATTGAACCACTATACTTACCTAAAACTTCACCTTTTTTAGCTTTTTGTGCTAATAATGGCAGTATAGTACCACCACTAGATATATCAGTAAAGTTCATATTTAGAAGTCCAACTACAAAGGCTTGGACTGGTGATGATACTGGAGAAAGTACTTGTTGTTTATCAAAATACTCATATAAAGAAGTTTCACTTGCAAGTATATCTACCTGAGAATCTATCTCTGAAAATGTTAAAAGAATTGTTGGTTCATTAAATTCTTTCATTAAATTTTTCTCWTAACTTACAATACTCATTTTATTTGGTAATTCCTTAAGCATTATAAGCCTTAAAGCTATACCTGTTTTTTGATGAAGTTCATTACCTAGTATCTCAATCTGCTTTTTAAAAGCTGGATTAAAAATTATTTCATCTTTATATAAATATTGTGCAAATAAATTTGTATGAAAACATAGTGAAAGTGCGAGGGCTAAAAGCCCCCTAATTAAAAATTTCAAAAAAATCCCTAACCTATATAAAGGTGATTAGGAGTTAAAACTGAATATGCGGTAAATGCAGCCATAAGTACTAGACCCCAAGAAATCAATTTTTCCATTATTTACTCCCTACAGTCACTATATGTTCGTCAATTTTAGAACCATACATCTTTATAGATTGTTCATTCTTAACTTCATAAAAATTATTCATATTTGCATTTTGTACATTAAGTCCCCATGCTGTAAGACCAGCAAGGATACTTAATAATAATACAGTTGCAATAATCATCCCTGTAATTCCATCAAGAGAGAATATACTTCTAGTTTCATTCATTCTTAACTCCTTATTCACTTAAGCTAGTGATATATGCACCAACAGCTTCTTTTTGTTTAGCATTAAGTCTTTTAAATGCAGGCATTGCCCCAATAGCACCTTTTTTACCATGATTTAGTACATTTGTAACTAAAGTAATATTGAATTTTTTAATGTTTGGACCCATCATATCTACACCAGTACCATCTGCACCATGACACATTGAACATGTTCCAACAAATACATCAGCACCATCACCAGTAAAACCATTAGCTACATATGCAGAAACTTTCTCAATTTCAGCATCTGTAATTGGAGCATAACCTGTATTTGCATTCATAAGACCATTACGATCTGGCATAGGCATAGGCATACCAAGAAGTTCATTATTTGAACCATTTGTTATTACATGCTTAACTGATGCAACAGAAATTCTTTCATTAAGGTTAGCTGCCTTACCATCAATACCATCAGCATTAATACCATGACAAACCTTACACTCAGCTAAAAATACTGATTCACCCATTTCTATAAGTCTATTACCAGTAATATCTTTATACTGTGTCTCAAACTTAGCATCATGAGCTAATACATCTTCATTATATTCACCAATTTGAGAGTAAGAATTTACCGGATAACCAACAGTCCAATACCAAATACCCCAAATCATAGTTAAAAGGAAAATAATTGCCCAACCTGTAGGCACCTCATTTTCATACTCACCAATTCCATCCCAATTTTCTTCAGCTAGCTCACCAGATGCAGTATCTGTTTGCATTTGACGAACATACTTAATTACAACAAATACTGTAATTATTACAAGTACTACTGCCCCTGTAACTGCAAGCATATTGACGATATCACCATTTAAACCGCCCTTGCTTAAACCAACAGATAGGTATGTTGCTCCAAGCATAACAGCTGTAATGATCATTCCCCAAAGATAAAGCTTATTCATATGTCTCTCCTATTTATCTTTCTTACCCTTTTCGGGTAGCTTATCACCYSWTRTMNCTGMYRSYSSAKTATMTSSTATATCATCTTTTAGTGCCATATTGCTATAATTTTCGTAGTCAACTCCGTCAGCATCTTTTTTAGCCTTATATAAATGATATATATATCCATAAAGACTAATAACAAGCAAAGCTGTTAAGGCAAAGTATGCATAAGATTGAAGTTCTTCAATATCCACTACAAACCTCTATTTCAGACTGTTTAAGTAAGCAATTAAAGCTACAATTTCTGGAATTTCACCATTTGCAACTTTATCTTTAACATCTTGATCTTTCATATCAGCTGCGATAAGTTTAGCTTCTTCTAGTGCTAATGCATTAGCAGCAGCTACACTTTTGCCCATTTTTACAACTCTACTTGTACCATCTTTCATAGGTATTGGCTTGTTATATGGTACTGAAAAAAACTGAGCTACAGTCAATTGCTCGGCATACGCAGTATCAATATCAGCAACATTTGTAAACATCCAACGGTAAGCAGGCATAATTGAACCTGGAACTACTGAAGCTGGACCTTTCATATGATTTTCGTGCCAGTCAGTTGTACGATAGTTACCTACACGCATTAAGTCTGGACCAGTTCTTTTTGAACCCCAAAGAAAAGGACGATCATATGCATATTCGCCACTTAAAGAGTAATGACCATATCTATCAGTTTCAGATTTAAATGGACGAATTAATTGTGAATGGCAAGCATTACAACTATTTTTAATATAAACATGACGACCCGCTAATTCTAGTGTAGAATAAGGAGCTGTACCGATTACGGGACGAGATTGCTGTGCAAAGTTTGGAAGAATTTCTACTAAACCTGCAAAAGCAATCACTAAAAACACACCTACCGCAAAAAAGAACGGATGTTTTTCTAACCAATGAAACATATTATAATCCTTTTCTTAAGCGCCCATAGGCGATGCATTTTGTAGCTCAGATTCTTCAACACGACGAGCAGACATAGTTTTGTAAATGTTATAAGAAAACATCAAGAAACCAATTAAATACAATAAACCACCAACCCCACGAATAACATAATAAGGGTGTAAAACAGTTACTGTATCAATAAACGAGTAAGCTAAATTACCAAACTCATCATGAGCACGCCACATCATACCTTGAGTAATTCCAGATATCCACATAGAAGTGAAGTATAAAATAACACCTACAGTTTGAATCCAGAATTGAGCAGCCATTAAAGACTTAGAATATAACTCACGCTTAAATACACGCGGAGCCATATGAAAAAGTGCAGCCATAATCATAAAGCCAACCCAACCAAGTGTACCATCATGTACGTGACCAACAACCCAATCTGTAAAATGAGCAATAGCATTAACTGATTTAATCGCTTGTATAGGACCCTCTAATGTTGAAAACATATAAAAAGTTGAAGCTAGAATCATAAACTTAATAAGAGGAGATGCTGCAACTTGTTGCCACTCACCCTTCATCGTAAGAAGCATATTAATAGCTGAACCCCATGATGGTAAAATTAAAATTACAGAGAAAATTGAACTCATAGTTTGTACCCAATCTGGTATAGTTGAATATAAAAGATGATGACCACCAGCCCATAGATATACAAACATTAGACCCCAAAATGATAATAAAGACAATTTATATGAATAAATTGCTTGACCAGATTCTTTTGGTAAAAAGTAGTAWATCATTGCAACAATAGGCACTGTAAAACCAAATGCAACTGCATTATGGCCATACCACCATTGAACAAGAGCGTCATTAGTACCAGCATACATTGAAACTGAATGGTACCAAGTACCAATATTTGTTTCACCAGCAGCACTTGTAGCTAACATCGTAGGAATTTCCATATTGTTAAATAAGTAAAGCATAGCTATACCTAAAAAAGTAGCTATATAGTACCAGACAGAGATATATAAAGCTTTTTCACGGCGGATACCTATAAGACCAAATATGCTTAAACCAAACAATAGCCAAACGATTACAATCGCTATATCAATAGGCCATTCGAATTCAGCGTACTCTTTTGAAGTAGTAACCCCAGCTAAAAGTGAAACAACAACAGCCCCAACACCTACAATATATAACCAAAAATGTAATTTACCTATAAACATCAAAAAGCCTGATTCAGCCATTGACACTTTTAATACACGTTGACCAACATAATACCAAGTAGCAAAAATACCACTTAATGTAAAACCAAAAATTACTGCATCAGTATGCAGAGGACGAAGACGACTAAAGTTAGTGAATTCAGCAAGTCCCTCACCCAGAACTAAGTTAAGTTCTGGAAAAGCAAGTTCAAATGCTAAAATAACACCTACAAGCATGCCAACTATTCCCAACGCAATTGTTGTGAACATAAACATCTTTGCAACTGTATAGTCGTACTCTAATGGACGATTCTCCATATAAGACTCCTTATAGATTCAAAGCAATTAAGTCTAATAAAAATTATTAAATAAATATAAATTAATTTTCTAGACTAATTAACGCTAACATAGTAACCATATCTATGTTTAAAATATCTTAAATAATGACAAATTAATGACAAATTTGAAAATTTTATTAATTTTTTAATTTAACTTAACTTTTAAGTAAGTAAAAAAATTTAGGGATAATTTAGGGATAATTTAGGGACTATAAGAAATAAAGTACTATCTTTTAATTAAAGATAGAAACTCCTTGAAAATATATCTGCTCTCTTTAGGACCAGGAGAAGATTCTGGATGATGTTGTACAGAAAAAATAGGACTATCTTTATACTTAAGACCCTCAATAGTGTTATCAAAAAGGTTAGTATGTGTAAGTTCTGCTATATCAGTAATATTTTCTGGTACATTGTAATTATGGTTTTGTGCAGTTATTTCTACTAAACTAGTTTTTTCATTTTTTACAGGATGATTACCACCATGATGCCCAAACTTAAGTTTATAAGTATCATAACCATGAGCAATTGAAAGTAATTGGTGACCAAGACAAATTCCAAACATAGGAATTTTAGCTGAAATAAGTTTTTTTATTTGTTTCTGCTCTTTTTTTAGAACTAATGGATCACCTGGACCATTTGATAAAAATACACCATCAATTTCTTTAGAATTATATCTAGATATAAGCTCATCAGCAGAGAAATTATTTGGAATAACTTCTACAGAAATTCCAGCAGATACGATTTCATTTAAAATATTAGTTTTAACACCAAAGTCTATTGCAACTATATTTGCTTGAGCCTCTGGAGCTTTATCAAACTCAAAATTAATAGTTTGTGCATAAGTTGATTGGGTATGTTTATATGACTCTTTTGTGCTTACTATATCTATATAATTTACATCTTCTATACGTGGAGAATTTTCTAAAATTTCTTTTAGTTCATCTTTATTTGATATTTCAGTAGATGCTATCATCATCATTGCACCTTCACTTCTTAACATCTTAGTTAAAAACCTTGTATCAATATCACAAATACCCATCACATTATGCTTAATAAGAAACTCATCTAAAGAAGCTTGTGCACGAAAATTAGAATATCTTTTTTGATATTTTCTAACTATCATACCTTTTGCAAAAGCAGATTTGCTTTCCATATCTTGATCATTTACACCAACATTTCCAATCTCTGGGGCTGTAAATGTTACAAACTGACCTGCATATGAAGGATCAGAGATAATCTCTTGGTATCCACTCATTGATGTATTAAATACTATCTCCCCTACTACTGTATTTTTTGCACCAAAGCTATTAGCCTGCATAAATGTACCGTTTTCAAGATATATAAATACTTTAGTCATATTCATTTACTCCATACCTCTTTTTATTAATTCTTCTCTATATATTTTTTCATATAAAATATCAAACTCATCCGTACCAGGGGTATAACGTTTTTTATAGGTATGTATCTTATCCATAACAGCATCATCAACTTCAGATGCATCTGCAATAAAAGATGTAATTCCATTATAAATAATATTTTTAATACGATTCTCTGTAACATCAAAATGAATTAAATCTTCTTCATATAACTCATCTAAAATTTTATGCGCTACATCTGAATAACGTTCTTCATAATTAAGTATAACACCATATTCTGGAGCTAACTTCTTTTTTATCATAAAAAATAGTTGTCTCTCATCAACAAGGTTAAATTCTATCTCTTCTTCATTTTCATCACAGATAATATCAACTTTATCTTCTAAAGCTATCTCTTGTTTAACATTTTCTATTAATATTTTCTCTGCTTCAAATGCAACAGCTTCTAGACCTTTTGTCATTGTAACGACACCACTTTTGTTTAAATCRATTGCGATTTTACTAGATATATGAGGTATTGTTTTTAATGATATTTTCATCAATGAACCTTAGTGTAATAGGATAATTTTTTGTATTTTACTATAACTTAGGTTAGAGCACCATTAGAGTGAATTTATTTTGTTGCTGACTTAAGTATATATTTTTCAAAGTCTTCTTTATATACAGGTTTAGAGAACAAATAACCCTGCAATACATCACACTCTATTTTTACTAAAAAATCTTTTTGTGCTTGAGTTTCAACACCCTCAGCTACTATAGTTAAATTTAAATTTCTTGCCATATCTAATATAGTTTTAACCATCTTAGTATCTTCTTCTTTTTCACTTAACTCAAATATAAAAGATTTATCAATTTTAAGCTCATCTATTGGCATTTTACGTAGATAACTTAATGATGAATAACCAGTACCAAAATCATCCATTGAAAATCTTATTCCACATTTTTTTATTTTGTTCATTATAATAACAAGTCTATCAATATCTTCAGCTACACTAGTCTCAGTCATCTCAAAAATCAATTTTTTACTTAAGTATGGATTTAAATATAACTTACAAAGTTTTTGTACATCATCCACAAATGTATTATGAAATATCTGCCTCATACTAATATTTATAGATAGTTGTTGTAAATCTATACCTTTTTCATACCAATCACTAAAGGTTTTAAATGACTGCTCAAGTATATAGTAACCAAGTTCAATTATTACACCAGTTTGTTCAGCTATAGGAATAAACTCATCAGGTCCAACACAACCCAATTGCTGATTGTTCCATCTAACTAAAACTTCACAACCTATAACCTTATCCTTGTTATCTAACTGAGGCTGATATTTTAGTGTAATTTCATTATTGCTTAAAGCAAAACGTAACAATCTCTCTATCTCTAGTTTTCGTTTAACTCTTAAAGATAGTTCCTCATTAAAGATAATTACACCATCACGTCCCCTAAATTTTGCTTCATACATAGCTATATCAGCTTCTTTAATAAATATATTAGCTGTCATATTTGGACTATCTATAACACTAACCCCAATACTTGCGCTTATATACAGATGGTGACCATCTATAATATATGTCTGTTTTATAGAATTTAATAAAATCTCAGCAAATTTAATAGCTTGATTTAAGCATTCATCCTTATTCTTGCAATACGAGCTTAATATACAAAATTCATCACCACCTAATCTTGATATACTACCCCTATGTTCATTCGATAACTTACTCATCCTATCGGCCACTTCCACAAGTAGTATGTCACCTATGTCATGCCCTAAAGTGTCATTAATAGTCTTAAAATGGTCTAAGTCTATTAATAGTAGATACATATATTTATTATCATTTTTTTGAATTTTTATTGCATCTTCCAATAACTCTATGAAATAACGTCTGTTACCCAATCTAGTCAAATAATCATGGTAAGCTTGAAATTGACTTTTTTTCAAATAATTATAAGTATTTTGAGAGCCATACAAAAGCACCCAGGCAAGAACAACTGTTAAAAATGATATTACGTATGAATAAAACTCCCCAATAAGGAGAAGATAAAGTGTAATTGGGAGCATTGATGATATTAAAATAAAAATAGCTAATTTTTTTTCTGATACCAAAATAGTACTAGCAACAACAGCAACTCCTAGTTGAGTAAAAATAGCTAAATAATGCAACTGTATGTTATCACTAGATACATAAACATAAAACATTAAAGTCCATGTTGAAAAATAAATGAACATAAACACTCGTAATTTATTTAACCATTCTTCTTTTTCTTCAAGAGTCAAATCATTGTCTGAATATTGCTTATATAAAGTATATCCCCAGTATGAGACAGCCAAGACAAGTAAATACCATAAAATTTCTATATGATCAGTTTCATAAACAAAACCAAAAAATATATATGAAGTAGCTGTTCCAGCAAATAGAGCTATTAAAATTAATATTTGTTTATGCATAAATTTAAAAAATTTCATATTTTCCAACATTTAAATAATCCCCATAATCGTATCCTAGTATATAATAACTATCTAAAGATATTATTAAATATGCAACTCATTTATAGTTATTTGGCTAAAAGCATTATGAGTTTTGATGCTTTTTTAGCATCCATTTTTGATAAAATTTTTCCAACTGTCTTTGGTTTTAGTGATGTTAGAATCATGGATGCATCTTTTGTATCCATATCTGATAATATATTTGCAGCAGATGCAGCCTTCATCTTGGAGAATGTCTGAGCAATCTTATCCATCTTTATCTCTTGTATCTTTTTTAAAACATCTTCGTTTTTTTGAAGCATTTTTTTAATAGAATTTTCTTTTTGAGTAATCTCATCTAGTTTTTTATTTACTATATCTTCAGATTGTGAGACTTTTTGTTCTTTTTTTCTAAGCAATTCTTCTGTAGCAACTTTTAAGGCGGATAAGGCCTGTTTTTGTTCATCAATTCTTTCTAGTTCAACTAAGAGTTCACTTTTTCTAGCCTTGAATATTTCTGTACATTCAAAAAGTTTTTCACTTGTCTCTAGGGCTAAAACATTAATATATATAAAAATTAATACAAATAATACTTTCAATTTAAAACCCGATTTTTATTACTAAAAGTCATTAATGCTACCTCATCCAAATCTTTAGCTTCTTGAATTTTTTGTTTTTGTATCTCTTTTTTAATCTCTTCTAATTCTAAATACTTAAATTTTTCAAAATCAATCATATCAGATTTTAGTTGTTCTTTTACTTGTAATACTTGGTTTTGGGAAAATTCAACCCATTCATGATTATGCAGTATCAAAGCTCTTTGACTATCAAATAAAGTTCTTGATGCAAGCATTTCAGCCATACTTCCAGCTTCTGGGACTTTTATATCATTAAGGGAGTTATATGACATTTTTAAAGCTATTGAGGCTGAGTTTAAGTCGGCATTTGCTTGTAAAACGACCCTCTCACTTTTTTCCATTTTATTTTTTTTAAGTTTAACTAATGAAGTAAAGCGAGTTTTCACTGTGAATTCCTTTTAGATTCTGAATCAAGTTTAGGACGACAAAGTTATTAGATCCTAAATTAAGTTTGGAATGACAAAGTTATGCTTTTTGAAAAACTACTCTCGTCATTCCAAACTTGATTTGGAATCTATTATAAGATAATTGTATCATCTCTCTCAGGTGATGTAGAAATTATACCAACCTTCGTTTTAGAAATTTCTTCAATAGTTTTTACAAAATCTTGAGCATTAGAAGGAAGTTTATCAAATTCTTTCACAGCAACTGAATTATTCCAACCTTTAAAAGTTTTATAAACTGGTATTACATTTTCTAGGTCAGCTGGCATATAATCAATCTCTTTAMCATTATATTCATAAGCTACGCAAAGTTTAACTTCATCAAAACCATCAAGTACATCTAACTTCATTAAAGCTAATTCATCTACACCATTTAGTCTACATGCATGGCGAGTTGCAACTGCATCAAACCAACCACAACGTCTAGCACGTCCAGTTGTAGTTCCAAACTCATGACCTTGCTCACCTAAACGTTTCCCATCATCACCTAAATCTTCACTTGGAAATGGTCCATTACCTACACGTGTACAATATGCTTTAACTATACCAATAATTTTGCCAATATCCTTAGGATTAATACCTAAACCTGTACATGCACCAGCAGATACAGTTGCAGATGATGTTACATAAGGATATGTACCATGGTCAATATCAAGTAATGTACCCTGTGCACCCTCAAGTAATACACGTTTATTTTCTTTATCTAAAGCGCGCCATACCATCTGAGTAGTATCTGTAATAAAAGGACTTAGTTTTACATTATAAAATTCAAGCTCTTTTAAAAGTTCACTAGCAGATGGAGTCTTTATATCATATATATCAAATACTTGGTGATTTTGTGCAAAGTATTCTAAAATAGATGCACAAAGTTTTACAGGATTTAGCAACTCACCAACTCTAAAACCAATACGATTTATTTTATCAGAGTAAGCAGGTCCAATTCCTTTACCAGTAGTACCAATAGCCTTATCACCTTTTAGTCTCTCTTTAGCCTGATCAATTAAAGCATGATATTTAAGGTTTAACTGAGCCTTATTAGATATAAACAGTCTGCCTTCAAGACCTTCAAACTGTTCCATCTCTTTTATAATTGATTCTGGAGAAAGAACTACACCATTTCCAACAACATTTATAGCATTAGGATTTAATACGCCTGAAGGAATAAGGTGTAGTGCATATTTAACACCATCTACCCAGATAGTATGACCAGCATTATGTCCACCTTGACTTCTACAAACCATATCGTATTCACATGCTAATCTATCTACTATTTTACCCTTACCTTCATCACCCCACTGGATACCAACTATTAAATCTGCTTTCATAATCTCTCTTTAATTTATATTTTATAGTGTAAATCTCTTTAACGAGCTTACATTTTTAATATGTAGCCGAAAAGAAGTAGATTTTCACTGCACTTTCTCTTCTATTATTGTATCTGTATATATTGCGAAGCCTACTGAACTTACATTATTATTATTGTATTTTCCACCTCTGGCAAAAACTTCATTGCCAAGTATACTTCTAAAAAATAGTTCATCATAATAAAGCATTTTTGCATAATACATAGGGGCTAATACACTATTTTTACAAGCTATCTCTTCACATAACTCTTTCATTTTTAAAAGTTCAACTTTTAACTCATCTGGAACTATAGAGATTAATTCATCTATTTGTTCTACATGCTGAAGATATACAAGTTTATTTAACCACTCAACTTTTAGATTTAAAAACTTTTCTATATTTACATGTTTAAAGTCATCTAAACTTAAATCATCAAAAAGTGAAGATACTATATGAGGTATCTTCATATTAGATATTTGTATAAGAGGAGATACTTCAAGTTTATCAAAAATATCTATNGCTWWATKWWMWWMTRAWRATWKKTTYWNCTYAYYCATAAACTCAACACCAACTTGATACTGCTCTTCGGTTGGGTAACGCAGAACTGGTTGAATATAAAACCATTTCTTTTGTTGTGTATTTCTACCTAATCTTTTTTCTATAATTCTCACTACATCAATAGTAGAATCTGCACGTAAAGATATAGAGTTATTTTTTGAATCATTTATACGAATTAATTCTTTTTCATCAGCTATACTTAGGTGCTGGTGATAAGAAAAAATTGGACTAACAATCTCTTCATAACCATTAGAATCTAAGATACTTGAAGCAATATTTTCTATCTCTCTTTTTAGTTTTGCAGACTTAGCAAAATAAAGTTTACTTCCATTAGGAATTTCATGTTCCAAAATCATTTATATACCAACCTTGAAAATCTGTTCTGAAAATACTTCCAAAATCATTTAAGCATCCAGTCCAAAAAAAACCTCATTAAATACTTTATTTGCAGTACCATCATACTTACGAAGATCAAGTCTTGCAAGAGCTAGTTCTACTGAATTTACAACCCATGCCATCTCATAAGTTTTTATAAGTCCCATCTGGTTTATTCTAAAAACTTTACCCTTTAAATGCTCCTGACCACCAGCTACATTTACACCAAATTCTTCTTTTAGAAGTTTACGAATCTCTGAAGCATTTTCATCAATAATTGTTGTCATAGATTTTGCTGGAGTTAAAGGGTAAGATTTAAGACCTATAGCTTCTAAAGCTCTTTTTACAGCTTTTGAACGGCAGGCTGTCTCTCCATAAAGTCTTGTTAAACTACCATTTTCTTCAATAGTCTCTAAAACTTTTAATAGTCCAATGATTAAAGTAGTAGTAGCTGTGTATGCAGTAGTATTTTGCCTTTGTTTTTTAATCTCTAAAGCAAGATTTAAATAATAGCCCTTACCAACTCCAAGTTTAGTTATAGCCTTGTTTGATAAACCTAAAATAGACAATCCTGGGGGTAACATTAAAGCTTTTTGACTACCAGCTATCAAACAATCTATATTTGTCACATCAATTCTTTCAACACCTACAGCAGTAATACCATCAGAAATTATCATAATATCAGGATTTATCTCTTTTACAGCCTTTGCAAGTTCTTCAACGGGATGACGTAAACCTCCAGCTGATTCAGATATTTGAACGGCGATTGCATCAATGTCTGGATTTAACTTAACAGCCTCTAAAACAGCATCTACAGATACTGGAGTATCCCATTCATTTTTAATCTCTACATTTTTTAAACCGTTAGCTACAGCAATTTTGCCAAAGYKSTMTNSRRRYYTWMMWRAGWTNTASGCTNNRTAGRGNATKATGACATAAATTAATTACAGCAGCTTCCATAGCGCCAGTTCCAGTCGATGCAAGCATAATCACTTCATCCGTATTAAAAAGCTTAAAAAGATATTTTCGAGTTTTCTCAAAAATTGCTTCAAATTCTGGTGTACGATGATGCATAGTCTCATCACTCATTGCATTACGAACATTTTGAGGTACTGGAGTTGGTCCAGGCGTAAATAGTAACATGAAAAAATCCTAGAAGTTTATATTTTATTAAAACCTCGTATTATATCAAAATAACTTGAAAGTAAAAATTCCCCCTTTAAATTTTATGTTAATATTGCAGTTAAATTGCTAAAAAGGTTATATATGACTATCTCCGATTCTATTATTCTTGGGCTTATTGAAGGCTTTACAGAATTTTTACCAATATCTTCAACTGGACATCTAATAGTAGCTAGTCAATTTTTAGGTATACAACAAACAAATATAACAAAAGCTTACGAAGTTATTATCCAATTCGCTGCTATTTTGGCAGTTTTTTTTAATTATAGGGATAAGTTTACTATTAAAAAACTAGATCTTTGGACTAAAGTTTTTTTAGCCTTTTTGCCTATTGGTTTTGTTGGTTTTATATTTTCTTCTTTTATAAAAAACTTATTTAGTATAAATATAGTAGCTATAATGTTTATTATTGGTGGTGTAGTTTTTTTAATAGTTGAGAAGGTTTTTATCAAAGAAGAAAAAAAAAGATTAGATGATATAGAAAAAATAACTCTGAAACAATCAATGATTATTGGTTTCGCTCAAGTTTTTGCACTTATACCTGGTACATCCAGAGCTGGATCTACTATCATTGGTGCCCTATTAGTTGGCTTATCAAGAAAAGCTAGTGCTGAATTTAGTTTTTTATTAGCCTTCCCAGTTATCTCAGCTGTAACATTTTACGACTTAAGTAAACACTATAAAGAATTTTCARATGAAAGTTTTTTAAATCTAGGCATTGGTTTTATAGTCTCATTTATAGTAGCCTATCTTACTATTAAACTGTTTTTAAAATTTTTAGAAAAATTCACATTTGTATTTTTTGGTATTTATCGTATTATTTTTGGAATAATTTTACTTATCATTTTTTAATAATCATTATAAATTTGGAATAATAATTGCTTGTAATAAACTGAAATATTAAAATTGAAGCCTTATGAACTTTTTATTTCAAAGGATATATTATGCAAACAATTATTTTATACAATTCAAAATTTTTTGCTTTATTAGACAACTTAGAATTCGCATTTTATAATCTAAGTTGTAAATTTTTATAAACTAGCCAAGATAATCCTAGCCAGTTTTAAAGCCTTAGCTCTATGTGATAGTTTTCTTTTTATATCATCATCTAATTCACCTAAAGTATTTTTATATCCAAGTGGTATAAACATAGGGTCATAACCAAAACCACCATCACCAACTGCTTTGGATAAAGCTGTACCATACATCCATCCATGTACAGTAAACTCTGATTTTTTTGTAACTATAGCTATAGCTGCTGTATAAAATGCGGGTGAATTCTCATGTCCAGTAGCTTTTATATCTTCTATAAGTTTATATAAATTATCTTTATCACTAGCATCAGACCCAGCATGTCTAGCACTAAAAATACCAGGTCTACCACCCACTACCTCTACACTAATACCACTATCATCAGCTAAGACAATTACATCATCTGTATTTAATGCCTTAAATACAGCCCTTGCTTTTATAAGTGCATTTTCTTTAAATGTATCTCCATCTTCAATAATCTCAAACTCTTCTATAAGTTCACTATATGGAATCACTTCATAATCTTTACATAAGGCTTTAATCTCTTTAACCTTACCCTTATTTGAGGTAGCCAACACTAGTCTCATAGTCTCCCTTTTTTAAACTACTATATCCTACTCTTCAAAAATAAAGGCTTCATCTGAAATATTATCTTTATACTCTTCAAGTATCTCTAGAATTGTACCTAATCTTGCTAAAAAAGCATCAACTACTTTAGGATCAAACTGTTTACCTTTTTCACTTTTTATTAAATTCAATACTTTATCCAACGGCCATGCCTCTTTATATACACGTTTAGAACTTAAAGCATCAAAAACATCACAAATTGCAGTTATCTTAGCATATATATGAATCTTATCACCACTTAATCCTTGTGGATAACCATGACCATCAAAACGCTCATGATGTTCATGTGCAACTACAGCTGCTGTCCTCATCAAACGTTTCTCAGAGTTTTTAAGTAAGTCGTAACCTTTTTGTGAGTGAAGTTTCATAATTTCAAATTCATCATAATCTAGTTTACCTGGTTTTTTTAAAATTCTATCAGCTATAGCTATCTTACCAATATCATGCATGGGTGCAGCTATAAATAATTCCTCAACTTCATTTTTACTTAGACCCAACTCTTCACCTATCTCTTTAGCAAAATAAGCTACTCTTTTTACATGTTTACCCATCTCACGTGAACGCTGTTCAGCCATTTCACTCAACATAAAAATTGTATCTTTTTGACTCTCTTTTATATCGTTGCTCATAATTAGATTATCATATGTAATTGCCATATTTTTAACAAAAATATTTAATAAATTATCTTCAATATTTATAGAATTTATATCACCTTCAAAAAGCATTAATAGTGCTGTATTATCTTCATTATGATGATATACTGTATAATATTCATCTGTTTTTATATTTTCACGCTTATTTAAAGTTTGCGAGACAACTTCTTTATACTTAGTATCAAATAGATTTGTACGTTTAGACTTTTCTTTAAATATGCCCGTCCCAGTATTAAAAGTCAATTTATTATCCTTATAAAAAGACATGTATACAGATACGCAATTACTTTTTAATGAACATTCATTATTTGTTAGAGATACTATCTGCTCCATCAAACCAGAAAAAAACGTATCTAAGGAGTGTAGATTTATTATAAAAGAAGTTGAGGCTAATACCTTTTCTAAACTTATTTTATTTCTTTCAATTTTAATAATATCTGAATATGATCTAAGAGCTGTCACTATACTTGAGAAAAGTTTTTCTGTAGTAAGTTCTGACTTATTTTTATAATCATTTATATCATAATTTACTATAACTTCTTCCTCTGGAGCCTGCCCTGGTTGTCCCGTTCTTAATATAATTCGAACTATTTTATTTTTTAACTTATCTCTAATAATCTTTACTAAATCCAAACCAGCTGTATCAGTCTCCATTACTACATCTAATAAAATCACAGCAATATCATCAATCTCTACAAGTTTTTCTTCACCCTCTTTAGCTGAATATGCATGAAACATTTCAAGACTTCTACCTTGAAAACTCATACTACCAAGTACTAGTTTTGTAACTGCATGTACAGATTCTTCATCATCTACAATTAAAACTTTATACTTTAAAGAACTTTTTTTTTCCTCTTGCTTAGAATCTACAAAAGTTAAAAAATCATCATCAAACATTATTTTTTCCTTCTAGTGGTATATTTATTTGAAATGCCAAACCTACACATTTTTGTTCAACTATACTTATCTCACCATTTAATGAGTTTGAGACTATGTTAAAAATAACATGCGCACCAAGACCACTACAACCCTTATACCTTTTAGTTGTATAAAATGGTTCAAAAAATTTTACTTTTCCTTCGCTACTTAAACCTACTCCATTATCACTATAAAATATTTTAAAATTTTTATCATCATTATTGATTTTAATTAAAATCAATCCAGATTCTATATTTTCAAAACCATGAATTATTGAATTTTCTATTAAATTTGTAATCATATGAGTCAAAAGAGTTGCTTTAAAATTTATAACATAATCATCTGGACATATTATTTCTACCTTGTGTTTTGTTTTTTTAAACATATTATTTAAGGACAAAACTATACTATTCAAATATTCTTTTACGTTTATTTTACTCAAATAGTCTGAACTTTTATCAACTGATATTAACTTAAATGATTTTATTAAATTAGCAGCATGTTCTAAATTCTCTAAAATTAATTTGCTAGAACTTCTTGAGACATCTAAAAACTTTATAAAGTCTTTTTCCTTCACATTCTTTTGCTCGTATAATTTAAAAAAATTTATGCAAGACTTATATTGATGTGAAGCTGCAGTTACGCCTACCCCTATTGGAGTATTTAGTTCATGTGCAACACCAGATACTAAACGACCTAATGAAGCCATTTTTTCACCCTCAACTAAACTTTTTTGTGCTTTTTTCACATATAGCAGATTTTCTTCTAAAGATAATCTTAATTTTTTTTCGCTTCCTACGAAATAATAAAAAAGTGTAAATATAATACCTGATACTAAAATTATATTTATTACAAAAAATGTAATACTAATATGATATTGAATATCTGGAGCAAAAACAATTACAGTACTATCAAGTAAGCCACTTGCTATAATTAAGAATATAAATAAAAATAACCAAACCATAATTTCTTTATTTTTTTTATATGTAAAAGACGCAAAAATTGCTAACAAAGACCAAAGTACTACTGCCCCACTTGATACAAAACCACCAAGTGATAATTGAAATAAAAATGGCAATATAATACTGATAAAAAGTTGTAGAGCCTGAGATTTGTTAAAGTCTTTTGTGTAAAACATATAAATATAATTAAATATTGTAATAATTATATACGCAAATGGTACAATTGACTGAAAATATAAACCATATACAATAGAGATACTACCCCATAATACTGCACCCGAACTCATCAAGATACCAATATATATCAAAAACGTATGCTGTCTTTTTTCTTCTTTAGTATTTGTATCTGTATCTGCTAAAGAAGATAAAAAAATTAATAAGCTATTCATTCTAATTCCAATGTATAATAATATTATTAAATTATATAACACTTAACATACAGTTAACTTAAAAATTACAACTAATATAACAAACTTAATTTATATTGAATACTTATTTATTTTAGTATATACAAAGCTTGCATAAACAATAATTTATATATAATTACGAAATTAATACAGTATTTAAGGTGAAAAATGTTTAAAAAAGTATTACCCCTTTCGGCAATTCTATCACTTAGGTTTTTAGGTTTATTTTTAGTATTACCAGTTATTTCTGTTTACGCATTAGGTTTAGATGCTTCTACACCTCTTTTAGTTGGTGTAGTAGTTGGTGGATATGCACTAACTCAAGCAATCTTTCAAGTCCCATTTGGTTTAATGAGTGATAAAATTGGTAGAAAACCAACTATCTTAGTTGGTCTTATTATCTTTTTAATTGGTTCAATTGTTTGTGCATATTCAACTGATATACACACACTTATGTTAGGTCGTTTTCTTCAAGGTGCTGGAGCTATTGGCTCTGTTATTACTGCAATGATTTCTGATTTAGTTGAAGAAGAAATACGAGGTAAAGCTATGGCTATCATGGGTGCATCTATCGCCTTGAGTTTTGCTTTAGCTATGGGTCTTGGTCCAGTCATTGCTGCAGCATATGGTCTTGAATCACTTTTCTTTATTACAGCTGTTTTATCAATTTTAGCAATTATTTTATTATTTACTAAGGTGCCAACTCCCCCAAGAATAAAGCATATATATCATGCAACTACTAAGACTTCAGATATATTAAAAGATTCTAATCTTTTAAATATGATAATCATTAATGCTATGCAAAAAGGTCTTATGACTGTAGCATTTGTACTTATCCCTATTATTCTTACAAGTGCTGATTTYCAATGGAGTACAGCTGACTTATACAAGGCTTATTTACCAGCAATGATATTTGGCTTAATAGCAATGGGTCCAGCTGCCGTATTTGGCGAGAAGCACAATAAACCTAAACAAATATTTTTAGTATCAATTATACTTTTTATAACTTCGTTTTTAATTATGGGTCTTACACAGTCTAGTACAGTATTTATAGTTGGTGTAGTACTATTTTTTGTAGCATTTAATATGATGGAGCCCTTAGTTCAATCAATGATTACAAAGTTTGCAAAAGTTCACCAAAAAGGTGCAGCACTTGGAATTTCAAACTCTGTAGCCTATTTTGCAACTTTTATTGGTGGTACTTCAGCTGGTTTATTATTAACATATACAGACAGAGAGACTAYTGGTATCAGTGTAGCTGTTATAGCTACTCTTTGGTTATTATGGACGTTTAAACTACAAAATCCTATTAAACATTCTTTTCTTTACCTTAAACAATCTGAACTATCTATAAAAAAATTAAAAAACTTAGAAAGTAGTCATATAGCTGAATGGTATATAAATGAAACTGAGGATAAGGTTGTTATTAAATACGTAACTGGTGCACTTAGCGAAGATGAACTAAAAGCAAAAATAACTAAGTAAAAGTTTGTAACTTTATAAAATAATGAAGAATAATCAAATTACAATAAAAACAATATTTGAACTTATTCTTCAAAACAAAAAATCTCTTATATATGGGCAATTGGTTACAATTTTAGCTATATTAGTTAGTATACCGATACCTATAATGTTACCAATAATGGTAGATGAAGTTTTATTAAATAAACCTGCAACTATAATAAATACTATAGATTATTTCTTACATGGCACTACTGCATTTTATTATATAGCTATAGTTACCATAGCTGTTATATTTTTACGTTTAACTTATTATCTACTCAGTGTAGTTATTACAAAAATATTTACAAAAATATCTAAGTATGTAAGTTATAGTATTAGAAAAACTTTAATAARTCATTTAAAAACAGCATCAATGAATGAGTATGAAACTCTTGGTAGTGGGGCAATTACCTCAAACCTTATTACAGATGTAAATACCTTAGATGCTTTTATTATTACAAGTATTAGCCGTTTTATATCATCAGTTTTAACCCTTATAGCTGTAGGTATAGTTATGCTTATAATAGACCCACTTCTTGGAATTATGATTTTAACTATCCAACCACTTATATTTATAATGACAAAAAAAATGTCTTCAAAGATTGGAGATTTAAAAAGACAAGAAAATGAGGCTATTGAAGAGTTTCAAAATAATGTAGGTGAAACTTTAGAACTATACGGTCAAATTAAAGCAAGCAATAAAGAGAACTTCTTTTTTACAAATGCTGTGAATAATGCAAAAAAAATCCAAAATACTTCAAATGAGTTTGGATATAAAAGTGTAGCATACGAAAAATTTTCTTATACAATATTTTTAGTAATGTTTGAGATTTTACGTGCATCTGGCTTATTGTTAGTAGCATATAGTGATTTAAGCATAGGTATGATGTTTGCAATGCTTGGATATATATGGTTCCTTATGACACCTATTCAAGATATATTATCTATACAGTATACATATGCATCTGCACAAAGTGCACTAAAACGTATAAATAAAATTTTAGAGCTAAATACTGAAAACACTGCCCACTTAAAGATAGAATCTAATCAATTAGATATCTCTATAAAAAATCTAAACTTTTCATATACTAAAAATAGGTATACACTTAAAAACATTAGTTTAAACATTAAACATGGCTCAAAAATTGCCCTAATTGGTGCTAGTGGTAGTGGAAAAACCACCTTAGCTCAGCTTATATCAGGTTTTTACGAAAAAAACAATGGTTCACTTACATACAATGATATAAATATAGAGGATATAAAAAAAAGTTCACTTAGAGAAAAAATATTTTTAGTATTGCAAATGCCTATACTGTTTAACTCTACACTTAGATTTAATATAACTATGGGTGATGAAAATATAAGTAATGCAGAGATAAATAAGGCCTTAGAAATCGCTCAACTCAAACAAACTGTAGATGAGATGGAAAATGGAATAGATACTATAGTTGGCAGGCATGGTATACGTTTATCTGGAGGACAAAGACAACGTATAAGTATAGCTAGAATGATTATAGCTAACCCAAGTATAGTAATATTTGATGAATCCACATCTGCACTTGATGTACATACAGAAGCAAAACTAAATACAGCAATTCAAGAAGTTTTAAAAGATAAAACCGTAATAACAATAGCTCATAGGCTCAGTACAGTTAAAAATTCAGATATTATATATGTACTAGAAGCGGGAAAAATAGTTCAACAAGGTAGCCATGAAGAACTAGAAAATGAAGAGGGGCATTATATAGAGTTTATCAAAAATCAATTGATTTAATCTATGCCTCTACTAGTCCTGCCTTAACAGTTGATAATTCAGCTATTAAATCTTTTATAACCTTTTCTTCTCTTAAAAACTCTTTTTCACTAAGATTTTGCAGTTTATCAAACCTATCTAATGAATCTCTAGCGCTAGCTATAGTCTCTTTTAAATGGCTATTAACCTCATTTGAATACGTATTTATATCTACTATTAAAGCATCAAGTATTTTTTCAACACTCTCTTGTCTACCAGCAAGATATAAACCAATCATTACTAATGTAAATACAATCAAGAAAGTAATTATTGCAGCTGTATACATAATAAGCCCCTTATTTAAATTAAGTTGAGACTATTATATCATTAAATATGATTAAAGTTAAATTAATATAACTAAAAAGTCTATAAAGACTCTTAGTTAATCTATTATCACTATTTTTGAGGTATTACATACATATTAAAGTAACGACCTTCGAATTTTGGTGGTTTTTCCA
The DNA here is from genome assembly GCA_002733155.1 of Sulfurimonas sp. GTDB lineage: Bacteria > Campylobacterota > Campylobacteria > Campylobacterales > Sulfurimonadaceae > Sulfurimonas. The sequence continues at coordinate 181,119 of NVUO01000006.1, forward strand.
TTACACCAAGGTCTTCAACCATTGGCCAAACTCTTAAAAGAACTTCTTTACCAGCTTCTGGATGAGCCATTTCACGACCTCTGAGAAATACTCGAAACTTAACATGGAATCCTTTTTCTAAAAACTCTCTTGCGTGCTTTACCTTGTACATTACATCATTCTCAGCAATTTTAACAGATAGTTTAATCTCTTTAACTACGATTTTTACCTGATTTTTTCTTTGCTCTTTAAGTTTCTTCTCTTCTTGGTATCGATACTTACCATAGTCCATGATTTTAGCAACTGGTGGTTTAGCTGTTGGAGCGATTAGAACTAAATCTAACCCTAATTCGTTTGCCTTATTCATAGCTTCATCAGTAGAAATTATTCCTAAAGACTCCCCTCCATCTATATTACAACGCAGTTCATCAACACGGATATCGTCATTCATTATGACGCGGTCAGTTTTTTTACTCAAAAATTTACCTCATTTATTTTAGTTTGTATAAGTGTTAGAAATTCATCTTCACTTAAAGTATATTGCTCTCTAGTTCTTCTATCGCGAACAGATATAGTTTTATTTTTTATCTCTTCATCACCAATAACTACGATCATTGGTACACGAGTTTTTTCGGCTGTACGGATTCTTTTATTTAAAGAATCGTTTTTAGCATAGATTTCACTATCGGCATTAATATCGATAAGTTTATCTGATAACAGCTTAGCATATTCTTTATGGGTCTCGGCAACTGGAACAATAGCTACCTGAGTTGGAGCGATAAACATTGGAAATTCACCAGCATAATGCTCAGTTAAAATTCCAATAAAACGCTCAAAAGACCCTAAAATAGCACGATGTATCATTACTGGTTGAATTTTTTCATTATTCTCACCAGTGTATTCAAGGGCGAAACGCTCAGGTAAATTGTTATCTAACTGTATAGTTCCACACTGCCATTCACGTCCAATAGCATCAGTAATTTTAATGTCAATTTTTGGACCATAAAAAGCTCCACCACCCTCATCAATCTCGTAAGCAAGGTTGTTTGCATTCATTGCACCAACTAGAGCTGCTTCAGATTTTTTCCAAATTTCAGCATCTCCAACAGCTTTTTCTGGTTTAGTTGATATCATCATTTTATACTCAAAATCAAAGGCTGTCATAAGTTTATCAACAAAATCAACRACTTCTGTAATTTGTTCCTCTATTTGATCAACTGTACAAAAGATATGTGCATCATCTTGAGTAAATTCACGTACACGGAAAAGTCCGTGTAATGCGCCTGTCATTTCATGACGATGAACTACACCATACTCAAAATACTTAATAGGTAAGTCACGATATGAATGTAAATCATGCTCATAAGCTTTAATATGCCCAACACAGTTCATAGGCTTTACACCAAATTCTATATCATCAATATTAGTGAAATACATGTTTTCACCATAGTTTTGGTAATGTCCAGATACTTTCCAAAGATCAGCTCTTAACATTTCAGGTCCACGTACTGGTTCATATCCACGTTTACGATGAGCTTTAAATAATAAAGCCTCTAAACGAGCACGAAGACGTCCACCAGCTGGAAGCCAGATAGGAAAACCTGCCCCAACTTCTTCACGAAAAGTAAATAACTTCATCTCATTACCAATTTTTCTATGATCACGCTTTTCAGCTTCAGCGAGCATAGTTAAATGATTTTTTAAAGATTCTTTATCTGCAAATGCTATGCCATATATACGAGTTAACATCTCATTTTTAGAATCACCTCCAAGATATGCACCAGCTATTTTGGTAAGTTTAAAGTATCTAATGAGACCAATTGAAGGTAAATGTGGTCCACGACATAAGTCTTCAAACTCACCTTGCTTGTATATAGATACAGTATCATCAGTAATTCTATCCATTACAGCTAATTTTAAATGATCATCTTTGAACTTTTCTTTTGCCTCATCCATAGATATTTCATATTTTTCTATTGGGTATTTTTTCTTCGCGAAACCTAACATTTGTTTTTCTATTTTCTTTAAGTCGCCCTCACCAATCTCGGATTTGGTTTTAAAGTCATAATAAAAACCCTCTTTGACAGTAGGACCTACAAAAAACTTTGCGTCTGGATAAAGAGACTTAATAGCCTGAGCCATTAAGTGTGCAGTAGAGTGACGAAGCACCTCTAAAGAATCAGCTGAATTATCAAGATGAATTTGTTCACCCTCAAAACCAAGTTGCTGAGCAGTTTGTAAGTCAATTATTTGATCATTATGTTTTATTGCTATTGCATTCACTTATAATATTCCTATATATTTTATAATTCTGTTTTTAAAACAGCACCACATGATGCGTTTGAAACTAAAAGTTGATATCGTTTAAGCCACTTTGATTTTACTTCATTTTTATGTGGCACATATGCCTTAGCTCTTTTAGCTAATACATCTTCACTAACATTAAGTTGTAATAGATGCTTATCTGTATCTAGTTCAATCTCATCACCATCTTCAATAAGTGCAATTAAACCACCCTCAGCTGCTTCTGGAGATACATGACCAATACTAGCACCACGTGTAGCACCCGAGAAACGTCCATCAGTAATAAGAGCTACACTCTCACCAAGACCCATACCCATAATAAGAGAAGTTGGAGCTAACATCTCTTGCATACCAGGTCCACCCTTTGGTCCCTCATAACGGATAACTACTACATCCCCAGCTTTTACTTTGTGGGACATAATTCCAGCTATAGCTTTTGGTTGAGAATCAAAACAGATAGCCTTACCTTTAAATTGGCGCATATTTGCTGAAATTCCAGCAGTTTTAACTACAGCACCCTGTGTAGCTAAGTTTCCAAATAAAATAGATAATCCGCCAACTGGTGAATAAGCATTTTCATTTGTATGGATGATATTTTCATCTAAGATTTTTGCATCTTTAATTCTTTCGCCTAAAGTCTCACCAGTTATTAATAAGGAATCTAAGTGTAAGTTACCACCACGTCTACTTACCTCTTTCATAACTGCATTTACACCACCAGCTCTATTAATATCATCCATATGAACTGTAGTTAAAGATGGAGATATTTTTGCAATATGGGCTACATTATCAGCTATTTCATTAATTTTTTCTATCGGAAAATCAACATCACTCTCTCTAGCTATAGCAAGTAAATGAAGTACAGTGTTTGAGCTTCCACCCATAGCCATATCTACAACAAAGGCATTATGTATAGCTTTTTCATTTAAAATATTTTTCATATTATATTTTGGATCTTCTGCTTTAGCTAACTCAACTATACGTTTAGCTGCTTTTTTCACAAGAGCTATACGCTCAGGTGTCATCGCTAATATAGTTCCATTTCCGGGAAGGGCTATGCCCATAGCTTCACATAAAGTATTCATAGAGTTTGCTGTAAACATACCTGAACAGCTACCACCAGATGGACAAGCTTCACATTCTATCTCATAAAGTTCTTCATCAGTCATCTTACCCTCAGCATGTTGACCAACTGCCTCAAATGCTGTAGCTAAGTCAATAGGTGTACCATCAGCCTTATGTCCAGCTGCCATAGGTCCACCTGATACAAATACAGTTGGAACATTTACACGTAATGCACCCATAATCATACCTGGAACTATTTTGTCACAGTTAGGTATACAAATCATTGCATCAAGCTGGTGAGCATTCATTACAGTCTCTATAGAATCTGCAATTATTTCACGTGATGGTAATGAATATAACATACCTTCGTGACCCATTGCTATTCCATCGTCAACACCAATGGTATTAAATACAAATGGGACTCCACCAGCCTCACGTATAGCTTCTTTTACTATTTCACCATACTCGTGTAAGAAAAAATGTCCAGGGATAATATCGATGTAGCTGTTAGCTATCCCGATAAACGGCTTATCAAAATCTTCATCTTTTAGTCCAGTAGCTCTTAATAGTGAACGATGCGGGGCTTTATCAAAGCCTTTTTTTATAATATCACTTTTCATAAAATTCCTTCTACTTTAAATATAAATGCGATTATATCATGATTCTTAAAATTTCTTACAAAAACTCTTTACATTTAAAAAAAATACGGCTATAATTCCGGCTCACTTACAAAAAGTAAGCGAAAAAATTGCGGGAATAGCTCAGTGGTAGAGCACGACCTTGCCAAGGTCGGGGTCGCGAGTTCGAACCTCGTTTCCCGCTCCATTTATTATTGTAAACTGTGAATTCATTCATATGCCCGGATGGCGAAATTGGTAGACGCAGGGGACTTAAAATCCCCCGGTAGCAATACTGTGCCGGTTCAAGTCCGGCTCCGGGCACCATTGAAATGAAAGATACTGGTGCCATCGCCAAGTGGTAAGGCCGCAGCCTGCAAAGCTGCTATCCCCAGTTCAAATCTGGGTGGCACCTCCAGTTTAAAATGTAAAAACTTATTAATACAACACGTGGATCTTTGGCAGAGTTGGTCGAATGCACCGGTCTTGAAAACCGGCGAGGGTCACACCTCCCAGAGTTCGAATCTCTGAGGGTCCACCACTTCACAATACAATAAAACCCATAAAATACGACTCAAACTATACTTTTAAGAAATCACTATATTTTATTTGCTACCCTATTGCTACCCAGAATAGAAATCTATAGAGCATAAACCTTTGACTATTTACTTTTTTAATGCTAGAATTACTTCGTGCAAGTTTAGATAACTTCACAAAATGAAGTTAAAAACATACAAAAGAAAAAAGCTTTGATTGATTATTCATAATTTTCTTAGCTTAAATAAAATAACTAGGTCATTCTCTTGTCATTACAGTGCAAAAGAATAAAGTAGCCTAAGAAAAAGTACAAAACCATAGATAGTACTTTTAAGAGATAATAAAAACTATAGTTAACTATTCGTAGTTTTCTTAATCTGAGTGAAACAAAATTTTAAATAACTAAGTGAACCTCTTGCAGTTAGTCGTGCAAAAAAGTAACTAGCTTAACAAATGTAATAACCAAAATTCATATCTTATTCTAACTACACAATGACTTATAGTTGGCAATAATACATAGAAGATATAGTCTTTTGATTATTAAAATGAACTGGATATACAAATAGTATTCAATGTAGCATCCAGCAAGAGAAACGAGAACTGAAATGTATATTATGTAAGTTCGAAAGTGTCTATGCACTTTAAAGTTTTTCTATAAATAATCTAATTTATACAATAACTAACTTTTAGTATGAAGATTATGGAAGAAATTCATAATCCTTTTACTATACTTTTTAATAAGCTTGACAGCTTAGAGAAAAGTAATAAGAAGATTGAGTCCAAAATAGGCTTAATCCTCGAACGATTAGGTGAAGTTGATTTACATGATAAGTTTAGTGTTAAAACGCAAATAAAAGCGGCTGGAATATTAGACATATCTGTTGAAGCTTTGCAGAATAAGATTAAGGAGGGTAAATTGAAAAAAGAAATACATTATAGAATGACTACAAGTACTAAAAAGCGTAATCTTTATTTTTTTAATAAAGTTGCCCTACTATCTGATAAAGGGCTGTTGTAATAAAAGTATAGTTTATATTTAAATTAGATAAATATAAATCAAAGAGATTTGTGTATATGCCACAAATGGATACAGTATCAATAAAACTGTATACCTTACTCAGCAACAAATATAACTTCAACTAAAAATAAAAGATGGATTAGCTACCTATCTTTTATTTCTCACCGGTCAATTCATTAGCAATCATCTCAGCCTGTTTCAAAACAGTTTCAGTAGCCAGTTTCTGCATATCAGGTGGATAACCAAACTGTCGTAGAGTTCGCTTTACGATAACTTTTAACTTAGCCCTAACACTCTCTTTAATAGTCCAATCAATAGAAGCATTAGCCCTTACTCTCTCAGTCAAAACAACAGCAAGTTCACGAAGTACATCTTTTTCCATTACCTCTTTAGCACTATCATTATTGGCAATAGCAGTATAAAAAGCATATTCAAAATCTGTTAGCCCCATCTCTTTTGGTTCTTCATCCATTTTATGAATTTCTTTACTTAGGGCAATAAGTTCTTCTATCACTTCAGCCGCAGTTATTATCTTGTTATGATATTTTTTAATTGAGTTTTCTAACATCTCCATAAGAGATTTACTTTGTACTAGATTTGTTTTTTTTCTTGTTTTTATCTCATCATTAAGTAATTTTTTTAGAACTTCAAGAGCAATATTTTCATGCTTCATCCCTTGAACTTCCATTAAAAATTCTTCAGACAGTATGGATATATCAGGTTTTTTAATTCCAGAGGCATCAAATATATCTATAACCTGTTCACTTACGAGTGCTTTATCTATTACTTGTCTTATAGTAGTTTCTATTTCTTCATCGCTTTGACTGCTACTAGTACTAGTAAATTTTACAAGTCTAGCTTTTACTGCTTGGAAAAATGATATTTCATCTTTCACATCCATAGCTTCATCATGTGGAACTGCAATAGCAAAGGCTTGTGATAATGCCGTTACTTCATCAATGTATCTTTTCTTACCATCTTCAAGACCTAATATATGCTCTTCAGCTTCAAGGATTAAAGATAACTTTTCTCTTGTATCTGCCTCAAAGTATTTTTCATAAGGGAATCCATGATACATTTGAGAAACAACTTCTAGTTTTTCAAGCATAAGTGCAACTGCTTGTTCTTGTGCAAGTGCTGGATCACCTTTGCCTCCACTATCACTATAAAATGAAAGAGCCTTTTTCAAATCACTAGCAATACCAAGATAATCAACAACAAGTCCAGCAGGTTTATCTTTGTAAACTCTATTAACCCTTGCTATTGCTTGCATAAGATTATGACCTTTCATAGGTTTATCTATGTAGAGTGTGTGCATAGATGGGGCATCAAATCCAGTTAGCCACATATCCCTAACTATCACAAGTTGAAGCTCATCATTTACATCTTTCATACGATTAGCTAAATCTCGTCTCTGTTGTTTGGTAGTATGATGTTTTGCCATTAGTGGACCATCACTTGAACTTGCAGTCATTACAACTTTTATAACACCCTTAGTTAAATCATCATCATGCCAATCAGGTTTTAGTTTTATTATCTCACTATAAAGTTCAGCCGCTATTCTTCTACTCATAGCGACTATCATACCCTTACCATCAAAAACTTCTTGTCGTTTTTCAAAGTGAGAGACTATATCTTGGGCTACTTCTTTTACTCTGTTTTCACTACCTATAAGTGCTTCAAGTTGAGTCCATTTGGCTTTGGCTTTTTGAGTTTCACTTAGGTCATCAGCTTCAAGTTCGTTATCTAACTCTTTTACAAGCTCTTTTCCCTCATCACTCAAAGTAATTTTAGCAAGCCTACTCTCATAGTAAATCTTAACAGTAGCACCATCTTCAACAGCTTGTGAAATATCGTAAATATCTACATAATCACCAAATACAGCAGGAGTATTTACATCTGAACTTTCAATAGGTGTACCAGTAAATCCAAGGTAAGTAGCATTTGGCAAGGCATCTCTGAGGTACTTAGCAAATCCATATACAATTTTTTTGCCTATAACATTACCATCTTTGTCTTTTTCATCGACAGTTTTAGGTTTAAATCCATACTGTGTACGGTGTGCTTCATCTGCTAGAACAATGATGTTTCTTCTATCTGATAGCTCATCATAAATATTTCCCTCTTGGGGCTGAAACTTTTGAATAGTTGCAAAAATAACTCCACCACTAGCTACTTTGAGTAGTTTTTTCAAATGCTTTCTATCATCTGCTTGTATAGGCTCTTGTCGTAATAAACTAGCAGATGAAGCGAAAGTATCAAAGAGTTGGTCATCTAAATCATTTCTATCTGTGATAACAAGTATCGTAGGGTTATTAAGGGCTAAGACTATCTTACCAGTATAAAACACCATAGAGAGAGATTTACCACTCCCTTGTGTATGCCAAACTACACCACCTTTTTTATCTCCATCTACTGCACTTGCTTTTATCGTTCTAGCTACTGCTTTATTTACTGCATAGTACTGATGATAAGCTGCTAGTTTTTTAACTGTTTCTATGATAGTTATACCTGTTTTACTATCCTCTCTAGTACTTTTTTCATAAACAATAAAGTTACGGATTAAATCTAAAAGAGTTACTGGGTTTAACATACCAGTTATCATAGTTTCAACTTGTGAGATTAACTTTGAAGCCTCACTTTTTCCATCGCTACTTTTCCAACTCATGAAACGAGTTAAGCCTGCTGATATAGTTCCTGCTTTTGCTTCTAGTCCATCACTTATGATACAAAAAGTATTGTAAGTAAAAAGAGAGGGGATGACACTTTTGTAAGTTTGTATCTGTTTATATGCAGAACCAATCGTAGCATTTTCATCTACTGGATTTTTAAGCTCTATTACTACCAACGGTAAGCCATTTATAAAAAGGATTAAATCTGGTCGTTTGTTGATACCATTTTCTATGATAGTAAATTGATTTGATACTACAAAATCATTGTTTGAAATATCATCAAAATCTATAAGCTTTACTATCTCCCCACGAGTTACACCATCTTTTTGAACTTCAACAGTTATACCCTCAGTAAGCATTTTATGAAAGGCTTCATTATCAGTTAAAAGTTCTGTTGTTTTTAGTCTTTCAATCTGTTTTACAGCATATTCTATTTGGTCATATTCTAAAGTGGGGTTGATAGCAGTAAGTGAGTTTTGAAGTTTTTCTTTTAAGATAACATCTTCAAAAGATTCTCTCATAGGAGTTTGGCTATCAGGTGCTATATTTGGAGCATAGATATACTCAAAACCTTGTTTTTCTAAAAGTTCAATAGAAAAAAGTTCAATTTCATTTTCTGTTAWTTTATTGTTCATATTYTTTCTCCAATCAAACAATCATCAAGCAAGTCATCAAGTGAATAACCCCAATTATGGGACATGTTAACTGTAATTTCAATAAACTTTAAGTTCTCAATGAAACAACGGTGAAGCAAATAGAACATTATTTTGCCCACCACGGAATATATTTTCTAGCTCTTGTACCTACACTTTCATCATAAATATAAATCTGTTCTTCATTTAAAGTATCTTTAATGATTTTTGAAGCCATAGATATATTTCTTGTATCTATTCCAAATCGTTCCCTGAGCGATGTATTTGTCATATTATCTCTTTGGATATATCTTAAACTTGCATGTTGATAACAAGCTCTAATCTTATCTTGCTTATCCATATCTTTTAGCTCTCTATGTGCAAAAAGTATAGCTATAGTATATCCATCTCTAGTTTCAAATATTGGTGCAGGCAGTTGATATATCTCACTTTGCAAAACTATCTTATCTACACCACTTCCTCTCTCTTCACATACACCAATTCTTCTCATAAAAGAAGCCAAAGCTTCATTCCTAGATTTTGGTGGTGAGTCTAAAAATCTCTGAGTATCAACCAATGGAATTCCAGGATTTGTAATCTCAAATCTATTGGTAAAAATCTCTATCATTACAGAGTTCCCACTTTGAAAAAAGTCTTGATGAATAATAGCATTTGCAACTACTTCTCTGATAGAAAGTTCAGGGTACATTCGTATATTTTCTCTAAAAGCTTGCTTGATTACTTCATTGGATGGCAAAAGATTATTTATATACTCGATAAGCCCTTCAAATCCTACGGCATATCCCTTACTACCTTCAATCTCTTTTATTGTTTCAAACTTTGTGTTATCTTTATACTGTATAACCCGAATAGCTTTTCTTTTTAGGTTTGTAAATTTTGTTAAGTCTTTTGCAAATAAAATAGCACCTAAATTTGTGATAGAGTATTTTGCATTATCATCTTTTTGTACTAAATCATCATTTRCAAAAGCCTCTAAAATAGAAGCTCTACTTTCAGGTAAAGGAAGTTTAAGTAGTTCAAAATATTTTGTATATTCCAAATACTCTAAAACTTCACCTTCATCTATATCATCTACAGCTATTAGTTTCTCAAAAGGTATTTTGTCAAATACTCTCCATAGTTCTCTCTCTTTTTCAGGAAGCTCTTTTAACTTTTTTTTATGAGAGTTGAGCCTTATATACTCTACACCTTGAAATATTACAGGGTTTCTATGTGCAGGTGCTATTTCTAACAACACTATATCTTTATCTTCTATCTTTACTTCATAAAATTTAAACTCAATTTTTGGTGTTAGAAGTCTAAGCAACCAATTTTCTAGTGCTTCATTACCTTTACTAGTTGTACTTGGTTTAAAAATAGTTCCTAAAATTTCGTGAGTACTATCATCAACACCCCATATCATATAAGCAGTAGTCTTGCCATTGAGTGCAGCTGAGTTTGACAATGCACTGATATATTCACCTATCATCTCTTTGTCGCAGTTGTTGTGCTTAAACTCTAACCACTCTGTCTCATTTGGTTGTTTAAGTAGTTCACTCACTAGAGATATGATATATTCATCACTTCTGTATATACTCATAAAATATTCCTCGTTAATGTCTTTTTGTTAGGTGCTATGTTTGGAACATAAAGATACTCAAAACATTGTTTTTCTAAAAGTTCAATGGCAAAGAGTTCTATTTCATTTTCTGTTATTTTAGTCATTATCTATCTCCAACCAAATTAGCAATAGTAGCTTGTAGAACTTTCCAACTTATTTCTGCTGTATGTTTATCAGGATTGAAATTTTGAGAAGCTTGTTGTCTAGGGTGTATATAATTTCTAAAATTTTTCAAAGTATGGCTAAATTTTTTAATATCGAGTTTAATAATCCCGATGTCATAAGAAACATTAATTAAACTATCTAAAGTCCAATCATGTAGTGCTTTTACTTTTCCATCACCACTCTTAGGTGCTGATTTTGATTTGTTAAATTTTTGTGGATTTTGAGTAGCTATATTTAGTAATAATCCCTCAAGTGTACTACCACATAAAAATATTACAGATAATGAAGCTCCACTATTTAAAGAGAGTTCAATCTCTTTCATCCTTTGTTTAATTATTTCTTCAAAACTATAATCGAGTTTAAGTAGTGATATGTTTATTTGATCAAATTCTTGTTTTAAAAAGTCATTTTCTGTAAACTCTTTTTTGACTACTGGTTCAGTTGTTTCTTTACCTTGCAGTCTATTTATATAATGTTGGGCTTGTTTATAATCTTTAGTTTCTACTTCACCAATATTATTAGATAGTTCTAGTAAACTTTCTAAAACTTCACCTACTAACTTGTCATTTTCAATACTCCAAAATGCTCTAAGTCTTTTCATCTTGGAGTCACCGTTCATATTGTATTTATCTGAATAAATGTCTATTTTAAAATCTTGAAAAAACTCTTCAAAAGTTCTATTACTAAAATCTAATACATAGCCACCATTATCAAAAAGTTTTTCAAAAAGCTGTTTTTCATTGAATTTTAAATTAGCCATTATTTAACCTCTCTAGGAAAGTCTATTCTGTTTTCTTCTTGATAATTATAAATTTCATCAATAACTTCTTCAGTATCTTTATGCCCTATAATATACCGATATGCATTAGACCAGATAGGGCTATTATAAAAAGGAGCATGTCCTTCATTTAAAGGGTATTCACTTAAATCTTCTTCATTGTTGATATTATCTTCTAAACGTAAAAGTCTTGTGGGACTCAAAGGTAAACTAATGACAACACCTTTAGACCCAACACCCAATAAACCTGTTTCTGAGTTTGAAATTACTACTGGTCTATCACTCGTTATAAATACCTTTTCTTTGGAGGCAATAATTGACCATTTCTTTTTTATAAGTTGTTCGATAATAGTTTTAGATAAATACTCTATATTTTCGATAAAAAACATGCTTTCATCATATTGAGATGCATTCAGTCCATTTTCTATATCTTTAATTTCCATGATAGATTCTTGACCATTAGCAGAAAATGTAAATTTTGTTTCACCCTTTGGAATATGTTTCATTATGTCTGTATATAAGAAATTCTTCATCTCTTTATTTTTATATAAATTATCAGGATGTCTTAAAATTAATGTAGCAATAAAAAGGGATATTCCTTTTTTCATAGAGTGTGATAATCCCATTCTAGTATTTGCAAAATCTTTCCATATTAGAGACATCAGGCTTTCAAGGTCTGCTAATTTATCTTCCATATATGATGACCTAGCATTTTCTTCATTTGTTGGTGAATATAAATATTGTTCATATGCAATAGTTTTTATATTTCGTATAGATTTTTCTTCATTTTTTAAATCATATATATGTATTTGTGCTTTATCTTTTTTACCATAAGTTTCATTCGTTGCAAATTCTTTTAAATAAAATTTCGGAACATAATGTTGTCTTTTTGGTATTTGATTAGCCATTAGATTACTCTTACTTCACCACTCATAAGCTTAGGTAAAAGTGTATCTCTCATATTTTCAAGAGTTTTAATCTGCTTTGAGTTATTTTCCATTTTGTCCATAAGCGGAACTATTTGTTCACTCATCACTTTCATTTCATCATCAGTAGGAACAACACATATAGCATTATCCAAATCACCTCTTTTAATATGTCCCATTGTTGTAGCATGAGCTTGTGCAATTGCTATAAAGTTTGCTAAATGATATTTACACCATTGATAGTAAAACCATTTAGGATAATCATCAGATGTAACTTTAAAAAGGTGTTGATTTAATATACATTTTTCACCATCCCAAATTTTCACCATAAGTGAAGCTGACCATGCAAATATAACATCTCCACTTTCTATAATGTATTCAGGTTTTATATCAGTTGTAGACCAATCTGAGCTATTACTAATGCCACCTTTTAAATCTTTAATTTTTAATACTGGTAATTTATCTGTATCATTTAGAGGAGGAAATTTTTGGCAAGCTAAACCATTTAAAAAATTAGCAATTTTACTCAATGATTTTTCTTCCCACTCATCCTTAGCCTCTTCAATAAACCATTGTCTAAAAAGTGTTTGTGCTAACTTTTCAAGAGTTTTATTTTGGCGGAGGAGAAGGTCTATTTTATCATCAATGCTACTCACTATTTCGACTATAGAATTTTGTTCTTTTAATGGTGGATGTGGAACTTTTATAAGCCTGATATTTTTCATTGGTAAAGTTGGCTGAGAACTTCCACCACTATAATTTTCTAAATCATTTTGAAAAATATCTGTTCTAATATAACTATATAGAAAATATTTATTAAAGTCTTTATTTGACCTRATTCTACAAATATTTGGTGCTAAGTGATATTTATCATTTTTATCAACTAATGCAAATTGCCCAATATTAGCACCTATATATGTAAATAGAATATCTCCTATAAAAAGTTTTGAACGAGGTAATCTTTCAGATACATCTTTCGTAATTCTTTTAATATTGGATAAATCTAAAATGCCATCCCTAACATTTAATGCTCTAAGGGCAATAATCTCTCCATCTTTAATATATTTGAAGTGTTCTGTGTATTCATAACCTGCTAATTTAGTAACATCAGCTATTTCACCAATTGTAGAAATACTCCAATCAATTGGAAGCATTCCTATATCAGTTTCAAAAAATCTACTCATCGATAATAACTTTTGATAGATTATTATTAATTCTCTGATTAAGTATTTGTTCTTCTTCTAGCTGTTCTTTCAATTCTTTTTGTAAACTTACAAATCTATCTTTAAAATCAAACTCATCAACAACTTTTGCTAGCCCTGTATATCTCCCAGGACTAAGTACATAGTTTAGTTTACTTACCTCTTCAATATTTGCTGACTTACAAAATCCTTTTATATCTTCATAATTATCAGAATTAGTTTTCCAGTTATGGTAGATTGATGCTATTTCATTTGTTTCTTCATGTGAAAATTCTTTTGTTTTTCTGCTTCCTTCGATTAAGCTACTCATATTTTTACAATCTATAAATAAAATATCTTTCGTAGTTCTTCCTCTTTTCATAAACCAAATAGAAGCTGCAATTTGAGTATTTAAAAATAATTTTGCTGGTAGATTTACTATACAGTCAATAAGATTAGCTTCAATAAGAGATTTTCTAATTTCATCCTCTCCTGAAGCATTACTTGTTAATGCACCTTTTGCCAATACAAATCCTGCTGTTCCAGTTGGTGCTAAATGGTAAAGAAAGTGTTGTATCCATGCATAGTTTGCATTGCCCTCTGGTGGGGTGCCATATTTCCATCTTCCATCATTCCTTAGTAAATCACCACTCCAGTCACTTACATTAAAAGGTGGATTTGCTATGATAAAGTCAGCTTTTAAATCTTTGTGGGCATCATTTAAAAATGAGCCTTCATTGTTCCATTTTACTTGTGAACTATCTATACCACGAATGGCAAGGTTCATTTTTGCTAATCGCCATGTAGTTTGGTTTGACTCTTGACCATATATAGAAATATCGTTTATTTTTCCTTGGTGTTCTGTAACAAATTTTTCTGATTGTACAAACATACCACCACTACCACAACAAGGGTCAAATACTCTACCTTTGTATGGCTCTAGCATTTTTACAAGAAGTTCAACTATACTTTTAGGTGTATAAAATTGTCCTCCTAGCTGTCCTTCAGCAAGTGCAAACTCACCTAAAAAGTACTCAAACACATGACCCAACACATCAGCACTTCTAGCTTTGGCATCTCCAAAGGCGATATTTCCTATAAGGTCTATAAGTCCACCTAGCGATTTACTATCGAGATTGTCTCTTGCAAACACTTTAGGAAGCACCCCTTTAAGTGAGTTATTTTCCTTTTCTATAACATCCATAGCCTCATCAACAATTTTTCCGATATTTGGTAGTTTTGCATTTGAAAGAAGATGTGACCATCTAGCAGTAGGTGGCACAAAAAATACATTTTCAGCTTTGTACTCATCTCTATCTTCAGGGTCAGCACCAATATTTTCTTCCGCTTTTAGTGAGTTATAAAGCTCTTCAAAACTATCAGAGATATACTTCAAAAAGACAAGCCCCATCACTACATGCTTATACTCTGCAGCATCTATATTTTTTCTCAGTTTATCTGCGGCTTTCCATAGTTGTCTTTCTATTGATTCTTCTTGTTTTGCTTTTGCCATATCTTAGTTGTTCCAAGTATTAAAATTTATTAATTTCTATTTTAGCAAAACTTAACACAAGATAAAGTTAATATGGGAAAGTTTAAATTAAACTTTCCCATAAAATATTTTCATCATCCCTAAAGTAGTGCCCCTCAATCTCCATATCACGACCAAGTGCCTCATAATCAAAATATCCCTGTAAACTCTCAGTCATACCCTGTAATGCTCCTGACTCTTCAATAGAATTATAAGCTATATCTTCCATCTTATCTTCACCTGTACAAAGCATACTATCAAGATTTTCAATGGCTTTATCTATAGAGTTTACTATATAGTTTTCAAGCATTAGCTTTATAGCCGTTCTTTCTGCTTCATCTAAGTTATCCATCTTTTGAGCAATCTCATTTAGCTTTATCAAACTCTCGTATTCATCTATTTTCATGTAGTCACATTCAAAATCTGTAATAAAATACTCTTCATGATGATGTGTAGAGTTACAAATTATTTTGCCCTTTTGCAACTCATTTTCGATACTCTCTGCTAGTAAATCTTCGTTCATTGGTAGTTCATGCCAAGCTCCAACTAAATGTCCGTTATTATAAGCTTCTAGGTCTGTGATATATACTCTCATTCTCTAATCCTTTTATCAAATGTTTTTAAAAATATTTGGCACTCATAGAGTGAAACTCTCTTTGCTCTTCCTCATGTTCTTTTTGGCTTAAATGCCCTTTTGAACAAAGACAATAAATTGCACTATGCTTAGAGAAAAATATAAACTTGTTTTATTTTTGTAAAAGTAATGCAGTGCATAAAAATTCTATTGTTTAAAAAGGGTTTTAAGTTTCAAAGAAACTCATCATCAAAAAAAGATTGAACGCAAGTGAAAGCTACAAATTAGATAAAAGAAAAACAAACAAGTTTTTCATTACTTTGTGAAGATAACGAAGAGCAGATGTTTTTAAAGAAATCACCTCTAAAGGTGGTTTTTTGAAAATCTCGTAACGGAGTTAGGGGCACGTCAGGAGCCTAAAAATAATGTGAGATTTTGAAAAAATCTGAATGTAAATTTTTAGTGTCGCCAGACCTCGATAAGGTAAATGATTCATTTTAGATAGCTAGTTGCTGGGTAGCAAGTCGTAGATAAAATTGATGATGTTCGAGTTTTGATTAGAAGAAAATGCTAATACTCACTATGTATTAATTTTTTGTTATAAACAAACACTCGATATCTTGTCGGGGTCGGGAGTTTACTCCTGACGTGCCCCGAAGGGATTAAAGCCGACCTTAGGAGGTTTTCATCCCGTTCTATCTATTTAAAAGTATGTTTACTGGTTAAACAAACTTTCAAATAGGCTATTAAATGGGAGTTTCAAACAGACTCTGCTCTTGCGGAGTTGGTTTGATTTGTCCTGTGTGCTCTATGTTTTTTATTAGCTCATCAATGCTAATAAAAAATAGTTTATGCCATTTTGGCATAATAGAAGCATATACTTTTATCTTCTGTTTAGATGATAAAACATATATGATTGCATCGGGATTATCTTTTGAGACCGATTGCATMRRYTKYWCMTWTYKWKSWKCTKMTKTTTYTSTMWATTCNAYTKNCTATGTTGATTTTATTTCCAGACTCATTAGTAAAGATAAAATCAGGAATATGATGTAGTTTATCTTTATGTGTGTACACTGTTGTTCTTTCAAGGCTACCAATTTTTGACAAATGATAACCTGCTATTTGCTCCATTACATTATGATGAATTGTTGTACGGTTAAGTTTTGTGTTTCTAGAAGCTATCTCATATTCATCTTCTAGCATTGATTTTGTATCTGCTGTTAAAACTATTGCTCTTCTAGGTTTCATTAGACCAGTATTCCAGTAACTTATAAGATTTTGTTTCGCTAAAATATTCATACGGTTTCTAGCAACTTGTTCATTTGTAAAAAATGATTTTGCCAATACTTCTATGTAACTTTTTCCATACTTGTTGATGAATTTAAATATCTCGATATCTCGTTTTGTCATCATAGTAATAATTCCTTTTTATCTTCTGGCTTATCCTCATTTAGCATCTCATTTTTTTGTTCAACTTTGAAAGTTTTTAATAGCTTTGTAACTTTCATCTCAGATAATTTTTTATCATGTTTTGACCAATCAAATTTATGCTTAACTTCAATATGCCAAGTTTGTACAATAACTGGTGCATTTAAAGATTCTCCAATCAAAATAGCTACTCTATCTCTTTTTAATGCTCTGAGCCTTGTTATATTTAGCAAAGGCTCTTGAGCCTGTCGTATAGTCGTAGTAGAGTTTTGTTTTGTTGTTTGGGTTACTAGTTCTAATCCTGAAAGCTTCTCTATATACTCTAATGTTTCAATATCACTGCTCTTATAAAAAAGTTTAGTTTGGCAGTTTGAGAGAATTGGTTTTTTTATAACTTCATCATTTAACTGTGCTAAATCCTGCATAGCAAGGATAAAATGTACACCAAATCCCGCAATAGTTGAAAGACTATCTGAAAGTGTTTTCGTAGCATAGAAACTTACTTCATCAGCTATAACAATACAGTTAGCAGTTTTTTTCTTTGCTTTTTGAATTATATCTACCTGTAGAATTTTCAGCATTTTTAAACTTGCTTCGTCTAGTTGGTCCGCTTGTATATAAATGATTTTTCCATTATATAGTGAATCTGAAATATCTATATTTGTAAATATATTGGCATCACACAATTCTAGAACGGTCTGATATAAACCTTTTAATGTTGAAATGTCATCATAATCGAACTCTAGCTCTGTAAATCTTTTTACATCAAAATATCGCTTAGAATACTGTTCGATTAAGTCCATGTTCGGCTTATTTTTTGATATTTCGTTATTGTATTTTTGCATTGCAAGTAAATCAGAATGTAAATACTCGATAAAATTTGCAAAGCTTTTATAATTTAACTCAAAGCTACTATCTCGTATTTGTAAAGTGTTTAAAAATATATCTACCACCTTTTTAAGCAAGGTTCTCTCATTTCTTCGGTAATAATCTGATTTTGGGTCCCCACTTGGTGCTAAATCAAGAGCGACAATGAGCTTGTTGGAAAACTCTAAAGAGGTGTCATTTTTATCAAAACCACTATACCCAAAGTTGTTAGGATAAGACACTATAAGCATATCCTTTGTTCTGGCTTCTCTCTCAAGTAGTTCTTGTATTACCTGAGGCAAAAAATCATCTTTTTTTGGGTCTATAATAATCAGACCTTTACCTTGATGTATCGCTTCAATTACTCTGTGCGAAATAGCTACCCCTTTGGCAGACCTCGTGGGTCCACAATACAAAATATGAGTACTATCTTCATATGGTAGGTAATAAGGCTCTTGTGAGCTAATTTCTAAACCAAAAAACTGATACTTTTCATTGAGATAATTAAGTGGATTAAATGCTTTATGCTTTTGAAATAATTCTGATTTAGCACTTTGAACTGATGTAAAACCACGACCAAGTGCACTTCGAGGGGCGAACTCATCTTGGTTGGATATTTCTAAAGATTTTTTCTTACTAAAGAACATACTACTTACTCCATTTCTCATATAATTTTAATAGTAAAAGTAGAATTATTGCTCCCGTATTTGTGTATGCATACAWCTCATTCTCTACATAGAATGGGCTTATTTTTGAGAGTATTTCTATGATTTTTTGATATTTTTCAGGCTCTAACAATATTGATACCGAATATAAATATGATGCATAGCTTAAAAGCATTAGTAAAATTGTAAAAGCTAAAGTTCTTGTTGTTTTTAGTTGCTTATAAAATATTTTATCTTTAATGTCTGTTATCTCACCACGAGTTAAATCATGGTCGTTTAATAAATATGTCAAAAATACTCTTTGTGCATACATCTCACGAAGTGCAAAAACTATAAGAATACCAAATATTGCATATTGTGTATAAAAAGACAAAATAAAGGTGGTAACAAGAGTAAGAAGAGCCCAAGAGACAAACTTACTATCCCAATACCTTTTATAATACCTCACAACAGTTGCCTTATCTCCTGCATTTAACTTCCAGTTACCTAACTTATTATGTAGTGCACTCTGAAACTCATAAACTATATTGTCAAGAGATTCTTCACACTGAAACTTATACTGTTGTTTCCTTCGTTGATTTTCAAGCCGTTGTTGCTCTTGCATTTGCTGACTTATATCACTATTTGAACTTTGATATGGGTTTTGCACAGCATAAGGGCTACTATTTGAATATGGGCTTTGATTATCTTTCATTACTATTTTCCTTTTTAATATATGCTTCAATAAAACTATCTAAATCATCTAATTTAATTCTCAACTTATGCCTATCTCGCATTATAAGTACACAATCAAGGTGCTCAATATTTACTTCTACGATTGATGACTTGATATCTTTATAGACAACAGCTTTTTTGAGTAAACTATTCAACTTTTTATAGAATTGAAAATCTTCATAATTTACCAAACTCTTTTTATGTCCGTGTTGAAGATTTGAGAATATTTTCTTACGCCACAAACGCTCTGAAGTTTTTGGCTTCAAACCATCCATTTTTAACCATTCAACAAACTCATCAAAATCTTCATACTGATATTTCATCGCATCTTCTTCCTCTTCTTTTTAAAGTATAGGTATAGTTATTTATATATATGTCTAACTTTTAGATAATTACTAGCATTTTTTAGATAGATCAAATTAACTTTTATACTTCTGTCTAGTTTTTAGACTTATTAACAATCGTGTTATTTACAAAATCACTCCACCATAATTTTGATGTTCTTAAAAAACCACTTTCAATGTCCTTTTCAACAAGCCCTTTTTCAATCAATGTTTGAACACAATTGTAAGCCGTAGCCCTACTAAATTCAAACATCTTTGCTAAAGTCTCTGTTTTACCAAAGTACCATCCCTTGAATTTTGAATCAGGATTATTTGATAAATGATAAATAGCATTTGCGATGCAATAGTCATTATTACTCAAACCATGACTTATTCTAGACTTGTGAATAATTGTCGTAAAAACCAAGTCGAATTTTCCATTATTTTTTGACATAACTATTACCTAAACTGTTTTAATTGTATTCGCTAAAAACTCTGAAACATCAAGTAAATTAAAAATTACCTTTGCATTTTTTGCAGTTCCAAGCTTCTTATAGTTAGGTAAACCGATACCTTTTGCGATGTATAAATCCAAAGTCGAGTTACTGATACCCAACTCATTTGACATTTCACTTTTTGAAATAGTCATTCTTTTATACTTCTTTCGAAGTTCTTCGTATATCTTGTCTTCCTGAGACTCTCTGTCATCTTGCATAACTTTTCTCCTTTTAAGTTAAGTTAGAAGAAGAATAAGATATTTAAGAGAATTTGTAAAAATGTATGATGTGTATTTAGCTGTAACTAGCAGTAATTAGGAGTATTCTTAAAGAGATTTCTGCACAACTTAGAAGTATTTAATATAACTTTAAATGTAAATAGAAATAAAATTTCAATGAAAGTCTAAATACACAGAGAGTTACCTTAAGTGTTACATTTTGTAATATATTTGTATAAATAATGATTTTTTAAATGGGGACTTGGCTTTTAGCTGTTGGTACAGCWCCGAATAATGCTTGCTCGTTAAAAAGCCTAAGTACAAGAATTATAGCAACTTTACTAACTGACTGCAACTTTATTATGCACAAATTTGATATCCAAATGGCATCCAACTGCTAAAGCATATTTTTTTAATGTTGCTATTGATGGAGAATGTAAACCACTACTTAAAGCTGATTCAAGTCGAGTAATTGCAGCTTGTTTAGTACCCATTAAATCTGCTACTTGAGACTGATTTAAACCTGCACCTTTTCTTGCATGAAGCATTTCATTTAAAAGTTGAAACTCTAAATCTAAATCATCATATTCTTTTTTTACATCTACATTTTTCAATGCTTTTTGTTTTAATTGTTCATGAGTCATTTTCTTTTACCTCTCTTAATCTTTTTTGTGCAATAGCCATCTCATTTTTTGGTATTTTTTGAGACTTCTTTATAAAACTGTGGAGCATAACAATATTTTTACCAACTTTTGTACAGTAAAAAACTCTTCCGATACCTTCTTTACTTTTCAAACGAAGTTCAAATAGACCATTATTCAATGATTTCGTATGCGGTAAACCTAAGTTTGACCCATGTTCAATCATCATGTCTGTTAGTCTTAAATATCTTGCTAAAAGACCACTAGGTAATGCTAAAATATTATCTTCAACATCACTACTGTAATATTCTATGTTCCAATTCATTTTATTATTATAACATATTTGTTATATTTATTCAATGCTTGCATTTAGAATTTTAATGCTTTTATGCTATCTCGACCACTATCAGGGGCTAATTTAGCATACCTGAGAGTCATATTAATATCTTTATGGTTCAATAGTTTTTGGATGGTAAAAATCGGTGTTCCATTTATAGCAAGATGTGAAGCAAATGTGTGCCTCAAAGTATGTATCACCACTCTATGTTTAGGGTTTTTAACTTCATCGTTAAACAGGTTATTAAGAATTTTTGAAACTTTGTCTTTTATTTGTTCGTAAAGATTTGCTTTATTCTCTGCTAAAATTGCTGTATCTAGCCTTCTATTTTTTGTCCTTGCTTTCAATAAATACTCAAGTTTTTCATTACACAGAAAAGTAGTATATTTTTCGTCATTCTTTTCATCTAAGATTTGAATAGTCTTATTTTCAAAATTTATATCTCTAGTCGTTAATTTAGTTAATGCACCAACTCTAGCTCCTGTTGTTAAAGCTAATAAAACAAACAAATAAGCCTGCTCATCATCTTTTAAGTACTCCAGCAATAGTTCTATCTCTTTTTTAGTTAAATACCGCTCACGAGCATTATCTACCTTTAATTTTTTTACCTTAGTAGTTGGGTTTAGTGTGATTATTCCTTTGCTTACTGCATGATTAAATACTGTACTCAGTTCACCTATAATTGTGTTAACAGTTTTTGGAGAGAATTCTTTGATTTTTTTTGCTTGTAATTTTTGAATATCTTCAACTGTAATCTTTTTTATATCTTTAATGCCAAAAGAAGGCGATATATGCATCTCATACTTTCTTCTGGATAATTTATTATTTTTATTATGTAATGCTTTTAACTCATAGCTATCAGTTGCGATACTATCTAAAGTGATTATATGTTTTTTCTTCCTTCTTGTAATAGCAGGTGGCTCCTCACCTAATCTGATTTTATTTATAAATTCACTTCGTTTATTGTAAGCAAATATTTCAATAATACCATCTGATTTTTTACCTATTGTAAACCAAACCTTTTTAGCATCTTCATCTTTGTAGTTAATCGAATAACTCACATCACCGTTAGCTAATTTATTTTGATATACACCTGTATACTTTTTACTTTTAATCCGTGCCATTTTGCTACCCTATTGCTACCCAAAAATTGAAAAACTATCTAAAAGTATATCTAACTTTAGATAATGAAAATATCTTAAAACTCCTATAATTAGGTATCTTTAAAGCACTTTGCAGAACTTTAAGTAACATAGGCAAATAGATAATATAGAGTTCGAATCTCTGAGGGTCCACCATTCAAGCACTTTTTAATATTTAATACACTCCGGTTTTATATCATCAAATTACAATATTTTCATAAAATTAGTCGTAAATTAGTCGCACACTTTTTAACATTACTAAAATGTCTCTTTATGCAACTTATTTACAAGATGATAAAACAACATTTACACCTATAGATATATTAGACTATATCTATGTAGTTCTACACTCTCCAAACTATAGAGAAAATACAAAGAATTTTTAAAGATAGATTTTCCAAGAGTTTCATATCCTGACCCTAAAATATTTTGGCGAAGTACATCCATCAAGTATTTGCTCTATATCTTATGGATATATAGCAGATGAAAACATTATAAAAAATGAATTTATATGTCCAACAGAAATAGGTTATTTTGATATTTATAAAACTAAAGTCAATAATTCATATACTGTTGAATTTAAAGAAATAACTTAGAAAATGATATAATTGTAAAACAAAATATTTATGAGGTTTATTATGACAAAATCTGATGTACTAAACTATCTCAAAGAACATTACCAAGAATTCCATAATAAATATAATGTAGAAAAGATAGGTTTATTTGGAAGCTATGCAAGAGATGAAGCAACCAAAGATAGCGATATAGATATTTTTGTACAAATGCACCCAAAACTTTTAGATATGATAGCTATTAAGCAACTTATAGAAGAAGACCTTCATCAAAAAGTAGATATTGTAAGACTAAGAGATAAGATGAACCCTTACTTAAAAAAACGAATTTTACGAGATGGTATCTATGCAGTATGATAAAGAATTAGTTCTTGATACACTAGAACAGATAAGAGATGCATTAGTTACAGTTGAGAAAAGATGTTCTTATGCAAAAAGTGCTGATGATTTTTGTGATACTGAAGAGGGACAAGAAAAGCTTGATAGTATCTGTATGAAACTTATTGCTGTTGGAGAGAGTTTAAAAAATATAGATAAACTAACAGATAAAAAACTATTGACACAATATCCCCATATAAAATGG
This sequence comes from Sulfurimonas sp., assembly GCA_002733155.1. Taxonomy (GTDB): domain Bacteria; phylum Campylobacterota; class Campylobacteria; order Campylobacterales; family Sulfurimonadaceae; genus Sulfurimonas. Next base: position 204,706 of record NVUO01000006.1, read on the forward strand.
AAAGAGATTAAAGGGATTAGAGATATTTTATCACACCATTATTTTGATTTAGATGCAGTTGTTATTTTTGACATCTGTAATAATGAGATAGTTGAATTGCTAATAACAGTTAATCAAATAATTGAAGATATTAATAAAAAGTAAAATTATTTTTCTTTAATGAAAATCAAAGGGAATATATTTCACACACTTTTTTTTAGGGATAGAAAAAACAATAAAAGGAAGCAGTGATGGTACTTTTGAACTTGAGACACCTCGTGATAGAAACGGAACTTTCGAACCTCAAATAACATCAATTTTACGCACTAACTTGAAGCTTAACACAAAAACTATCAAGAACTTTCATCACAGTCTCAAATCTGGGTTTTGCACCATCACCAAATGTTTTATAAAGACTTTCTCTACCTAAGCCTGTATCTTTTGCTATTTGGCTCATACCTTTTGCTTTTGCAATATTACCAATTGCTTCAAGTAGTTCATTTGTATCTCCATCGGCTAATATTTGAGATAAATATTCTGCTATCCAYCAGTTTATTTTATAAAATACATAGTATTATTGTATCCTGTTAGATACAACAATATCAATAGTTAATTTATTCATGATTAGTACCTAATAATTTTACTTTAAATAATAAAGACAATATTATGAACTTACCAACAACAGAATATGACAAACTACAAAGTCATATCTAAGATAAACAAAACTACTTTATATTTACAGACTATAAAATAGTTTTCCTAAGAGCCTTTCTTGAAGCTCTATCAACAAGAGTAAAAATTTCATCTATCTTATTTTTTTCAGATGATTTCTTATGACCCTTTACCTTAATAAATTCACAATCTAAAATATCTAATCTTTTAAAAAAAGCTTTATATAGTTCATGATTTTTTATCTGTACTCCTTTAGCAGTCATATAATTCTTTCTTTCAAAACCATCTCTTCTCTCTTGTAAACCTATAATATTTTGGCAATCCGTATAAACCACTATTTTAATATTTTTCAAACTCACTTCATCTAAAGCCCATAAAAGTGTCTCTAACTCTAACTTTGTTGAGAATGTATTATCAAACTTTTTAGTTTTAATTTTTTTTTCTAATACAGATGAAAAGAATTCAGACTTATCTATAAGCAAATAAGCACCAAATCCTTTTCTACTATTAGGGTTTACACTTCCATCTGTAAATAAAAATATTTTTTGTTTGCTATTATTCATATCTAATTTTACTGCAAATTTTGTAAAAAATTCATTAGAATGGTACGAAATACAAAGAGTTTTATTTATGAACTTTTCCTCACTATCTCTTTAAAAATAGATACTTGAAACTCTTTATTGCTACTAAAAGTAACATTTCAATAATGTTTCAAACATATCAAAAATAGAAATAAATCAATTAATACAATATATTATTTTAAACTTAAATATATCATTCTTTCCTCTTTTAGGTGATATATCAACATCTAAAGCATTTAAAATTACAAGAATCACAATATAAGATTAATTTATATAACAATGCAGTTATCTTTCATTTAACAAACACAATTTATAATGGTTATGCCTATAAAAAAAGCTTTTAACTTTAATTTAAATTTTATAAGCAAGAAGCATTTATGAGATTATGATTCTTAAAAAATCAAAAAGGAATATTTATGGAACGTAGGAACTTTTTACAGTTAAGTATGGGTGGAATTTTATCCAGAGCAATGGCTGGAACTTTAGGTTTTGCAACACTTGCCCCGAGAGCAAATGCTGCAACAATAGATAGAACGTTTTATATAACAGAAGGTTTTATTACTCAAATTACAGGTGAAGATATTTATTTTATGGGCTATAGCGATTCGACTTCAAATCTAAATGTACCAGGTCAATCGTTTATTGTGCAAGAAGGAGATACTATCAATATTACAATTGTAAATACATTACAAACTCCACATAGTTTTGTTATTGATGGACAGGTAGACAGTGGTATTATTGATGGCGGTACAACAAAAAGTTTAAGCTTTACTGCAACAAAAGCTGGTTCATATATGTATTATGACAAACTTAATGCACCATATAATCGCTTATGTGGACTTCATGGTTCCATGGCAATTATGCCAAGAGATAGTGCTACAGAACTTTATCCAGGTAGTCCGACTTTTGTACAACAACAATTTTGGTTATTTAATGATATAGACCCAATTTGGAATAGAGCTGTACAAGATAGACAAATACCAAATACTACATTTGTTCCAAGATTTTTTACTCTGAATGGCTTGGGTGGTCGTCCACCAGGTGCTCCAGGATATAGTGATCCTACTCTAAACAATATGTATGATCCTCGTTCCGTTTTGCATGGAAGTATTGGAGATAGAACATTAGTTCGTGTAATGAATGCAGGTATGGCACAACAGGCTGTTCATACACATGCTAACCACATGGAATGGTTAACAAGTAATGGACAAATTCGACCAGATATTTGGAAAAAAGATATTGTTCCTTTGGATGGCAACATGGGACAAGTTGATGTAATTTATCCATTTGAAACTCCTCCAGATGCATGGCCACCAGTTACAACTGGTACATACCCTATGCACTTACATACGGAGATGTCACAAACAGCTGGTGGTGGATATTACCTTTTTGGTGCTATCACAGATATTTTTTATGTATAAGAGAGGAATAAAATAATGAATAATAATGCATGTTACATCTACCCTGATTCTCCAGCAACCCCAGGAATAGTTACTCCTGATGTTGTATATAATCTTGGAATAGATATGGATATCCCTTTGACAATGGATGATGGTAATACAATCACAATGTGGGGCTTTACAAGTGGAAATGGTATGGGCGGTACCTTCCCCTCACCTGCAATGCGTATTAATGCTGGAACAATAGTTCATACAACTCTTAGCGTGGATGGTAATATGTGGAATCACACCGTGCATCATCATGGGATAGAACCTGCTGATCATGCAGATGGTGTGGGACATATTACATGGGATGTTGATGGAACATATACATACCAATGGAGACCAACTCATCCTGGAACATATTTTTATCATTGTCATACAAATACTGTTTTGCATGCAGAAATGGGGATGTATGGCGCAATAATTGTTGACCCACCAGAAGGTCCAGGCACACTCATATCTGCAACTACGACAAATCCTGCTGTATCATATGATGTAGAAGCCTTTTGGGTTGTAGATGAGATTGATTCTAGATGGCATACACTTAGATGGGATGCAGGGGCATGTGGTGAAGATGTAGGTTTGAACTTGTTAGAACCTGACTACTTTGTTATCACAGGTGTAGATGGTAGTGGTACTTCTGCTATGAATAATCCACCAATATCAGCAACAGTTAAAATAGGTCAAAAACTTTTAGCACGCTATRTTTGTGCTGGATACCATCCTCAACATATTAAATTTGGTGGACTTACAGGAACAGTATATCTTTCTGATGGTCGTATTCTTCCAAATGCAATGCAAGCAACCGAATTAAAAGCTGTATCGGCGGAACGTTATGATATTATTTTTGAACCAACAGAAGTTGGTGAATACATTGTTACTTGTGATATACTTGACTGGATTACAGGTAAAGTGTTAGGTAGCGTAAAAACTAATATTACTGTTACTAATTGATAAAGTATTTAATGTATTACTAACTTAATTATAACTCTATTTTTATATATTAAAAATAGAGTTTTTAAGCATATGCTTTAAGGGAGGGGGGGGATATTTTTAGGTGTATCTTAAATCATGTCTCTTTTGCGAGTTTAGACCCATGGTTCATATATCACTTATACTAAAACATAATGTGATACAATTCCGTCAATAAGGACTATCATGAAAAAAAAACATAAAATAAGTAATTATCCAAGTAAAAACAAAAAAACTGAAACTTATTATGAAGGTGACACCTTTATTACAAAGAATTATTATGATGCTAAAGATGCTTATGTTAAGGAATTGACTTATTTCAAAGATGGGATTAAAGAAGTTAAGCACTATACTGCAAAAGGTGTTTTGGCAAAGATAGATCATTTTGTAGAAGACAAGAGACATGGTCTGGAAACAAAATACTTCATTTCTAAATCAAATGCTATCGTGAAAAGTACTAAACTGTATGATGATGGTAAATTGCATGGTGAAAATATAACTTATAATGAAAATAATGAAATAATTAAACATGAAGTTTATGCCGCTGGAAAACTTGTATTAAAATATTTACGAGAAGATAATAGTAGCAATGATATAACAAATGTTCAGGTTATAAATAAAGACAATATTATGAACTTACCAACAACAGAATATGACAAACTACAAAGTCATATCTAAGATAAACAAAACTGCTTTAGGGAGTGTTAAAAATTTCGTGAAAGATTTTTTGTTTGCTATTATTTATATCTTATTTTACTGTAAATTATGTGATTAATAAATAACAATCAATATCTACAATAAACTTTCTATATTTTATGTACAATGCTAAGATAATAACCTATTCTTTTTAAAAAAAAAGAATTTAATTAGGAATTAAAATGAAAAAGTATAATAAAAATAACATTGCAATGCTTATAGATTGTGATAATGTAAGTTCTAAATATATCGAAAGTATATTCCATGATTTATCCCAATATGGAACTGTAAATATTAGAAGAGCTTATGGAGATTGGAAAGACAAAAAACTTTACGGTTGGGAAAATATTTTACAAGATTATAACATTCAACCTATTCAGCAATTTGCTTATACAAAAGGGAAAAATGCGACCGATATAGCTATGATAATTGACATTATGGATATTCTTTACTCTAAAGACCTTGAAGCTATCGTTTTAATAACTAGTGATAGTGATTTTACTCCGATTGTTACAAGAATATTATCAGATGGACTAACTGTATACGGATATGGAGAGTCAAAAACTCCTATGCCCTTTGTAAATGCATGCTCTCAATTCATTTATGTTGAAAAATTAAGTGGTTTAGAAAATGATGAAATAGTGAAAGATATCGATACAAATAACAAGCATCACGCTGTTACTGAAGCTGTTACAAAATATGTTGGAAACAACTATAATATACGAAAAGACTATAAACTTATTAATATACTTAAAAAAGGCATTGAAATAACATCAGATGAGCAAGGATGGGCAGATGTTAAAGATATGTCCTTGTATATAAGAAAAAATTCTTCTTTTTCTCAAGTTAACTATGGATTTAAAAAAATGGGTGACCTTATCAAAGCATTAGACTTATTTGATATTGAATATTTAGGAGAAAGAAAGACCCAACTAATGATAAAAATTAGAGAAAAATAATGCTTTCGAATTATTGAAATTCTACAGATTTAACTCTTAGCACTTGACCACGGTTCTTCTATCCGATGATTTTTTAAAAGAATGCAAATTTTATTTTGACCTTAACCTATCATTACTTCAAGTAGAATCATTAAAAAAGATGGAACGATAGTGAAAATCCACAAATTAGATAAAAGAAAAAACATTGAATTACATAAAAAACTTTATTATTACTCATACCATTTCAAAAAATATCTTACCATCGTAATTTTAATTAAATATTCCATCTATCTTCTTTGTTCTGCTTGTTTATATACATACATATTTTCTCTCTTACCTATTGCTAAAACTTTAACAACTATAATATTTTCAATAATCTCATAAACAATTCTAATCTGTTTTTTAGCAACATATATTTTTTTTAACCCAGTTAAATTTAATCCATTTTTATTTCCAAGTGCTTGACCAAGCTCAGGCACTTTTTGAATTTTTTGAATTTTTTTAAAAAATTCAATTCGGATAAAATTATTTAACTGCTTTAAATCTCTTTCAACAAGTGGATGATATTTTATTTCATACATAAATTAAATTTTATCTAAATCAATATCAAATTTTTTAGCCATATCTTCCATAGATACATATTCAGTTAGTGGCGTATCATTTCTATCTTGAAGCATATTGTATATTTGAGTATGCTCTGCTAATGCAACCTCTTCTTCAAGTGCTTTTAGTCGTTCATACTCATCAGTAGAAATAACAACAGCTTCAAGTCTATTATTTTTAAGNATTCNAATNKTTTCAMKASWRTSTKYTTTMATATKAYYANACRWMAYTTSMWRTMTGTTTTGTAAAATCAGTTATTGAAAAAAGTTCATTTTGAGCATATTTAACCATTTTATTTCCTTTTAAATTTACTATTTAATTTATATGTTAATATTATAGTATATTTATGATTTTATTTCAAATATTTTTCTTTAAAAAAAATTACATTTGTGATTTGAAATTAGGATAGATAAAGCTACTTTCTTATACTATTTTACCAATCAAAATATAGGAGGTATTTATGAAAGTAAAAGAAACAAGTATTAATGCCATTTCTTTATTTTCCTCTTCTTGGCAATTTACTTTTTATTAACCAACTTTATACAAAAAAATCATTTAGGATAATAACATGAAATTAGAATTGCAAGATATATTAGTAACTGGTCGTACATTTGATGAGTACATCTCCTTCTTTAGTTTAAATACAAAGGATTTACTTTGGAAAAAAAGTTCTTGATTGCCCAAGCGGAGTTAGTTCTTTTGTCAGTGAAGCAAATACAAAAGGTATAAATGCCTTTGGAAATGATATCATTTATCAGTTTTCAAAAGATGGCATAGTTAAACAAGTAAAAAAAAGTACAGATATTTCCACTAATAAACTTTCAAAACACAAGAATAAAAGAGTATAAAAAATTTTCAAAGTATGTATATCAATTGTTAGATAATTTACATGAGTACAAGCTAAGTATACAAGAAGTTGAGTTTGAGTTTCAAGCAAAAGCTAATTATCAAATGATAATCGAGAATAAATAATATATATATTAAAACTTATCTTGTAGGGTTTATAGTTATTAAAGTGAGTTCTGATTTTGTAAATAACCTAAACGGAAGAAGTGTATGTCCAGCTCCGCAACTTACATAAACTGTTGTATTGCCATATTTATTTATACCCTTGATAAAAGGCTGGTTTTGTTTTTTTAAGATTTTATTTCCAAAAGGCATAACCTGCCCACAATGAGTATGCCCACAAAGCATCAAAGAGGGTCTAAGTTTATATTTTTTAATAAGTAATACACTTTTTGGTTGATGAGTTAGCATTATAGTTGGGGTTTTATTTTTGCCTAAAATTTTTAGACCTTTATTTTCATTTTCCAAAATTCCTAAAACATTAAAACTTATTCCATCTTTAATTAAAGCTTCTATCTCGTTATTTAAAATCTTTATATCTACTTCTGAGTAAAATTCATTACATGCATTTACACTGTTATAGTCAAGTTCCCTATTACCAAGTACGCCAAACTTTCCTAGGGGTGCTTTTATTTTTTTAAGAAACTTAAACTGATCCCTTACATTATCTACCTCTTCACTTATAATATCCCCTGTAAAAAATACAATATCGGCTTTTAGTGAGTTTACTGTTTTTGCTATATGATAACAGTATTTTTTATCTGCAAATTCACCTATATGTATATCACTAACATGAGATACTCTAAAATTATTTATAGGAAAATCAGGCAAAAATATATCTACATATACAGCCTTAGGTAGACTTGGTTTCTTTTTTTGTAATAATTTGATTATACGCTGTCTAATTCTAACCAAGTTACCTAGTATCCTTTTGCTTTTAAAACAGCTCTAAAACCATCTACTATAACAAGTAAATCTACTTTTAAAATTTCAAATGATGAAGATTTTTGATATATGGATAAATATTCCTCATCAGTTTTTTGTTTTGATAATGTATCGCCCTCATTTTTTGCTCTATTTGATGCGAAGCCAACAAGTCCAGCTTTTAAAAGCCTTCTAGGCTCTTTATCATTTAATTCATATCCATCTGGTAAAGGTCTAGGTCCTACAAAACTCATATCACCCTTTAATATATTAAAAAACTGACCCAACTCATCCATATATGTATGTCTCATTATATTACCAAAATATCTTATACTAGATAAATCTTTTTGAAGATATGACCATGTTTTAAATTTTTTATATTCAGCTGAGTTTTTAAAATATTCTTGTCTTTTATACTCTTTATACATATTTAATTTATATAATTTAAAAACCCTACCCTTAGAGATTCTAGGTTCACTTATAATAAAACTACCAAAATCTCTAGTAATAACTTGTTCTATAAATATAGCTGTAAAAATGAATAAATATACTGGTAATAATATAATTATTAAAACTAAAACAATTACAATGTCAAAAATTCTTTTTATTAACTCTTTTATTGTCATTTCTCCTACAGATATAAAAATTTCAGAATCCTTAGTCTCATACATAGTAGCATAATTATAGGCGGAAACTGCATTTATAACTTGAATGGGCTAGTTTATTTACTTAAAAATAAGTTGATGCCTTTAGGTATCTATTTACTGTCATTTTGGAAAATTTATCTAGATAATCCCAAAAATCTTCTTTTAGTTTTTCATCTACATCTATATCAACTAATACTTCACGAAATGTACCAAGCCACTCATTTCTTGATTTTTCATATATTGAAAAAGATTTATGTATATCTATCATAAATTTGTTTAAGTCTACACCCCTCATACTCTCATCATAAATAGATGGACCACCACAAATTTGTATAAAAAATTTTGTATTTTTCTTTTTAACTTTTTCAAACTCTTCCTCATCTTGTGGGAAAAAATTTGCTATATCGCTCTCATAAATTTTATCATAAAAATCATACATCATCTTTTGCATATTATCATGACCAAGAGCATCATAAAATGCTTTATTTGGATTTTTAAAATCTACCTTTTCACCTTTGATAGCTTTTGTAATTTCATACTTCATATACAACCAATATTTAAATTATAAGATTATAACTAAGATAATTAATTACATAGTTAATCCAATTAGTATATAATTTCTTTTAAGAAATAAAATATTTTTTAACAAAGGTTAAATATATGCATCCATACTTTAAAGATATACAGGCTGACATCTTAGTTTATAAAGAAAAACTAGATAAAAATAATATGATTATAGACAAAACTAATCTTATGTTTTTAAACTTGATTTTAAATATTTTGGATTATCTAGGTACGTATGAAGCGGATATCTTAGATGAACTTTGCGAATACAATATTTTGACTATGCATCAACAATTTGAAGATGTTATTTACTCAGATGCTATCAATGAAAAAGCACAGTCTGTGCTTTTAACATTTTTTCTTCGTATTGCAAAAGAGATTGATGTAAAATATAAAAAAATAGAAAATGAAGATTTAAAAAATTTATATACAATTATGACTTCTAAGGATTTTAAATATCCAGATTATATTGGCTCACAAAAGAACTTTGCATTAGAGAAAATGCCAGCCAATATAACAAGAATGTTGCAGCTAAAATAGCTATATTATTCTATCACTTCCACCATCAATAGCTACTTGAGAACCAGTAGTTTTAGCAAAGGCTTTACCAGCCATTGCGCAGACTAATTCTGCTACGTTTTCAGATTTAATCTCTGTTTTTAAAATATTATTAGTCTTATATTCTTCGACACTAATACCATAAGCTTTAGCCCTGTTTTTTAAAACTTCATCAGTCCAAATAGCTGTATCAAAAACTGCATGTGGATGCATAGTATTTACACGTACACCAAATTCACCAAGTTCAAGTGCAGCTATACGAGCTAACTGGGTCTGTCCAGCTTTTGCAACTGAGTATGCAGCTGCACCTTTTCCAGGTGCTGGGAAATTTTTAGATGCTATCATTACTATAGAAGGGTTGACACCTAGTTTTAAAAATGGTGTAGTATATTTTAAAAGTTTTTGATGAGCTGTAAGATTTATAGCTATGCTTTTTTGCCAATTATCATCACTTAATTCATCTAAATTTTCACTAGGAGTAAATATACCAGCATTTGATACTACTATATCAATTCCACCAAAACTTTTAACAGCTATACTTACAGCCTTTTGTATATCATCAGATGAAGTAAGGTCACATTTTACACCTATAATATCTGAAGACTTAAATATAGTCTCTACTTTTGAATCTATATCAAGGACTACAACTGCGGCTCCACGAGCCTTTAGCATATTTGATATAGCTAAACCTATCCCAGAGGCTCCACCAGTTACTAAGGCTACCTGACCAGAAAACTCAGGGGATGAGGCTGATTTTTTTAGTTTTGCTTGTTCTAATGACCAGTACTCAACTTCRAAAATATTTGCAGCAGATAACGCCTTATATCCACCAAGTTTTTCAGCTTTTAAAACTGCCTCAAAGGTATGTTCATTTATATCTTTAATTATCTTAGCTTCTTTAGCATTTTTACCAAAAGAAAGGCTACCAATAGATTCTAAGATAGCAAAGTTTGGAGCTGGGTTTAATAAGGTTTCATCAGATTTATTATCTTCAAAATATTGTTTGTAATCTTTCACAAAATCATTTAAATCACTTTTAAAACCTTTACCCAAAATAGCTGGAATTCTTTTAGTTCGTATTACATGATCAGGGGTAAGTGGACCTCTAGTTGCAATTTTTTTGATATCTTGTTTTGAGAAGTTTATAGCTAAATTTGATTCATTTAAAATACTAATAGTAGCATGACCTTTTATATCTGATACTTCTTTTCTGATTTTTGCTAGGTCTAATAAGTCTATACTAGATTCCAAATCAAGTTTGGAATGACGGGAGAAATAGCTATGCTCATCCTGAACTTTAAAATCATCACTCTGAACTTTAAAATCATCACTCTGAACTTTAAAACCGTCATCCTGAACTTGATTCAGGATCTTATCTATATAGTCCTCAGCCATACTCACCAATTCTATAGTTTTTTCATACGAAGATTTTGCATTATCTGCAAATGTGAAAAGACCATGATTCATAAGCACCATTCCCTCTAACTTTGACCAGTCAACATCACGCGTCATATCGTAAATGAGTTTAGCTAAAACAAAACCTGGCATAATATATGGGATGATTAAAACCTTATCCCCATATAAGTCTTTTATTTTTTCTTCACCACCCTCAGTATTTGTAATAGTTACAACTGCATCAGTGTGAGTATGGTCTACAAATTTAAAAGGTATAATTGCATGAAGTATAGCTTCAACTGAAGGGTTTGGTGCCTGAGGATTAGTCATAGCTAAACGTTGGTATTTAACCATATCTTGATCATTTAACTCTTTTAATTTTGCCATTTTTAAAAGCATTTCCATCTTTACAGGTGCAAAACCTTCAGATTCTATTGTAGCTAAATCCCAACCACTTCCCTTTACATAAAGTATATCTTCCTCTTCACCAAAAAGGTTAACTGCTCTCGACTTTACAGATGTATTTCCACCACCATGAAGTACTAATGAGCTATCTTTGCCTAATAGTCTTGATGTATATACTCTTAACTCTAAATCTGTTTTGTATTTTTTTACTTCATTATCTTGCCATAAATTTGTCATGGATATCTCTCTATATTTTATTTATATAATACTAATTTTGTAAGTGTATCCTACTTATGTTTTAAATTTTCTATTTTTATTATGTTGATTGTTAAGATTTGTAAAGTATGAAGTTATTACCCCAGCTCTAGGCTGGAATAACATAAGAGATAGAATAAAAAGAATACTGAAAAATCATTATTTGATTTTAATTAAGGCTGCCCCCTCATTTTGAAGTTCAATAAGCTTAAGTACACCACCCTCAGTTACTTCTGCAAATGGGTGTAATTGTTCTTTTTTTACATTTTTCTTTTTCATAGTATTTTCACATACAAAAAATCTAAGGTTATCGCCAGCTAATTGTTTTAAAGCATGAATACGTCCTTGAGTTCCATTACCAGTAGGCCCACCATGTCTTAAATAAGGTTTACCAACAAAACCAGTATCTTTGAAGTTATGCATAGCATACTGAAGACCTGGTCCATATACAACTATACTAACTTCATAGTCAATGAAGTTTTTTTGATAATATTTTACTAAGTTATTCAAGGTATTTAACATAAAATGAACACGTTTAACATCTGGAAAATCCAATGGATAAACTACTTTAACTGGCTCAGTATTTTCCTTAGCATTTACTGAAGCTACCATTAACATAACAACAGAGATAACTGCTATTAATATATTTCTTATTTTCATCTATTTTCCTTTTAAAATGCTGCTGTAAACTGTACAGAGAAACGGTTACCTACATTATCTACAACTTTTTGAGCGTTAGCATTCCCTGGAGCTTTAATATCTCTAATTAAATAGTTAAAGTCAACACGTGTAGCGCCTCTAAATCTATAAGACCAACCAAGAGTTAATGTCTTAAATTCACGTTCAGCTTTAGTATCATTTGTTAAACGATTCAATATGTCATATCTACCAAATATTTCAAACTTTCTAGGTACAAGTTCATACTGAACATTCACATATCCACCATCAGCTTTATTCTCATCACCAACTGCATATTGGAACTGCCAATCTTCAAGTAATGGATCTACATTTGTATCTTTAGCACCCGTAAAAATCATACCCTTAGCTTTCATATATTCCATTTCAAAACGAAGTCCATTGTGGTAATAAGTCATACCAGCACCATAACGTTGTCTATTTGCATCAATTTGAGTAGTAGCTGTTCCATCATTAGAAAGAAGTTGACGTTTACCATCTTCAATCCACCCAAAAAATTTCATTGATTGATGATAATAACCTCTATTATGCGTAAAATGATTCTCTAATGCTAAATAACCATAATTTGTTTGTCTTTGGCTAGATGATTTCATAGATACACCATTACCATTACCATACATATATGCATATGTTAGCGACCAGTCCTCGGCTACATCAATAGTATCAAAAATTTGTGCACCAGTATCTCTAAATGCACCAATCGGCTCGTCAATTACTGTACTTGTATAATGTACAGTTGAAGCTCCACCAGCCTGTCCACCAGTTTGAGCAGCCCCAACCTGAGATATTTTTCTCTCTAAAATTTGTTGATTTGTCATAGATGTAAATTCTATATATGGAGAAACAAAAACAGCCTGCAGTCCCTCTTCAGCACCAGGTGTTTTAAACATACCTACACGTAATTTTGCATATGGGATATGTTTTAAAGTAATTGATGCATCAGTAAAATAAGTCCCTGATGTTTTATGTCCAACTAAATTATTTACACCATTATTCCCAAACTCTGTCATAAAAAAATAATTTACATTATTGTCATTATCAGCCATACCACGTAGAGCTATCCTTGCACGAAATACATTAAAACCCTCTTGATCTGATAAATCAGGATTTAATAATGAAAACGGAGTTAGATTTTTTCCAGCATTGCCACCAGCTGCGGGAATTAGTACATTGCCTCTATCTTTTTTATAGTTAACTTGAATAAAACCCCATACTTTTGGTTTTTTACTTCTATACGGTACGGATACCCCTTTTGGAGCTATAAATTCTGGTTGAGAACCTTGTAACATCAACCAATCTGCTGCATTAAGCTGTAATGAACCTAATAAAATAGGCGCAATTAAAGCAGACTTTAAAATTGAACCCCTTAAAGAGTGTCCCTTTGTTTGACTCATAAATAATCCTTCAGTTTAATCTAATTTTGTATTTTGACTAAATGAAGACTACTATAGAAGTGTAAAATATATATAAAAACACTATATTTGTATACTTATTTATATAAATTTCCTTCTTATAGCGTTACATCTAGTAACTAAAATACATAATAAAACTCTACAATGCACAACATTATAAGTATATAAAATAAAAAAATTAAGATAAAAAATTATTTTTTATTAATAAAGGAAAACCTATAAATTTACAAAAAATTTGCTTCAATTTCTTGTAAAGAAGCTTTATATACACCTTTATTAGTAATAAGTCCACTAATTAGTCTAGCTGGGGTTACATCAAAGCCATAATTAATAGCTGGACTATCTTTAGGGGTCACAAGTATCTCCCTTACAATACCATCTGAATCTATACCAGACATATACTTAAGTTCATTCTCATCTCTTAATTCTATAGGTATATCTTTTAGACCATCTTTTATATCAAAGTCAAAAGTCGAAGATGGAATAGCTACATAAAAGGGTACATTATTATCATAAGCAGCTAAGGCTTTTAAATAAGTCCCTATCTTATTAGCTACATCACCGTTAGCAGAAACTCTATCAGCTCCAACTATAACCATATCTACATCACCAATCTGCATTAGATATCCACCAGTATTATCAGCTATGATAGTATGTTTGACATTACTTTTTCCAAGCTCCCATGCAGTTAATGATGCACCTTGGTTTCTTGGTCTTGTCTCATCTACCCATACATGCACATCAATACCTCGTTTTTTTGCTTCATAAATAGGCGCTAATGCAGTCCCTTCATCAATAACAGCTAACCAACCAGCATTACAGTGAGTTAAAATATTTATAGATTTTTTATTTTTCTTAAGCATTATTTTTTCTATAATATCTGCACCATATTTAGCAATTTGTCTACTTTCTTTAGCTTCGTCATCATTTAATTCTATTGCAAACTTTTTGGAATCCTTAAGTAAATTTGTAGAATCTTTTAATAAGTCCATCATCTTATCTACAGCCCACATAAGGTTTACAGCAGTTGGTCTTGAAGCACGTATTAGTTTTGCTTTTTCTTTTAAGTCTTCATAGCCATCTGATTCCATACATGCTATATAAATACCAAAAGCAGCTACACTACCTATAACTCCAGCTCCACGAACTGTCATATCTTGGATAGCATTTACTACCTCATTTGTAGTTTTTAAAAGCTTAGTCTCATAAAAAAATGGTAGTTTTGTTTGGTCTATTACTTCTAAAAAATCTTCCTCATTAAGCCATAAAGCTTTATATTTACCTAACATTTTTAATCATCTCCACAATATTATTTATATTATTTATAGTTTTATACTTCATCACAAATTCTCTTGCTATACTTAGTGCCATAACCTCAGCTTCTTTTCTTAATATATGGTTTTTTATTCCACGTATCTCCTCTACTCCAGCTACACCATATACACGTCTAGCCATCTTACATCCAGCAAAACCCAAACTATCACGTAATATATTTAAAATAAAGTCTTTTTTGTACTCATTTAAAGTTTCTTCATCTGCATAAGATTTTACAAAAAGAGCCGATTCTTTATATTCAACCCAAAAGTTTAAAAACTTCTTTGAAAATTTTTCTAATATATTTCTTATAAGTTCTAATAGCCAAGATTTATAAATTTCATCCTTTGTAACTATAGTATGATAAATATAATTATTGACAAGATTAGCTAATAATGCCCCTATATCAAAACCAAAGGGTCCTATAAAAGCAAACTCTGGATCAATTATATAAGTCTCATTTTCGTTTATCATAATCGAACCAGTATGTAAGTCGCCATGAAGTAAAGCATCTGATTGATTCATAAACTTATACTTTAGCTCTAATACATTTTTTTTAAAATCCATATCATTAAATAATTTTATAGCATTTTCATTATCTAAAACATTTTCATTATCATTAGTCTCATGTTGCATAAAAGCAAATGAAAATACTAAATCTTCAGTTAGTTTACAAAGCTCAGTATTTCCATTAAATTCATCTATTAATTTTCTTTTATCACTACTCTTAAGTGCTAATGATGAAGTATAAAAAAGTGTAGCTGCCATATATGTTGAGATATGCTCAGCAAAGTTTTTATATTGTTTTGCCTCTATAAGACCTTTTCTCATAATAATATGATTATCTAAAAACTCCATCACTACTAGACTCATATCCTCACTTGCGTGGTATACCTTTGGCACAAAAGATGGAAATATTTTATAAAACTTTTTCAAAGCTCGTATCTCATAAGTCATCCTCTCACGGGATAATGGAAACTCTTCACCCACACAACGTAGATAAGGTACAGCCTGTTTTAGGACAAGAGCCTTAGCCTTATCATTTTTTGATTTTATAATATATACAAAATTAAGATTACCATCCCCAATCTCCTCTACATTTATATCATCATTATTAAAAAATTTCATAATCTCTTTTATCTGTTTAAGATACTCTATTGCGCTATGTGTATTTAATTGTTTATATTCCATACTTAACCTTTTATCTGCAAAAAGTATATCTAATTATGTTAGAATTTTACTAATATTAACTCAAGGAATACACGGCTGATTCATACAACTACTTTCGTCACCCTGAACTTGATTGACCGTCACCCTGAACTTGATTCAGGGTCTAGTTTATATAGCTTAAAATATTAATAATTAGATTCCAAATGACCGAAGTAATACCCTTGCGGTACAAGTTTGGAATGACGATATATTAGGGCGATATTTTTCACTGTATGAAATAGCCTTGTCAAGGAATATATATGGGCTGGACTTGTCAACACGAGCATACTGCTTCATTTGAAGATGATAAAAAACAAAATGAAGAACAAGAGCGGCAGATTGACTTTGCTAGCACGAGAGAACTAGTCCCAAAATTCTAAGGGATTTGGGTAGATAAATTTATAATCTAGGTCTTTGATTATCTTATCGGATAAAACTACTCGTTTTGTCCTGCCCTCAAATGTACCTAATTTTAAAGCAAACTTTTTACAATTTTTTTTATGAATTTCAGAACGCAAAGGATGCATTGGTGCTACAAGGTTATATATACCTTTTCTTATATCAGATTCTATAAGTTTTTTACTTATGTTAATAACATCCTCTTTATGAATATAATTTRCCTCACCATCACTAAATCTAGAGACATTTTTCCATTTACCAGAGATTCTGTCTTCACCCATTAAACCACCTAGTCTTAAAATTAAAACATTGTCTCTTAAACTCATAAGTAAAAGTTCAGCTTGCCTTTGGAGTTTTATATCTCTTATTAAAATATCTTCATTAACTTCTTTATCAAACTCTTTATATACAGATGTTGAACTCATTAAAATAATAGTTGATGATTCTTTTGTGAGTCTGGCAATTTTTTCTAAAGTTTGTAAATAGTTATCTTTAGTATTTATAGATATTATAATAATATCAGCTAAGTAAAAAGAAGATTCATCTTTTATGTCTGTGCGAGAGAGACACTCTACTTTAAAATATGAATTTAAAGTCTTAAATAAATCTTTTCCTAACCAACCACAGCCAATTATAGAAATTTTTTTCATTTATTTTTCTGGATTATTAATTTGGTAAGATTGTTTAATACTTAGCATCTCATATACAGATACATGTTCACCAGCTTCTTTAATAATGGCATCAGTATCAGCAAATTGATTCTTCATCGTTTTAATATCTTTATAACCATTAGGTTTTATTTCACTCATAGCTATGTTTATACTACCAGCCCAAAGTAAAACAAGCATCAGCCATACTGTTTTTTTAGCACCAGCATATACCCCAATGAAATGAAAAGCTAAACTCAATGCTATAGCTACTATTAATACAATTAATAAACTCATTTTAATCCCCTACTTCTTTCATTTGGATTTATTGCTCCATTACTATCTTTTACTAACTTATCGCCTAAACTTTTTATTCCAATAGTAGAAAATAGCATTATAAGTGCTATAAAAAGAAGTATAACTAAGGCAAATGTATACCTTTTAAAGTTATCCATCTATTTTTGTTTTTTTGATTGTGCCAACTCTGGTTTAGAGCCTATCCATTCTACACATCTAGATGTATGAAAATCTCTTTCATAATCAACATGTTTAAAAAGATGATTATCCATAGTCCAACCCATCTCTTTAGATAATAAYACTGATTTAGATATAGTACGACGCATCTTGTTTTCACAAATAATAGTATCACCCTTATTAAACATTTTTTCTACATTTATCATTCTTGAAGTTGTCATATTATAATGAAATGCTATCATGATAATAACAAAAGCACCAACTACACTCATGCCTTTTTTAAATGCACCCCTTGGTACAAAATCTCTTGATGTTACAAATGCCGTTATACTTAAAATAAAAACACCAATAACTATATATGCTATCTCTAATTCTAAAAATAAATCCATAATTTTATTTCCTTTAATTTACTAAGCTGTGTATTTATTTTCCCAAGCTTCAAACTCAGGTGTAAAATACTCTATACGTACTTTTTTAAACTCACGTGAACTATATAATGGCATATGAGACTTTGAATCAATCTCTTTGGCCATATCAGCGATAATCGTAYTAGTCTCATCCGTAGTCCTACCATGAACCATTGTAAATAGGTTGTATTTCCAATTTTCATATTTAGGGCGTAAATAACAGTGAGATACTGCGCTAAATGCAGCTGCAATAGCTCCAATCTCTTCACCTTTTTGTCCCTCATCTACATCCCATACTACCATTGCATTTGCAGAAAAACCTGCTTTTCTATGGTTTAAAATAGATGCAAACCTTCTCATAACTCCAGATTCTTGAAGTTCATTTAATATTTCAAAAAACTTCTCGTAACTAATATTTAGCTCATTTATAATCTTCTTAAATGGTTCACTTACAATATCTATATCATACTGAGCAGACCTAACTACCGCATGATGAAGCTTTGTCATATCTATATCAGTATGCACTTGCTTTTTGACTTTTTCTTTTTTTTCATCTTTTCCAGTAATATTTAGTTTAACATTGATTTTAAATAGTTTTAATGTAGGAAGCATAATATAATCTTCAGCCCCAGTTAGTTTTACAAGTATCTCAAGAGTTTTATCAAGACCAAACTTAGAATCTGGTGCTACAGCTAATGTAAACCATATATTAAAATCATGGTTACGTTCATAATTATGAGATATACCAGGATGTGAGTTGATAATCTTCACAGCAGCATCTATTTTATCTTTAGAAATTTTAAAAGCTACTAATGATGATGTATAGCCTAATCTTTTTGTATCAAAAATTGCTGATGTTTGGCGAATAATATTATTCTTTTTCTCCTTTTGTAATATAGATAGTACCTCCTCTTCACTCATATTTAATTCACTTGCAATTTCTTTAAAAGGTTTTGCAACTAATGGAAACTTTTTTTGTATCCTAGACAATATCTCATCTTTCATATTATTAATCCTTTCTTAAATATTTATTTAATAATTAATATTTATGATTGTAAACTAATTTCGATTTACCTTGGTTGATGTTTATCAATAAAATATTATAAAAAACTATGATATTATGTCGTCAATCAACTAGTAAGGGAGTATGTTTGAGCTATTTTCCAGCCTTTTTAAAACTTGACAATAAAAAGATATTAATAGTTGGTGGTGGCTACATAGCCTATGAAAAGCTTAATCATCTTTTAGATTTCACTTCAGATATCTCTATTATAGCCTTAGACCTATCTGAGGATATGTCAAATAAAATAAAAGAAAAAAATCTAAACTTTGAAAGACGTGCATATAAAGTAGGTGATATAGCCAAATATGCAGTGGTAATCGTAGCTGTAGATGACTTAACCCTTCAGGCTAAAATTTTTGATGAATCTAAGCAATATAACTGCCTTTGTAACTCTGTAGATTCTGTTGATTATTGCGATTTTATTTTTCCATCTTATGTAAAAAAGGATGACTTAACTATAGCTATATCAACATCAGGTGCATCCCCAGCTATGGCTAAACATCTTAGACATTATTTACAAAAGCTAATCCCAGATGGCATAAGTGAATTCTTGGCAGAGATGAAAAATTTAAGACGCTCATTACCAAAAGGCAAAGAGAGAATGCAAATGCTTGATAAAAAAGCAAAAGACTATATAGATAAATGGAGCAACAAATGAAAAAAGCGTTAATTTTTGGGTTTTTTACAGCCTTTTTAATACTTGGAATGGTATCCTTAAAAAGAGCTATGCCAGATGCAAAAGAAAATAGAATATACATGGCTATAAAAGTATATAGCCCCTACGAAATGGAAAAAAGAATCGGTGGTTTAACTATCGTAGATAAAAGAACTGGAATTAAAGAAAAACCAAGTTCTAAAGAGGTTTTTCTTAGAATGGATGAGTTAGAAAAAAAATGGGGGAAGAATCATCTAAAGATTGAAAATAATGATGTAATAATTTTAGGTGAAAACAAACAAGTTGTAGCTAGAATCTTCTTAGAAACTAAAAAAGAAAAAGATTTTGTTCAAAGATTTTATTTAAACAAGTTGCAATAGATCCTGAATTAAATTCAGGATGACGTTTTTTGTCATTCCAAACTTCCTCGTCATTCCAAACTTCCTCGTCATTCCAAACTTCCTCGTCATTCCAAACTCGATTTGGAATCTCACTGAACTATTCTTTTATAGTAAAAGAATAATAAAAGGCGAAAACAAGCGTTATTATTGCACTAGTATAAAGTAGCTCATAAGTAAAAAAGTGTAAAATAATCCCACCAATAATTGAAAAAAACATGCCTAAAGAAACTAGATTCATTTGTAAAGCTATATATACTGGTCTTTTTTTAGCTGGAGCTAACTTTAGTATTAGATTACTAGATGCTATCCTGTTTCCATCTATTGAAGCTCCTATCAAAAAGAAAATCAACATATACTCATAAAGGGAAGATGCTCCAAAAGCTATAGATATAGCTGTTATTTGTAAAAAGATAGATATTTTTGCTACAAGTATATTAGCGGACTTAGCACTTAATTTTCCCCACAAAAAATTACTTAACATTGCACCAACCATCTGGGTAGTTATTAATGAGCCAATAGCTATACCATCTAAGTCTATTCGATTTTGTGCATCTAAGATTATAAAAGGCAGGGCTATTAAATATCCATAAGCAAAAAGAAATGTAATGATTTGATTTTGCAAAGCCTTATCAGCCTTTAGTAAGTTAAATGAATTAAATAAAAACTCTTTAAAAAAATTTTCTTTTTTTGAGACCTCATCTTTTTTAGGCTCATCTACTAAAGAAAAAGATAGATATCCAAAGCCCATAATAAATGAGCTAATTATAAATAAAAGTCCATAAGATAAGGGTGCCTCAAAGGAGTGAATAATCCAACCAGCTAAGACACCAGAAATTAAACCACCAAGTCCTGAGAAAAACTGTCTATATGCCATAGTTTTTCCACGAAACTTATGTGAGAATATTTTAGCCATTATCTCCCTAAAATAAATCGCTGCAAAACCTGCAGAAAAAGAGAACATAAATAGACCAATACCAATAGTAGTTAGGGTTATATTTGGATAATTATCTCCAAAAATAAGTATAGATATACCTATAAAAAACCACGATAAAAATCGAACTAAAAATATACGTTTCAGATATGGCATCATAAGTTGATATGACTGTGCATGAAAAGCAGCATATAGTTGTACAACTATAGCCCCACCGCGAAGAAGTGCTGCAAAAAATCCAACTAACATGGAGCTTCCGCCAAAGTAGTTTATAATTAGGGGCAAGATAGTTGATGGTTCAGCTATAGTAGTACCTATAGCTAAAAAGAAACCATGTAAAATATTTTTTACATGGTTTCCAAATTTATCCATCTAGTTTAGTTTCTCATAAGCTTCCTCTATACTTGAAGCTTTTTCGCATACAAATAGATATACAGCTGCATTTAACTTAGCTAATTTTAGATACTCATCTGATGGATTATTTAATTGTTCAAGTGATTCTTCTATAGATATAGTATCCCAAGACTTTGTATAATTAATTCCATAATACTCAGGATCAACTATAAACTCTTCAATATCGCTACCCTTAGCTATCCAAAGTCTTCCTTTTGAGAATAACTCGGGGGTACCCTCATTTCCTTGGATTAGGGCAAATTTTTTATAACGGTCTGAAAAAATATCTACATATTTTTTTACATATGGTTTATGAAATACTCCGGTAATTGCGTACTCGCTATTAGCTACACGTGGCAGTTTTTCTATAGTATTAAAACCTGTGCGAAGACCTAGTTTCATACGCAGGTCTGTTAATTCACTCATCTTAGGAAAAAACTCTTTACGGTCAAAATAAAAAGCATTTGAATCTAAATCTATCTTAGATACTATATCTTTAATAGTAATTCCACCTTTTGCAGGAGTTAATTCATCCCCACTTACTACTAAGTTTAAATTTGTTTCTTTTAAAACCTTTGCAACTAAAGGAAAAATATAAGGATTTTTAGCCTTACCATCAAATGGATAACCTAACTCTATAGAATTTTTCACTGTAGTGTTTTGTATAAAAGAATCACAAGCCTCAACTGAGGCACGAAACTCAATTATAGTTTCAGGTTTAAGTCTCCATCCAAGTAAAAAAGCAGCAGCTTGTTCATTTGGGATAGACTGATTTAGAATTTGCTCCATCATATCCTTTGATTCTTCATAACTTAAATCTCTATTACCCTTTGCTCCTGTACCTACTGCATGTATATATTTAAAAAAATCCATTAACTTCCTTGATTATAAATAATTATTTAAAACTGCTGATATAATATACTAATTCACTTAAATTTGAGGTAAACATTATTAAAAAAATAGTTTGAATAACAGGTGCTAGCTCAAGTGCGGATATAGGTACGGCTGAATTTTTATCGTAAAATAATTTTATAGTATTGCTAGGAATATAAATATATAAAATCTAGTAACTGAAAGATATAGATTCCGAAATAATTATTTCAAAACTGTAACCAATAAACACCATTTTGTCTCTAAATAGTTCTTATTTTGTCACCATAATATAATTTTTGTGTAACATTAAATCATTATAATTCCGAAAATGATTTGTATTAAAAAATACTTAATCAGTTTAATTATAATTAAAAATTAATTGAAGGAATAAAATGGGAATAAGATTAATATCAACATTGTTAATTTTAAGTACTCTGTTGAATGCAGATAAAGTAAATCATTTGATAGAGAAAATATCCAAGACAAATAGTATAGAGGCTTCTACTCAAAAAACAATCAATTCCTATTCTAATGAAACAGAAAAACTTTTTGATGAATATATGCGTTTAAACAAAGAATGGAATCAGCAAAAGCTTTATAATAAACAGTTGGAGCTGTTTGTGCATACTCAAAAACAAGAGATACCAAAACTGCAAAATCAACTAAAAGAGATAGTTCAAACTCATAAAAAGATTATTCCATTGATGTTTGAGATGGTAGATACATTAGATAAACTTGTGGAGGTAGATACTCCATTTTTAAAAGATGAAAGAGCTAAAAGAGTAAATAACCTTAAATCATATTTAGCAAATCCAAGTATAACAATATCAGAGCAGTTCAGAATGATTATAGAGAGTTATAATATTGAATATTCTTATGCTAGGACTCTTGAAGTTTATCGTTCAAAATTTAATGAGAATGACTTAAAAACAGTAGATTTTTTACGTGTAGGTAGATTCGCCTTATATTATCAAAGTTTAGACCTACAAGAAAGTGGAATATACGACTTAGAAAATAAAAGATGGATAAGTTTAGATAATTCATATAATTCAGACATTACAAAAGCCATCAAAATGGCACGTAAAAAAATAGCACCAGATTTTTTAACTCTTCCAATATTATCAGCTAAGGTAAGCAAATGAAAAAAATAATTATATTAATCTCTTTATTAGTTTTTAGTTTATATTCATCTGAACTTGATACATTATTACTAAAGATAAATAAAGATACTAAAACACAATTAAAGTTAGATAAACAACGTGAGTTTGAATTTTTAAAAAATTTACAAAAAGCGAAAAAGCTTTTAGGTGATACTAAAAAAAAATTAAAATTAGCAAAACAAAAAACTATAGAACTAAAAAAAGAGTTTAAAAAACAAAAAACTATTGTTAATGATTATAATAAAAGATTAGATAAAAGTACTGGAAGCTTAAAAAATCTTTTTGCAATATCTCAACAAGAAGCAAAGAATTTTTCATCATTAATTAAAACATCTATGACTTCTTCACATTTAAAAGAACGTGATGTGTTTTTAGATTCTTTTGCTTCATCTCGTTCTGTTCCAAGTATAAAAGAGCTTGAAAAATTATGGCACCTTTATTTAGAAGAGATTATTGAAGCTGGTAAGATAAAAACTTATGAGACTAATGTTATAAACACTCATGGTGCACAAAAAAGAGAAACTGTTACAAGGGTTGGTTTATTTTCTGCATTTAACAAAGATGAATTTATAAGATATGATGATTCTTTACAAGAGTTTGTAAAGATTATGCGTCAACCAAATTCATCTTCACAATCTTACATAGCTGATTATTATACAACTTCAGATGAGATAACACCAATGTTAATTGACCCAACTAGGGGTGTACTTTTTCATATGTTAAAAGAAAAAGCCACTATACTTGACCGTATTCATCAAGGTGGGGTTATTGGATATATAATCTTGTTACTTGGTGTTTTAACTCTTCTTTATGCAGCATATAAATACTTAGATCTTTGGAATTCTAATAACAAAATAAATAAGCAAATTAAAAGTTCTGAAATGGATATTTCAAATCCACTTGGGCGTATTTTAGCTTCTTTTGAAAAATATAAAGATAAAGATATTAATACAATTGAATCAAAAATGGATACAGCAATATTAAAAGAGTTGCCATCTATACAAGCAGGATTACCTATGATTAAATTAGTAGCTGCTGTAGCTCCTTTACTTGGTCTTTTAGGTACTGTAACTGGTATGATAGAGACTTTTCAGTCCATCACTTTGTTTGGTACAGGGGATCCTAAACTAATGGCTGGTGGTATCTCTCAAGCGCTCATGACTACAGTATTGGGTTTAGTTGTAGCAATTCCAATATTATTTATTTATAATGTAGTTTTTTCAAAAAGTAAAAAAATAATTGAAATTTTAACTCAACAAAGTTCTGTACTTGTAGCTAAGCAACTTGAAATGTTAAGTGATACACCAGATGAATATAGTAAAAACGTTTAGTGACTTAGCTGGTTTTTTAGAAACAGGAGGAGATGTACTTTTTATTTTATTGATTGTCTCCATCTTATTTTGGACATTAATTGTAGAAAAGTTTTTATATCAAAAATTAAATTATAGAATAGAGTCAAAACAATTAAGACGTTTTTGGAAAAGTCATGAAAATGCAAATACTTGGGGAGATATGCAATTAAAAATATCTCAAGTATCAAGATTAAATATCTCWCTAAACTCTAATCTCTCTATTATGAGGGTTTTAATTGCTTTATTTCCATTACTAGGTTTACTAGGGACTATAACGGGGATGGTAAATGTATTTGACTCTATGAGCACTTTAGGGACTAATGCTAAGGCTATGGCTAGTGGTATATCAATGGCTACAATTCCAACAATGGCAGGCATGCTTTTAGCTGTACTTGGATTATTTGCATATTCTCAAACAGATGCAATAGTTAAAAAAGAGATTCGTAAATTAAAAGATAAAATTTTAAAGGATTCAGATGCGTAAAAATTATGACACTTTAATCGGTGGTGAAGATGAACAAAATATTGACATGACACCAATGCTGGATATTGTATTTATTATGTTGATATTTTTTATAGTAACTACTTCTTTTGTAAAAGAATCAGGAATTGATGTAAACAAGCCTGAAGCAAGAACAGCTAAGGTTGAAAAAAAAGTTAATATTATTATTGCTATTAATAAATCTGGTGAGATATGGATAGATAAACATCCTGTAGACATCAGAGCATTACGCACTACAGTTGAAAAACTTCATGCAGATACTCCAGATGGTAGTGTAGTTATAACTGCTGATAAAAAATCTGAAACAGGGATACTTGTATCTGTAATGGACCAAGTCAAACTAGCAGGAATTTCTAAAATTTCTATCGGAGCTCAGAGTGATGCGAAATAATATTTTGCGTTGGTTAATTTCTCTTTTGATTGGTATAGCCATCACCTTGGTATTGTTTTTATTTATGAATTCTATGATAAGTAATAATGAAAATATGATTGAAGACTCAGAGTTTTATAAAGTAATTGATTTTATTTCTGCTACTAAAGATAACTCTGTTCCAGATATAAAAAAAGAGTTACCACCAGAACCTAAAATACATAAGGTTCCACCAAAGGTTCAAAATGAAGTGCAAGATACTAAAAGTGATAATGCTTTAGATAATCAAGTGCCCTTAAATATAGAGATGCCAAGTGTTGGTTCTGGTATGAAGATGGGTCGTGGCGCACCAAAAATATTATCTCCAATAAAAATGCTTAAGATGGATTCTGTACTTACTCCAATGGTACAAATTAAACCATTATATCCTTCCCGTGCGAAAAGAATGGGACTTGAAGGTTATGTAAAAGTTGAGCTAAGTGTTGATGCAACTGGTCATGTTACAAATATAAAAATTCTTAAATCAGTGCCAAAGGGAGTTTTTGATAAATCAGTCAAAAAAGCCTTGAGAAGATGGAAGTTCCGTGCTAAGAGTATAGATGGAAAAGCTGTAAGTCAAAAAGGGGTATTAACCCTCAACTTTAATTTAGGGAAGTCGTAGATGAGAGTTTTAATTATAGTTTTAATTTTCAGTATATTTTTTAATATATTAGAAGCTAAAGAAAAAAAGTTCTTATTAACAAAAGTGACCTATGAAGCTATTTCAAAAGCTCAAAAATTACTTGATGAAAATAAAAACACTGAAGCGAAAATAGTACTTTTAGATTTAGAGACATCTTCTAAAATAAAAAAAAAGCTAGATAAGGCTTATATTAGGTTTTATATTGGTTATTTTTACACTTTAAGTGAAGAATCACAAAAGGCTGTAACATATTTTAAAAAAGCAGTTGCATATAACTCATTAGCACCTGCTCAGGTTGAAAATGCTTATTTAAATATTGTTCAGCTATCTATGGAGCTAGAGAGATATGAAGAAGCATTAATATATTTAAAAAAGTTAATAAATACAACAAAAACACCTAAGCCACAATACTTTGTAACTAAAGCAAATGTTGAGATGATATTAAAAAATTATAAAAAAGTAATTTTAGATATTAATATGGCTATTAAGATTAATAATAAAGCTAAAGCATCTTGGTTGAAAATGAAGTATTATAGTTTTTATATGCTGAAAGATTATAAAGATGCAATTGCTGTTTTAAAAAAATTAATAGAAATAAATCCAACAGATAAAGAATATTGGCTTCAATTATCTTCTTTGTATTCAGTAATTGACAATTTTGACAAATCTTTATCTTCATTAGATATTACAAGAATTGCTAAGTTGAATTTAAATGAACAAGAGTTATTAAGATTAATATCATGGTTGCAGTATAGCAAGGTACCCTATAAGGCTGCTACAATAATGAAGGTAAATATAAACTCTAAAATTATAAAAATAAATGAAAAAAACCTTAATGCTTTAGGTGATTTATATTATGAATCAAAAGAATATTCACAGGCTATACAATGGTATAAAAAATCAGCTAAATTAAATAAGTCATCTAAGACATATTTTAAAATAGCAAAAATTTATGCCAATGAAAGAAAGTATGAAGATGTTATTTTAAACTTAAAGCTTTCACTCGATACAAAAGATAAAAAAATAGATGGTTCAAAGTACCTTTTACTTGGAAAAGCATATTATGAATTATCTAATCTAGTAGACGCAAGAAAAGCTTTTTATAAAGCAAAAAAGTTTACAAAAAGTAAAAAGATGGCTAATGCTTGGCTAAATTATTTATGAAAAAAAATTTACTTTAAATCGAGTATTTTAAAAGTTTTATATGTATTAGATAAAGAAGTAGGTGTAGCTGGTTTTTTTTCTGACTAGCCAGCTACTATTACTTTTTATAAAAATTGTATAAGATAAATTTTAATATATAGAAATTTATTGTGATATTTTCGTTACAAAACTGTAATATATAGACACGCATTTGTTACCGTTAAGTAACGCCTGTGTAACGTAGAATTAATATCATTCCGAAATTAAAATTTTGGAGAAATTCATGAAAAAAGTGATTGTGTTATCTTTAGTTGCTGCTATGTCAATTTATGCTGCTGAGAGTGTAGAAAAATTAGATTCTATGTCAATTGTTGGAAGCAATGATTCACATGCGAATAATATAATAGATTTAACAAGAATTGAAACAACTAACAGTGTTTCAAATCCATTAAATCTTCTAAATAATATTGCAGGTGTTCATGTAACTACGGGTAGTTCGTTTGGTCTATATGAGTATGCTACACAAGTTAATATGCGTGGTTTTAATAAAAGTCAAATTGCATTTTTAGTTGATGGAGTGCCTCTTGGTTCATCATCAACTGCTGGTGGAGCTCCTGTAAACAGATTTATTGAGACAGAAAATATTTCTTCAGTTAAAGTTTTTCAAGGTTCAGGTGGATTATCTACCCCTTCCGCCGCAGCACTTGGTGGTTCAATTAATTATATTACAGCCTTGCCACAAAATGAAACTTCAGTAAAAGTCTCAACTACGAGTGGTTCTTTTGGAGCTGATAGAATTTTTGCTCGTATGGATACTGGTGTTTTTGGAGWAAATTCTCGTGCATATATCTCTTATTCTGATACAACTATTGATAAATGGAAAAACGAAGGTGAGCTCACTCGTGAACATATTGATGCAAAATTAATGAGTACACTTGGCGCAGTTGAGTTTCAACTTAACTTTTCATGGAATAATAGAAAAGATCATGATTATCTTGATATTACAAAAGCTGATTATGAAAAATATGGAAGAGATTATGGTTTAAATAAAAATTGGTCTATTTTAGCAGATAAAGCTGCACAAACTAAGAACAATGCATACAACTGGGATACATGGCAAAATGCTCGTGAAGACTTTTTAGTAAGTTTAAATATGAGAGCAGACATCGGTAACGGAGAATTAAAAATAACACCTTACTATCACGATCAGTCTGGTACTGGTAACTGGGCACCAAACTACGTAGTCCTAGCAGATGGTACAAAAGATTATACTGAGCAATCGTTCCGTCAATCTGAGTATGATACTCAAAGATATGGAATGACAATTAATTATAACACAGAGATTGGCAACCACGAATTACTAGCTGGTGCTTGGTTAGAAGATGGAAGTCGTCAAAATAGACGTTATTGGTATAATCTAATTAACAAAGATGTTGATTGGTCTTATGATAGAAATGCATATTTAGAACAATTTAATAGAGAGTTTGATACTACATCTTTAATGGCTTATATTCAAACAAAACTTCATTTTATGGATGATGACTTAATTATTGATATTGGAGCAAAAACACAAACAACATCTGTAAAATATACAGATAAACAAGATTCTGCTAATTCACAACCATCTAAAGATTCTAACGCACCATTTTTACCACAGGTAGGTCTTGTTTATAAACTCAATTCAAATAATCAAGTTTTTACAAGTTTTGCTATGAATTATGCACAGCTTCCGGATAGCGTCTATACTGGTACAGATTATGATCCTAGTATACAAGAAGAAGAGTCTACAAATATAGATTTAGGGTATAGATATAATACTAACAATATGGCTTTAACTGCTACTTTATATTATATAAATTATGATAATAAAATAGAACAAAAAACAGCTGCATCAGCTGATATTTTTGATATTGGGCGATCTTATGTTGCTAATGTTGGTGGTGTTGAATCTAAAGGTATCGAGCTTTCTGCTTTATATATGCTAAGTAAAGAATGGAAATTTTCTACTACATATACATATACGAATGCTGAATATACTGATAATATAGATAGTTTAAAAATAAAAGGAAAACAAGTTCCATTTTTACCAGAAAATATGCTTAATTTAGCTTTTGATTATAGTAAAAATGGTTATCTTTTTGGTGTAAATGCTAAGTTTAACAATGGTATCTATGGTAGTCGTGATAATTTAGAAAAAGTTGATGATTATACTTTAACTAATTTATATATTGGTTATAACAAAGATATAAAAAGCTCTATAATTAAAAATGTAAATGTTTTATTGAGTGTTAATAACTTATTTGATGAAGATTACTTAGCTACTGCTGGAACATTGAGTGACCATGCCGGAGATTCTACTTATTATGTTGGAGCTCCAAGAAGTGCTACTTTAACTTTATCTGCTACATTCTAATTCATACTATATATTTTAATTTCCTCCAGCCTATTGGGGGAAATCTTTCTAAAGGTTTACATTGACACAATTTACAATATTTATTTTAGTATTCATTACTTCTATATTACATGCACAACAAGCATTACCTACAAACTTTAATATTACACCAAATTTTGCAAAAAATTCTGAATTTCGTAATTTAAATCCTGGCTTAAAACATCTTCCATCTTATATAGCTGGTCAAGCTGTAGCTATAAAATTATCTCCTGATAAAAATACTTTACTGATTCTTACAAGTGGTTTTAATAGAATAAACAACAGTGATGGTTCATTAGATATAAATGCATCAAGTGAGTATGTGTTTGTATATGATGTAACAAATAATATACCTATACAAAAGCAGGTGATAAAATTAAATAATACTTTTTATGGGCTAGTTTGGCATACACAAAAAGATGCTTTTTTTGTTTCAGGCGGTGTAGATGATAAAATATATTATTTTGTAAAAAAGAATAATAAATATATCAAAGCACAAGAGATATTATTAAAGCATAAAGTTGGACTAGGACTTCATATTAAACCTATGGCTAGTGAGATAGCAATTAATGAAGATGCTACAATGTTAGCCATCTCAAATATGGAAAATGACTCAGTTAGTTTAATAAATTTACAAAACTACTCTATATTAGACGAATTAGATTTACGACCTGGAAAAAATAATGAAAAATTACATGGTGTAGCTGGAGGGGAGTTTCCATTTGGTCTTAGTTTTGTAAATAATAAACTTTATGTAGCAAGTATGCGGGATTATGAAGTTGTTGTGCTTGATATAAAAAATAAAAAATTAAGTATAAATACTAGAATAGAGGTAAAAAGTCAACCAACAAGAGTTTTATACAATGCTAAAAACAATGAGTTATTTGTTTTAAATAGTCGTAGTGATAGTGTTAGTGTTATAGATACTAAAACAGATACAATAAAAGGTGAGTTTTTTACAATAGCTCCTAAGGATATATTTAATCAATATAACTTAAAGGGTGCTAATCCAAATGCTCTTAGGTTAATCAATGATACTCTATATGTAACTAATGGTGGAACAAACTCAGTATCTGTTATAAAACTAAAACGTAAAAATAAAAAAATAAATGCTGAAGTTATGGCCTTGTATCCTACAGGATGGTACCCTAATGATTTAGAAATTAAAGATGGGTATCTATATATTGTGAATGGAAAAAGTTTATCTGGTAGTAATAGTGGAGACTGCAGAGATACCATTTCAACGGATATACAAGCTCTTGCTGAGTGTTCAGGAAAAAATTTATATACATATAAAACAAAAAAAGCCGGTTTTTTAATAATGCCTTTGCCAAACAAAGAAGAGGCAAAAAGATTAACATTCCAAGTAGCGAAAAATAATCATTTTATTCAAGATAATAAAACAAATGAAATGATAAAATTTTTACGTACAAAAATAAAACATATTGTTTATATAGTAAAAGAAAATAGAAGCTATGATCAGATTTTAGGTGATTTGGAAGTTGGAAATGGAGACAAAAGTCTTAATTTATTCCCAGAAGTAATTACACCAAATCATCATAAATTAGCAAGAGAGTTTGTTACAATAGATAACTTTTTAGATAGTGGTTCAGCTAGTAATGATGGTTGGGTTTGGACAACCTCTGGGCATACTACGGAATATACAGAAAAAAATATTATGATCAACTATGCTAAAAGAGGTTTATCTTATGATAATGAAGGTCAAAATAGGAATATCCCTTTAGCTTATGCAGATATTGATGAACGTATCAAAAATGATCCTCGTATACCAAATGATTATGATTTACTGCCAGGTACACGTGATGTAGCTTCCGTAGATGGAGATAACGAAACTCCTGCCGAAGGATATATATGGAATAAAGTTTTAGAAGCTGGTTTGGATGTTCGTAATTATGGTTTTTATTGTGATGAAGAACGATACTTTTTAGATAAAAATGATTCAGCATATATAGTTCCAACTGCTACACCATACAAAAATAAAATTGTACAAGCCTACCCCAATAAAGAAGTTTTATTAAGTATTACAGATCCATATTTTCATGGATATGATAATAATTATCCAGATTTTTGGAGATATAAAGAGTTTAAGCGTGAATTTGATGAATATGTTAAGAAAAAAGAGTTTCCATCTTTGGTAATGGTTAGGTTCCCACATGATCATTTTGGGTCTTTTAAATCTGCTTTAGCTCGTGTCAATACACCTCTAACGCAAATGGCAGATAATGATTATGCAATGGGTTTATTGGTAGAAGATATTGCTAATAGTCCGTTTAAAGAATCTACATTGATTTTTGTCATTGAAGATGATGCTCAAGATGGAGCAGATCATGTCAGTTCTCATAGGAGTATTTGTTTTGTAGCTGGTCCATATATCAAAAAAGGTGCGGTAATATCTAAAAGGTATACTACAGTTAATGTATTAAAAACAATAGAAGATATATTAGATATAAAAGCTATTGGTTTAAATGATGCTTTGAGTGAAAGCATGATTGAAATTTTTGATAAAGATTCAAAAGAATTTAATTATAAAGCCAAGCAACCATCAATACTTTCTAAAACTTTATTAGACTTACCAAATAAAGATAGAAGTCTAAAAGATATACCTAATGAAAAAAATAATGCCTATTGGATTAACGCTATGAAATATCAAAACTTTGAAAGTGAAGATAAGCTAGATAGTGTAGCTTTTAATAAGGCATTATGGAATGGTTTAAAAGACTCAAAAATACAACAAAAATAATAAATTAAAAGGTAAATTATGGTTTATAAATTAATAACTACATCAATAATAATATTGAATACATCACTTTTATGTGCGAACATAACTACACAACAAAGAGATTCTAATTGGTATAAAGATGCTCAAAAGAAATTAAAAAAGAAATTAGAATATATAGGAGAAATTAAAAAAGCAAAAAATATTATTTTATTTATTGGCGATGGTATGGGAATATCAACTGTAACTGCAGCGCGTATTTTAGATGGACAGAATAAAGGTTCTTTTGGTGAAGAAAATATGCTTTCTTTTGATAAATTCCCATATATTGGACTTTCTAAAACTTACAATACTAATTCTCAAACTCCTGATTCTGCTGGAACTATGAGTGCAATTGTAACAGGTGTTAAAACAAAAAAAGGTGTATTGTCTGTATCTGAAAATTCCCTTCGTTCTGATTGTAAAAGTTCTAAAGGTAAAAATATGACTACTATTTTAGAATTAGCTGAATCTTATGGAATGTCAACAGGCATTGTCTCAACTGCACGGTTAACTCATGCTACACCAGCTGCAACTTATGCACATACATCTGAGAGAGGTTGGGAAAATAACTCAAAATTAAGTCCTGAAGCTATAGAAAATGGTTGTAAAGATATCGCAGCTCAATTTATAAATTTTTCTTATGGAGATGGAATTGATGTGGCTATGGGTGGTGGTCGTAGGGAGTTTATGCCTAAAGGTGCGATTGAGGTTGAGGGTAAATCTGGTAAACGTACAGATGGACGTGATTTACGTGAGGAATGGAAGACAAAATATCCAGATGGAAAGTACATAGAGAACTTAAGTGAATTTAATTCCATAACTAAGGATACAAAAAAACTTTTTGCACTTTTTAATGATTCCCATATGCATTATGAATCAGATAGAAAAAATGATTTAGATGGTGAACCATCTTTAACCCAAATGACACAAAAAGCTATAGAAATTTTAAGTAAAAATAAAAAAGGCTACTTCTTGATGGTTGAGGCTGCTAGAATTGATCAAGCCCATCATGCTGGAAATGCTTATAATGCTCTTAGTGAAACCATTGAACTATCAAAGGCTGTAGATATGGCTGATAAGTTAACTAATGACAAAAATACTTTAATAATTGTAACAGCTGACCATTCTCATGTTTTTACCATGGCTGGTTATCCAAAACGTGGAAATCCAATTCTTGGAAAAGTTATAAGTACAGATAAACATGGGCTTCCTAAAACACAATATGAGCTAGCAGCAGATGGTCTTCCATATACTACATTAGGTTACACAAACGGTAGAGGTTTTATGAATTTAAAATCACAAACAAATGCAAATGCTGGTGATAATATGGAGATTAATATTGGTCGTAAAAATTTAACAAAAGTAGATACTACAAGTTCAGGTTATCATCAAGAAGCCTTAATCCCAATAAAGTCGGAAACTCACAGTGGGGAAGATGTTACAATATATTCTAAAGGACCTGGTGCTAATTTATTGTCTGGAGTAAATGAGCAAAATTTTATTTTTCATGTTATGCAATATTCTATTGATTTAGATAAAGATTGATTATAAACAATTATTTAAAACTACTTATATGATATGCTTATTTGCTTAAATTTGAGGTGAATAATATCGAAAAAATAGTTTTAATAACAGGTGCTAGCTCTGGCATGGGCAGAGCTACAGCTGAATTTTTATCACAAAACAATTTTATAGTATATGCTGGAACTAGGCATACTAAAAAATTTAATGATATAAAAACCAAAAACCTTAGACCAATCACTATGGATATAAGATCAAGTAAGAGTATAAATAAAGTCATAAATTTTATACAAGATAAACATAAAAACATTAACGTGCTTGTTAATAATGCTGGATATGGTTTAGTATCTACAGTTGAAAATTTAGATGAAGATGAGATGTTTAAGCAATTTAATATAAATGTATTTGGTTTACTTAGGGTATCTAAGGCTGTAATACCTATAATGAGGACTAACAAGTCTGGTATTATCATCAATATATCTTCATTTTTGGGAAAGATAGGGCTACCATTGCTTACTCTATATAACTCTTCAAAATATGCAGTAGAGGGTATTACAGATTCACTTCGTTATGAGTTAAAAGATTTTAATATCAGAGTTCATTCTATACTTCCAGGTTTTTTTGATACAGAGTTTGCACGTAATAACTTAGTAACTAACTTAGAGACTTTTGATAAAAAATCACCATATTCAAAATTAGTATCAAACTTAGCTCCTCTTATAATTGAACAAATTAACAATGGTAATAAACCACAAGAAGCAGCTATTATGATTCTAGATATTATAAATAATGATAAATTTGCTGCACGTGCAACTATTGGAGATAAGGCTAAAAAGTTTATACCTATGAGAAAAGAGTTAAGTGATGAAGATTTTGAGAGACGTGTTAGAGAATACTACAATATATAATGGAATAAAATGGATAGTTTCTTTTTTAATATTACCGATACCTCTTATAAAGTAAGTTATTTATATAAAGAGAAAAAGAACTATATAAAACGTGTAGATATATCT
Organism: Sulfurimonas sp.; assembly: GCA_002733155.1. GTDB lineage: Bacteria > Campylobacterota > Campylobacteria > Campylobacterales > Sulfurimonadaceae > Sulfurimonas. Next base: position 240,010 of record NVUO01000006.1, read on the forward strand.
AACGGTATTGTATTTTTTGATGTATATATATATTCAAAACAAACAAAAATATTTAAGCTAAAAAATCTTGATAGGATGGTGATAATAACTGTAACTAAACAAGGCTCCTTTTTTATCCATGATAATATAAACAAAAAAATTTACAATCTTAAAAAAAACAGTATAAATATTTTAAACTCATCTAGACAAGACTTAAGTATAAGTCTAAAAGAATCAGAAAAAACAGAAATATTTGTACTTTTTATTGCTGATTTTATTTTAAAAAGACATCTAAGTTCGAATCAAAATGAAGTAATTAACTTTTTATACAATAATATACAGGGTGATGTATCCTGTGACTTTATTGACACTAAACCAATTGATGCGCTAAGCCTTTATATTATAAATAAGATACTAGATTCTAAGAGTGAAGATACAATGGCTAGTATAAGATGTGAGCATAATATTTTAGAGTTTATGATTCATAGATTCAACTTATTAGATATCTTAGATGACAAACTTAAAGATGATGAGATTCGCATATCAAAATCTGCTAAAAATATTTTACTAAGTTCTTATGTAAAACCTCCATCAATTAAAGTACTTGCACATCTTTGTGCTACTAATGAAACTAAGCTAAAAAAGGTTTTCAAAAAAGTTTACAATACTACTATATATGCATATATTCAAAAACTTAGATTAGAGAAGGCTAACCTACTTTTAAAAGATCAAATTTTAAACATTGGTGAAATTTCAAAGGAGGTTGGTTATAAACATCAGGGTCATTTCTCAAAACTCTTTTTCCAATATTATGCTGTATACCCAAAAGATTTATTAAAAAAATAATCCCCCTACTGCTAAAATAAAATTCTTTTAGTGCTAAAACAAGCTTGAACATATATATTTATTCTTATATACTTTAGAGAAATAAATTCAGGAGTTTCTTATGAGTAAAGTAGTTTTAATTACAGGTGCTAGTTCAGGTATGGGTCTTATTACAGCTAATACACTTTCAAAAAATGGGTATATTGTTTATGCAGGTACTAGAAGTATTGATGCAAAAAGTGAAATAAACAAAATAAAAAATATCTATTTAGATGTAACAAAATCAGATTCTATTAATGATGCCGTTAATACTATCATATCTAAAGAGGGCAAGATTGATGTACTTGTAAATAATGCAGGTTATGGTTTGATATCCACAGTTGAAGATGCAACTGATGAAGAGATGTTTAATCAGTTTGACGTAAATGTATTTGGTTTGCTTAAAGTTACAAGGGCTGTTTTACCTTTTATGCGTGAAGCAAGGTCAGGACTGATTATAAATATTTCATCATTCTTAGGAAAAATGGGTCTGCCTCTTTTAACTCACTATAATGCTTCAAAATATGCAGTTGAGGGCATAGTAGATTCTTTAAGACTAGAAGTATCACAATTTAACATCAGGGTGCATTCTATACAATCAGGATTATTTGCTACAAATTTTGTCTCAAAAGGTTTAGTAGTAAATGAAGATACAACTAAAGATAGTTCACCTTATAAAAATTTAGTATCTCATTTTGTACCAATTGTAGCAAAAGCTATAAATGAAGGTCCATCACCTGAACCTATAGCTAATGTTGTTCAAAATATTATAGAGGATGCAGAAGCTGATATATTTATACCAGTAGGTACAGAAGCTGAGATATTTGTACCACTTAGACGGGAGTTATCGGATAAAGACTTCGAAATTAGAGTAAAAGAAACTTTCGGAATCTAATTATGAAGCATTTATTATTAGTAAGTATCTTATTATCATCTATACTAACTTCTAATTCCTTAAGGGATAAAGCATTAAGTAGAGGTTTAAAATCTATACCTACAGATTTTGCAGAACTTAAAGCACAGGTTGATGATAAGAATAACCCCATAACTATTGAAAAAATAAAACTAGGTGCTAAACTATTTAATGATAAAAATTTATCTCTAGATAAAAGCATATCATGTGCAACTTGTCATGATTTAAAAAAAGGTGGTGAGGATTCTATACCTACAGCTATTGGTTATAAAAAACAAAAGAATCCAAGTCATTTAAATTCACCTACAGTTCTAAATACGGCATATTCTAAACATCTGTTTTGGGATGCTAGGGTCTCATCTTTACGTGAACAAGCTAAAGGTCCAATTCAAGCTCATTTTGAGATGGCAGCTACTCCCAAACTAATAAAGCAAAGGACTGGACTTAGTTTTGATGAAGTTGTTAATGCTATAGCTGTATATGAAAARACCTTAGTAACTAGAGGAAGATTTGATGAGTTTTTAGATGGAGATGAAAACGCTCTAAATTTACAAGAACAACGTGGATTAAACTTATTTATAGATATGGGTTGTAAAGCTTGTCACTTCGGTAGTGCAGTTGGTGGACAACATATACAAAAATTTCCACTTCGTGATTACAACAGTATATTAAACCTAACTACTACCTTTAATGAGATTAGTAAAGGTAGGGATATCAAAAGCATAAGCCTAAATTTTAAAATGTACCAGACATATCCTTTTAAAAACAAGGGTAACTTCTTAGGAAAAGATTCACAAAAGAAGTTTAGAGTACCAATACTTAGAAATATATCTAAGACTGCCCCATACTTTCATAATGGTGTAATTAAAACTCTAAGAGAGGCTATAAAAATCATGAGTAAACACCAGATTGGAGTTGAGCTAGAAAAAGACCAAGTAGATGCATTGGAAGCTTTTTTAAAATCTTTAGATGGTGACTTAGTTAAGTATAAAGAACTTATATGATGAAATTTGTATTAAGTATTTTTATCATATCTTTGAATCTAAGTGCTAATCATGTTTCTTGGTATGCGAACTACGAAGATGCGCATAAATTAGCTCTAAAGCAAAACAAAACGATAATGGTTCTACTTATTAAAAAAGATTCTAAAAATTATATACCAGTACTTATAAGTAAGAATCAGCTTTCATCTTATCCTATAGAAATGTTATTTACGCAAGAGTATTCGAGTTTGTTTTTTTTAGATAAATATGAGTTATTTGATTGTGCTTCTTTAAAAGGAAGCATTACTCCAAAGAGCTTAAAAACTCATTTGGAAAAATGTAAGTAATAACTAGTTAAATTCTGCTTTACTTTGTAACTCATTTATTATTGCTTCTCTTAAAACTAGTAACTCTTTCATTGAAGCATCTGAATCATTCCCAGAAATATATCCATTATAAAATTTTATAGTAGATGACATGCTTTTATCGCCCACAGTCTTTTCAACAATTACAGCATTTGTTTTAAACTCTGTAACTCTCCAAGCAGATTTTTCTCCAGCAATTTTTATAAGCTTTAATATATCTTTACTATTTGCATTTCCTACATATATAGCGTTTTTATTATCTTGGTTGTCTGAGGTATATACAGATGAACCATATAGACTAACTCTTTTTGAAAGAATAACTTCTGACGTACTACACGCAGTAGATAATATAAGTGTTATGGATGTAATTCCAAGTATAAATAATATTTTTTTCATTTTTTCCCTTATTAATATAAATTTTTTCTAAAATTAATTTTATATAAAAAAAAYTAATTAATCAATGATATAATATTAAATATAAAATAAATATAAAATAAATATAAAATTTAAAAAAAGGTTTTAACTATTATGAATGATTTAGTTATAATATTAGTAATGGCAGTACCAATGCTACTCTTTTGTGTATATCCAGGTTTAAAGTTTGGTGATTATCTTGAAAAAAAATATAAGCTTCAAGAACCCCAAAAACGTGGGGTTATAATCATTACAACTATCATATTTACCTTAACTCTTTCCTCTTTATTGCACTACGCATAAGTGTATAAAAAAGATACAACATGCATATATTTTTGTATATAAATTATGCATGTTACCTATAGTTACATAAATATTTAAACTAACCTTAAATTTTAAATTAAGTTAAAAAATTGATATATGTCAACTATTTTTAATATTAATAGGACTAAACTATCTCTTGATTCTGATAAATTATAGCATATAGAGGAGAAGATATTTATGGTTGAAACAGTGATTATGACAAATGATATTCTTGCAGAAGATTTTTTAACAATATTTATATCATCTACTCTTGTTTTAATATTTGGAGGATTCTACGTTGGTATATATACAGCTGTTAAAGTGAATTTACTTAAAAAATGGACTATGCCTATTGCTTACATATTCTGGGCTTTAACAGGCTATTGTATGTATGTAATGGGAAGTTTAATGCATATTAATACTTTTACAGCTAAGGCTTTAGTAGTAGCTGCTTTTGGTTTGTTATTACTTCCACATGCAGTTTATTACATGCAACACAAAGTTCATGAAGAAAATAAACATTAGTGTTATATATATATTAACTTATAATTTATAGGAGGATACAGTGGCTAAAAAATCTGTATGGAGTGATAATCGTTTCTGGCAAAGATCAGCAGCGTGGATTACAGGATTTGCATCTATTTTACTTATTTGGTTAACGTTTGATACGATTCCACAAATAACGATGGGTACTGATGCAGATTTAAAACAAGGTGTAACAAAAAGGGTTCCAGGGCCTACAGTTATTAACTACAAAATTACTTATGAAATGAATGCTAAACGTATGCATGAAATTCCAGTAATTGGTGGTATGAATGCAGAAGGTACTTCAGCATTTGAAGAAAAAGAATTATTCTTTGGACGTGATGACTGGTCTGAAGAGGAAGCATCAGAACTACTTCACTTAGGTAAGTTAGGTTCTCAAGCTAAAAACTGTATGGATTGTCATACACTACTTGGAAATGGTGCATATTATGCTCCAGATTTAACAAAAGCATGGTTAGATCCAGCATGGGGACCTGAGGGTTCAATGCAAGCAATTACTGGGAAAAGTACAAAAGAAGAAGCCATGGCTGAATTTTTACAACATCCATCAAACTATCCAACTCATGCTCGTATGATGCCAAATCTTGGTATTACTGAAAAAGAGGCACATGGTTTAGTAGCTTTTCTTAAACATATGTCATCAATTGATACAAATGGTTTTCCAAGAAACTTTGGGAAAATACAAGGAGCTGTTCATGGCAAATAATTATTTAACTACTGAATCTAAAAAATTAGCTACGTGGTATTTTACTTTTGCTGCAATTATTTTTGGAGCACAACTATTATTTGGTCTAGTAGCTGCTATTCAATATGTAATGCCAGGTTTTCTTTTTGAAATCATAGATTTCTCAATTGCTAGAATCTTACATATTAATGCTTTAGTTGTATGGATGGTATTTGCAATGATTGGTTCAGTTTATTGGTTATTACCTGATGAAACTGGAATTGAGACTGTAGGTATTGGTCTAGGTAAACTTTTATACTGGGTATTTGTTGCAGCTATTGTTATAGTTATATTAGTATTTCTATTAGTTCAAGTTGGACCAGCTGATCAAACTACTATATGGTTTATTACAGAGGGTCGTGAGTATATTGAGGCTCCACGTTGGGCTGATATTGGTATAGTTATTGTTGTCCTTGGTTTTATTTATAATCTTTATGCAACAGGAATGAAAGGTAATCGTTCAGGTATCATAACTGTACTTATGGCTGATATGTTAGCATTTGCTGGTATCTATCTAGCTGGTATGGGCTATACTGATAATATCTCTGTTGATCAATACTGGTGGTGGTGGGTAATTCACTTATGGGTTGAGGCTACTTGGGAAGTTTTCGTTGGTGCGATTGCAGCTTATGGTCTTATCACTATGATTGGAGCTCACCGTAAAGTAGTTGAAATGTGGTTATGGATTGAGGTAGCTATGCTATTTGGTTCAGGAATACTCGGTATTGGACATCACTATTTCTGGATTGGTACACCTGAGTACTGGTGGGAAATTGGAGCATTATTTTCTGCACTGGAGCCATTACCATTGGTTGCTATGTTTGTCCACGTTCTTTATGACTGGGGCAAGATGCAAGGTGAGCAGAATGCTCAAGGTAAAGAGATATCTGTTATTACAAATAAACCAGCCTTTACATGGTTTGTTCTTAATGCATTTGGTAACTTCTTAGGTGCAGGTATTTGGGGATTCTTCCACACATTACCACAAGTTAACCTTTATACACATGGTACACAGTTTACATCAGCTCACGGACACTTAGCGTTCTTTGGAGCATATGCAACTATACTTATTGGAATGTTTTATCTTGCTGTTCAAGGTAAAAATGGTATTAAAATAATGAAATCAACTAAAAAATCTATCTGGGCAACTAGTATGATTGTTGGTGGTGTTATGGGTATGACTATAGCACTTACAATAGCTGGTTATGTTCAAGTTCTTGTATCTCGTGCACAAATGGGTGCTACTTGGGCTGGTTATTTTGATGGACAAGCTGGTATGTGGTTCGCTCAAGGTATGGACTGGAGACTTTTAATGGGTGTTATTACATTCGTAGGTTTCTTAATACTTGTAGCTGACTTATTAAGTATCGGTAAAGCCGATCATCACGAAAGATAAGGAGAAAATATGTTTGAACCATTTGTAGATGTAGTTCCAAGTTTCTTTGGTTGGTTAAACCAAGGTCCTTTAACTATGACAATATTTTTACATACTTTTATAGTACTTCCAATGTTTTGGATTTACAAACAAGAGAAAGCTCGTTTAGAAAGTGAAGCTTAGACATAAGTTTTACTAGGTTGCAGGCTCCAATGGGGCCTGCTAGTTATCAAGTTTTAAGGAGAAATAAAATGAGATTAAATAAATTAGTTATGTCAGTCGCTGCTATGGCAGTAGTAGGATCAAGTCTTTTTGCTGGTACGTCTAGCATGGACGTAGAAAAAGTATTCGAAAGAGAATGTCAAGGTTGTCATGGTCCAAATCACGAGGGTGGAGTTGGTTCAGATTTACGTCCATCTGTAACAGCTAAAAAAAATGCTTATGAACTTGCTGAAACTATCCGCAATGGTCGTGCAGGTACTGCAATGCCATCATTTAAACAAAAATTTTCTAAAACTGATGCTGATAAAATGGTTGATTATATTCAACATTTTAAAGGTAAAAAAATGGCTGTTCTTACAATGGAGGCTGTTAAAAAAGGATGGAAATCACTTAATGATAGAATGACATTCTTTAAAAAATATCCAAAAGCAGCTGATGTTAAGAAAAATACTGATATCTGTTTCGTAACAGAAAGAGATGCTGCTCGTGTTGTATTCTTAGATGGTACTACTGGTAAAATTTTATCAAGACATCCTGCCGGTTTTGCAGTGCATGTTACAGTAACTAACAAGCGTCAACCTCGTTATGCTTACTCAATCTCTAGATCAGGTTTAGTTACTATGTTTGACCTTAATACTCCGGGTCAACAAAAAATTGCTCAGATCCAAGTTGGTTCTGATTCTCGTGGTCTTGCAGTATCTCCAGATGGAAAATACTTAATGGCAGGTAACTACGTACCAAGTGGAGCAATATTAATGGATGCAATGACTCTTGAGCCATTAAAAGTTTACCCAACATCAAGTGTAATTGATACTGAAGGTAATATTGGTTCTTCTCGTGTAGCTGGTATCTATGATACTCCTTATGGCCCATATATTGCATTTGCTCTTAAAGATGCAGGTCATGTATATATCATAGATTATTCTAAACCAAACTTTCCAATCGTTGGAGATATTCCAAATATTGGTAAAATTCTTCATGATGGTTTCTTAAATGAAGGTAAAGAGATTGGTAGATATTTATTTCAAGCATCACAAGGTTCTGATGTTATTGGTGTAGTTGATTTTAAAACTAAATCTTTAGTTGCTAAGATTTATACTGGTCCTTCAGCTAAGCCACATCCAGGTCAAGGTTCATCTTGGTATAACCATGAGTTAAATGCTCAACTTGGTGCTACAGTTAATATGAATCTTGGTCAGGTAACTATCTGGGATGATAACTTTGATGTAATCCGTCAAATCCCTACAGCTGGTGGTGGATTATTCATCGGTACATCTGAGCATACACCTTTTCTTTGGGCTGATAATGTACTTGGTGGATCAGCTAACTGGAATAAAATTTACTTAATTAATAAACAAACTCTTGAAGTTGATAGAATCATCACTGTTGGTACGACTAAAGGTACAGTTACAGATCCTGTAACTCACAAAGTTATGTACAAATGGAAAGTGCCAACTGTAAAAGGCAAAGATGGTAAAGCTCTTAGTCCACGTATACTTCATGCTGAACCAGCTAACCATGGTCACTGGACTATGATTTCTGAATGGAATTGTGGTCGTATAGGTATCTATGAAGCTAAAACAGGTAAATTTGTTAAATATATCAATGGTTTAACTACACCTACTTTTACTTACTCTATCGAGCATAGACAAACTATCCCAGGTGCATAATTGCATCTTTTCCTCCTTTGCGGAGGGAAACTTCCACTTATTTTTTTAATTTTTTTTCAATATACAATTTAGAATTTGACAATATTTACCATTATTCTTGATACAGAACAAGCTTTCTCTAAGAATAATAATCTATAATTATTCTTAAGTAATAAAACTAAATGCTTTTTAAAAGCTTTAATTTGATAAAATATTACTTGAACGTATATGAGGTTTATTATGCAAAGATATATATTATCAGTTTTATTTTTTACAATATCACTTTACTCATCAGAGATATATACAAAAAAACAACTAACAGGAAAAGAAGTATTTGAGACTTATTGTTGGGGATGTCACCATCAAACAGCTATGGCCTTTGGTCCACCTTTTTCTGAGATAGCAGCCAAAAGAACTTATGAAGAAATTCAAGCTTATATAATTGACCCTGAGCTTATGTACAAAAGTTTTGGTTACAAACGAAGTGCTATGAGCAAACTAAAAACTACTCAAGAAGAAAGAGAAGCTGTCGCAAAATATATACTCTCATATAAAGGCAAATAATGTTTAGATTATCAAACCTAATATCATCAGTAGTTGAGGGGAAAAAAGAAAGAATCTTAGATGGCTCTATAGCTATTTGGAATTTTACCAACCGTTGTAACCTTTCTTGTATGCATTGTTATTCTAAGTCAACATTAGATGAAATTGATACTTTAACAACAAAACAAATTAAAAAAACTATCTTAGAGATGAAAAAAAATGGCATTAAGTTTATAATTTTTTCAGGGGGTGAGCCTCTAACTAGAAAAGACTTATTTGAGATAGCTGATTTTTGTAAAGAAAATGGCATTATTACTTATTTATCTAGTAATGGATTATATTTTACAAAAACTAATGTACAAAAAATTGTGGATACATTTAACTATATAGGTATATCTATTGACGGAGACGAGCCTACACATGATTATTTCCGTGGGCTAAAGGGTGCCTATAAAGAGACCCTTAAAGCTGTTAAGCTTGCTAATTCTACTGGGGCTAAAGTTGGTATACGTTTTACTATTACAAAAGAGACTATTAACTCTTTAGAATATATTTTTGATTTAGCTGAGAGAGAAAATATTCCAAAAATATATATATCTCACCTTGTCTATTCTGGTCGTGGTTTAGACAACTTAGAAATGGACTTAACAAAGGAGCAAAGAAGGACTTCAGTAGAGTTCATTCTAAAAAAAGCATTTGAGTATTATGAGACTGCTAGGGATATTGAGATAGTTACTGGTAATATGGAGATGGATGCGATTTTATTTTTAAATGAATTTTCTAAAAAATATCCAGATTTAAAAGATATAATGCGAAAAAGACTTGTAACTTGGGGTGGAAACTCTGCTGGACGTAGACTTCTAAATATTAATTCTGAAGGTGATGTAAGACCTGATCCATTTTTTCCACTTACAATTGGAAATATTTTAAAAGAGGATTTTACAAATATCTGGCAGGATGGTAATCTCTTAAATCAACTTCGCGTCCATCCAAGGAAACAAATAACTGGCCTGTGCTCAGACTGTGAACAAATAGATATTTGTAATGGTGGTTCACGTGCACGAGCTTATGCAATTAGTGGAGATATATGGGCTGAAGACCCATCATGTTATCTAAGTTTAGAAGAAAGAAGGAGATAAAAATGAAAAAAATATTACTAGGTCTTGGCTTAAGTGCTACACTTTTTATATCTGCAAATGCTCAGAGTATAAGCTCTTTATTTCAAATGCTAAATACAAATGAAAAAATATTTGTAGTTGAAAGAGAAAAAAGTTCATTAGCTGTAATAGAAAACGGTATTACGCGTAACCATATTGTTGGTATGCATAATATGAATCATGGAGTTGTAAAGTTTGAAGGTGATGATGCTTATGTAATTTCTCGTGATGGATATGTTATAAAGTTTGACCCTAGGACTGAAAAAAAAATTAAAGAAATAAAAACATCTGATAGTGCTATTGGATTCACTATAAGTAAAAACTTCTTAGCTGTAGCTAATTATGCTAAAAAAAGTGTAGATATCTTAGATAGAGACTTAAATCCACTTCAATCATTTGAGACTGGAAGTAAAAATGTTGGTATTAAGGTATATAAAAACTATTTAATCTTTTCGCAAATGGATAATGATAAAATTACAGTATTAAAAGATTTAAATTTTGGAAAGGCAAAACCAAACTTTGTAATATACAAAGAATTTAAAGATGTAGGTATTATGCCCTTTGACGCTATGATTAAAAACAATAATTTTATAGTTGGTTTTTTTAAATCTGACTTCTTTGGAGTTTTAGACTTAGATACTATGAAATATAAAAAAATAAAAATTCTTTTAGAAGATAAAAAACCTGTACTTAAAGTTCCGCACTTTGGTTTTTGGAGTATTAGTGATTCTGAGGTATTTATACCAGCTGTAGGAAACAATAAGGTCTTAGTATATACATCTGATTTTAAATTTATTAAAACTATAGAGACTGAGGGTCTCCCTGTATTTACAGCCCTAAGCCCAGATAAAAAATATCTAGCTGTTACATTTTCTGGTAAAAAATTTCCAGTAATTCAAATTATAGATACTAAAACATTTAAGATTATTAAAAGATTTGAGTTTAAGGGTAAGGTATTACATCTAAGGTGGTCAAATACTAGACCAAATCTTTATATATCTGTAAATGATGCAAATAAAGTAGTTGTTATTAATACAAAAGAGTGGTTTGTGAGCCGTGAAATGTTTAACATTAACAAACCCTCAGGTATATTTATTTATGAACAAAAGAAAAAGAGACTAAAATAATGGCTAAGGTGTATTTAACTGGTGCAGGGCCAGGGGATATTGAATTATTAACTCTAAAAGCATTTAAAGTAATCAAAGAAGCTGATGTAATTATTTATGACCGTTTAGCTAATCCAGATATTTTAGAGATGGCTAAAGATGGATGCGAGTTTGTATATGTAGGCAAAGAGGATGGTAAGCATATAATACCTCAGGATGACATAAACGAGGTTATTTATCAAAATTCTTTAAAATATGAGAATGTAGTACGTCTAAAAGGTGGTGATCCATTTGTTTTTGGACGAGGAGGTGAAGAGGCTCAGTATCTGCATGAAAGATCTATAAAGTTTGAAATCATTCCTGGAATCACTTCAGCTATATCTGCTCCAGCTTATGCAGGCATTCCAGTAACACACCGTGGTGTAGCTGTAAGTTTTCGTGTAGTAACTGGTCATGAATCACCTGATAAAAAAGTATCTCAGATACCATGGGAAAATTTTAAAACAAATGACACTATAGTATTTTTAATGGGTCTTCATAATTTACAAAAAATTAGTAAAAAACTAATGGAAATTGGAAAACCAGCTGATTATCCTTGTGCTGTAATTTCTAAGGGCACTACTAAGAATCAGTTGGTAGTGGTAGGGACTCTTGGCGATATAGTCGAAAAAGCCAAAGATGTACCAACTCCAGCACTTATAGTAGTGGGTGAGGTTGTAAAACTTCGTGAACAATTAAAATGGTTTGAGGGCGATGCCTAGAAAAATTGCGCCTAATATTTATTGGGTAGGTATGCATTTAAAAAATGATCCTTTCCAGTGCCACCCATACCTAATCGTAAATGAAGATGAATCTATCTTAATTGACCCAGGATCTATGTTAGAATTTGATGAGACTGTTAAAAAAGTTCAAAAACTCATAAACATAAAGTCTATAAGATACATCATACTTCATCATCAAGACCCAGACTTAGCTGCAGCAGTTCCAGCTATAGAGAAACTGATAAATAGAGATGATTTAGAGATAGTTACACATTCACGTATGTCTGTACTTATAAAACATTATCTAGTCTCTTCATCTTATTATGAGATAGATAAACATAATCATAAACTTATAACATCTACAGGTTTTGAGTTAGAGTTTTTTACTACACCGTATTGCCACTCACCAGGGGCTTTTGTATCTTATGATACTTTATCAAAGGTTTTGTTTTCAGGTGATATATTTGGTGGGATAGAAGAGAGCTGGGAGTTTTATGCAGATAAAGACTACTTTAACAAAGCTAAACAATTTCATCAAGAGTATATGCCTAGTAAAGATATATTTAATTATGCACTTTCAAAAATAGAAAAACTTGATATAAACCTGATAGCACCCCAGCATGGCTCTATCATACAAAAAAAATATATATCTAAACTTATACAAGATATGAAAAATCTTGACTGTGGTTTATATATAGAAGATAAATATAATCAAGAACTAACAAATACTATAGCTGAGTTAAAAGAGAAAGATAGCCTCTTATTTGAACAATCAAAAAGAGCTGAGATTGGTGAGATGATTGGCAATATTGCACATCAGTGGAGGCAACCTCTAGCTATTATTAATGCAGCATTATCTATACTAAGAGAAAAAAATAATCAAAATATTTTAGATAAAAAAGATACAGAAGAAAAACTGCAAAAGATGGAGCAAAGAGTTATATATATGTCTAATACTATTGAAGATTTTATGTCTTATTACAGACCAGGGAAGGCAAAATCTAATTTTCATATATATGATGCTATAGATAAGTCCCTTAATCTTGTAAATATTTTTAATAAAAATATAGACCTAAATATATCTGTAGATAAGACTATAAAAATAAACGGTTACATAAATGAATTTATACAAGTTTTGGTATCTATCCTCTCTAATATAAATGATATTATTTTTTCAAAAAAGCTTTTAGTAGCAAAAATAGATATTGGGCTAAATATACATAAACAATATATTGTATTATGCATATCTGATAACTGTGGTGGGATAGATGATGCTTTTATATCTAAAATATTTGACCCATATTTCACAACTAAACATAAGTCTATGGGTACTGGGCTTGGTTTACATATAGCCAAAATGATTATTGAAGAGAATATGAAAGGCAAATTAAGCGTAATCAATTTAAAAGATAAAAATTCTAAAAAAATTGGTGCAAAATTTACTATAAAGATAAACAATGAGTGATAAAATAAAAGATATCTCTATACTTCTAGTAGAAGATGAAACAGAGTTAAGCGAATATTTAAAAGAGTATTTAGAGATGTTTTTTTATAGGGTATATAATGCCCCAAACGGTGACATTGCTTATGATATATACAAACAAAAAAGACCAGACATTATACTCACAGATATAAACATGCCACATATGAATGGTTTTAATCTTGTATCAAAAATAAGAAAAAATGACAACAAAACAAAAATCATTATCATGAGTGCTCATTCAGAACAAGATAAATTATTACAAGCTATTAAACTAAATTTAGTTACATACCTAATTAAACCTATTCAAAATGATATACTTAAAAAAATTTTATTAGATACAGTAAAATTAATTAGATACACTGAAAAAAGATTATACTTAAGTGAAAATATTTTTTGGGATATAGATACAGATACTCTTTGGAAAAAAAATCAATTGATAAATATTAAAGATAAAGAAAAAAAATTGATAAAACTCTTATGCTCAAAACCAAACCATGCCTTTAGTGCAAAGGAGATATTTGATTATATAAATAAAGAAAAAAAAACTTTCTCACAACATGCAGTTACATCTTTAATGAAAAGGTTACGCATAAAACTACCAGAAGACTTTATTTTAAATATTTATGGTTCTGGATATAAGGTAGTAGCTTATTAATAAGTATATATATCGTAAGCACCAAGTAAACCCCATCTTGATAAAGAAGTTGAAGGTGAGTTCTTTTGTGCCCGTAAAGAAAACATTGAAGATATTTTTGGTTGAAGCAACTGTGACTCCACCTCTTATCCATTAATCACTTATTAATAAATGATAATTCTATATCTTCACCAATCAAAACACTATTATTATTTTGTTTTAATAATACATTTAAAAACACATCAACAACTTCATAACTACCTCTACTTAAGTTTCTAATTAATCCCATATCTTCTAAGGACATATGAGCATTATATAAGGTCTTAGCTTCTAACTTAGACACATCATTGTTCGCAATAGAACTTAGGAGTTCATGTAGATGTTTTTTTGTTTTAGTTTTTTGAATAAGCTCATCCAAATATGCTCTATTTTCCATAATAACTGATTTTAAAATTTTAATGCACAAGTCATTATCTATAATATCTTTATCAATAATTGCTTTAAAATATATACTTTGGAATACTTGCATGGAATAATCTGGATGACCATCTAAAAAAGTTATAGTAAGCCTTATAGCTTTTTTTTCAAATTTTATATTTTTTTTATTAAACTCATCAAAAATATATTCACACAATTCATTAGTATCAAGTCCACCAAGAGGCATAATCCTAGTAAAATGAAAAAATGGAGATTTTTTATCTTCAAAAATTTGTGTCATCATGCTTTCAATACTACCAAGAAATATATAAGTTACATTTGAATGATGCTGTATTGCTGACCTAAGTTGTTCTAATATATTCTTATCTGCAATTTTAAAAATATCTTGAAATTCATCAAAAATAAACTTCAAATTTATATCCATTTTTATAGCTATTTTATTAACTACATCAAGAGCATGTAAAAATAACTCTACATCATCACTATCCATTTCGATATATTCAAGTGTAATTTGTGCCATATCACCAAATTTAATGCCTTGTATAGTCTTTAAAAGTCCAATTAGAGATTCTTTTGACTTATAAATAAAGTTATCTACTCCAATAAATGCATAGGCTTTATCTAAAATTTGATTTGATAATGAATTAAGGGATGTAGCTCTTCTTATATCTGTATATATAAATTTGTAGTTCTTATTGTCTTCAAATACATGTTTAATTAATGAAGTCTTACCAAATCTTCGAGGTGCTTTTATCATTACATGCTGATTAGCATCAAGGTATGCTTTAAAGATAGGGATATGTTTAACTCTATCAATAAAATTCTTTCCCTTTACTGGACTTCCAACATTAAACATAGTATCTCCAATCTATTTTTTATATAGATTATTATATGCTATTTTTTTATATATGTCAAGATTAATAGATAATCTTATCTATTTATTATATAGATTAAATATCCGTATTTTCTTTAAATATTTTCCAGCTTGAAATTTTGGTCTTTTTGTTATGTATCTTCTTACAGTCCTTGCCTGATGAAAGTGACACCCTTTAAATACCTTGTGTAAACCCATTTTACCATCTATTGTAACTGATAAAAAAGTATAGCCAAGTTTTATAGGATAAATTTTATACCACTTAGTTTACAATGAAGCTGTAATATTAGAATATTTTTTATCACAAATATCATTAGACAATGTAAGCTAGTATTTAAAAGTTTCATTTTCTCCAATACAAATACATATAATCTATTTATCTATCTAACTTACATTTTTTCAAAAGTTTTTTAGCATCTGAGTTACCTGTTTCTATGGATTTTAAAGCCCATTTTTTTGCTTTTTCAAAAGATTGTAACTCACAATAAATCTCTGCTAAAAAATAATATGCACTAGTATCTCCATTTTTTGCATTAACTTCAAACCATTTAGATGCCTTTTCAAACTTTAGCTCTTGCATATATATACGTGCTACATTTTGTATAGCACCCTTATGACCTTGTTCTGCTGCTTTTTCTAAAAGTTCAGCACTTTTACTTATATTTTGATCACTAGCGTCACCATTATAATACATCAAGGCAAGATTATATTGAGCATTTTTATTATTTAAATCTGATGAAGATGTTAATAATTCAAAGGCTTTATTATTATCCTTATTTACACCATCACCTGAGATATATTTCATAGCTAAATCATACTGAGCATTTGAGTTATCTCCATATGCTGCTTTTTGTAACCAGAACAAAGATAGGGTTGAATCTTTTTTTGTACCTAGACCATTTGCATAAAGGTAAGATAAAGCACTTTGCGCTTTAGTATCACCCTTTAAGGCAGATTTTTCATATAATTTAAAAGCCTTATCATAGTCCTTATTTTTAAAAGCTTCTAAGGCTTCATTTGCGAATAGACTTAAAATCATAACAGATATTATCAATACAAACTTAAACATCTTTATCCTTATTTTAAAGTAATATAATAATTATACATTAATGTAAATAAAAAAGATTTGTCATATATCAAACATCTATTACTAAGCTATAATAATAAAAATTATTTAAAGATATTTATGAAAAACAAACATTTTATTCCCTTATTAATATTAGCAATGTTTTTATGGGGTGGTGGCTGGTCAGCTTTAAAAATTTTGACATACAGTGCTGAGCTAGAAGTTATAATTTTTTGGCGTTTTTTTATTATGAGTATATCTTTTATACCCATACTTATCTTTTTAAAGCAGCCGCTTAATTTAAATAAATCATCTTTAAAATTTGTAATATCAAGTTCTATTTTAAATATAGCTTTTATGGTCTCATCTTTTATGGGTGTTAAATATGGTTCAGCTGGGGCTGGAGGGGTAATAATAACTAGTATCTCACCTATAATGACTTTCTTGCTTGTATATATTATATTTAAAAATAAACTATCTTTATATCAAGTCTTAGGTATTTTTACAGGCCTTGTTGGTGGCTTTATCCTCTTAGAGTTAAATGATAACTCCTTATTCTTAAATGGATCAAATATCTATTTTTTATTATGTGCAATTATATGGGCTGCGGTTACCCTGCTCTCTCAACATTCACATCTACATATACATCCAGTTTTATATAGTTTTTATATATCCATTATAGCTAGTATAATCACTTTTATATATGCCTATTCATCTAATTTGTTAAGTATATTTTCTTTATCTTTTGAATTTTGGATAGCTCTAATATATCTAGCTATACTTGGTCAAAGTGTAGCTACTACTATATACTTTATAGCCTCAGCGAAACTTGGAAGCCAAATAACTAGTTCATATATGTTTTTAGTACCAATATTCGCTCTTTTTTGTGCCTGGCTAGTTTTAGGTGAAGAAATAAAAGCTCATTTACTTATTGGTGGTTTTTTATCTATTTTAGCTGTTTATTTTATCAATAAAAAACATTAACAATTTTTTAACATCAATTATAGTAATATAATTCATTAGTTTATATAATATTGAGGTGAAAATGAAAAAAGTACTAATTTTAGGTGGTGGTTTTGCTGGGCTTGAATCTGCAATATATCTAAGAAAAGCCAAGTATGATGTAACCTTAGTTAGTGATAGAGATTATTTTTATATATATCCAACATCTATTTGGATTCCAACAAGAGAAAAAAAGTTTAAAGATATCTGTATAGACTTAAAAAAACTTCAAGATGTTCATGGCTTTAATCTTGTTATTGATAAACTTCAAAATATAGATGTACAAACTAATTCTTATACATTTCAAAGTGGCTCTGTATTAAAAAATTACAATCATGTAGTTTTAGCTATGGGTGCCTCGAAAATGAAGGCAAAAGGCATAAATAATACACTCTCAATCTGTGGAGAACCGTCACACTCAATAAAAATCAGAGAAAAACTAGATGAACTCATAGCTAAGGGTAACGGTAAAATATGTTTTGGTTTTGGTGCTAATGAAAAAGATATGTCAGCTATTCGCGGGGGCCCAGCCTTTGAACTTTTATTTAATGTACATAATTTTTTAAAGAAAAAAGGTGTTAGAGATAATTTTGAATTAACATTTTTTGCGCCAATGCAACAACCTGGTAAAAAGATGGGCGAAAAAGCCCTAAAAATGATGGAATCATTCTTTAAAAAACTAAATATTAAACAACAATTTGGTAAAAAAATAAAAAGTTTTGAAAAAGATAAGATAATTTTTGAAGATGGTATACAACTAGAATCCGACTTTACAATGTTTATACCAGCTGGAGATGGTCACGAAGTTATACAAAATTCTAATTTAACTAAAAATGATGCTGGTTTTGTAATTATAGATGATTACTGTAGGGTATTTGTAAATAACAAAGAAACAAATATTTATGCAGTCGGTGATGTAGCAGCCTTAGAAGGAGCTGACTGGAGAGCTAAACAAGGTCATATTGCCGAAATAATGGCTAAAAATGTAGCTTTTAATATAGAACAAAAAGACAAGGGTTTATCAAAATTTAAAGGTTATCAAAATCATATAAATATTCTTTGTGTGATGGATACAGGGAATGGGGCATCATTTATATATAGAGATTCAAAAAAAGCTTTTATGATACCACTACCTATCATTGGACATTGGCTTAAAAAAGCATGGGGACTTTACTTTAAATTATCTAAACTTAAAAAAATACCTAGAATTCCCGGAATGTAAATAAAACAAGTAATAATTAATAGTCTATATGAAAACTTTTTGATGTATATCAATCTTTTTATATAGTGCTTCGGTATAATTCAGGAATATTATTGTTAAAATTTATTAATAACTGGATTTAACCATGTCTAAACATAATTTGTCTAAACTTGACGCCCCTACTAATATATCAAATAAAGAAAAAAAACTCTCAGAAAATGACTTTATAGTATCAAAAACTGATACTAAGGGTAAAATAATATACTGCAACGAGATATTTAGTCAAATTGCAGCTTATCCAGCCTCAGAACTAATTGGTTCTAATCATAATATCATTAGACATCCAGATATGCCTAGAATAGCCTTTAAGATAGCATGGGATTTAATACAAGACAAACAAGAATTTTTCGGTTTTGTTAAAAACCTTCGTTCAGATGGTGGATTTTACTGGGTATTTACATATATAACTGCTGACTTAGATAATAATGGAAAAATTTTAAGTTATACATCAGTTAGAAGAAAAGCAACACAATCTGCAATTGATACTATAAGCCCAATATATAAATTACTCTTAGCTGCTGAAAAAACAGGTGGTATGAAAGCCTCTGCTGAACTTTTAGGTGCATTTTTAGATGAAAATAAAACTACTTATAATGAACTTATAATAAATCTTCAAAAGGGGGTCTAAAATGAATATGATTAAAAACCTTAATATAGTTATACTTTTAATTTTAGTAATTATATCTGCTGCAATATTAGCTGTTAACTCTCAAATTATCATTGCTTCAATATTAATAATTATAAGTCTAATATCTTTATTTATACCTCAAAGTAAAGATAAAAGAAGAAGTGATGACGAATTAATGGATAAAATTGCTACAACTTTAGAGAATGTAAAAGATGGTAAATTATCTGTTCGTATTATTTTACATAATAATGAAACGGACTTAGAAAACATAGCTTGGAATATAAATAAATGTCTAGATCAGGTTGAAATAGTTTTAAGGGAGAGCCGTAATACAATTGATGCGATTGGTAGGGGGGAGATGTATAGATCAATGTTCCCATCAGGACTTCTAGGTGAATTTAAAGATACAGCTATTAGGATTCAAAAAGCTGTATCTTCTATGAAAGCAAATGAGCAATATAAAGTAATGGGTCAACTATCTAGCTCTTTTAGTGAATTTAATGGTGGGATGAAAGGTAATCTTGACATTATTACTACTGATATTAATAAAACAGAAAAATCATTTCAAGAAGTTACAAAAAAAACATCAGAAGCTTCAGAATTAGCAAAAAATACCCTTAAGGCTGTTGAGACTACAAATACTGAAATCTCAAGTTTAAATGAACTTGTTATAAATACAACAGATTCTATATCAGAACTTGACGGTAATGTAAATGATATAACTATGGTTGTAAACCTAATAAAAGATATAGCAGATCAAACAAATTTACTTGCGCTTAATGCAGCTATTGAAGCAGCCCGTGCCGGTGAGCATGGTCGAGGGTTTGCAGTCGTTGCAGATGAAGTCCGAAAACTAGCTGAACGCACTCAAAAAGCTACAGGCGAGATAAGCATAACTATACAAAACCTTCAACAGCAATCATCTATAATCTCTGAAAATGCAACCTCTATGAATGAAATAGCACATACAACTAACAATACCATGGATGTATTTTCACAAACTATGTATAATTTTACAAATGAGTTAACAACTACATCTAAACTATCAAATAAAAGTAGTTTTGCTCTATTTTTAACAAACTACAAAATTCACCATATTTTATTTAAGTCAAATGCTTACTCATCAGTAATAAATGCAAAGGTAACAGATAAATTTAAAGAAGATTATGCACATTGTGGTTTTGGCACTTGGTATTATGGTGCTGGCAAAAAACTTTTTGGCTCAAATAAAACTTACAAAAAAATGGAGTTTCACCATAAAGAGTTTCATAACCTGATAAATGAAAATATCGATTGCGCACTAGCTGGTACATGTACATCTAAAAGTATATCTAAAGATAAGGTTATGAAGAAATTTCAAGATGCCGAGCTACATTCCAATAAACTATTTTCTCTTTTTGATGACTTAGCAGATGAGCTTGGAGCTACTATAGATATGAGTGAAGTTTTAGCTTAATTTTTTCCTTTAGCTTTTCTTTTTTGCTTCATTTTCTCTTTAGCTAATTCACGCATATCTACAGTTGAATCACTCTCATCAACTATTTCTACACCAAGTACAGTCTCTACACAGTCTTCTAAAGTAACTATGCCCTCAGTTTGATCATAATTATCCATTACTAAGAACATATGTTCTTTTTTTGTAATAAATAGGTCAAGTGCCTTAGATACTGGAACATTTTCATTAATTGAAAAAATTTCTTTTTTTATCTCACTAAGACTAATTGTATCATCTATTAAAGCTTGTTTGAATATTTTTTTAGTCATTACTATACCTGTAACTTCTTCTATAGAATTTTCAAAAACAGGTATACGAGAAAATTTAAAAATCTCCTCCCTTGTATCTATAATCTCTTGGATACTCATAGTCTCATCAAGGGCAAAAACAACAGACCTTGGAGTTAATATCTCCCCAACCTTTATATTATCTAGGTTTAAAACATTTTCAATTACATCAGATTCTTTTTCATCAATAACACCATCATCTTCACTTAAAAGCATACTTTCTAAAAGTTCTGCTTTAGTAAGTATATTAGCATCGCTTTTACCATTAGATATTTTATTAGTTACAAAAAGTGTAACTAGGATTATTGGATATGTTATCCATATAAAGATTCTAATAAATTGTGCAGACATTGGAGCTAGTTGTTTCCAGTATACAGCACCAATAGTTTTAGGAATAATTTCTGAAAGAAATAAAATTGCAAATGTCATTATCACTGATACAATTACAACAGCATCATTTCCAAATAAAATTGCAGCCTGTGCTCCAACTGCCGCTGCACCTAAGGTATGAGCTATAGTATTTAAGATTAAAATTGATGCTATTGATTTAGAAATATTTGTTTTATGGAGGCGCAATAGTTTGCCTACAACTGGTCTATCTTTTTCTAATAATGAGATATATGACATATTAACTGATAAAAGCACTGCTTCAAGCACTGAACATATAAACGAAATTCCTACGGCAAGAGAAAAATATATAATCAACAAGTCCATTTAGTTTTAAAAATCCTTATATTAAGTTTGTTATATAACAAGCAAAACTCATTCCCATAACATTAAAGTTTATTCCAAAAAATGTATAAATACATCTATTCATATTAAAATCCATGTAGCTAAACCTAAAAAGCTTAAAAAACCAACAACATCTGTAACAGTTGTAAGAATCACTGTACTACCAATAGCTGGATCTACATCAATTTTTTTCAAAAATAGTGGGATAGCTGCACCAAAAAAACCTGCCATTAATAGATTTATTACCATACTCATGGCAATAACTACACCAAGCATCTCTTTGTTAAACCAAATTGCAGCTACTACACCCATTATTATAGCGAATAAGATTCCATTCATCAAAGAAATAATCACCTCTTTTTTAATAATCCTCATTGCATCACCCTGAGAAATATCACCAAGAGCTAACTGTCTAACTACTACAGTCAAACTCTGAGTACCAGCATTACCACCCATTGAAGCTACTATAGGCATTAAAACAGCTAAAGCTACCATGCTCTCCAAGGTATCTGCATATAAACCAATAATAAAAGATGCAAAAATCGCTGTAAATAAATTTAAACTAAGCCATGATGCTCTTTTTTTACCAGCATTAATAACCTCATCATCCTCTTCAGCCTCATCATCCACACCAGCTAAATTATACATCTGTTCAGTTGCTTGCTCATTTATAATGTCATATATATCATCAGATGTGATACGTCCAAGTAATACTCCATCCTTATTTACTACAGGCATTACAGGTAGGTCATACTCTTCAAAATAATGAACTACATCTTTTATATTTTCTCTATCTTGCGCCTTTTTAGGTTCAAAACTATCAGTAGATTCTTCAAGGTTATCTCTTAATGATTTAGAAAAATCAAATATCAATAAATCTTCTAAACCTATTGTATACCTAAGTTCCTTGTCTTCGTTTGTAATAAAAAGATTTTGAACATTTTCTAATTCATTAGCTTTTCTAAGATTAGCAAATCTTTTAACTACATCCTTAACTATCTCATCTTTTTTAGCTGTGAATACTTCTAGTTGCATATATGCACCAGCTTCTTCTTCTTCGTAAGTTTGAAGCTGTACTATCTCTTCTTTATCATCTTCATCTAAAGTTTCAAAAACCTTTGAAGCTATGTTTTCATCATGCTCTTCAAGTTCTTGCATAAACTCAACCTGATCATCTGATTCAAGTTCACTTACTGCATGAGACAACTCATCTACGCTTAAACTTTGTACAACATCATCAAAATATCTATCTGGTAATGCTAATGCAACATCACCTAAGAAATCTTTTGGTACAAGTTTTATAGCCTTAGAAAACTTTTTATCATTTAGTTTTTTAAGGATTTTAGCTATATCCGATGGATGAATCTCATTTAATTCATGAGATTCTAAGTACTCTTTTAACTTATTCATATAATGCAATTATAGCGAACTTATACGAGACGAGATTTCTTTTTGTTATCAATTAGACTTATAATAGCTGGAAGGGCTACAAGATCTACTAATACTGCAATAATTAAGGCAGATGCTGTAACAATTCCAAAATGATAATTTGGATTAAAATCACTAAAAATAAATACCATAAAAGATACACTTAAAATAAATGTAGTAAAAATTATAGCTGAGCCTGAGTAACTCATAACATAATTCATGGAACTTCTAAAATCATCACCACGTTTTCTAGCCTCTATATATTTAACCATAAAATGAATAGTATCATCAACTGCTACACCAATAATAATAGCTCCAGCTATAGCTACACCTAAATCTATATCTATACTAAACCAACCCATTACTCCAACTACAAGCATAATTGGCAATATATTAGGTACTATAAAAAGTGGTAATAATCTCCAACTTCTAAATATTAAAAACATAATTATAGAGATAAGTAATACAGCTAAACTAATAGATTTTATAAGTGTATCTGTAACATCATGTTGCATATGTGCAAACATTACAGTCTGTCCATTTACTTCAGCAGAATATCCAGCTTCAGCCCACCAATCTTCAGCCCATTTTATCATTTCTAAATCTTTTGAAGTATCTACTGTATTAACAGATACTGTTAAACGAAGTAAACGCTCATCTATATCCATTTTATCGTTAATCTCCATGCCCTGAGGTAAGGATAATGAATAAAGAAGGAAATACTGGGCTATAAGGTTTTGATCTTCTGGTATAGTCTTGGATTTATTCATAACCTTATTAAAAGTTTTTACAATATCCATTAATGAACTTATATGCCTAATATCTTTATATTTAGACTTATATTCCGTATAAAACCTATCTACCTCTTTTAAAAATTTTGCATTCTTTATACCATCTGATACTTTTGAATCTACTATTACCTCATAAGACATTGGACCAGTTAGGTTTTTTTGTAAATAGCTAACATCTGAACGAAATGCTACATTTGGTTTAAAATATCTAACTGTATTTGAATCTACCCTTGCTTTAAATATACCCATACCTATACCTAAAAACAATAGCATTGAGATAAAAAGAATTATTTTGTTATTTCTTATAATAAAACCTGTATACCAATGAGCAAACTTATGTTCATCCTCATGGCTAGAGTTCTCTTTTTTTGGGTTAATTTTTGGGTTAAGTATAGCTAGTACAGCTGGTATAAAAAGTATAGTTAAGACAAAAGCAAGTACAGCTGCAGATGCAGTAGCTATGCCTAATGTTTTTATAGGTATTACAGCTGAGACAGATAATGATGCAAAACCAACTGATGTTGTAAGTGATGTCAAAAACAGAGCTAAAAAGTTCTTTTTAACACTATAATGAATAGCTTCATAATTATCCATACCCAGCTTCTTAGCTACATAATATATCCATAATAGGTGCATAGCATCAGCTACCCCAATAGCCATAACAAATACAGGGATATTTGCTGTAAAGTTATTTAGTTTAAAGCCTAACATCACCTGTATAGAGAGTACAATTAAAAAAGTAAATATAACTACTGAAAGACTAAGCAAGGATGATGATAATTTTTTAAATACTATAAAAAGTAAAATAAATGCTACAAAAATCACAGCTGGAGTTAATGTAGCTCCATCTTTTTTGGCAATCTCAATAAAAGATGTATTTATTACTGGCCCACCACTAAGATGAAATTTAAATCCATGTTTAACTTCCTCTACTTTTAAGATATCTAAAACTGCATCACGAACTTTAAATGAAACATATGGATCATCTCCAGCCTTTGGGGTTAAACGACCAACAATCATAGTAGTTTTTGCATCACTGGAAATTAGTTTACCAATAATCAAATCTTCACCTAGGGCTATATCTCTTTTTTTATCTAAATCACTTTGAGTTAAGCTATCTAAGTCTTGTATAAAATCTTCAACTATTATTTCGTCTGGATATTTCTCATCAGAGTGAATATATTGATAGTTAGTTATACTATCTACCCTAGCTATATAATCAGTCTGCCATAGTTTTGTAGTGATATTCTCTATAGATGATAAAGCCTCCTTAGTGAAAATCCCATCTTCATTTGTAAAAGCTATAGATATAACATCATCATTTCCAAATATTGCACGAAAATCATCATATTGAGCTAATATTTTACTCTCTTTGCCAAACCAAATTTTATAACTACCCTCAAACTCTAAATTCTTCAAAGAGTATGTAGTCATTAGCGTTATTAGCGGAATTAAAATAGCTATATACCATCTAAATTTAATTACCTTATCTACAAAAATTTTCATATTTTTCCTTTAAAAATAATAGGCAATATTTAAACCTATTCTTTGGTGATTGCCTAAAAATGAATAAGCAGTTGCATAATCTTTTGATGCCCGAACTAAATAATAATCCAAATAAATTTTAAAACTATCCCCAACCCTACTCTCATATTTCATATAATATGTCTGTTCATCGTACTGAGTATCTAAGACTAAACCACCAAGTATTGTTGCATCTTCAGCATTATTAAAACTATATCTTAGTCCTAAAAACAAGTCATTTTGAAATACTTTAGAAAGTTGTAAATCATTATATTTATTAGATTCTAAATTCTCATATCTATAATACTCAGCTATAATTCCCAAGGCTGCTTTATTATAAAAATTCTCGATTGTATGTTCAAAACCAAGTGCTATATGTATATAATCCCCAATATTTTTATCTTCATTTACATTTGCATATAAGGCCTCTAGTTTTATAAGTGTAGCATCTACTACTAAGGTAGAATAAGTCATAAACTTATTTACTAAATATGCATTTTGTACATAAGTAATTGGCGAACTAAGGCTTAAATTACTTGGTTTTGAGGCTGTAAAATACCTCTGTGAGTCATAACCATTTTCATATATAAATGCGAAATCTAATGCATATTTAGTATCAGTTGAAGCACTATATTTTAAGTATAAAGATGGTCTATATCTAGAATTTTGTGTATTTAGTTTATCCTTATAAAAAATATTTGAAGGAAAAGCATAATATACATATGGAGATGATGCCATTCTTTGCTTTTGCTCACCTAACTTAAGTATTAGTGATATCTCCCCATTATCTGTATAATGAGAATATGAGATATTCCAGACGCCTAATTTATCAGTCTTACTAAAAATATCAGCTCTAAACTCAACTGGATTAAAATTATCAACTATATTTTTTAACTCTAATGCACCCCAATACTTAATTTCTTTTCCTATCTTAAAAGAATCATTTTCAAAGTCATACTTCATATATAACTCATCCAATCTAAAAAATGTCCTATCATTATGATTTTTTTCATTTAACAAATCATAATAATCTTCTTGGAAATATAATTTTGCATATGCACTTAAATTGTCTTTTTCATATTCAAATTCTAGTACCTGTATAGCTGTAAGACTATATGAATGTTTTGAATCTGGTGAAGTTATAAAAGCTTTTGAATCTAGATCTAAATGTCCACTCACCCGTATATCTGAATATACAAATGTAAAACTAAAGATAACTAGAAATAAAATTCTCATTTTTTGAGATATCTTTTATGAAAATCTTTTTTCTTCAAACCATTTTTTATTTTTTCATCACTCCAAACAAGTATAGTAGTTTTATCATTTTGAATATTTTTCATTGTAATTCTAGATATTCTATATATATGTCCAAATTTTTTATACCTATCAAAATATGCTATTTTAAGTAACTGTTTTTTTCTATCGTAATACTCAACTTTTTTTACTAAAAATGTATCTTTATCCATCCAAGATATTAATTTAGTATAACCTGAGTATTTTGATACTGGCTTTGATAAAATATTATACATATCTTTTCCATCTAAGCTAACTTTCTCTGCATCACCCTCGTATTTATACTTTTTAACATTAAAAGCACTTAAGTCTTCATAAGAAAATTCACTACCCATAAATGCACCAGACTTATTTCTAGATGATATTCTTTTTACACGTTTTAAAGCTGGTAGATATAACCATTGGTCATCATCTTTATTTACATGCTCATAACTTAAAAATTTAGTGCCCCTTACATCAGCTGGGGATAAAAACTCCATCAAAGATTTATCTTCATCTTCACCCTCTAAAACTTTCATAGTCATTAAGCGAACTTTTTTCTGCCCCCTTGCATTTATAAGTGTCATCTGCATCTTTGAAATAGAATCTTCAAAACCATTCATTACATTTTCACTTTTTTTTGCAACTTCATAGTTTGATAATGCATGCAAATTTACAATCATCAATAACGCAAGTATAATTATTTTTAACATTTAAGACCTTTTTTTTTTAATGTTGACAATGTTAACATAAATATGTAGACGATGTCAACATTTAAATAGTAATTTAATAAGATTGTGCTAAAATTATAGAATGAAAAATACAATAGAGCCCACGTACCACCATGGAGATTTAAAAAATTCCCTTATAGTTGCTGCTTTGGAAATGATTGAAAAAGATGGGGTAAACTCTATGACTTTAAGAGAGTTAACTAAAAAAGTTGGTGCCTCTAGATCAGCTATATATAGACATTTTAGTTCAAAAAATGAATTACTTAAATCTATCATTAAAGAGGCTATTAAAAAACTTGATGAGTATACAATAACATCAATACCAACTACCAATATTTTAGATGACCTTTATATTATGGGAAAATCTTATATAAATTTTGCTATCAAAAATCCAAATATATATAGAATGATATTTGGTAATGAAGCGAGGAAACAAAGAGAAGAAGTTTGTGATATATATGATGCAAATGATGCAGCTGGTTTTCATAAACTAATAGAATTAATAAAACTAGCACAAGAAACTAATCTAATAAAAAAAGATGATGCAATGATGCAGGCTACTGTAATATGGTCAACTATGCATGGCTTATCTAACTTATTAATAGATGGACATATACATATTCAAGATAACTTTGAGACCCTATATGATTTAAGTTTTAATACTTTAATTACAGGTATGAAGGCCTAATCATATTTTGTAAACTTATTGTATCTGATAAGCTTTTCAATTTGGGAGCAGTATTCAATTCCACGCTCTGAGTATTTATTTAATTTTTTAGTTAATAAATAAGCATCATCTGTTTGCATTTTAAGTTGCCTAAACTCTGAATATGCAGGAGATTTAGCTAATAATTTATAATAAGATCGCATAGAATCTTCTAAGCTAACAAATTTTTTAAGCCATATAGTATATTTACCTCTTTTTTCTAAAGCAGCTATCCTAGGCTCTTTTTTGTTTATGCTCCATAATCCAAATATATTATTTGCTTGTTTAAAAAATCTAGATGTAGCCCATGCACTCTCTATAGCTGCTTGAGCTAATACTATACTCTTTGGATGTGGTTTTATAGCCATCAATAATTTTTTATCAGTATCTACCTTATATTCTTCTTTTAATCTCTTTATATTGTATAAATTTCTCGAATGTTTTATATCTAATATAGTACTTTTATATAAAATATTTAATTCATTATCAATCTTATTTATAATTGGTAAAAGTAAAGATATAAATATTTTCTTTTTTTTAAATACACTGATAGGTTTAAGTAAATGTTTATTCATTTCTGAAGCAGATACAATCGTAGAAAATAAATATAATATTAATATATACTTCAATATAAACC
>NVUO01000013.1 GCA_002733155.1 Sulfurimonas sp.
TATGTATATACATATATATGAAAATAATAATAAAAAATAAAATAATAATTTATGATTTTTTTTATTTATAGATATATATAATTTCAAARAAACCATTGGAATATATGAAATGAACATCAAAGATATTACAAAAGAAGGTAATAGTAAAGTTAAAAAATAATCTTTATAAGCACTAAGTAAATAAATACTCAAATAAGAAATAATAAGTAAAATGATAATTGAGAGTAAAGCAGTGATAAATTTATGCTCTATAGTTATTTTTTGTTTTATATAATTGCATTGTTCTTGAAATATACTAGAAATTAAAAATGGTATATAAACAATCATAAATATAATAATAGCTGGGAAAAAAGACACTAATATAAGTATTTGGGAACCTAAATTTAAAGAATTAAAATATATTTCAAGAAAAGATGCACTAGTAAAATGAAAACTTTGAGTAAATGTATAATAATCTAATAGTGTAAATATAGTTATTATAAAAAACGACAGTATTGAAAAGGAGAAGGTAACATTACTCTTTATAAAATTATATTTTATTTTTGGAATGCTATTATTTGAAAGTTTATTTCTTTGCATTTTCTACATCTAAAAGTAATTTCTTAACTATCTCAAGTGTCTCTGGAAGTTTATATCTTATTGTACTCTCAATTATAGCTAGTTGAACTCCATCATAATCATGTGCTATAAAATTACGAACAGATGCTATACCTTTTAAATCAGATTCTTGAAAGTTTTTTAAAATATTAGAGTTGTTTTTTTGTAATTTTTTAAATTGTTTAGCAATTGCAATTAGTAACATTAAAATAGCAGGTTGAGCTTCTATCTCATCACTTAAAGCTTTTACAATTCCATCATGTCTTTGAACTATTGTAAAAATAGAATTTAGTTTTTTATGTATAGATTTTAATCTTACAATATCATCTTCATTATACATATATAGTCTTATTTAAAATATATGTATTATTATGGTCTAAAAGACCTTGTTTATCAACTATATCTATATTTTTATTAAATGTTTTTTGTAAAATATCTCTTAACTCATCTAGTTTTATAAAAGCTTCCCATCCAATATACTTTTCTAAAAATACTGGAGTTGTTTCTATTAAAATATCTATATCACTATCTTCTTTAGCTTCATCTCTTGAGTATGAGCCAAAAAGTCCAAGAAGGTTTACATCTTCTTTTTCAAACAAAGGTTTTAGTTCTTTTAATTTTTTTAATATAGTATTTTTTGTTAGCATAAGGTCATTTTAGCTGTTTTTAGCTGCTTTTTCAACCTCGTTAACAAATCTATCTACAAGTTCAGATTCATCAAGATTAGCTACTACCTCACCTTTAACCATAACTAGACCCTTACCCTTACCGTAAGCTATAGCTACATCAGCGTGAGCAGCTTCACCGATAGCATTAACTACACAACCCATTACAGATACATTTAGGGGTGCTTTTATGTGAGCTGTACGTTTTTCTATTTCAGATACAGCTGATACTAAGTTTGCTTCTATTCTTCCACAAGTTGGGCATGAGATGATATTTAGTCCATCTTTAACAGCACCACTATCTTTAAGTATAGCTCTAGCTACATTTATCTCTTCTTCTAATTCACCTGTAATTGATACACGCATAGTATCACCAATACCATCAAGTAATAATGCTCCAAGCCCGATTGAACTTTTTACAGTAGCATGAAAAAGTGTACCAGCTTCAGTTACACCTAAATGAAACGGGTAGTTATTTTTAGGCCTTAGCATTCTATAGGCATCAACTGTACGTCCAACATCAGAAGCTTTTAGAGAAACTTTTATATCCTCAAAGCCTAAGTCTTCTAAAAATTTTATGTTATATTCAGCTGAGGCTACCATGCCCTTTGCGGTCTGACCATACTTATTTTCAAATTCTTTTTCTAGGGAACCAGCATTTACACCAATACGTATGGGGATATTTCTTTCTTGACAAGCTTTTACAATATCTTTTACGCGCGATTTTTCTCCAATATTACCTGGATTAATCCTTATGCAGTCAACTACCTTAGCTGCTTCAAGTGCTAAACGATAATTAAAATGTATATCAGCTACAAGTGGTAATGAGATTTGCTCTTTTATGGACTTAAGTGCGAGGGCATCTTCCATATCTGGGACTGCTACCCTTACTATATCACAACCAGCAAAATGAAGTCGTTTTATTTGTTCAACTGTAGCGCTTACATCTGAAGTTCTTGAATATGTCATAGACTGGGTACTAATTGGAGCATCACCACCAATTGCTACATCACCTACGAAAATTTGTTTAGTTTGTACTCTTTTTATCATAAAAAGATTTTAGCTTGTTTGGTATAAAAGAGTGCTTATGTTAAAGGTTGAGGCTCTGCAAGTAAGAAGCCTTGAAATTCATCTATACCTAATTCTTTTGCTTTTTTATATACATCTTCTGAATGTATATACTCAGCTATCGTTTTAATAGATAATTTATTTGCAAATTCTGTAATAGTTTGGGCTACTATATAGGAGTTTTTATTTGTATCTATAGTAGAAATTATTGAACCATCTATTTTTATATAGTCTATGTTTAGCTCTAATATACGGGAGAAGTTTGAATAGCCACTTCCAAAATCATCAATTGCAATTTTTACACCCAATTTTTTTACATCATCAATGAAGTTTTTAACTAAATCATAGTTTTTTATACTTTCATCTTCAAGTATCTCAATAATAAGTTTATTAGATACATTGTAATACTCTATTTTTTCTTTTAAATATTTTACAATTTTTTCATCAGCTATATCTTCAAAAGATAAGTTTATAGAAAATTTTTCATCCCTATTTTTAAATATTTCAAATGATTTTTGAATAATAATTTTTGTAAGGTCTAAATAGTCACCATTTTTTTTTGCAATATTTAAAAAAGTACAGGGGCTTAAAATCTTATTATTATGTTCTATCCTCATTAGAGTTTCATATTTACAAATTTTCTCATTATTGTAAATGGCTTGAAAATAAACAATTACTTTGTCATTTTTTATAGCATCTTTAATTATTTTTGTATATTCGATATTTTTGACTATATCTTTTTCTAATTTTAAGTCACTTTCATATAATTTGTAAGATTTATGTTCGTTTTTAGCTTGATTTAATGCTATGTGAGCTTTTTCTATAAGATTTTTTGTTTTATATGTAATTCCTATAGTTATATTTATATCTATAAAGATTTTTTCACCCTCAAAGTCCATAAAAAATTTATGTTGAGAAATCTCTTTATTTAAATACTCAACTAGAGGTTCATAGTTATTATTTTTGGGTTTTTTATTTAATATTGCAAATTCATTGCCAGATACTCTAAATACTCTACAATGGTTAAACTTTTTTATTTTAATTAAAAGCTTTGCAAACTGTTTTAAGATTTCATCACCACTATTCATTCCATACAAATCATTGATATTTTTAAAACTATTTATATCAATAGATACTAAGGCATACTGCTCAGGTGAAGAAGAAATATCTTTTATAAGTAGATTTCTATTTCCAAGACTTGTAAGTTCATCATAATAGTGTCTTTGTAATAACTCTTTATTTTTAACCCTTAATTCATAAGTTTTACTATCTATTATATTTTCTAAGTTAGTATTTAAGTCATATAACTCTTTTGAAGCTACGCTAGCTAGATGTGTAAGCGCTTTAATAGTTTGAGYATCAGAATGTTCTAATGTTTCATATATATTAATATTTTCATTAACTTTATTAGATTCTGAGATAGATATAGTAGTTAAGGTTTGGTTTAAAAGTTCGTTTGTTTTTGTTTTAGAGTTATGAAATATTTCACCATATGTGAAAAATCCACTAGTTGTAGTGATTTGAGATAAAGGACTTAACTCTATAGATGTTGAATCTTTTAAAATATTTTTTCTTGCCATACATGAATAGATAAAAATTGCTTCGCAAGGTTTTTGGCTTATCTCTTTAGCTATTTTGAGCCTATTATTTGTGATAGCTTGTATATTTCCAAAACCAAAATGGACTTTTTCACCCTTATTTATGCTTCCAGAAAACATAAGTGAACCATCAGCGTATTTACTTAAGACAGTTCTCGATATACTCATGCCATTTTTGTTAATAAGAAGCGGGAACTCTACACCAGTAGCTGGAAGTGCAGCATGTACATCTTTGCCTAGGTATTTTTTATAAATTTGTGCAGCTGGGATATCATCAATAGTATGTATAATATTACCTGTAGAGTTTGTAATAGTTAGGGTCTTGCCTATACTCTCCCAATTAAAATTAAAATTAGAATTAACTATTAGGTTCTCATTATAAAATGCTGCAGCTACTGCTCCACTTTTTATTAAACCATCTTCATTAAATACATAAGTATTACTAAACTTAGCATTATCAGCAGCTAATCCACCAGCTATAACTAATGATGGGTCATACTGCTCAAAAGCTTTTACATATTCCTGACCATTTGTATTTATACCATCACTAAAGGTAATTAGGAGTTTAAGGTGATTATTTTTTTCAAGTTTTTTGATTATAGCCTGAGCTGTATCATAACTATTTTTTTTCATATTTGTAGAGTAAGTTAATATATCTGTATCTTTAAATATAGATATAGAAAGTACAGTTTTATTTGAAGATATTTCTGAATCTAGGATTTCACCATCTGTAGTTGAACCGATTATTTTTACAGAGGGCAAAAGCGATTTAAGGTCATGTATAAGTTTTGTAATGTATTCTACATCACAAATACCAGTAAAAACTTGTATAAGTATTTTTTCTTCTTTAACAATGTCATTTTTGATTAAAAATGATTCTAGTTCGTTTTTATTTTCAAAATATGTATTAAATACTTTCATTATTAATCACCTTAGACTTTATAAACATAGATTATATCTAATTATATCTAATTAGTTTATAAAATGTCTTTGTTTTATCTTCTTTTAGTGTTTTTTTAGTCTAGTATTTAAATGTCACATTTGTATATATGTATCTTCCTGCCTCATTCATTAATAATACATCAGATGTCCCTCCAGCTGTAATAAGTGTTAAATCAGCATAAGTATTACTAATAGCGTAAGTTTTATCAAATAAATTATTCACACCAATACTAATATCTAAATGTTTATTAAAATGATGTTTTAATTTTAGGTTTAATACTGCCCATGAACTAATTTCTTGTTCCCCATTATTTTCATCAAAGTCTCTCCATTTTTCTGAAGCAACAACTTCGATGCTAGCTATACTTTTGTTTTTGTATTCATAATTTAAAGATACATTAGCACGAAGTGGTGCTATATCAGCTAAGTCCTTATCTGTTTGCCCAGATATAGCCTCATCTTTTTTACCTTTTTTATATGATAAAGTAAAATCACTCGTTATATCATCACTTAAAAAGTAAGATGATGTAAGTTCAGTTCCATAAACTTTAGCATCTATATTTTCAAAGGCATTAGTTCCTACATTCTTTTTTATGTAAATATAATCATTAAGTTTAGAATAAAAAGCTTTTATTTTAAAATTAAAATTTTCATAAGAGGCCTCATATCCTAAGTCTATTTCTTTGTTTGTAGTCTGATTTAAGTTAGGTGTACCAATTATATTAGCTTGTGTACCTGTAAAGTAAAGCTCCCTAGCATCTGGTACACGGGAGGCCTGACCTATACCCATAAAAATTTTATTTTCTTTATTGAGTTNANTGGNNAGCWRWWTNATRWTGAGATTAAAAGATGTATAATCCCTTGATTGTTCAGTGCCATCATATTTTATATCTGTGGAATCAAATCTAGCCCCAAATTTAAGACTTAAAGCTCCAAAAGATTTTTTTATTTTTGTAAAAATTGCATTATTTATAGTTTTTGCATTATTTATACTTTTTGAATCTCCATACATTAGTGCTGATTTTGTACTAGTATTATAATACTTTCCATCCCACTCTCTTTTACTAAAATCAAGACCAATTAATACTTCATATGTATTTAAATCAAAGATGTTTTTTAGTTTAAAACCTTGCATAGTAGTAGTTAGATGATTAGTATTATCCATCATAGGATTATTAGAAGCTATCCTGAATGTAGTAGACATTGGATGGTTTACATCTGAATAATAATATTTTAAATTGATATTTTTGTATATATTATTAATATGGTTTATATTGTATTCAATACTGTATATATTAGAATCATCATACAGGGCATCCATTTTAGAATTTCCATAAAGAATATTATCACTTCTATTGGCTGTATATGATAAACGAAGTTCTTGATTTTTTGCTATATCTATAAATATTTTACTCATTATGCTTTTTTTAGTATATGCATCCATATTATGATATATGTTTTTAAGTTTTGTACCAGATGCAGATGGGTTAGACTTAGCATAATTGTCTATTTGTTCAGAAATTGTATCTCCGTTACCATCCTTGTATTGTTCTGAATTTTCGTATGAGGCACTTACTAATAGACGTATGAAATCAGTACCACCATTAAAGGTAGCTCCAATTTTTTTATAATTAAAAGAACCATATCCAAAGTTTATTTCAGAATAAAAATCTTTTGTAGGTTTTTTAGTTTTTATCTTAATCCCACCACTCATAGTTCCAAAGTTCTCAACATCATATGGACCCTCAATAACTTCAATTTCATCTATCTGATTTGCTAAAATATGTGATATTGGTGGATCCATTCTATTTACACAGGCACCTTGAATTTTAGTGCCATCAATATCTATAGAGATATTATCTCTTTTTTGACCACGTATATAAATGTCATTAGCTATACCACTACGTCTATTCATATCAATACTTGGAACAGATGCACTAAGTGCTTGTGCTAAATCAGCTGATACTTGAGCATTTTGGGATACTTCCTTTATGGTAGTAGCTTCTACACTAATTTGAGATAATTCTATATCACTAGCTTGTAAGAAAGAGATACAAATAAGAGATAATGGGATAATTTTTGAATTAAACATAATAAAACCTTAAAATTTTAAATTAGAAAATCATATAAGAATATTGTTAAATTAATGTTAATTAATTACTTGTACAATTATTAGATGGAAAAAATAAAAAAAATAATTTTAATATCTATAGGTTTTGCCATAGCTACATACTTATTAATGAGTGGTTTTAGTATTTTAAAGCAAGAGAGTAAGACTAGCAGCGAAGTTCATAGTTACGCAGTGAAGTGAGCCATGTTGTTTAATTAAGCTTGAGCAATCTATTGGAATGATATCTAAATGATTTATATTTTGTTTAAAAATTTCTATAGCTACTTCATCTTCTTTAAGTCCATAAATTGGAACCAAGACAGCACCATTTACAAAAAGAAAGTTCGCATATGTAGCTGGTAGCCTTTCATCTTCATAATATATAGGCTCAGTCATAGGTAATGAGACTAACTTTAGTTTATATAACTTAGCAAAAGACTGTAATTCTTTCTCCATTAAGCTTAATTCTTCGAAATGTTCATCAGTATTATCTTCACATTTTATATACATAATAGTATCTTCATTTATAAATCTAGCTAGGGTATCTATATGACTATCTGTATCGTCACCTTTTAGATAACCATGTTCCAAATATAGAATCTCTTGAGTACCAAATAAAAGTTTTAGTTTTTGTGTAATTTGACTTTTATTTCTATTTTTATTTCTATTTTTATTTAACATACACGATGAGCTAGTTAGAAGTAAATTTTTTCCATTTGTCTCAATCGCACCACCCTCTAAAATAAAGTCTATCTCTATAATATTTTTAGAATAATATTTAGCTATATTTTTACTCATAAGATTATCTAAATTTGCTTCAAACTTATCACCCCAACCTGTAAAAGTAAAATCTAGTAGCTTTATTTTACCCTTAGATTCTACACATAAAGTACTACAATCTCTTGCCCAAGTATCATTTGTTAAATACTCTACAAAATAAAGTTTCTTATTTTCTTTAAATAAAGATTTAATTTTTTTTACATCAGCACATATAACTAAACATTTTTGATACTTTACAATTGTGTTAATTATATTTATAAACGTATCTTGAGCTTCTTGTAAATAATCACACCAATCTGTTTTTTTATGTGGAAATATAATTTGTGTAAAACTTTGTTCTTCAAATTCTGCAATGAGTCGTTTCATCTGATATAATTCCTTTATGGCTTATATAACTTTAAATAAAAATAATTTTTTTAATAATCTTGATATTATTGCTAAAAGAACTAAAGCTAAAGATAAAATTGCACTAGTTTTAAAAGATAATGCTTATGGGCATGGACTTGTAGAAATAGCCAGAATGGCAAATGAATATGGAATTAAAAAAGCAGTTGTAAAAACTATAAATGAAGCGAAAAAAATAGAGTCTTTTTTTGAGTATATATTAGTTTTAGCAGAAATCCCAAAAGAGGCATCAAAAAAAATTAGATATACAATTAATGATATAAATTCTATAGATGAATTTGCTGAAAATTCTTTAGTTGAACTAAAGGTTGATACTGGAATGCACCGTAATGGAATTTCATTTAGTGAATTATATACAGCTATTAAGAAAATAAAAAAAGCAGGTTTAGAACTTGAAGCGGTTTTTACTCATCATAGATCTTCTGATGAACTTAACTCTGAATGGTTTTGGCAAAATGAAAATTTTAAAAARGTAAAAGATAAAATAAAAACTTTGATTTCTCACGAGCATTATAAAAAACTTAGGTTTCATTCTGCTAATTCAGCATCATTATTTAGAACAAATAATTTTAATGAGCCTATGGCTAGAGTTGGTATATCTGCTTATGGATWTCTTGAGTGTAGTTTTATATCCACAAATTTAAGACCAGTTCTTAGTCTATACGCCCATAAAATTTCTTCACGAGATTTAGAAACAGGGCAGTGTATAGGTTATGGTGCTAGTTTTGAGATGGATAAAAAAGCTACAGTATCTAACTATGATTTTGGTTATGGGGATGGTTTTTTAAGGTCTTGTTCTAATAATTATTTTACTCCAAACAAGTCAAAAATTCTAGGTAAAATTTCAATGGATAATAGTTCTTTTTTAAGTGATGAAGAAAACTTATTGATATTTGATAATGCCAAAGTTATGGCATTATCCGCTAATACAATAGTATATGAGGTTTTAACATCTCTAAAGCAAAATATCAATCGAGAGATTTTTTAGGTTTTCCAATATAATAACCTTGAACAAAATCTATACCCATTTTCTCAAGTAATTCTAAACTATGTTTGTCTTCAACAAATTCAGCTATTGTTTTAAGACCTAACTTTGATGAAAAATCAATAATAGTTTGAGTTATTATCCTTGAGTTTAAGTTAGTAGTTACATACCTAACTAATGAGGCATCAATTTTAAGATAATCTACATTTAGTGATAATATATGTGAAAAATTAGAATAACCACTTCCAAAGTCATCTATAGCAATTTTACAACCATACTGTTTCACTATTTTTATAAACTCTTTTAACTCTTCATAATTTCCTATTTTATCACTTTCTAATATTTCAAAAACTATTTTTTCAGAATTTTCATAATTCATTATAGAATCAATGATAAATTTTAATGTCTTTTTATCTTGTATATCATGTATAGATATATTTATAGAAAACTCATAATGCTTATCTTTAAAATAAGTAAAAGATTTTTTTATTATAGCTTTTGTAATTTCATGGTAAAGTTTAGATTTAATAGATATATCCAAGAAGCTTGCTGGTGTTAATACCTCACCATTATCTAAAATTATTCGAGCTAGACATTCATATTTTTCAATCTCTTTAGTTTTAGTATTATATATAGCTTGGAAATAAGGATTTATAGAGTCATTTGAAATTGCATTTTTAATCATTAAAACTCCAGCTATGTTTTGACTTATTCTTTCTTTTTCATCAAAAGTATTATCATATATGACTATATTTTTTTTATTTTTTTTTGCAATGCTAAGAGCTGAATTAGCCTTAGATAGTAATGATTCCTTGCTAGTAGCTATACCACAACTAAAAGTAATAAATACAGAGTGGTTATGTATATCAAACATAGTCTCTTGAAGTTGATTTATTACATATTTGACAGTTTTAAAAAATTTTTCTAAACTGATTTCATCTGATTTTAAAATAGCGTATTCATCATTTGGAAGTTTATATAAAGAGTTTTTTTTATCACATAACTTATATATAGATAAAGCAATTTGTTTTAAAAGTTTGTCACCTTCATTAAATCCATATAAGTCATTTATATCTTTAAATCTGTCTATATTTATTATCGCTAAATGTATATTGTTTTTAGATTTCATATTAATGTGTTCAATAAGCTTTAATCTATTTGGCAAACCTGTTAGATTGTTTAGAAAAAATGAATTTTTAAGTGCTGTAGCCTTATCTTTAATTTTAGATTTCAAAATAAGATTTATTTTTTTTGATTTAAATAAAAGGTATTGAGAAACTATAACTATAAATAATAAATATATAGCATCGTAAGTTATTGATGTGAAGAAAGTATGAAAAAAATATTTATCTAAATCTTTTTTTGGTATTTTTATACTTATAATACCTCTAACCTCACTAAGTTTATAATCATAGGCATTCTCATAATTATTTTGTATATATAATGGTGAATTTTCTTTTTTGCCATGGCAAGTTAAACAAGTTTGTTTTATTTTTAATACACTAGCATATTGATAAAAATCACTATTATGATTTGAAAAATAAGTTTGTTCATTTAAATTTTTATTAAAATAGTTTATAGCTAATAGTTCATCTTTATCAGCTGCACTATTTATGTTTTTTGCTTTATCTGAAACAGTTCTTAATGTTATGTTTAGGGTATTATTTTTTGAAAAAGTATCAGAGATTATTTTTGAACTATAAGCGGGAAGAGATTTTATAGTTCTCTTATTTAATTCTATAGTTCCATCTAAAAATAGTTTTTGGTGGTACTGTCTGCTAGAAATTACATAAGAAGTTAAAACTTCAGCTTCTTTTTTTGCAAATTCATCTTCTTTTTCTTTTATATCTATGTATGAATGTATAATTTTTATAACTATAAGTAGTAAAAAAATAAGAGGGATTATTTTTAAAAATTTATTATTAATAATATAATTCATTGACTACCTATAAATACTTTTAAAAAAATAATATAGCAAAACATCTTAATATTAGATTATATAAGCTTAGGAGTTTATCTTTATTATTGCATTTGAGAAGATTACACCATCTAAACCTAAAATTGCCAGTTCTTC
Organism: Sulfurimonas sp.; assembly: GCA_002733155.1. Taxonomy (GTDB): domain Bacteria; phylum Campylobacterota; class Campylobacteria; order Campylobacterales; family Sulfurimonadaceae; genus Sulfurimonas. Next base: position 11,225 of record NVUO01000013.1, read on the forward strand.
AATCTCAGATTCATTTTCTATAATTACTAAAATTTTTGAATCAAAAAGGTAGTTTTGTGCTAAATCTTGAGCAGTTTTAGCTAAATCTTTATGAACTAAGATAAATGAAGTGCCTAAAGAATTAGCATACATTATCTCAGTTATATTTTTTACATCTAAGGCTAAGCTTATAGAGTTTATAGTTATATGTTTAATGATATCTAGATTATTTTCACTAAAGTTTACTAAAAGAATAGATGAAGCTGGTGTATTTTGTATAGCTTCAATACTTTGAACATGGTAAAAATTTTGACTATCTATAAACCTATRTCCATAAATTAACATTATTTTTTCTCCAAACACTCTTTTGAACAATAATACTTATTATTACTTAAAATTGTATCATCAATTGAGCTGTAAATTCCACAACTAGAACATTCAACCATATCATTGCTTGACAGTTTAGGTTTTTTATTATTTGCATCTTTAGATTTTTTAGAAATTTCAGGTTTTTTCTTAATAAATGTAAAATATACAAAAGCAACTAAGCCAATAACCAATAGTAGCTTTAGTATCATAATTCTTCTCCAATAAGTAAATAATGTCTATTTTTAGTTTTTATTATTTTGTGTTTAAGGTCAGAACTAATTTCATCGTAAACCCTTTCACCTTTATAAAAAAGAAGTTTAGAGTTTTTATCTCTGAAGTTCTCACTTAACTTTAAAAGCATATCTGTATCAGTTACAGCTCTAGAGGTTATAAGTTCAAAAATTTCACTTTCCATATCTTCTATACGCTTTTTTACAACTTTTACATTATCTAAACCCAAATTAGCTTTCACAAGCTGTAAAAAACTTGCACGTTTAGCTAAGGGTTCAACTAAGGTTACTCTTGTATCAGGTAAGCCAATAGCTAGAATTATACCTGGGAAACCAGCCCCAGTTCCAATATCTAATAAATTTTTAGTCTTAGCTAAAAAACTAATAGGGTATATAGAATCGTATATAAATTCATCTATAGTATTTTCATCTTTTGCCCCAGTTAGATTATGAACTTTATTCCATTTAAAAAGAAGTTCTTTATATTTTTGTATATTATAAAAAAAGTTCTCAGGTAGTTTTATAWTGTCATTAAGTAAAGCTGATTTTAAATCCACTAAAATATCCTTTAAAATGGTATTTTAGCATATTCTTTTAGTCTTATGAACTTTATCTATAGTAAAAAACTAAACTATATTATTCCCTATATAAATTTTGATTATTATAAAACTCAAAGGTATTTCTATGCTCTTTAGCTTTATACATAGCCTCATCTGCAAATTTAATTAAGTTATGTTGAAATTTTGCATCATCTGGAAAAATACTAATGCCAACACTAGCTGATATGTATAAACCTTGATTATTTATTATTATTGGTTCCCTCATAGTTTCAACTATCTTTTTAGCTACTGTGGATGCACTTTTTTCATCTTGTATATTTCTTATAATGATTGTAAATTCATCACCGCCAATGCGAGCTAAAGTATCCTCTTCTCTTATTGCATTTTTTAATCGTTGTGAGGCTTCTATTAAAACTTTATCGCCTATATCGTGACCCAAAGAATCATTTATTTGTTTAAACTTATCAAGATCTATAAATAAAAGTGCAAATTTATCATTATGTCTAGTCGATATTTTAATAGCCTGAGATAATCTATCTTGAAATAAGGCACGGTTTGGTAAGTTGGTTAAAATATCATAATAAGCTTGGTGTTTAAGCTTTTCTGCTTGCTCATGTATGATTTTTTCTGCTTCTTTTTTTTGAGATATATCTACTGAATAGCCAACCATACCATTCATCTCCCCATCTTCATCCTTAACTGCACTAAGATGTACGGAACAGATTATTTTTTTTCCAGATTTATTTGTTAGATATGCCTCCATATCATATTCACCTTTTAAGGCTAAAATATTAGCTAAATTGCTTAGATTAAATTCATTTTCAAAACCATATATATCGATTATGTTATTCCCAATAGCCTCTTCTTTGCTAAATCCCAAAAGAGTCTCACTCCCCTTATTGTAGGTTAATATTTTCCCATCTAAGTCTGTAGATATTATAGAACCAGATATATGTTCAAGTATCTCAGCTTGTTCTTGATATATAAGTTTTAATTCCATTAACTCAGATAGTTTTTTTTTCATTATATTAGATGACCCATTTTGTCTTTTTTTATATTTAAATAGTCTTCATTATGTTCATTCGGTTGCATTATAATTGGTAATCTTTGAACAATTTCAATATCACTTATAGAATTTACCTTATCGGGATTATTTGTTAAAAGTTTAATTCTATGGATATTAAAATGGTGAAGTATATATGTAACCATTTCATATGTCCTCTCATCAGTATTAAACCCTAATTGATGGTTAGCCTCTATAGTATTTAAGCCTAAATCCTGCAGAGCGTAAGCATTGATTTTATTTAATAAACCAATATTCCTACCCTCTTGTCTTAGGTAAATTACCATTCCATTCATTTTTTCTGCAAGAGACAAGGCATATTCTAACTGATCCCTGCAATCGCACTTTAAACTACCAAGAGCATCACCAGTTAAACACTCAGAATGAACCCTAACTATTGGCACTTCATCTAGGTTTTTTTTATAGATAACTAGATGTTCTTTAGAACCCTCTTTAAATGCTTTAACTTTGAAATTACCAAACTTTGATGGTAGGTTTGCTACTTGTGAAATGTCAATCTTCAATTATATGCCCTAATTCTCTTTAATAATCTTGTTTTATTTAAATTAAAAAGATAAAATAGATTTTATGTAATTATATCCAAAAAAAGGTTTAATAATGTTTCAAAGATTTCGCAGAACTCGTTTAAATACTCATTTACGTTCATTAGTAAGGGAAACACATCTTAGTGTAAATGATTTTATTTATCCACTATTTGTTCGTTCAGGCGAAGCAATAAAAACAGAAGTTGAGTCAATGCCTGGTGTTTTCCAAATGAGTATTGATGAGGTTTTAAAAGAGTGTGTAAAGCTAAAAAACCTAAATATATATTCTATTATTCTTTTTGGTATACCAGATACAAAAGATTCTATAGGATCTGATAGTTTATGCGAACATGGAATTATTGCATCATGTATACGTGAAATTAAAAATATGCATCCAGATATGTTTGTTGTAACTGATTTATGTTTTTGTGAATATACTGATCATGGACATTGTGGGATTATAGATGTAGAAAATGAAACTGTAAACAATGATGCTACTTTAGAGATTTCAGCACAACAAGCTATTATTCATGCAAAAGCTGGAGCAGATATGATAGCACCATCTGGAATGATGGATGGAATTATAGCTACACTAAGAGAAGCGTTAGATGCTAATGGATTTGAAAACCTTCCAATTATGGCTTATTCTACGAAGTTTTCTTCAGCTTATTATGGACCATTCCGTGATGTAGCTGAATCTACTCCTAGTTTTGGAGATCGTGCATCATATCAAATGGATCCAGCAAATAGACGTGAGGCTATAAGTGAGAGTATCTCCGATGAGGCTCAAGGTGCTGATATATTAATGGTTAAGCCAGCCTTAGCTTATCTAGATATAGTTCGTGAAATAAAAGATAATACATCTTTACCTATGGCTGTATATAATGTAAGTGGTGAATATGCAATGTTGAAATTAGCAGGTAAGCATAACTTGATTGATTATGATAGAGTGGTAATGGAGACAATGATATCTTTTAAGCGCGCAGGTGCTGATATAATTATTTCCTATCATGCAAAAGAAGTTGCAAAGATGCTTAAAAAATAAGCATCATAACTATTATGGTATAATTACGGCTTTTTTTAGATTATATGATATTTAATTATAGGGGTATGAGTTGAGACATTTTTTAACACTTAAAGATTTTACAAGTGCGGAAATTTTAGAGATTATTGAGATAGGTTTAGAGATTAAAAATAATCTTAAAAACAAAGTGTATAAAAAAGAGTTGCAAAATCAAACTCTAGCTATGATTTTTGAGAAAAGCTCAACTAGGACTAGGGTTAGTTTTGAGAGTGGAATGTTCCAACTAGGCGGACATGCTCTATTTTTATCTAGTCGTGATATTCAGTTAGGTCGTGGTGAACTAGTAAAAGATACAGCTAGGGTTATAAGTTCTATGTGTGATATGATTATGATAAGAACTTATGAGCACTCAAAAATAGAAGAGTTTGCTTCTTTTTCATCAGTGCCAGTTATAAATGGGCTTACAGATTCTTATCATCCAGTGCAATTATTAGCTGATTATATGACTTTAGTTGAGTATTCTTGTGAGAAAAATATAGTGTGCGCGTATATAGGTGATGGAAATAATATGACTCACTCTTGGATGATGCTTGCAGCTAAACTTGGTTTTGAGTTAAGAATAGCTACTCCAAAAAATTATGAGGTAGACCCAAACATATTAAAAGAGAGTTTAGAAATTGCCAAAGTTAGTGGAGCTAAAATTATAATTACAAATGACCCTAAACTTGCTGTTAAAGATGCTACAGTTGTAACAACTGATACTTGGACTTCAATGGGTCAAGAAGATGAAAAAAAAGAACGTATAAAAATATTTAATGGATATATGGTTGATGAAAATCTTATGAGCCTAGCTTCAAAAAATGCAAAATTCTTGCACTGCCTTCCAGCTTATAGGGGTCTAGAAGTTAGCGAAGAAACCTTTGAGAAACACTCTAAAATTATATTTAATGAAGCAGAAAATAGACTTCATGCTCAAAAAGGTTTAATGGTTTGGTTAGATAAACAAAGGAATATTCGTCATTCCAAGCTTGACTTGGAATCTAATACCTTATCCCAGTAGCAGTTCTGATTTTTTCAACTATTGGCATAGCTATAGCTCTTGCTTTATCTGCACCACTAGCTAATATTTCTCGTACTTCACCTTGATTAGCTGCGAAATATTCACGTTTTTCTCTAAAGTCTTTAAAATACTCCCACATAACTTCTGCAAGATAGATTTTAAAGTGACCATGACCCTCACCACCAGCCTTATATCTATTTTGAAGTGCTTTAAGATTATCACCCTCTAAAAACAGTTTAGCCATATTGTATACATTACAGTTAGCAAACTCTTTAGGCTCCTCCATAGCTACATTTTCAGTTACAATTTTTTTAATAACTTTAAGTTGCTTTTTCTCTTCACCAAAAACATTTACAATATTTCCATAAGATTTACTCATCTTTTGACCATCAATCCCAGGTACTGTCTGTACATCTTCTTGAACACGAAATTCTGGTATTGTTAATATATCTCCATATAAATTATTAAATTTAATAGCAATATCTCTAGCAATTTCAACATGTTGAATCTGATCTTTTCCTACTGGTACAACTTCTGCGCCAAAAAGTAACATATCAGCTGCCATTAATACTGGGTATGAGAGTAAAGAATGGTTAGAAGCTATACCTTTAGCTGTTTTATCTTTATAGCTATGTGCGCGTTCAAGCAAACCCATAGGTGTAAAACTAGATAGAATCCAGTAAAGCTCAAGTACCTCTTTTACGTCTGATTGAACCCAAAACGTAGATTTATTCGGGTCTATTCCAAGTGCTAAAAAGTCAGTCGCACATTGCATAGTTAAATATGATAATCTTTTCCCATCTTGTACTGATGTCATTGCATGGTAGTTTGCGATAAACATAAATGTATCAGATGTTTTTTGAGCCTCAACCATCTGTTTTATGGAACCAAAATAGTTACCAATATGTAAATCTCCAGAGGCTTGTATACCTGATAATACTCTCATTAATAAATCCTTAGTACTTAAGTAATATTTTTAAAGGAATTATACTATAAAAACATTCAGCTTGATTTCGCTATGATTAAAATGTAAGACAAAGAAGTTTAACTACTTTGCCTAAAAAGGATTTAAAATGAAWGTACAAATACACGCAAAAGATATAACCCTTCACTCTAGTACGCAAGATCATATTCAAGCTGCAATTGACAGTTTCAGAAAATACTCTTTAGATATTACGACTGTAAACGTTGACGTTAGAGCAGAAAAAAAAGGTGTATCAATAGAATTTGATATCCATATAGCTCACTCCCAACCAGTAGTAATTAATCAAATTGATGATAACTTAGATGCAGCAATTGATATAGCAATTGATAGAACAACTAAAGCACTGCGTCGTCTTCATGATAAAATAATTTCACACCAAAAAAGTTCCATTAAAGACTTAGAAATTTTAGAGGCCTAATGTATAACTGGGTTATTTGGTTTCACATTATCTCTCTAGTTTCTTGGTTTGCGGCACTCTTTTATCTGCCTAGACTATTTGTATATCATGCTGAAAATATAGATAACAAAGGTTTTATAGAGGTTATAAAAGTTATGGAGATGAAGATTTATAAGTATATAGGTCTTCCTGCTATGTGGGCTACTGTTTTAAGCGGTGCTTATTTAGCTTTTTCTATTGGTTTTTCTGGTAATGCTTGGTTACATGCTAAGATTCTTTTGGTTGTAATTTTAATGCTTTACTTTTTTTCTTTAGGTCGTTATAGAATTCAGTTTTTAAATGATGAATGTAAAAAAAGTGGTAAATTTTTTAGAATGTATAACGAGGTTCCAACTATATTATTAATGATAATAGTTGGATTGGTTATATTTAAGCCGTTTTAGGTTTTACTGTATTTTTTACAAATGCATAAACTAGATTCCAAGTCAAGCTTGGAATGACGCTCAGCAAGAACTAAACTTAAACCTACGTCATTCCAAACTTGAACCTACGTCATTCCAAACTTGAACCTACGTCATTCCAAACTTGAACCTACGTCATTCCAAACTTGAACCTACGTCATTCCAAATTTGAACCTATGTCATTCCAAATTTGAACCTATGTCATTCCAAACTTGATTTGGAATCTACTTCCATACGCTCAAGACAAGGGCATTACTTCTCATTCTTCTTTTTAGCCTTAAACAGCAGTGGAGTGCCCGAAAAGTTAAATGCTTCGCGTAATTTGTTTGTTAAATATCTTCTATATGTAAAATGAAGTCCCTTAGGTTTATTCATAATAATCGCAATTTTTGGTGGACGTGTCTCATACTGRGTTGCATAATAGATACGTATAACTTGACCATGCATAGATGGTAGTTGATGCCTGCGCATAGCCTTATCCATTACATCATTTAATTGAGATGTAGTTATACGTTGAGAATAGTTTTCATTAATCTCTAAAATCATATCATGAAGTTTATCTACTCTTAAATTAGATTTTGCAGATAAAGTAATTATAGGTGCGTATGCTAAAAACTTAAATCTATCTCTAACTTCTTGTATGATTTTGTCGTGTTGCTCACGCTTAGATATATCCCACTTATTTAATACGATAATACATGCTAGTTTATTTGAATCTACTAATCCTGCTATTTTTTCATCAAGATCTAAAAAAGGCTCACTTGCATCTAAAACAACAAGGGCCATATTCGAGTTATCAAGCATTTCAGTTGTACGCATAAGTGCAAATTTTTCTATACCTACAATTTTACCGCGACGACGAAGACCAGCTGTATCAACAAAGGTAAGCTGTTTACCTTTGTAATCTACACTCTCATCAATTGGGTCAATGGTAGTCCCAGCTACTGAGCTTACAACTGAACGCTCCTCACCTAGAAGTGCGTTAAGAAGTGAAGATTTTCCAACGTTAGTACGCCCAATAATAGAAATTTTAATATGGTTTATATCATCTTCATCAAACTCTTTAATATCATCATTTCTTCCAAAAATTGAATCATCATCAATAATCCCATCCATCTCATCTTCATCCCAATAAGTAAAACCATCATCTTCTTCAGACTGGGTTTCAATATTAGTAAAAAAGTCTTCATCATTTAGTTCAGGCTCATTAACTATTATTTCTTCTTCATTTTTTTCTCTTTCTTCTTTGATTATATCTGAGTCTGGTACCTTTGAAGCTATCCATTCTAAAAGTTCAACTGTATTTCTATTATGTGAAACAGAGATTCCAAATATAGCATCAGTTCCAAACTCATAATAATCCCAGAGTTTTTCTTTCATTTTATCGTTGTCAATTTTGTTTACAACAAGTGCCATATCCTTACCCATAGTTTGAAGTTCATAAAATAGTTTTTTATCCTCATCTTCAGGTAGACCTTTTCCATCAACCATATACAAAATGATATCAGCCTTATAAGCAGCCTTTAAAGACATCTCTTTTATTTTGTCAAAAAGTTCACAACCCTTATCAAGTCCACCAGTATCTAAAAGTTGAACCTCTTTATTTATAATAATGGCAGTCCTTCTTTTAACATCCCTAGTAGTACCAGCTATATCCGATGTGATAGCATCTCTTTTTTTAACAAGTCTGTTAAAGAGTGAACTTTTACCAACATTTGGACGACCGATAATTGCGATTTTTTTCATAATTTACCTTATATTAATTCGCAATTATAGCTAAAAAGAAAAGGATAAAAAGTTGTTTGTAGAAATTCTCCCAAAATAGAGGGTAGGTTTAATTGCATAAATAGTACAAAGATAATCTTAAATATTAATTTTTATAAGCTAGACTTCGTTTATGAAATATTATAGTTATGAAAATTTTAAAGACGATACAAAAAAATTAAATGAAAAAGTAAAAGAGTTTAAGCCACAAACTATTATAGCTATAGCTAGGGGTGGTTTAACTTTGTCTCATGTTATGGCTGAGGGTTTAGATATAAGGGATGTTCAAAGTATACGGACTGAGCTTTACGATAATGTTATTAAAAGAGATGAGCTTAGTATATTTGGTGAATGTAAATTAAGTAAGGTAACAAGAGTATTGGTAGTTGATGATATATCTGATTCAGGGGAGACCCTAAAGCTTGTTATGAATGACTTAATCAAAAAAAATACTGGAATTGAGTTTAAGTCCGCTACCTTGTTTTATAAAGCTACATCTATATACGAGCCAGACTTTTGGATAAATGAAGCTACTGAGTGGATAGAATTTTTTTGGGAAAAAGATTTTAAATAAAGTTTATACTAAGCGTCACCCTGAACTTGATTCAGGGTCTAGTTTATATAGCTTAAAATATTACTTTTTAGCCTCTTTTATCATCTCATAAGCTTGATTTATTTCTTGAGTTTTTGCTGTAGCTTCTTGCATATAAGCCTCACTTTTGCCTTGTGATTTTATAATATCTGGGTGATATTCTCTTACTAGTTTTCTATATGCTTTTTTAATGACAGATAAATCATCATTCTCATTTACACCAAGTAGTTTATAAGCATCAGAAATATTTGCCTTTGGTGTGATGTTATGCATCATTTTTTCAAACTGGTCAAAGATAGCATGGTAGGAATCTGGGTCAAATTCAAAGGCTTCAGCTATAGTAGCTAAAATTTCTTCCTCAGAGTCACTAACTTTACCGTCTACAAAAGCTAATTGTATTAAAAAACCCATAAACTGCTGTTGTTTAGCCTTATCTCTTTTTGTAGCATTTCCTAAATCAGAAGCAATTTGTTGTGTATTATTTAAGTCGTTTTTGTTTTGATTAAATATCTCTTTTAAAATATCTTTAGTTTTTTGTGGTTCTGGAAATACAGCTGAAATATCATCAAACATAATTCCAATTAATTGTGCTTCAAGTGCATCAACCTTACCATCAGCTTTGGCTACCTTAGCTACTAATGCAACAAAAAGCCCTAAATCACTTTTTTCTAAGGATAATTTATTAACCGAAAAGTTTTTAAATGCCGCCTGTGAATAGTCCGTGTATCTGGAATAACTTTTAAATATCCAATAAAAAAATCCACCAATAATCACAAATAAAATTATATTTCCCATAACCCACCTTTATTATTTTTATTATAGTATAAAATAATAGTAAATAGCTAGATTTTTGGCATAAAAAACATGCTCTTTGTTTCGAAGATTTTAAAAAAATACTAGTTAGTCCTAAACTAAGCGTAAATATCAATAGAGTCTACAGTTGCTTTTACTTCCTTAATCTGAGTATCCAAAAATAATTTTGCTACATTTTGTAAAGTATTTGCACCTTTTGCCACACCTGAGACATTTTCTTGAGTAAGCTGTTCTTGTTTAAGACTTGGATCTAATCTTCCAATCTGAAACTTATTTGAGTATGGAGATTGAAATACATAACGTGAAACAGTCATAACTCCCTCCTTAGAGGTTGTATATACAATAAGTATATCACAAAAACTGTAACACTAGTATATTCTTAACTTGAACCTACGTCATTACAAACTTGATTTTCGTCATTCCAAACTTGATTTGGAATCTAATTATTAATATTTTAAGCTATACAAACTAGACCCTGAATCAAGTTCAGGGTGACGGTGAAGTTGAACCTGCGTCATTCCAAACTTGATTTGGAATCTAATTATTAATATTTTAAGCTATATAAACTAGACCCTGAATCAAGTTCAGGGTGACGGTTAGGCAAGTTCATGGTAACGGTCAAGCAGGTTCAGGGTGAGGAAAATAGTTGTATGAATTAGCCTTAACTTACTCTTGTAGTGATGTCTATACCTAGTTTTTTAAGTTTATTTCCTATCTCTATAATCTCATTTTTATATTTCTCAGATTTCATAAAACCTTCATAAGTATCAAGTTTTTTCTCAAGAACTAAGGCTGCTATATTTTCTATCTTTAAGAGTGCATCTTCAAGGTTTGTCTCTAATTCTTCTACAGTATCTAAGATAATCAACTAAGACTCCCTATCTATAAGTTGTGAAAAGTTTTTTATAGTGAAAAGTTTTAAATTTTCACCCTTTAAAGCTTTAAGTTCACTAGAGAAAGCTTTTTTAGCAAATATAACATAAGCATCTACATCTATATTTGATTTTGCACAGGTCTCTTGTAGTTTAGTTAATTCACTTTTATTAACTTTTGCATTTGTATATTTACATACACAGGCTATAGTTTTTTTAGACCTTGTTTTTGCTAAGATATCTATCTTAATATTGTTATCCCAATACTCACCTATAGATTCAATTTTCTCATCTATATTTTTTCTAAGTAATTCTTCACAAAGTTGCTCATAAATAAGATTTATAAACTCATCTTTATAGTTATCAAACCTTTTTTGTACCTCGTCWTATTCACCAGCTTTAATACCTTTAAAATATGGAGATATAAAAGCAAACCAAAAACGTAAAAAAGGGCTTGTGAAATAAAGTTTGTCTGATATTTCAGTCTCATTTTCTTTTAAAGGAATATTTGGCTTAGAACTAACTCGAACTAACATCTCATCTTCACAAAGATTTTCTATAGTCCTATATCCATCACTTTTACTTAGTCTTGAACGTTTTACGCACGAGTGGGCACGTCCATCACCTATAGCAAGTGCACTCAAAATTGTATTTGACATATTATCACCACCACTAAAATCTACTACAGCTTTGTGGATATATCCATAATTTGGAAATATATGTTCCTTCATTAGTTCAAAAGGCTCTTTATTTAGGTTTAGTTTTTTCTCATATCCGCCAAAATATGCAAAATATTTCACAGCTATTTCGTAGTTAGCTGGTTTATTTAAGCGACAAAAATCACGAAATTGAAAAAGAAATGATGAATTATTTAAAATGATAATAAAGCCTTTAAAAAGTTTATAAAAGTATAGCAAAAATATTACTGCTATAATTTTATTTATGAAAAGAATTAAAAACATAAATAATGGTGTGAAATATATGCTAATTGCATCTTTTAGTTTTGCATTTATGGGGGCATTTGCAAAACTAGCCTCACAGAGTATAAGCTCAGTAGAGGTAGTGTTTTTTAGAARNCTTWKYNGGTGTWRTKATTATTGGATATGCTATATATAAAAAACCAATGTCTCATAGTGGGGGCAAGTTTTTTTTACTTTTATTTCGCGGTACTATGGGTTTTGTCGCCTTACTCGCTTATTTTTATAATATTGCACATATAACACTTGGAGATGCAGTTACATTTAGCAAAACTGCACCAATTTTTACAGCTATATTTGCATGGATATTTTTAAAAGAAAAACTCACAAGTTGGGCTTGGTTTGCTATATTTATTGGTTTTATAGGCATCTTATTTATAACTCAGCCTTCTGCTATTGGATTTACCAAGTATGACCTTTTAGGAATATTTTCTGGAGTTGGAGCAGCTCTGGCTTATACCTCAGTTAGGGAGCTTAGAAAGTATTATGATACTAGGGCTATAGTATTATCATTTACCTTAGTTGGAACTATTGGATCCTTGATATTATTTTTATTAGCTGAATATATTCAGATAAATGACTTAGATTTTATGCTTGCAACTTTTATAATGCCTAAGGGAATGACTTGGTTGTATATTATTGGGCTTGGACTTTTAGGCACATTGTCCCAGTTTTATATGACTAAGGCTTATGGTGAGACTAAGGCTGGAATTGTTGGTGCAGTATCATATTCAAATATTGTATTTGCTATATTGCTTGGACTATTTTTAGGTGATAAATTTCCAGATTTATATACAAGTATTGGTATCTGTTTAATCGTATTTGCAGGCATTATGGTTGCACGTGCAAAGTAATTTACTTCTTTTAAATTCATTATGATATAATCCATTTAATTTTAAAAGTAAATAAAGGGTATATATTTATGACATTACTTGCAGGGCCATGTGTTATTGAAAGTGAAAAAAATATTTTTAAAATTGCTAAATCTTTAGAAAAATATCATAATGATAAATCTATAGATTTCTTTTTTAAAGCTAGTTTTGACAAAGCAAACCGTACATCATTAGAAAGTTTTCGTGGACTTGGTATTGATGAGGGTCTAAGAATTCTTCAAAAAGTTAAAGATGAATTTGGTTATAAAATCGTTACAGATGTACATGAACCTACACAGGTAAATCAGGTCGCAGAAGTTGTAGATATGCTTCAAATACCAGCATTTTTATGTAGACAAACTGATTTACTTGTAGCATGTGCTAAAACAGACAAAATAATAAATATTAAAAAAGGTCAGTTTTTATCTGGCGATGCTATGATATATCCAGTTTTAAAAGTACTTCATACTCGCGGATGTTTTGAGGCTACTTATGAGAATTCTAAAAAACATGGTGTATATCTTTGTGAACGTGGTAACTCTTTTGGATATGGGAACATGGTAGTTGATATGAGAAATTTAGTAACGATGAGAAATTTTGCACCAGTAATTTTTGATGCTACTCACTCAGTTCAAATGCCAACTGCACAAAATGGAAAAACTGGTGGGGATAGTTCAATGGTTCCATATTTAGCTAGTGGAGCTGCAGCAGTTGGAGTTGATGGCTTTTTTATGGAGACACATTTTGACCCAAGTGTAGCTCTTAGTGATGGACCTAATATGGTTAATTTAGATGATTTAGAAAAACTAATAGAAAAAATTCAAAAAATTCAAAACATAAAATAAAGGAAGTTATATGAACCTAATTGAAGGTAAATTAAAAGTACTAAATGGTAAAAAAATCGCAATAGTTTCTACAAGATGGAATCATTTTATAGTTGATAGATTAGTTGAGGGTGCTAAAGATGCTTTTTATCGTCATGGTGGAGATGCAACTGATATTACTCATGTATTAGTTCCAGGTGCATTTGAACTTCCTATGATAATTGATAAACTTTTAGATTCTGGAAAATATGATGCGATATGTGCACTTGGTGCAGTTATCCGTGGAGCTACACCTCACTTTGATTATGTATCAGCTGAAGCTACAAAAGGAATTGCAACTATGAGTTTAAAATACCAAAAACCAGTATCTTTTGGACTTTTAACTACAGATACTATTGAGCAAGCTATAGAGCGTGCTGGTACTAAAGCAGGAAATAAAGGTTTTGAAGCAATGACTACAGTTATTGAGATGATTGACCTTTATGAGGCTATATAATTATGGCTACTAGACATCATGCCCGTATGGCAGTTGTTAGCCTTTTATACGCTTATGACTTAGGTAATGGAAATACATCTGAACATGCACATGAGATTTTAGAAGAAAAAAAAATTCGTAATAAACAAAAAGATTTTGCACTTGGACTTTATGATGGTGTAATGGAGAATCTTGAAGAGTGTGATAAGTCTATAGTTGAACATTTAAAAGAGTGGGATTTTGAACGTTTAGGAAGTATAGAGAGAGCTACCCTTAGACTTGCGACTTATGAGATTTTATTTGGAGAGTTAGATTCAGCTGTAGTTATAAATGAAGCAGTTGAAATTACTAAGGCTTTTGGAACTGAACAATCACCTAAGTTTATCAATGGTGTACTTGACGCTATAGCAAAAGATAAATAATTATGATTAAAAGCCTTATTTTATTTTTATTTTTTACTTGCTTAGCTTTTGCATCAAATGAATGTATAACTTGTCATAAGGGTATTGAAGATATCCGTGACCGTGATTCAGGCATGATGAAAGCTATTTTACTAGTAGCACAAAAGGCTGGGCACAAGGGCAATGACTGTATAGTATGCCATGGTGGTAACCCCAAAGAGAAAAAATCTAAAAAAAAGGCTCACTCAGGTACAGTTAAATACTTTATCCTAAACAAAGGTCCAAAAGAATTTTATCCAGCGCCTGCATCTTCGTGGATAAATAAAAATACTTGTGGAATGTGTCATCAAAACCAAGTGAGTGCTCAGATGAACTCACTTATGATGACTGAACAGGGTAAAATCCAAGGTGCTATGTGGAGTTTTGGTGGTAAAGAGGGTTATCAGCATACAGCTGGTAATTATGTTACAAAAAATCCAAAAGACCCAAATGCTAGACATGGTACTGATGTATATAAAAAATATATGCAAAAACTAGCTACTATGGAACCTCAGGGCTTCCCTAAAGAGATGCATGAACTGCCAGCTGCACCTACAGTTGAAGAGGTACACAAGGATCCATCATTAGCAGTTTATACTTATCTTCGTCAAGAATGTCTTAGATGTCATACTGGCTCCAAGGGTAGAAGCAGACGTGGTGATTTTAGAGGAATTGGTTGTGCCTCATGTCATATACCATACTCAAATGAGGGTTATTACGAGGGTAATGATAAAAGTATATCTAAAAAACGTGGACATTTATTAAGTCATCAGATTCAAAGTTCACGAAAAGTAAAAGTAACTATACATAATGTAAAATACTCAGGTGTACCAGTTGAGACTTGTTCAACTTGTCATAATCGTGGAAAACGTATAGGTGTATCATACCAAGGTTTAATGGAGACAGAATATCTCTCAACATTTGATAGTGAGGGCAATGGACAGCCAAAACTTCATACTAAACGTTACTTACATATGCAAGAAGATATTCATTATCAAAAAGGCATGTTATGTCAAGATTGTCATACATCTAATGACTTGCATGGTGATGGTTTTTTAGGTGGTGCTAATGCAGCTGCAGTTGAAATAGAGTGTCAAGATTGTCACGGGACTACTAAAAAATATCCATGGGAGTTACCAATTGGTTATTCAGATGAGTTCTCAACTACTGAAGCTACTGGAAAAGCAAGGGGCACTGCCTCGACTTTAGCTGAGTATTTAAAACAAGGTTATGTACCAGATAAAGAGGATGGTTATATTTTAACTGCTCGTGGAAACCCACTTCCAAAAGCTGTTAGAAAGGGCAATAAAATTATCATGCATTTAGCATCTGGTAAGGATATTGAGCTTAAGCCTCTTAAATATTTAAAAGATAATAAAGAACTAAGCCCATCGGGGCTTTTATCTATGGATACTATTGAGACACATAATTCAAAAATGGAGTGTTACTCATGTCATGCTACTTGGGCTCCACAATGTTATGGTTGTCATGTAAAGATTGATTACAGCGGAGGGAAATCAAATCCTGACTGGCTAAAAGCTTCACATGACCAAGACATACATGGAACTACTGGGGGCATGCGTGATATTAAAAAATATCTAGTACCTGGAAAAGTAACTGAAACTAGGTCTTATTTAAGATGGGAGAACCCAGCACTTTCACAAAATGGTGAGGGTCGTGTAAGTCCAACTATTCCAGGATGCCAAACTACTATTACAGTAATTGGTAAAGATGGAAAAGCATTATTACAAAACCACATATTTAAAATTCCAAATGTAGAGGGTGCAGGAGAGGAAGGGCAAAATGCTATAGATATGGCACCAATTCAGCCTCACACTATACAAAAAGAGGCACGTACATGTGAGTCATGTCATTCAAGTCCTAAGGCTTTGGGTCTTGGTATTGGTGGTGGAAAATTAAATAATGATCCAAGCAAGACTACTATTATAGACTTGATGTCAGCTGATAGAAAGATATTGCCACATATTACTGATGAACAAATTCCAGCAATTCCAAACCTAAAATATGATTATTCTCAGTTTATAGATGAAAATGGTACCCAGCTTATGACAGTTGGACATCACTGGAGTTTATCTGGACCATTATCAAAAGAACAACTTGATAAACTTGACCGTAGGGGCGTATGTATGTCTTGTCATAAAGATATACCAAAGGGTAATTTAGCTATATCTGCTATGAAACATATAGCAAAAATGGCGAATTATAAAATAGATAAAAAAGAACATATTGGTCTTTTAAATAAACTTTTAAATATGGGAGCATGGCTTCAAATTAGCTTTTTAATACTTTTTATCTTAATGCTTATGTATGGAATTTACCTTATGTTTTTTAAGAAAAAGAAATTAAACCCAAGAAATGAAGGATGGAAATAAGCTTATGTTTAAAAGACTAAGTAAAAAAGAGGCACTTGATTTAATAAAAAATGCTGACTTAAAGGAGCTAGGAAAACTAGCTAGCCAGAGAAAAAAACAGCTACACCCTAAGGGTATTACCACCTTTGTAGTAGATAGAAATATTAACTATACAAATATATGTTGGGTTGATTGTAAGTTTTGTGCATTTTATAGGCATGAAAAAGATGCAGATGCCTATGTACTTACTTTTGATGAGATAGATGCAAAAATAGATGAGTTATTAGAAATTGGTGGAACGCAGATTTTATTTCAAGGTGGTGTACACCCTAAACTAAAAATTGAGTGGTATGAAGACTTAGTAAATCATATTCATAAAAAATATCCAATGATAACTATTCATGGCTTTTCTTCTATTGAACTTGATTTTATAGCTAAGGTTTCTCGTATAACAATTCAAGAAGTATTATCACGTTTAAAAGTTAAAGGTTTAGCGTCTATACCTGGGGCTGGAGCTGAGATACTTTCAGATAAGGTACGTGATATTATTGCACCTAAAAAAATAGATTCAGAAGTTTGGGTAGATGTTCATCGTCAAGCTCATAAACTAGATATTATGTCAACTGCAACTATGATGTATGGTACAGTTGAGACTGATGAAGATATAGTTAATCATTTTGAGATGATAAGAGACCTTCAAGATGAGACTGGTGGTTTTCGTGCATTTATTATGTGGAGTTTCCAAGGCACTAATACAGAGTTGTTAGCTCAAATTCCAGATATGGAAAAACCATCATCAAACCGTTATTTAAGACTTTTGGCTGTAGCTAGACTATTTTTAGACAATGTTACTAATATTCAAAGCTCATGGGTGACTCAGGGTACATACATTGGTCAAATGGCTCTTCGTTTTGGAGCTAATGACTTAGGTTCAACTATGATGGAAGAAAATGTTGTAAGTTCAGCTGGTGCTAGTAATACTATGGCTCAAGATGAGATGGTAGAGTTAATCAAAGATATAGATGAAATTCCAGCTGTAAGAAATACAGCATATGAGATTTTAGAAAGATTTGCATAGCCGTCATTATGAATTAAATTCAGAATCTAGCTTGTTAGTCAATTAAAACTGGACTCCTAGTTTAGCTGAGAGTGAGGGAAGACAAATGAAAAAATTATTAGTTATATTATTAATGTTAGGACAAATTATTATGGCAGCTACTGTAGAGAAAATTCAAATTAAGGGTGCAGAGATACCTGTGATTTTTGAAGAAGATAAGAGGTTACCACTAGTAACTATACAGTTTATATTTCAAAACTCTGGCAGTATCACTGATACTACTAAGGCTGGCTTAGCAAAATTTTCTGCTAAGATTATGAATGAGGGTTCAAAACAACTTGGCTCAACTGCTTTTGCTGAGGCTTTAGAAGCAAGAGCTATTCATATATCTGCATCTACAGGTAAAGAAACTTTTGTTATTGAACTTGGATGTTTAAAAGATGAATTAAATGAGGCACTTAAGTACTTCACAATACTTTTACAAGACCCTAATCTTACTCAAGAAGCTATAGATAAGGTGAAAACAACAACTATTGGTGCTATTAGTTCAAGGGCTAGCGATTATGATTATGTAGCTTCAAATGAATTAAATAAGCTTTTATATAAGGGCACTGCACTTGAAAATCCAAGTTCTGGTACTGTAGATAGTGTTAAAGATATTGAACTTGTAGATGTAGAAAAGTTTTTAAAATCACATTTAGTATCTTCAAAATTAATTATAGCAATTGGTGGTGATGTAGATATTTCAACACTAAAAACTAAGATTAGTAAAATTATAGAGATAATGCCAAAAGGTAGTCTTAGCAAGGTAAAATATTTWGAAACTTCATCTGAAGCTAAAGAAAATATCCTTAAAAAAGAAACTGAACAAGCTTATGTATATTTTGGTTCACCATATAATATGAGTATAAATGATGAAGAATATTATAAATCAAGGGTAGCTATATTTATCTTAGGTGCTGGTGGTTTTGGTTCAAGACTGATGGAAGAGATACGTGTGAAGCGTGGTTTAGCTTATTCTGCATATGCAAGTGTAAGTGTAACTAAGTCCAGCTCTAGTATGACTGGTTATTTACAAACAAAACTTAATTCTTTAGACGAAGCTAAAAAAACCATCAAAAANGTTATAGCAGATTTTGTAAAAGATGGTGTAACAGAGGATGAACTAGAGCAGACTAAAAAATTTTTATTAGGTTCAGAGCCTCTTCGTATTGAGACTATGAGTCAAAGGCTAAACCGTACATTTCAAGAATATTATAAGGGACAGGAATTGGGTTCCTCTATATTGGAATTAGAAAAGATTAAAAATCTAAAACTTAATGATTTAAATGAGTATATTAAGAGACATACAGAGATATTAAAAATGAGTTTTGCTATTGTAACTAAGTAGGTACATTGCTGTGCTATAATATGTTATATATTGATATAAGGAGTTTTAGATGGGTTTATTTAGTAATTTTTCAAAAGAAAAAGATAAGATACAAGAGTTAGAAAATAAGAATAAAGATTTTGAAGCTCAAATAGATGATTTAAAAACTCAATTAAATCAAAAAATAGATTTGTATAAACAAGAACATGATGATATAAAAGAAAAAAAAGAAGCTGAACATGAGATAATTCAGCTTCTTTTAAATTCATACAAAAGTGGAGTTACCTTTACTAAAACTATTATGCAATCGGCAATTGAGCAACTTACAGAAGCTTGTGATTTAAATGAAAAAACATCTAAGCGCATAGATACTGTACAATCTGATAGTAAAAGTATAAATGATTCTATTAATCAGATAGCCCAAGAGGCAATTAGCCTTGATAGTGGGGCTAGTGCATTAAATGAAAGTGTTACATCAATTGGTAATATTATAAATTTAATTAAAGATATCTCTGATCAGACTAATTTACTTGCCCTTAATGCTGCTATTGAGGCTGCTCGTGCAGGTGAACATGGACGTGGTTTTGCTGTAGTTGCGGATGAAGTAAGAAAGTTAGCTGAACGTACACAAAAAGCTACTCAAGAAGTTGAAATCAGCATAGGTCAATTAAAACAAAATACTTCAGAAATTCAAGATATAGCTGAATTATTTAGAGATAATACAGATGGTATGAATGTAAAGTTATCTTCATTTTTTGAAGATCTTAATCATGTTATATCAAACTCACATCGTATAAATGATGTAACTAAGAATATAACTAGTGAAGTTGGTATTAGTACTGGTAAATTAGACCATATACTTTTTAAATTGCTAGGATACAACTTGTTTATAAATAATGAAACTCCAACTCTCGTAGATGAAAATTCTTGTAGTTTTAATACTTGGTTTAATGATAATAAAGAAAAAATAAAAGATGATTTAAAAGTTATATCTAATTTAAATCAACATCATGCTATAGTCCATAAAAAAACAAAAGAAGCTATAGATCTTTGGGAAAATAATGAATTTACAAAGGCTATAGAAACTATGTCTAAAGTTGAGGATTCAAGTGAAAAAGGTTTTGTAGAAGTTTATGATAGTTTTGTTAGACATCGTAAATAAATAATAATTATTGCATTTTGTCATAATTTTAGATAATTAGACAAAATGTGTTAATATCTTTTTATGAATTTAACAAAAGACTTAGAGAGTAAGTTTAAAAAACTAGGCATCAGCTCATGGTTTGAACTCGCTCTTAATATCCCTCACTCTTATGAAGATTTACGTTTACACAATAAAGTAGAGATGAGCAAAGCAAACCTAATTGATGCAAGCATAGAATCAGTCTTTCGAGCTACAAACTCCATACAAATAACTTTTTATGCCTTTAATCTTGGTTTTAATGTTACTGGTGTGCTTTTTCGTCCAAAACCATATATGATGCATCAGTTTAAAGTTGGAGATAGGGATTATTATTATGGTTTAATAGATTGTAAAACTGGCAATTGCACAATGGCTATGCCTAAAAAAGTAAGCAGTATTGGGCATATCACAGCTAGGTATAAATGTGCCTTACGTTCAGACGTAATGTTAAGGTTAGTTCAAAATAATCTTAGTTTAGAGTTACTAGAATCTGAGGGACTAGATTCTGCTACAGCAAAAGAAATTTTAAATATTCACTTCCCAAAAGAGACAATTAATCTAAAAGAGATGTCAGAAGATACAATAAATGCTCTAAAGTATCTAGAATTATTCTCATATATGAAACAACTATCAGACAAAAGAAGATACTTTAAGACTTTAGTATCACAAAAGCAGACTTATATAGAGTGGATGGATAGTTTGCCGTTTACATTAACACAAGATCAAATCTTGGCTATTAAAGATATCCAAAATGATTTTAGCAAAGATATAGCATGTAGAAGAATGATAGTTGGTGATGTTGGTAGTGGTAAGACTATGGTTATACTTGCATCTGCTTATATGATGAGGAAACATCGAAGTATTTTAATGGCACCAACTACTATACTTGCAAATCAGCTTTACCAAGAGGTTTTAAAATTTTTACCAAGTCTTAATTCTGTACTTATAACTAACAAAAGTAAAAAAGAGGATTTAAGCCAATACGATTTTATAATTGGTACACATGCACTTCTTTATAGAGAATTACCCAAAGCTGCTTTAGTTATGGTTGATGAACAACATAGGTTTGGAACAGCTCAAAGAAATAAACTAGAGAAATTAGTTAGTGATGGTGAAAAAAAACCACATTTTTTACAGTTTTCAGCTACACCTATTCCCCGTACCTTAGCTATGATAGAGACATCACATATAGATGTTAGTTTAATTACATCTACTCCATTTAAAAAAGATATAACTTCAATGGTGATTCGAAAAAATGATTTTAAAGACTTACTTATACATATAAAATCTGAAATAAAAAAAGATAATCAAGTCCTATTAGTCTATCCTCTTGTTGTGAAAAGTGAAATTTTGGATTATCAAAGTATAGATGAGGCTAGGTCTTTTTGGGAAAAAAACTTTGACAATGTATATGTAACTCATGGAAAAGATAAAGAAAAGGAGCAGGTACTTTTAGATTTTTCTAACAAGGGGGATATGCTGATAGCTACTACTGTAGTTGAAGTTGGAATTTCACTGCCTCGTCTTAGTACTGTAATTATAGTTGGGGCTGAACGTCTAGGGCTTTCAACCTTGCATCAGCTCAGGGGAAGAGTAAGTAGGACTGGACTTAAGGGCTATTGTTATTTATATACAAATAAGGAAAAATCTAAACGTTTAGAGATGTTTACATCTACTATAAGCGGATTTGATATTGCAAATTTAGATTTAAAATATAGAAAAAGTGGAGATTTATTAAAAGGTACCAATCAAAGTGGAACTCAGTTTAAGTGGATTGATTTAGCTGAAGATTTTGAGATTGTAAAAGCTGTGAAATCTGACTTGGAATTTTAAACACTCTCATTTCGTCATTTAAAACTTGAACCTACGTCATTCCAAACTTGATTTGGAATCTAGTTACTAATATTTTAAGCTAAATAAACTAGACCCTGAATCAAGTTCAGGGTGACGGTGAAGGTGAACCTGTGTCATTCCAAACTTGAACCTGTGTCATTCCAAACTTGATTTGGAATCTATCAGATACATTTTACTATTAATAAAGTCCAAACTTACCGTCATTTCTTTTATAAAGTACGCGAGTTTTTCCTTCATTATCTAAAAATATTTCAAACATTTTATTTCCATCTTTTAGATTATTTAAAACATCTTCAACTTCACGTGGTTTATAAAGAGATAATTCAACTGGAACTATCTCATCTTCTAAGGCTTCACTAGCCTCATGTAAGTCTATATTTGAATTAGCTTCGTTTTTAGCTTCGTTTATACCGTCTTTATAGTGTCCACTATCACGATCGTGCATACGTCTTAAAGCTTTTTGAGCACGGGATGTAGCCATATCTATAGCTGCGTACAAATCATCATCATTTTGTTTTATAATTATTGAATTTTTATGTGATAGGTGTATTACGAACTCTATCATTGAACGCTCTTTACCTTTTTTTATTTGAGCTGATGCTATAACATTTACAGAGATAATATCCATATGGTATTTGTTTAGTGTCTCAATAGATGAGCTCATGTGTGCTTTGATTGGCTCAGTTAACTCAACATGTCTTCCCGTTAGTGAAATATTCATTATTTAAATCCTTTATATCGTAGATAGGGAATAATTATATCATTAAATGGTTTACTCTTAAATATTTAAACTAAAGTTTTTGCATACTTCTTCTAAAGTATCGTATAGGTTCACTGCTAATGTTTGGATTATCTACAGTTACAGTAATATCCATAAGTACTGAACCATTTTGTTCCTTAGTTGTAACAGTAGTATAGTCTGAACCAAATGCACCACAAGGGGATGGATCTGTATATACATATGCTAAAGTAATATTTATATCGTACATATTATCTAAGGTATAGTTTAATAAGTTATTTGCGGGTTCGACACAGGCTTGTTGTTGAGCAATATTTAAAAGAGTAAACTCAGCTGCACTTTGAGAATATAATATTATCTGTTCATATAAGTATAAGTTAGTTGTGCGTTTAGCTGTTTGCGTAGTGAGACTTAGGGCTAAAGCCATTATTCCAGCTATAACTACTATTGCAGCTATAGCCATAATCATAGCAAATCCACCTCTCTTAGAATTATTTAATATATTGTTTTTTCTTTGCATATTGAATAATCCTCCGCGGCAATAAAATCACTTCCAACACATACTTGAATTTTTATCATAGAGCCTATAGCTACAAATCTAAATGTAGTTACATTTTGCATAATTAATGCGGACTTAGTAGTAGCATCACTCCATTGCTCACCTAACCATGGCCGATAATCATAATAAAACCATAATGAGCCTCTTCTGCTTATAGCATAATCTGGGTTATCTATAAACCTAACTGCGTTAGCAGTCCAAGAAAGTTTATAATATTCATATACATCCACTCCAGCCCATGTACCAACTAATGGTGCAAATTGATTTACTTGTGCAGTTGAAATTATAGGATGCATAACAGAGTTTTGATTTGCTATAGGTACCCCATCCCAACCATAAGCATCTATATCCTGATCAGAACCAATAAAATACAAGGCTGAATCATTTATGTCACTATTAGAATTTGATAATATTTGTATAAGATTATTTATTTTTGTAGTATTAGTCTTAGGTGAGATTAGTAAGCTTATGCCTGCAGCTGTATTATTTACATCAATAATCCCGCTCCAATTTGGAAAATTTACTGCCTCTGTATCTAAGGAGTTGCCCCTAAATCCATCCATATCAGTAGCAACCCATTCAAGCATTGTATAGTCCACGCCACCACCAACTTGTATAGCATTATAATTATTAGCATTATTTGGGTTTGAAGTATTTCTATCTATAGTTGAGTATTTGATACGATTTTGAAGCCTAGCTGATATAAACTCAAGAGCTGTAGCACTATTTGATTGTAGGGTATTGTTAATACTTGAAAATAAATAATTATTGTAAGCTTGGGCTATAAACTCAAGACCAAATTTTCCTATAATACCCATGATAACAATAACAAATACAAGTTCAATCATAGTGAATGCATTATGCTTTTTCATTAGTAAGACTGTCTGTGATAAGATATTTCACCAATATTATAACTATATGCCCTTAAAACGGTGACTGGTTTTGCACCTGAACTTAAACTTATATTAACTGTAATAAGTTTTGCACCTGCAACTGCAGCTAAATTTTCTACAGTAATTGTGCTATTAAAATCTTGTTTATATCCATCAGCTGCGGATGTGAAACTTGAGTATATAGATGAGGATATAGCTTTAGCTTCATCGTTTAAGTCATCTGTAGTACCACCAGCTGTATTAAGGGCTGTAGTAGTATTATCATCTAAACATCGTCTATGTCTTGTCTGGTTTATATGTCCAGGTCTTCGTTTAGTCTTTTCATCACAGTCATTATTCATAAGGTTTATAACCCTTGATGTTGAGATTAAACCACCTGGCTCTATAGAGTTTTCATCCCATGCCCCAGATAATACTTGGTGAACTGCAGCTGATGCTGCAAATATAGCCTCTTGGACTAGACTATCTTGTATACCTTTAGAACTAATCTGAGTCATCCTTGGCAGAGATATAACAGAGATAGAGATTATAACAATAGCAAAAATAAGCTCAATTAGGGTAAAAGCAGACTTATATATAATTTTTCCCTACCACATACTTCTCCTGTTTGTATTTACAGTACCAAAATTATTAGTTGATTTTACATTAACGCTTGATGCCTTACCACTCCAACCACTAATAGGGAAGAGAGCTGATTGATTTAAAAACCTAACCTTAAATTCATTATTAATAGCATTATTATTATATTTATTATAAATTAGCCATGATTTAGGTGTATGAAGCATAGTTGCAATATATGGAAAGTTATTAGTATTGGCAGTTAATGTAGTAGATGATATATCATTATGAGTTTCAGTTATGCCATTATTGCTAATTATAAAATCATTTTTTTGAGATATATTTAATGTGCCACCATTTAAAAGAGTATTATGTTTTGTATTTACATACCATCTTGGATCATCACTTATATTTGAATCTAAACCGTTTGGCAATAAACTTATATTTCCATCTGTATTACAATAGTTTTCATAATAAATAAATACAGTCCCATTATTAACATTAAAACTGTACTCAGATGCGTATGAGCGTGCGTAAAGAAAAGTAGCATTTCTATCAGCTATGCCAGTACCTGTAATTATAGTATTTGTATATGTAGATGAGGCATTTAGAGTTACATCATTACCCATTACTAAAAAAGGATTAATTGCAATTGATTTATTTCTATCAAAATTAAATCTAAGTTGATTATTATTAGTAGTACTTTTATAATTTATAAAAGCTGAACCATTAGTAAATACTAGGTTTGCATTATTAATTTCATCTCTTTTAATATTTGGAATATTTGCAGTATGCACATTAAAGCTAATATCGATATTGTTTTCCCAAAGATTATCTGTAAAATTATGTGTAATGGCACCTAAGGCATTTACAGCTGTTATATTAGCATCTAAGGATGCAGATATATTATGGTCATTAGATATATATGTAAAATTAGTATTATTTGCATCACGAAGATGTGCATTTGAGATAGAAAAACTAGCTGGAATAAATGTAGCATTTAAATCACCACAAATATAGGCTCCATTTGGACTACAGTCCTGAGCTGTATCATCAGCATCTATAGCTGCCCAAGTTTTATCTTGGATTGATATAGTTATTTTTCCAACATCATCAAATTGTACAGCTGGAGTATTTGTACTTAAGCCATTTGTAAAGTTAGGGTTGCTAGTTATACTCACAGAGCCAAGCATGCTAGCTGTATCATCAATTAGTGCATCTGATCTATAATAAGTTGGCGGGTTTAATATACTTAGAGCCGAAGAAGTAGTGTATCCGCTACTAGCTAGACCTAAAAAATCTTCAGCTGTAATATTTAAATCTACATCTAGAGCTGAAGTGAGTAAGTTTATATCTGCCCCATCAGCTTTTTTCATAGTAAATTTATCTGGACGGACTGCGAAGTAATCATCTGAATCATATGTAACATAACATGGAATTTGATCTTCTATATCCGTAGAACCAGTATCACATGCAATTTGTGCAGTATATGAGGGTGTATCTATTACTGTAGGAATTGTGCCAGAATAACCCCATACCCATTCTCCAGAACATTCTTCATGAGTTACAGCGGGAATGACTGTACCACAATTAGACCCATCATAGTTAGTAGTTGTTATAGTTCCTTCACCTAAGGACGGTGTATTTCTTTCAAATTTTGCTAAACAAATATCGAATCTTACAAAGGCTTTTAATACAGCCTGATTTACATTTAGATTTAAAAAACTTACAACATAACCGCTAGCCCCACCGCTTTTATATGTCATTGGGTCTTGATAATCAAAAATAGCTGTAGTATTGGGAATTAAGGAATTAACACCATTTTTATCACCAGCATATATTGCATATCCAAAATATCCATCTGTGTCAAAATCTGCTACGTACATATCTAGTGTTAAGTTGAAGTCTTGGTTTACAACTTTAGTTTTTATTACCGCATTACTTCTTGTAGTGTCGGTGTCAAAAACATTAATGTTACCTAAATAACTACCAATACTTCTATCTGAACAGCCACTAAAAAGTAAAAAACTAAGGCTTAAAAAAAGTAAAAAAAAGTACCTAAAAAATAATTCTCTCATATCTCTCTCTAATTATAATATAAATATATATTATATAAAAAANGATTTATTTATGCTTAAGGTATAAGAATTATTTTTTTAAAAAATCTGATATTTTCTCTGCTACACTATATTTATTTGTATTTTGTAAAATAATTTGTGCAGCTTTTTTATTATCAGTATTAAATATAACTGGGCCTATGAAGTTTATTATTGAATCTTCTATAGGACTTTGAATTAAAATAATATTTAAAATTAATATATTTGAATTATCTTGTATATCTAATATATCTTGAATATTATCAGGTATATTAAAATCATACTTTCTTAAAACAAAAGGGTCAACTAGGGTAAACGATATATGTTCGTTTTGTTTAGATTGCATTTTCATAAAAATATCATCAATCTTTTCTAGCTCTACCTCCTTCATATCTTCAAATCCTAAGAGTGGTACTGAAATATCAAATGTCATAAAAAAACCTTTATATGTTGTAATAATGAAACATCTAGCATAAAATGTACCTACTTTAAAGAGATATATACTTCTTTTGGATAAAATAACAATTCAAATAAAACTAGGAAAATATAATTCATGAAAATAAACAATAAATTTATATTAGCGACGATATCTGTAATTTTGCTTTTTAGTGGCTGTACTAAAGAAGTAGAGGAGTATAATCAGCCAGCTATATATTGGTATTCTATGATAGTTGAATCTGTAGCTGATGGTGATTTAGAGGCAGCTGATAATTATTATAGCTCACTTCAGGGTGAGCATATTGGTTCACCTTTATTACCAGAGGCTACAATTATTTTAGCTATATCACATATGTATTATGAGGAATACCTTTTAACTGAACATTTTTTAGATGAATATATCAAAAGATATGCTACGGCAAATGAAAAAGAAGATGCAGATTTTTTAAAAATAAAATCAAAATATATGGCTTTACCAAATCCAAGACGWGATCAGGCACTTGTAAGTCAGGCTATAATTGAGGGCAATAATTTTAAGAGAAATTATCCATCTTCAATGTATATAGCTGTAATAGATACTATGCTTACAAAACTCTATCTTGCCGAAGCAGCTTTAAATGAGTCAATAGCAAGTTTATATGATAGGTTAGATAAACCTACGAGTGCAAAGTATTACAGATCTATAAAACCGCAGTCATGGATTAAATGGAGTGAGATAAATAGAGCAAATACACCTTGGTATCGTGAATGGTTCGAGGGTGATGGAACTGAGAGTTGGTATGCATTTATGGTGCCCGATACTCAAAGCGTAGTATCTAGAAATTCAAACAAAGATGTAGAGCTAAAATCTACTAATACAAAAGGTTTATAATGAAATTAAATGATTATGGAGAATTTCCAGCTGAGATACCAGTTATAGCTGAGGATGAACTTTTTTTATACCCCTTTATGATTTCACCACTTTTTTTAAGTGATGAAAGTAATGTCTTAGCTGCAACTAAGGCTATAGAAGAAAGTTCATTAGTTATAGTATGCCCAACAAAACCATCAGCTGATGGAGAAAGGGATTATGAATCTCTTTATGATGCTGGAGTAGTTGGCTCAATAATGAGAAAGGTAGCCCTCCCAGATGGTAGGGTTAAAGTTCTTTTTCAAGGTTTAGCTCGTGCTAAAACATTTGGTAAGGTTGGAGATAAGCCACTTACGGCTAATGTTGATATTATTGAGGCTACAAATGTAAACTCATTAAAAATAGATGCAATTTTAGAAATTTTACGTGAAAAAGTTAGGACTTTATCTGGGGTTAGTAATTATTTTCCACCCGATTTACTTCGTACTATAGAAGAGAATCATGACCATAACAGAATTATAGATTTAATTTGTTCAACTGTAAAACTAAAAAAAGAACAGGCATATAAATTATTTGTAGAAGCTGATACTGAAAAAAGATTTTTAGACCTAATTGATTATATTATAGATGAAATTGAAGCGAATAAACTTCAAAAAGAGATACGCTCCAAGGTGCATACACATATTGAAAAAGTAAATAAAGAGTATTTCTTAAAAGAACAACTTAAACAGATTCAAAAAGAGTTAGGTTCAGATACATCTAGAGATGAAGAGATAGAGGAATATTATAAAAAATTAGAGTCTAAAAAAGCATCTTTAGAGGATGATGTATTTAAAGAGATAAACAAACAAATAGAACGTTTCTCACGTATGCATCCAGATAGTTCCGATGCATCTATGACTCAAACTTATCTTGACTGGGTATTAGAAATCCCATTTGGTAAGGAGAGTAAAAAATTTCTGAAAATTTCTGATGTCCAGACTCAACTAGATAAGGATCATTTCTCTTTAAAGAACCCAAAAGAGCGTATAGTTGAGTATTTTGCTGTAAAAGAATTAATGGAATTACGTGGTATAAAAGGCAAGGAATCAGCTGGAGCAATTTTATGTTTCTCTGGACCCCCAGGTGTTGGTAAGACATCTTTAGCTAACTCTATAGCTACAGCCCTAAAACGCCCCCTTGTTAGGATAGCCCTTGGTGGACTTGATGATGTAAATGAGCTACGTGGACATAGACGTACATATGTTGGAGCTATGCCTGGACGTATAACTCAAGGACTTATTGACGCCAAAAAAATGAATCCAGTTATAGTTTTAGATGAGATAGATAAGGTTGGACGTACAGGTAGAGGTGATCCAACAGCTGCACTTTTGGAGATTTTAGATCCTGAACAAAATTTTGAGTTTCGTGATTATTATCTAAACTTTAATATTGACTTATCTAAGGTTATATTTATAGCTACTGCAAATGATGTTGGACGTATACCAACTCCTCTTCGTGATAGAATG
The DNA here is from genome assembly GCA_002733155.1 of Sulfurimonas sp. GTDB lineage: Bacteria > Campylobacterota > Campylobacteria > Campylobacterales > Sulfurimonadaceae > Sulfurimonas. The sequence goes on from NVUO01000013.1 coordinate 41,003, forward strand.
GAGTTTATTACTATAAGTTCATATACACCACAGGAAAAACTTGAAATTGCTCATAGATATTTAGTGCCACAGGAGCTAAAAAAACACGGACTTAAAAAGTCTGAGATAAATATTTCTAAACCAACCCTAAAAGAGTTAATTCACTCTTATACACGTGAAGCTGGTGTTAGAAACTTACGTCGTCGTTTAGCTAACATGTCTAGAAAAGTTGCTCGTGAGATACTAGAATTTCCTGAGACTACAAAGGTTACTATCAATCTTAAAAATTTAAAAGATTATTTTGATAAGACTGTATTTGAGATAGAAAAAACTACAAAAATTCCAATAATTGGTGTAGTAAATGGTCTAGCTTGGACAGCAGTTGGTGGTGATGTATTAAAAATAGAGGCTATTAGAATAAAAGGTAAGGGTACTATGCAACTTACAGGTAGTCTTGGTGATGTTATGAAAGAATCTGCTAGAATTGCTTTAAGTGTAGTAAAAACTCTAATAGATTCTAAAAAGCTAAAAATTGATATTAAAAATGTACCACTTTCTTTTAAAGAGATAGAAGAAAAAACTAAGATTGATTCTTCTGAAGTATATAGAAGATATGATCTTCATATACATGTACCAGATGGAGCTACTCCAAAAGATGGGCCAAGTGCTGGTATAGCTATGGTTAGTGTTATTTCATCAATTTTAAGTTCACAAAAAATTCGTTCAGAGATAGCAATGACTGGTGAAGTCTCTTTAAGCGGTGATGTACTTCCAATTGGTGGTCTTAGAGAAAAACTTATAGCTGCACATAAGGCTGGAATGTCTAAGGCACTAATACCAGCTAAAAACTATGAACGTGATTTAGAGGATATCCCAGATGAAGTAAAAGAATCTCTTGAGATAGTCCCAGTGACAAGGGTAGAAGAAGTTCTAAAACTAATTTTAGTGCCTTAGATACTTCTGTAAGATAGAAAGTATCTTGCTTCTTATTAAAGGTTTTGTTATATATTCATCAAAACCTTCTTTTAAAATTTTCCCCTTATCACCTCTAAGAGCATTTGCTGTTAAGGCTACTATAGGTGTATGTTTTTGCTTTAATATTTTTTCATATTTTAATATCTCATGAGTAGCTTCTATACCATCTAAAATAGGCATTTGAATATCCATAAATACTAAATCAAACTTTCTTTTTATAAATATTTCTACAGCCTCTTTGCCATCAGAGCTTATATATACATTAAGTCCGAAACTTTCTAACACATGTTTAATTAACTTTTGATTTATTGTATTGTCTTCAGCTACTAATACATTAGCTCTAAAGTTTATAATATTTTTATTTTTTTCTATATTTTTTATATACATAGTTTTGTAAAGTTTGTTTTATTTTAAGCGTATGAATGGGATCATATAAAATTTTGCAAATATCTAGATTTAAAGAATCTATGCTTTTTATCTTAGATGCTTTAGTTAAAGGTACTAAATGTGCTGAGTATTGTGAGAATTTTTCTAAAGAAATATTTCCGATATAATCTAAGTCTACAAATATTAAATCATACTTTTTATCTTTTATCTCTTGTATATCTCTAAATAATTCAAATTTAACTCCATAATAATCTAGGTATTCTTTTATATAAATATCTTGCTCTTTTACCTTGTCGAAACTGCGTAATATTGCAACCTTTAAAAAAGAAAACTTATTTTTACTTGTATTTATATTTGTATCTGATTCTTTAAACTCTAATTCAAAAAAAAAAGTAGTTCCATAATCTTTTTTACTTGCTAAATCAAGTTTTCCACCCAAAAGTTTGATAAAGTTGCTTGATATCGTAAGACCTAGTCCTGTCCCACCATACTTCCGTGTAATAGATTTATCAGCCTGAGAAAATGCTTCAAATATTTTAGATCTCTGCTTCTTACTTACCCCAATACCATTATCTTGTACAGCAAAATATATTTTTGTAATTCCAGTTTTTGTAGATATTTTTTTTCTTATATGTACATTTATAAAACCATTAATATCTGTAAATTTTATAGCATTTGAAATTAGGTTAATTAATACCTCTTTGATCTTAGTTGGATCACCCCTTAATGGAATTTCTAATTTAGGATCTATAAAACATGCTAAATCTATATTCTTTTCACTCGACTTAACTGCATATACATCTACTGCACTTTGAAACTCTTCTAAGGGATTAAATATAGTATCTTCAACCTCATGTTTATTACTCTCAATTTTAGATATATCTAAAATATTTTTTATTACATCAAGTAGGTTTTGTGAGCTTTTTTCTATCACATCTACAAACTCTTTTTGTTCAGCCTTAAGTTCTGAGTTTTTTAATAAGTCGGTAAACCCAACTATTCCGTTTAATGGAGTTCTAATCTCATGAGACATATTCGCTAAAAACATTGACTTAGCCTCGCTAGCGTCTTGGGCATATTGCTTGTCTTGTTTGGTCTTATCTATAATATTTTCTAAAAGATTATAGGCTAGATTAGTGCCCTTTGATGTATGTAGATTTATATCTTCATTCTCTTCACTAGAGCCTTGAGCTGCACGTCTAAGTATATCTTCTAGATGTTTTATATTATTAGCTATTTCATTGGAGAGTAAATAACCTAAGGCTCCAAATATAATAGCTACTAACCAGATAGCGATTGTGATTAATAAAATTTTTAAGCTAGAAGCCTTTAGAAGCTCTACTTTTTTATAAATAGATTTAAGAAGTAAGTCTTGAGCGTCAGATATTATACTTATTTTTTCTGATTGCATTGCAAACCAGATACCAGAACTAATTGGATAATCAGCTGTAGCTGCCGCTGATACTATACCAGTCCTAACAGAGTTAATATCTTCAAATAAGTCTATATTTTGTTCATCTTTAAATAAGGCATCAAGTTTGGCTCTTAAGTCTTCATCATGAAGCGTATCATAGTTTATAGAATCAGATCTACCTATAATAGATACCCATTTATTTAAATCAGCTTCAGTTAATTTAGTTGAACGTGCTATAACAAAAGACATATAACCACGTTCAATACCGGCAAACTCTTTGGCATATACCATAGCTATATATAAGGTATATAATTCATTTACATCTTTATCAACTTGATTATGCATAATATGCTCTAGTTGTTTAATAAAACTATTTTGAGTATTGGTATAAATATCAAACATATTTTCAAATTTACTATTACATAAATTTACAGCTAACCTTATTTTTTTGATTTTATTTATCTCTATTTTTATAATCTCTTTTTCTTTACAGGATAAACATAATTGTGAAGTAGAATCTATAGAATGATTATGCAGAAGTTTATTTTTTTTTATATATTCTTCAAATATAGATACTTTTTTATCAACAATTTTCCTTTGTTCTTTTAGTGATTTTAATGTATTGTCAGACTTTTTTCCCAAATACATTGAACTCATTCCACGTTCACGTGCAATATCTGTAATCAAATCATTTAGGTAGTTGTTTTTAGTTAGTTCATTTTTTAATATTTGAGCTGTGTGATACTCATCAAAAGAGTTGTAAACATAAATACTTGTTAATGAGAACAGAACTAAAATTGGTAATAAGCTGATAAGTCTTAATCTATTTTTTAGTCCTAACTGCATATTAAAGTAGTTTACTCGTTTCTTTAAAGTTTATTAGTATCTCATCAGGCGAATTATTAGATAAGTTTGTAATAATTACATAAAAGTTATCTAAATCATTACTTAGCTCAGTTACATCGTCTGATAAGTTTATTTTAGTTAATAAATTAAGTGCATCTTGAATTCTTAGGTTAGCAGCTACACCTTTTAGTTTATGAGTAAGAAGCTTTGCCTTATGCAAGTCAAAAGATGAAACAGAGTTATATAATTCAGTTTTAAAACTATAAGACTGGGATATGAAGTCTTGAATAAACTCTTGAACTAAGTCTATAGGCAAACCTAGTTCATTTGAAGCTATTTTGGGGTCATACTCATAAGTCTCATTAATATTGTTATCTTGATTTATCTCATCTTCATCATCGCTAAGTTTTATTTTTATCTCTACATCTTCGTAGTTATCTTGTATATCAATATCTTCTGCTATTTGAATTTCTTGAATATTTTCTACTGTTTTTTCATCATAATTTATTGTTAAAGGGTCAAAAGATGATTTTGTTATTTGGCAAGTTTCTTGTTCTTCTAAATTAGAACTTAAAGCTTTTATATTTGAAAGATTTATAATATAAGATTTTTCTAAGGCTTCATTTGTTAGAAAAAATATTTTAACATCTACATGAGCTGTGTATTTTTCTTCATTGATATTTATTAATACTTTAGGAGTTACTCCAGCATCATTGCATAATACATAATCTATCCAATGTGCGTGCTCAAAATTATGTACATATCCAGGTGAAGAAACAAAAAAATCTGCAAAATCATCTACTATATTTTTAAGTTCAACTAAACTACTTAAATTAAACATTTCTAGATAATTTTGATCTATACCTATAAATTCTTTTTTATGGTTATAAAGTAACATATTTTTTGTTTAAACTCCATGTTTAATCATTTTTTATTATATAGAATATAGCATGAATATATTAAGATAATACTTATTTATATATAGATTTTATAATCTTTGCATCAGATATATTTAAAACTAAACTAATATCTTCTATACTTGTTTGTTTTAGTGCTTCAAAACTCTCAAAGTGTTTTAATAGTTTTACAATTTTTGCTAAAGAAATTCCTTTTAAAGTCAAAAGTTGGCTCTCTTGATCAAGTCGAAGTTTTGTTTTTTTGTGAAATGTTATAGCAGAGCTATGTGCCTCATCCCTAAGGTTTTGTGCCCATTGAAGTCTTTTGTCTCTATTGCTCAAAGAAAAGCTTTGTTTTAATGAGTGTAAGATGTCATTAGCCTTGCCCTTAGCCCTATGGCTTTTGGCATCTATCTTTTCTTTAGATATAGCTATCACATCTAAAAATATACCATTTGATTCTAAGATTTCAGATGCTAGTTTGAGCAAGGTAGTGCCACCATCAATTATCCATAAATCTGGTGGAGAATTTTTAGAAAAACTCTTTACCCGTCTAGTTAAAGTTTCCCTCATTTGTGCGTATTCATCTTTTGCTTCTAGATGATAAGTCCTATAAGATTTTTTATCAAATTTAGAATTTTCGTATACAATCATAGCTCCAACTGTAGCTACACCTGACATATGTGAGTTATCAAATACTTCAACCCTAGAGGGTATCCTTTGTAAGTCCATAAGCTCTTTTATCTCTAATAATAATTTATCATTATTTATAGTTTTATCTTTTTTAAGAAGCTCATTTGCATTTAGCATAGCTAAGTTTATAAGATGTTTTTTATCCCCACGTAAAGGTTTACTTATATTTGCTTTTTTCCCAAACAAGTCACTTAAATGTTCTTGTATAATATCCTTGCCTTCAAAATCATTTGCAACTAATATTGGAGCAATTATAGGCGGTTTCTCAGTGCCATAAAAGTCTAATAATACCCTTTGATAAAGTTCATTTTCATCATAACCTTCATTTAGGTTTATATAATCATGAGTAGATGAGATGATTTTTCCAGATCTCATAAATATTCTAACTACTACAGCTTTATTATCTGTATTTTGAAGAACAAAAATATCGTAGTTTTCATTTGAAGCAAAATCAATCTCACTTTTAATTTCAGAACGTGAAATCCTATCCATCCTATCCCTTAATTCAGCTGCTTCTTCATAACGCTCTTTTTCTGCATAAAAAAACATCTTCTCTTTTAGTTTCTTGATAAGAGTTTTTTTATTTAACACTAAATTCAGTGCTAAGTCCAATTCTTTTTTATATATAGAATCTTCTATATTTAATTCACATGGACCTAAACATTTGTTTATTTGATGATATAAACAAAGTTTTTTAGATTTTAAACAGCCTTTTTTTTGAACTAGTTTACATATATCATATATGGAATCTAAAATATCCCTAGAACCAATTGAGTAAGGACCAAAATATTTTATATCATTTGAATTTATAATCTTTCGGGTAATTTCTAATCTAGGGTAGGGCATAGAATAATCTACATATATATATGGGTAGGTTTTATCATCACGCAATAAAATATTATACTTTGGATTTAACTGTTTAATTAGAGAGTTTTCTAGGATTAGCGCATCATGTTCAGAGTTAACAACTATATAATTCATAGATTTTGTTTGTTTTATCATTTTTGTGATTCTAAGCGAAAGCTTAGGTTTTGGAGCAATTTCAGGATTAAGTATAAAGTAACTTTTTACTCGATTAGATAAGTTTTTCGCCTTACCAATATATAAAAGTTTTCCATTTTCATCAAAGTATTGGTAAATTCCAGCCGAAAGAGGAAGTTGTTGTATCGTTTGCTTAAGTGTCATTTTTATTTGATTCTTTTATTATATTTTGAATACTACGAACAAGTTTATTTAGTTTTTCATCTTGTATATGAACAGATATCCCGCCTGTAGCTCTTTCTTTGTATTTTTGAACTTCTTTATTTGTTATAATTTGCTCTTTTTTAGGAGAATGAGTTACAAAAGCTTTTATATCTTTAAATAAAGTTTCTTCACATTCTTCTGGTGAATAAAAATTTAAAGCAGATTTAATGCTTTGTATATTATTATCAAACTCTTGTTTTCCAATTGGATGATTAAAAACAAAAAATAAAGTTTTATTTTTTATATAAGAAAAGTTAATCATTTTTTGTACAGGGAGAACAAACATAGATTGTATCTTTTTGATACATTTATAATAAGATAGTTTAGAAAATTGAGGTTTATTTTGAATAGAATTAATAATATCTTTGGCATTTTTCATATGCTAATTATAACATCGTTTTTATTAGGTTTAAGTGGATGTGGATATAAGTCTGATCCATATTATCTTGAAGATGCACCAAAAGGTGATAAAAATGTAAAATTTATCATCAAAAAACCAAGTCAAGAGAAAAAATAGACTTGGCTTTTGAGTATGATGTAATAATTATTGGGGCTGGTGTAGCTGGGCTTTATGCAGCTCTTCATATACCAAGTGACAAAAAAGTCCTTATAATTAATAAACGTGAAACTTTTAAGTGTAATAGTTTTTATGCTCAAGGTGGAGTAGCTCTAGCACGTGATAAAGAAGATATTCCCTCACATATCCAAGATACTATAGATGCTGGAGCTGGGCTCTGTGATGAGGATGCTGTAGAGGTACTTAGTTTTAATTCTCGTGCAGTTATTGATGACCTTATCTCACGTGGTTTTGAGTTTGATTCTGATGAGCATGGTAACTTACTTTATACAAAAGAAGCTGCCCATTCTACAGAAAGGATACTTCACGCTGGTGGAGATGCTACTGGTAGATATATGCATTATTTTTTACTTTCAAATAACCCACACCCTATGCTTGGCGATGCTAGAGTAGTAGACTTACTAATCAAAGATGCTGAATGTTATGGAGTAACTGTACTTGACCATAGACAAAGTAGAAACTTATATGCAAAAGATGTAATCATAGCTTCTGGTGGTGTAGGTTCACTTTATGAGTTCCATACAAATGCCCCATGTATTAGTGCAGATATGCAGGGGTTATGTGTATTAAAGGGTATAGAATTAGCAGATATGGAGATGATGCAATTTCATCCAACTGTATTTGTAAATAGTGAATATGCTCAAAAACTTCTTTTAACTGAAGCTCTTCGTGGTGAGGGTGCTACTATAGAAGATGAAAATGGAAAACGATTTTTATTTGATTATGATAAATGTGGAGAATTAGCATCACGCGATATAGTATCTAAGTCTATATATGATTATTCAATAAAAACTAATTTAAAAGTTTATTTAAATATGAATAATTTTGAGTACCACTATTTTACCAAAAGATTTCCAAATATATTTAAAAATCTTCGAGATTTAGGTTTTAATGTACCAAATCAAAGGGTGCCAATTTCACCAGCATTCCATTATGCTATTGGTGGTATAAAAAGTGACCTAGATGGTAAAATTCCAAATATGAAAAACCTTTATGCAGTTGGAGAGGTAGCTTCAACTAGGGTGCACGGTGCAAATCGTTTAGCATCTAATTCACTTTTAGAAAGTCTAGTTTTTGCAAAAAGAGCTGCATTAAGTATAAACAAAAATAAAGATTATAAAAAATTTATTAACTTTGAAGTTGGTGATGAAATTATGAGTTTACAACAAGATAAGGAAAAGAAAAACAGACTTAGACAAATAATGTGGAAAAATGTGTCCATTATCAGGACGCGAGATGGATTAATTGACGCAAAAGAGCAAATTGATGCACTTTTGAAACAAAATATTGGTAAACTATTGAAGTTTCGTTTGTTAACAGCCAAAGAGATAGTTATGGCATGTTTAAATAGAGAAAAATCTTTRGGTGTACACACAATAAAAGAAAATTAAGGATAAAATATGACAAAAACTGCAGAAGATCTTCCTCCAGTTGATTTAGCAGTAGAGCCATTTGGTTGGTTACTATTAGCAATATTTATAATAGGWTACTATTTTATAGCATCTGAGGAAAAGTATAGTATAAATAAAGCTAAACCAGCATTATTTACAGGTACATTGATGTTTATGTTGTTGGGTGGTTATTATGCTGTAAATGGGCTTAATTTTGCTCACTTTGAGACTGAAATAGCACATTTAATACTTGAGATAGCAGAAATATTTTTCTTCCTTTTTGTTGCAATGACATATATAGAAGCACTTATAGAAAGAAATGTTTTTGATGCTTTAAAAGAAAGACTTTTAAACGCAGGTTACAATTATAAAAAACTATTTTGGGTGACAGGTATATTAGCGTTTTTTATCTCACCTGTTGCAGATAACTTAACTACAGCTTTAATTCTTTCAACTGTTCTTTTAACAATAGAAAAAAATAATAAAGCCTTTTTAGTTCCAGCTGCTATAAATGTAGTTGTAGCTGCAAATGCTGGTGGTGCTTGGTCACCTTTTGGTGATATTACAACTTTAATGGCATGGGCTGCGAATAAAGGTTCATTTGTGGATTTTATCTTTTTATTCCCTTCATCTATACTTGGTTGGGTAGTGACAGCATTCTTACTTTCTCGTTTTGTTCCAGAAGGGCAACCGACCAAAATCGAAGGTGCTGAGCCAGTTCATGTTCATAAGGGTGGTAAAGTAATTATTGCACTTGGTGTATTTACTATTATGTGTGCAGTTTTAGGAAAACAACTTATGCATCTACCTCCAATGTGGGGAATGTTATTTGGACTTTCTTTATTACAACTGTATGCATATAGACTTAAAAGATATCATGACCATGATATAGAGATATTTAAGTCTATTGCAAAAATCGAGAATGATACACTTTTATTTTTCTTTGGTATATTAGGTGCAGTTGGTGCCTTACACTTTGCAGGTTTTTTGACTCACGCTGCACATCTTTACACTATGTTTAATCCAACCTATGTAAATATTGGGGTAGGTTTTCTCTCAGCTATAGTTGATAATGTTCCAGTTATGTCAGCTGTACTTAAAGCTGCGCCTGATATCCCTCTTGCACAATGGATGCTTGTTACTTTAACAGCTGGTGTTGGTGGATCTTTAATCTCTTTTGGTTCAGCTGCCGGTGTTGGCGTAATGGGTAAACTTCATGGTATATATACATTTTCTTCACATATGAAATTTGCTTGGACTATCTTAGTTGGTTATTTTGTATCTATAGCAGTTTGGTATACACAATACGAGATTCTAGGTTTATATATTAAACACTAAAACTCTTCTCTTGAACGCAGGGAACGTTTTTCGTCTCCCTGAACTTGATTAACCGTCACCCTGAACTTGATTCAGGGTCTAGTATTTTAGCTTAGATTCCAAATCAAGTTTGGAATGACGCAGGCTTAAGTTTGGAATGACGATATTTTTCAGTGTTTGAATCAGCCCTGATACTTTCATTTAATCTTTTTTATAGTATCCTTTTGTAATTAATTAAAAATAGTTTTAAAGGTCAATATATGACAAATGTTAGCATCATAGTTTTAGATTTCGGTTCTCAATATACACAACTTATAGCTCGTCGTCTTCGTGAGGATAAAATATATYGTGAGATTCTTCCATATAATACTTCTATAGAAGAAATAAAATCAAAAAATCCTAAAGGTCTAATTTTTAGTGGTGGTCCATCATCTGTATATAATGAAGATGCTTATGAGATAGATAAGGCTGTATACGACATGGGTATACCAATATTAGGAATCTGTTATGGTATGCAAAGAATCGCTGTTGATTTTGGCGGATCTGTTATCCGTTCAACTCATCATGAATATGGTAAGGCTGAGCTTAAAATTGAAACAGATTCTCCTCTTTTAGCAGATTGTGATGATAGACATATAGTATGGATGTCTCACTCTGATAAGGTAAATGAATTACCAGCTGGTTTTTCTCCTATAGCTACTTCAGAAAATTCACCATATGCAGCTATAGCAAATGAAGATAAACGTGTATATGCTATGCAGTATCACCCAGAGGTTAAACACTCAGAGGAAGGTTATCTAATGCTTAGAAACTTTGCAAAAAATATTTGTGGAGTTACAAAGAAGTGGAAAATGGAGCATTTCTTAAAAGAAAAAATTAAAATTATTCGTGAAAAAGTAGGTAAGTCTAAAGTTTTATGTGGACTTAGCGGTGGTGTAGATAGTTCAGTTGTAGCTGCTATGTTATATGAAGCTATAGGGGATCAACTAATTCCTGTATTTGTAGACAATGGACTTTTACGTAAAGGTGAACGTGAACAAGTTGAAGAAGTTTTCAAAATAAACTTAAAAACTCCACTTATTACAGTAGATGCAGCTGATAATTTTTTAACAAAATTAGCTAATGTATCTGATCCTGAAGAAAAACGTAAAATAATAGGTCATACATTTATTGAAGAGTTTGAAAAAGAGGCTAAAAAACATGACGGCATTAAATTTTTAGCACAAGGTACCCTTTACCCCGACGTAATTGAATCTATATCTGTAAATGGTTCATCTGAGCTTATTAAATCTCACCATAATGTTGGTGGTTTACCTGATTGGATGGATTTTGAATTAATAGAGCCCTTACGTGAACTATTTAAAGATGAGGTTCGTAAAATAGGACTTGAGCTTGGACTGCCAGAATCTATGATTAACCGTCATCCATTCCCTGGACCTGGTCTTGCAATTCGCATCATGGGTGATGTAAATGTACCTGATTTAACTATACTTCGTGAAGCTGATGTAATTCTTTTAGATGAGTTAAAAGCGAGCGGGTATTATGCTAAAACTTGGCAGGCTTTTGTTGTACTTTTAAATGTAAAATCTGTTGGGGTAATGGGTGATAACCGTACATATGATAATACAGTATGCGTAAGAGTAGTTGAAGCTGTTGATGGAATGACTGCTACATTCGCTCATTTACCTCATGACTTGTTAGAGAGAATTTCTCGCCGTATAATTAATGAGGTTGATGGAATCAATCGTGTAGTTTATGATATAAGTTCTAAACCACCAGCTACTATAGAATGGGAATAAAATTAAGAAAAATTTCAATGCATTTCAAAATGTTTTAAGGCTACAGCATAGTTAACTATGCTTACTCCTTAAAACATTTCAAACTACATCAAACTTTTTATAATTTAGTAAGAACAAATTTTATTTAAAGAGCYTTTATGAAAAGATTAATTTACCTCTTTGCTACTTCAAAACATCCAGATGCTATAAATGCTTTATCACTTAAAGTTAGATTTTTAAAACCCTCAATTGATTTTTCTTCATATGATTATCTTATAATAACTTCCAAGCAAACTGTTAAAGGTCTAAAACAGTACAAAAAAGAAAACTTTATAGATATCCCAGCACTTTGTGTATCACCTAAAACAGCTTCAGCTTATAAAAATTTTGGCGGAAAAATTTTAGATATTGGCGATGGATATGGGGATAATTTGATAAAAAATATAAAAGAGTATGCCAAAGATAGTAAATGGTTATATTTAAGAGCTGAAGTTATAGCATCTGATTTTGTTTTAAGAGCTAAAAATGATGCTTTTAATATAGATGAAGAGATACTTTATGTAAGTGAGTGTGCAAATGAGGCACTAAAAATAGAAATAGAAAAAAATTCAATCTTAATTTTCACATCACCATCCTCAATAGAGTGTTTTTTAAAGACCCATAGCCTTGATTTAGGGGCTAAAATTGTAGTTATTGGTAAAACTACAGCTAAGGCACTACCAGAAAATGTGAGTTGTGTGGTAGCACAAAATACATCAATTCAAAGTTGTATAGACTTAGCACTTAGTTTTTAAAAGAAAAATGAAGATTCAATTGTGTATAATAGTATTAATAGTCTGAGAGGTTCGATATATCGTACTAATGAGGGTTCTACATTTTCAAAATGCGAACCAGTAGAATCTTTGTGTGTCGGTGTTATCGTTTGAGGTACGTTTACTCTACCGAGATATTGCCGCCGATATAAGACTCTCTCTTCGCCCAAATTCGGCTTTTAGAACCAAGCCAAATGCGAAACGGCCCCTTGGGCTATTAGTAATCTACTACAATTTTACATTATCAGTTATAACCCTCGATTAAAAATGGTTTCTCCGTAATTTATCATGACAACTTTTATATCTAAATTTAATACTCAATGTGATATAATGATTCAAACTTATATAGGCTTAATAAATATGAAAATTTTAATTTTAGGGAGCGGTGGTAGAGAGTACTCAATCGCTCGTGCAATATCAAAAGAAGAGGATGCACATGAACTGTTTTTTATGCCAGGTAATGGTGCTACAAGTGACTTAGGTACAAATATAAATATTAAAGATTATAATTTACTTGCAGATTTTGCACAAGAAAATAATATAGATTTAACGATTGTTGGACCAGAAGCTCCTCTTGTTGATGGTATTGTAGATATTTTTAAAGCAAAAAATTTGACAATTTTTGGACCTTCAAAAGAAGCAGCTAAACTTGAGGGCTCTAAAGTATATATGAAAAACTTTTTAGCAAAATATAATATTCCAACAGCTGCATATATAGAAACATCATCTATTGACGAGGCATTTAAATTTACAGATACTTTAACAGCCCCAATAGTTGTAAAAGCTGATGGACTTTGTGCTGGTAAGGGTGTAATAATCGCGCAAAATCATGATGAGGCAAAAGTAGCGATATCTGAGATGTTAAGTGGGAAAAGTTTTGGTGATGCTGGACTTAAAATTATAGTTGAAGAGTTCCTTGATGGATATGAACTTTCAATGTTTGCAGTTTGTGATGGAAATGATTATATCTTACTTCCAGCTGCACAAGATCATAAAAGACTTTTAAATAATGATAAAGGTCCAAATACTGGAGGAATGGGTGCATATGCCCCAACACCATTAGTAAATGAGGGACTATATCAAAAAGTTAAAGATAAAATAATCCGCCCTACATTGGACGGTATGAAAAAAGAAAATGCTCCTTTTGAGGGTGTGCTTTTTATTGGTATTATGGTTGTAAGCGGTGAGCCAATTACTTTAGAATTTAATGTACGTTTTGGTGATCCTGAGTGTGAAATTTTAATGCCACTGATGACATCTAGTGTATCTGATATGTTTTTAAAAGCATCTACAAATAGACTTTCTGAGATTAAGGTTGAATTTTCTTCACAATTTGCAGTAGCTGTAGTTATGGCTAGTACAAATTACCCATATAAATCTTCAACTCCAGCTGAGATTATATTAGATGATGTTAAACATGAGGTAATTGAAAAATATACACATATATCATTTGCTGGCGTAAGTAAAGAAGATGATACCTTATATGCAGATGGTGGAAGAGTCTTAGTATGTATAGGTATCGGTGATACCATTAAAGAAGCTAGAGATAGAGCATACCTAAGATGTGGGCAGGTTCATTTTGTAGGGAAAAAAATCAGGACAGATATAGCATATCAAGCTCTTAGGGAATCAAAATGATAACTATTGCCAAAAATCTAACTTTAGTTACTAGGTATAATATGGATTTATTCTGCTTATACGATATCTTATAGTAGGAAAAATTCAGTGAATAAAGAGATAGAAAATATGCTTTATAGAGAAGATATAAGCTTAGCTCCTATTAAAAAAAGATTGATGGCTTTTTTTATAGACGAAATGTTATTATCTCTTTTATTAATAGTAGCCTTATGGGATTCATTTAGAGTAGCTATAACTGTACAAGATATGATAATCTTAACAAATACTTTTGTATTAGAATATATGGTAATGAAAATTATGTATCAAACATTTTTCACAATGAAGTATGGTGCATCTATAGGTAAATTAACTATGAAAATAAGGGTAATTGAGATAAAAACTTTATCTTATCCAAGTGTAGTTAGTTCGCTTAATCGTGCAATAATTAGAGTTGTATCTGAGATGATTTTTTATCTTGGCTTTTTATGGGGTATGATGGATCCAGCACGTCAATCATGGCATGATAAAACTGCAAAAACATTGGTAGTAAATGTTTAAATTATTTATAATATTTACACTTTTAGTATCATCTATCTACGGAGATGATAAGGTAGAAATATACGCAAGTAAAATGACCTCAAAAGGTCAGGTTGTAAAAGCTACTGGTGAGGTTGTAGTTGTATATAGGGATTATATATTAAGTGCAAAAAAAGCAATATATAATAAAGCTACTGGTGAATTAGAATTATTTGGAAATATTCGTGCTACACAAGGTATTGATTATAAGATACTTGGAAATTATGCAAAAATGAATATTTTAAATAAAGAGAGAACTTTTAGACCTTTTTATATGTTAGAAAAAAATTCTGATATATGGATTAGTAGCGAAAGTAGTTATGCAAAAGATAATGATGTAAATATAAAATCTGGTGTAGTAAGCTCTTGTAACCCAAATAATCCACTCTGGAAAATGGAGTTTACTTCATCAAAATATAATACCCAAACAAAATGGTTAGATTTATACAATACTAGATTATACATTTATGATATTTTGGTTTTTTATACACCATATTTTGGATATTCCTTTGATAAGACTAGACGTACAGGACTTCTTTCTCCAACTGTTGGACTTTCACAAAAAGAGGGTTTTTATTATGAACAGTCTTTATTTATTGCTGAATCTAATTGGTGGGATTTAGAGTTAAAGCCACAAATGAGAACTAGTCGTGGTTATGGTATTTATTCAACATTTAGATTTATTGATAGTGCAATATCTAAGGGTAGTTTAACCACTGGTTATTTTAAAGAACAAAATAAGTACTTTATTGAAAATAATTTAGTTAATAACAAACATTATGGTTTTAATTTCAAGTATAAAAATACTGATGTATTAAATCAATGGTTTGACTCAAAGTTAGAGGGTCAATCAGGCTTATATCTAGATATAAATAGTATGAATGATGTTGATTATATCAATCTTTCAACTAATGATATAATATACAACTCTGTATCTACTCAGGTACTTTCTCGTACAAACATGTTTTATAATACAGATGATAACTATTTTGGTGCTTATTTTAAATATTATAGAGACTTAACAAGTGATAGTAACAATGAGACACTTCAAAAATTTCCAAGCCTTCAGTATCATAGTTATTTAGATACTTTTTTTGATAATCATATGCTTTATAGTTTAGATGTTAAAAGTAATTACCTTTACAGAAGTCTTGGTAAAARAGCACTTCAAACAGATATTAATATACCTATTACATTTCAAACTCCACTTTTTAATGAATATATAAATATTTCATATACATCATATCTGTATGCACAACATACATCTTTTAGCGGTAAAGAAAAAACTCCAACTAATAATAAGTATAATTCTGGATACTTTGCTAGAAATTTTCATGAATTTGCTATCTCTACTCAACAAACAAAGGCATATAGTGAGTTTATACATGTTATAGATTTAGGTGCACTGTATACTATTGGTGGAGCTGAGAGTAGGAATGGTTATTATAGGGATCAAAAAGATTATTGTTCAGATGCTATACATAAAGATGAGGCTATATGTGAGTTTTATAATGTAAAAGATATTGATGAAAGTTTAAAACTTTATTTTTCTCAATATGTATATGGAGATGATGGTCAACAAATCATTTATCATAGACTTAGCCAAAATATATCATATGAAAAATCTAAAAATAAACTTAGTGAATTGGAAAATGAGTTTGATTACCAAATAAGTCATAAGATTAATTTTTACAATAATATGCTTTTTAATTATGAAAATAGTGCTTTTTCTAAAAACTTTAATCAAATTACATATAAAGATAAGCATATAAATTTAGCTATATCACATATGTATAAAAAAGATTTTATAAACTTTAATAAGGATACAAGTTATGTAACTTCAAGTTTAAGTTTTGATTTTAATGAACATTATTCATATATGTTTATATATGATTATGATTTACAAAGAGGTCAAAAAAAACGTTTAGAAGTTTCTTTTTTGTATAAAAAAAGATGTTGGGATTTTGGACTTAGATATGTTGAAAATAATAGACCAGTACTTACAAACGGCACTACATCTGATTCAATATATGATAGATATATTTATATAACTATCAATTTAAAACCATTAATGACATCTGAAAAGGCTAAGTCAGCTTTTGCATTTAGACTTCCAGACAATTCTGCAAATAAGAAATAAAATGAAGGCATATAAAAATATACTTAAAAGCCGTCAAGTTGCAGCACATGGGCTTATGGATGTAATTCCAAAACAAAAGTTTAAGGATGAAAACTGGAAACTTGTATCTGTATCAAGGGGTGGTTTAGAGATTGCGTATAATATTTCTAAAAAGTATGCTAACAAGATTGAGATTTTATTTTCAGAACCTATAATGGCTCCAAATAATGATGATTGTGAGATTGCAAGAGTAAGTGAACGTGAAGAGATTGTTATAAATGAGAATCTAGTGAATTCTTTTGAGATTAAATATGATTATATTTATGGTGAGGCTCATAGGAAACATGAAGAAAAGATTTTATCTTACATATATCAATACAGAAAGGGACGACCATTTCCATCTATGGAAAAAGAGGTAGTATTATTAGTTGATGATGGATGTGAGACTGGTTTAAAGTTTATGACTGCACTTAAAACTATATTAGCTCAAAAACCAAAAGCAGTATATATTGCAGTTCCAGTTATACCGAGTGATGTATTGGAACTTTTAGAACCTTTTGCGGATGAAATATTTTTTCTTTATAATATAGATGATTATGTAGAAACATCTTTATATTATGAAGAATTCGAAAAAATAAATGAAGAAAGAATAGAACAACTATTAGGAGAATAATAAGATGAAATATGATGTAAATGTAGAGTTGAAAAATAAAATCGAAGAATATAATTTTGGTGATGTAGCCCGTCAAGCTAATGGTTCAGCTTGGATAAAAAGTGGGGACACTGTAATGCTTGCAACAATAGTTGTAAATGAAACAGAACTTGTTAAAGATGATTTTTTACCTTTAACTGTTCAGTATATAGAAAAAGCATATGCAGCTGGTAAAATACCAGGTGGTTTTTTTAAACGTGAAACTAAACCCGGTGATTTTGAGACTTTAACATCTCGTATAGTTGACCGTTCACTTCGTCCATTGTTTCCAAAAGGTTTTGCTTACCCAACTCAAATCACGATAATGGTGTTTTCGGTAGATAAAGAGAGTGACCTTCAGGTACTAGCCTTAAATGCTGCATCAGCTGCTTTGTATGTAAGTGATATAGATATCAATACTTCTGTATCAGCTGTTCGTGCAGCTAAAGTAGATGGAGAATTGATTTTAAACCCAAGTTTATCTGAGCTTAAGAAATCTACCCTAGATCTTTATTTATCAGGTAGTAAAAAAGATTTACTTATGATAGAGATGAGAACTTTAGGTTCAGATAATGTAGATTCAACCCTAGTATTAGACCCATTAATGGATCCAACTTTAAGTCCATCTGTAGTATCTATTCATAGTTCTAACGCACTTGGGGAAAATGAACTAATAAATGTATTTGAAAAAACTCAAAATTTATTATTTGAATCAAATACTAAATATGAAGAAAAATTTTCAGAGTTTAAAAAAGAGACTATAGATTTAGAATATAAGTCTAATAATCTTAATACAGATATGCTTAAATATGTAAAAGACAATCATATATCTGATATTAAATCTGCAATAAATCAAATGGCTAAGTCTGAGCGTTCAACTGCTCTTAGACAACTTAGAAAAAGCATACTTTTAAATAAAGATGACTGGGATGAATTAGAATTAAAAGATGTTATTGAATCTGTAAAAAAACAAGAAGTTAGGGCTCAGATATTAAACGAGAAAGTTCGTGCAGATGGGCGTGCTTTAACCGAGATTAGACCAATTTCTATCAGTACTAATGTACTTCCAGCTGCTCATTCATCATGTTTATTTACTCGTGGTCAAACTCAGGCTTTAGTAGTATTAACTATGGGTGGACCAAAAGATGCACAGATGTATGAAGAATTAACTGATAATTCAACTCAAAATGAGAATTTTATGGTTCATTATAATTTTCCTGGTTTTTCAGTTGGTGAAGCAACTCCAATTATGGGTGTTAAAAGAAGAGAATTAGGTCATGGTAATTTAGCTAAACGTGCCCTAGAGCCTATTATGGATTTAGATGGTCAAACTATTCGTTTGGTATCTGAGATTTTAGAATCAAATGGCTCCTCATCAATGGCTACAGTATGTGGCGGATATATGGCACTTAAGGCAGCTGACTTTGCTACTAGTGATACTATAGCTGGTATAGCTATGGGCATGGTATCTGATGGCGATAAGTATGCTATTTTATCAGATATTATGGGACTTGAAGATCATGATGGTGATATGGACTTTAAGGTTACTGGTTCAAAAGATGGAATCACAGCTATGCAAATGGACATTAAACTAGGCGGAATTAGCTTAGATATATTAAAAGAAGCATTGTATCAAGCTAAAGATGGAAGAAGTCATATTATTGATATTATGCTTGAAGCTGAAGCAAAAATTGAATTTAATGATGGGGTACTTCCAAGTACGGATTTATTTCATATAGATCCTAGTTTTATAGGTGATGTAATTGGTCAAGCTGGCAAGGTGATTCGTGAGATTATTGAGAAATTTGAAGTAGCTATTGATATAGATAAAAAAGATGGAAAAGTAAAAGTTACTGGTAAAAATAAATCTGGTGTAGCTGCTGCGCGTGAGCATATTGAAGGAATTGTAAATACTCCTAAAATTGCAAAAATAGAATACAAAGTTGGTGATAAGTATACAGGTGTAGTTAAAAAAATAGTTGACTTTGGAGCATTTATTGGATTGCCAGATGGTAGTGACGGACTTTTACATATATCTAAAATATCAGATAAAAGAGTTGAAAAAGTATCAGATGTATTAAGTGAAGGTGAAGAGATTGAAGTTGAAATCTTGGAATTTAAAGGAAATAAAATTTCTTTAGGTCGTTACCACTAATAAAACTAAAGCTATCTGTGAAAAATGTAATTAATTTATATCTTATAAGATATTGGATACAATGCGCCATCAATTTCAAGTAGGGAAATCTAGGCATTTATGTTTAGGTTGCTTCATTTTAGAATGGGGTTACGCTATCCGAAAGTTATTGTATTAATTTATAAGGCATAATATGAAAAAAATTCTTTTTCTTTTAGTGGCATTTTCTGCTGCTGCATTCGCAAATGATGGTGAGGTTGCTAACCAAACACTTAAAGCTTACTCAATGATCGCTGCTGGTCTTGGTCTTGGTCTTGCTGCTCTTGGTGGAGCTATCGGTATGGGTCATACTGCAGCTGCTACTATCGCTGGTACTGCACGTAACCCAGGTTTAGGTGCTAAACTTATGACTACAATGTTCATCGCTCTTGCAATGATTGAAGCACAAGTTATTTATGCACTAGTAATTGCGTTAATCGCACTTTACGCTAACCCATACTTAGCTTAATAAACAAAGTAACTCATTCACAAACCCTTCTCGGGTTTGTATTTTTCAAATTTTTTTATATATGCGATTGTGGTGGAACGGTAGRCACGCAGGCTTGAGGGGCTTGTGCTTCACAGCGTGAGGGTTCAAGTCCCTCCAATCGCACCATAACAATATATTTTGCGTAAAGTAGTTACAAATAATTTATATATAATCTATTTAYCTGATAAAATATCAATATAACATAACTTTAAGATATAATTTATTAAGTTAATATAAAAGAGTTACCTTTGATTAGAAAATTAAAAAGTATATCAATTGCGTATAAAATAAATATTCCACTTGTCTTTATTATATTATTTGGATTAGTAATAGTTACAATTAACTCATACCTATCCCTTCAAAATATAGAACAAAGTGCTATGTCTGAAATAAGCAAAAATAATGGTATAGTTATGACTACGGCAGATAGGGAATATGTACAAAAGTATGTAGATAAGACAARAAAATTATTTAAACAACAGATTTGGATACTATTTATTGTAGATACTTTTATGTTAGTAATTTTGATTTATTTATTAAATATTACATTTAAGTATCCTATTTTTAAGTTGTTAAAAGGGCTTAAAAAAATAAACAAAGAGATGAAAAAAGGTAAAACTCCAATAGATGTTTACAATCATAATAAATTTTCTTATGAATCACATGATGAAATGGGTACTATTAGTACTACTATAAACTCTCTTCTTCGTACAATGAGTCAGACATACTCACAACTTCAAAAATCTCAAAAACATACATCTGAATATATAAATGCTATTTACGCTGGTGGTTTAGTATCAGTTAGTGATGTAAATGGACAAATTACATACGTAAACGAAAAACTATGTAAAGTTAGTGGTTATACAAAAAGTGAATTAATTGGAAAAAGTCATAATATTTTTAGAGATATTGGCACATCAAGACAAATTTATGAGGATTTATGGATGACTATTTTAAGTGGAAAAATTTATCATGAATTAATAAAAAATAGATCAAAAAACGGTGAATCATTTTATGCAAATACAACTATAATTCCTATAAAAGATGAAAATGAAAAAATTATAGAGTTTATAGCTTTTAGGGATGATGTTACAGAATTAATAAATTCTAAAAAAGAGTTAAAAAGAAATTTTTTACATGATCCATTAACAAATTTAGGTAATAGATTTAAAATGATTGCTGATATAAGCGAGAGTAGTTATTTAGCAATTTTAGATATACACCTTTTTAAAGAGATTAATGATTTTTATGGACATGAAATAGGTGATTTAGTTATAAAAGATTTAGCATATCGTTTATTTGAAAATTTTCATAAAAAAGGCATGTCTGTATACCATTTAAGTGGGGATGAATTTTCTGTTGTTGCAGATAAAAACTTTATTTCAAGTAGTGAATTTTATAAGATGTTAAAAGAGTTTTTATCTCAAAATATTATTAACGAACTATTTATAAATAATAATATACAGGTCTCAACAAGGCTAACATGCGGTATAGCATATGAAAAAGAAAATATAATTAATTACGCAGATATTGCACATAAACATGCAAAAAAAATAAATAAAGATATTTTAGAATACTCAAAGGATATTAATACAGATGAAGAATACAGACTTAATTTAGAATGGACTAATGAGTTGAAAAATGCTATATCCGAGGACAGAATCGAGACATATTTCCAACCAATTGTAAACTCGGTTACAGGGAATATAGAAAAATATGAAACTTTAATGAGGCTTATTAAAAGAGATGGTGAAGTAGTATTACCTATAGAATTTTTAAATATAGCTAAAAAAACAAGGATATATCAAGAATTAACTAAGATAGTAGCATTAAAGGCATTCAACAAGTTTAGCGATAGTGAATATGAGTTTTCAATTAATTTGAGTATAGAAGATATTATGGTTTATGATGTAGGATCTTGGATATTTGATTTAGCTCTTGAAAAAAAGGTTAATAATAGACTAATTATTGAGATTGTAGAAGCTGAGGATATAGAATCATTTGAAGAAGTGGAAAATTTTATAAGAGAGGCTAAGGGTATTGGTATGAAAATAGCTATTGATGATTTTGGAACTGGTTATTGCAACTTTGAATATCTTATTAAATTAAATGCAGATTATTTAAAAGTGGATGGCTCTTTAATGAGCGAAATTAATACAAATGAAAAACTTTGTGGAGTTGTTGAGACTATAGTCTCTTTTGCTAAGAAAAATGATATTAAAGTTATTGGTGAGTTTATATCTACACAAGAGATATATGAAAAAACTAAAGAGTTAGGTATTGAGTATTCCCAAGGTTATTTTCTTGGTCATCCATCATGCGAACTCAAAAATAAGGTAAAAGATGAAAATAGCTAATAATATTACGGAATTGATTGGAAATACTCCAATAGTTAGATTAAATACTCCATCAGCTATAACTGGTGCTACTATACTAGGCAAATGCGAATTTATGAATCCCACTTCATCTGTTAAAGATAGGATTGGTTTTAATATGATTAGACGTGCACAAGAGAGTGGAGCTATAAATAAAGATACCACAATTATAGAACCAACTAGTGGAAATACTGGTATAGCTCTTGCGGCTATTTGTGCAGCCTTAAAGTTAAAGTTAATATTAACTATGCCAGAATCTATGTCTATAGAGAGAAGAAACTTATTAAAAGCCCYWGGTGCACAACTTGTTTTAACTCCGTCTTCACTTGGTATGAATGGTGCAATTTCTAAGGCAGATGAACTTCAAAAAACTATCTCAAATTCTATAGTATTACAACAGTTTGAAAATCCATCAAATCCAGAGATACATTCATTAACTACAGCCAAAGAGATACTAGAGGATACTGAGGCTAAATTAGATGTTTTTGTGGCTGCAGTTGGAACTGGGGGTACCATTACTGGTACATCAAGGGTATTAAAAGAGTATATAAGTCATATAAAAATTATTGCAGTTGAGCCTGAGGCTAGTGCAGTATTATCTGGCGAAGATGCTGGTGTACATAAAATACAAGGTATTGGTGCTGGTTTTATTCCTAAGATTTTAGATACTAATATATATACAGAGATTATAAAAGTATCTAATGAAGATGCAATTAAAACAGCAAAAATGTTAGCTAAGGAGGAGGGTCTTTTAGTTGGAATATCGGCTGGGGCTAACGTATATGCTACTATGCTTATAGCTTCACGTGAAGAGTTTAAGAACAAAACTCTTTTAACAATTTTATGTGATACAAGTGAGAGATATCTAAGTACTGAACTTTTTGCAGATGACTAAGTTTTTAGAGACTATAAAAGCTGTAGATGGAAAAATATATAATTTATATTATCATCAAAAAAGATATGAAAAAGTATTAGATTATTTTCATATTAAAAATAAACAAAACTTACAAGATTATTTATCCCCACCACAAAATGGTATATATAGATGTAGGCTAGAATATGATGAAAAAAATCTAAAAGTAGAGTATATTAAATATGAAAAACGCGATATTAATAGCCTAAAACTTATATATGATGATTTTATAGAATATAATTTTAAGTATAAAGATAGAGAAAACTTAAATAATTTATATAAACAAAGAGAAAATTGCTCAGATATATTGATAGTTAAAAATTCTTTATTAACTGATACAAGTATTGCTAATATATCCCTTTTTGATGGTAAAAATTGGCTAACACCAAAAAAACCATTATTAGAGGGTACTACTAGGCAGAGATTATTAGATGAGGGTAAAATTAGGAAAAAAAATATACATATAGATGATTTATTCAAATATAAAAAAATAGCCTTACTAAATTCTATGATAGATTTTGATATAATTAACTCAGATAACTTAAAGGATATTATTTGCTAGATTCTATAGTAGAAGATGAAAAGTTCGCTTTATTAATGCAAAAGAATATACAAGATTTGATGATTCATTTTTTTGAAAAAGAGCAGAATTTTGGAATTTTATGTAAAATAGAAGATGTAAGTTTCGAACCAGAACTTCCTGAGAAAATTATATTAGGTTTTCATCAGTTAACACTTTTTTTCATAGCAGGTTATACTTTTGAGACTGCAGGTGTAGTAGATAATAACCTTGTATTTGAAGCAGGTTTTGGATCAGATAATATAGGTAGTGTTGTGACTGTACCATTACTTAGTATATTACAGCTGATTATCGATGAGACACCTGTTTTAATTAACTTAGCTAATTATAAAAAAGATGTAAAAAAACCTACAAAATCTGATGGTTTTGGGGTAGAGAATTCAATGGCATCATTTCTTTCAAATCCAGAGAATTCTAAGTTTTTAAAGTAAGAGTAAACTCCAATATTAGCTAGATTTTATTTAGAGATAAAAGGTAGTTTACAACATTATCAACAAATGCATCGTGTTTTCTTTCTTTAGAATAAGCGATATAAAAGTTTCTTTCTATTTTGTAGTTTTTTAATCTAGCTTCAAATAGTTTGCCCTCATCTAACTCAGCTTGTATAACGTGACGTGACATAATGGAGACAACAGGTTTGCCTTCTTTACTAGCATGTATGATAGATTCTTTAATAGCAGTAGGGCTACCCAATACTCCAAGCACATTAAAACTGTTACATTGAATACCCATCTCTTCAAAAACTTCAGAAGTTAATTTTCTTGTATGTGATTTTTCATCACGACAAATCCAATCAAATTCTAACAAGTCTTCAGCTTGCAGTTGTTTTTTTATATTTTGATTTGAAAATACTACTAATTCGTCTTGTACCCATTCTCTATATATGATTCCATCTTTAAAAACTGGAGATTCTATTAAAGCTACATCTATTTTTTTATCTTCAAGTTGTTCTATAATTTCACAAGAAAGAGCAACATTCATATATACATCATTATTAATTCTTTTTTTAATTCTTTTTTTAATTTCACCCAAATAATTTGGTAATATATAGTTACCAATAGCATTTGATGAACCCATTACAAATGTGAAGTCTTTATTAATTATTTTTATAAGCTCTTTTTCACCACTTGAAATTGCTTTGTCAAGTTTTATAGCTATTCTATGAAGATCTTCACCCTCTTTAGTGAGTAATATACCGTTCTTTTTTCTCTCTACAATTTTTGTATCTAGATAATCTTCTATGAATTTAATTTGTTGAGTTACTGCTGGTTGAGAGATACCAAGTTTTGCTGACGCTTTTGAAAAACTTCTTTCTTTGATAACCATCAAAAAAGTTTGTAATTTTGCAAAATCTTTTAACATAATAATTCCTATAAGTTCAAATAATAATCTGATTATAACTCATTATTATAATTAATGCAATAGTTATATAATAATATGCAAGTTTTAGATATAATAAATAAAATTCTTTTAAGATTGTAGCAATTATGGAAAAAATATTTGAAAAACTAAACTCATCACAAAGTGACGCCGTAAGACAATCAGAAGGTCCAGTCCTTATATTAGCTGGTGCTGGGAGTGGGAAAACTACTACAATAGTCTCTCGCTTAGCTTACCTTATTGAAAGCTTAGGGGTTCCAGCTTCAAATACTTTAACCTTAACTTTTACAAATAAAGCTGCAAAAGAGATGCGTAATCGTGCAGCAGATATGATGACTAATCAAGCATATCCACCACTTCTTTGTACCTTCCATAAGTTTGGTCTTTTATTTTTAAAATTTAATATACATCTTTTAAAAAGAGAGAATAACTTTGTAGTTATTGATACTGATGATAAAAAAAGAATTATTAAAAAGATAAATTCTGAAATTCCTACTCCATTGATTGCTAGTGAAATATCAAGATATAAAAACTCTCTTCTTTCTCCAGATGATGCTTACAAACAGGCTGAGATATTTAATTATCAGCAAATTGCTAAGGTTTATGAAAAATATGAGGCGTATTTATTAGAAAATAATTTAGTAGATTTTGATGATTTAATATCTTTGACTTATAAATTATTAGAAGAAAACCCAGATTTGACAAAAACTATATCTCAAAAATATCAATATATAATGGTTGATGAGTACCAAGATACAAATGAACTACAGCTAAAACTTCTTCAAAAATTATGTGTAAGTCATAATAATATCTGTGTAGTTGGCGATGATGATCAAAGCATATATGGATGGCGTGGTGCTAATATACGAAATATTATGGAGTTTCATGAAGATTTTATAGGCACTAAGGTATTTAAACTAGAAGAGAACTATCGTTCACGTGAACCAATTTTAAAGGTAGCAAACTCACTAATAGAGCATAACCGTTCACGACTTGGAAAAGAGCTAAAAGCAACTAGAGGCTCAGGTGATGATGTAACTGTATTAAACTCTAGTGACGAAAACGAAGAAGCTAGAAAAATAGCTTTACATATAGCTAAACTGCAAGAATCAGGTGTAAGTGCAAAAAACATAGCTGTACTTTATAGGGTGAATGTTTTAAGTAGATCTATAGAAGATAGTTTAAATCGTGCAGGAATATCTTATAAACTTGTAGGTGGTCTTCGTTTTTATGATAGAGCTGAGATTAAAGACCTTATCTCTTATATACGTGTAATTACTAATTTTCATGATGATTTTTCTTTTAAACGTATAGTTAATAAACCAAAACGTGGACTTGGAAAAGCCAGTGTAGATAAGATTGAATTAGCAGCTCATGCAGGTTCTACCTCAATTTATGAGTATATAAAAAAAGTACCTTTAGCTGAATTAGAAACTCTTGTAAGACAAAAAAATGCCAATACACTCAAGAAGTTTATTAAAGAGATAGCAAATGTAGCTAAGATAGTTTCAAAAAGTACATATGAGTTTATAGATGTATTAGATGATACTTTTCATCTAAAAGATATTTATAAGGGTCATCAAGATGAACACGATAAGATTTTAAATATGGATGAGTTTTATGGACTGTTTCGTGATTTTATAAAAAATTCTCCCGAGGCTTCTTTAGATGAATTTTTAAATGAATTGACTCTTCAAAGTGAACAAGATCAGGTTGAGGGTGAGAGTATATATATGATGAGTATACATGCTTCAAAAGGTTTAGAATTTGAGCATGTATTTATTATTGGTTTAGAGGAAGGTTTTTTACCTCTAGTTGGTGAGGGAAGTGACTTAGAAGAAGAAAGAAGACTTGGATATGTATCTTTTACAAGAGCTAAAGATACTCTAACTCTTTCTCATGTGGGAAGTAGATTTTATAAGGGTAGAAGAAGTAATCTTTCAAAAAGTAGATTTTTTAATGAAGCGGGACTTTGTGATGGTTCACTTATAGTTGAGAAAAATACATCCTTTAAAAAAGGTGACTTAGTACGTCATAAAATTTTTGGAACTGGACGTGTAAATGGGGTTAGTAAATCTGGACGTGAGTTTAAACTTCATATCAATTTTGCTGGAACAAAAAGAGATATTTTAGCTTCTTTTGTAGAGAGACTGTGAATAAACTTTTTGTAGCATATAAACCAACAGGTATTAGTTCAAACCACTTTTTAAATAAACTAAAAAGAAAATACAATACTAAAAAAGCTGGTTTCACAGGCACACTTGATCCTTTTGCTAAGGGTGTACTTATCATCGGTATGGGTTCCCATACAAAACTATTTCGTTTTTTAAATAAGACTCCAAAAACTTATAGAGCTACTTTATGGTTAGGTGCGAAATCTGATTCTTTGGATACTGAGTTAATAAAAAATGTAGAGATTTTACCAGAGTTTGAGCTAAAAAAAGTAAAAGAGGTTATATCTTCTTTGGAGGGTAACTTAGAATATGAAGCGCCAATATTTTCTGCAAAAAAAATAAATGGTCAAAGGGCATATGACTTAGCCAGACAAGGTAAAAAGTTCACTTTAAATAAAATAAACTCTAGTATATTCAAGACTAAGTTTGTATCTTATTGTCATCCATTTTTGACTTTTGAAGCTACAGTATCTGAGGGTACATATATTCGTTCACTTGGTTTATTGATATCAAATAGACTTGGATTAAAATTTGGAAGTTTAAGTGCTTTGGAGAGATTATCTGAGGGACAGTTTGTATATGAAAATGAAAAAGTTTTAGATATCAAAAAATCTTTAAATATAAAGCAAAATTTTTATACCGGAGATATGGATAATTTAAAATATGGAAGAGTTCTTGCTTTACAAGATTTAAGTATTAAAGAGGGTGGATATTATTGGTTGGAAAATGAAGATAATATATCAATAATTAATGTGCAAGAAAATAAAGTAAAATATGAGCTCGGTAGGATAAATATATGTTAGTATTAGCTAGAAAGTTAGATGAATCAATTATAATCGGCGATAATATAACTATAAAGGTTATATCAATTGATAAGGGTGTAGTTAAACTCGGAATAGATGCGCCAAGGGATATTTCTATAATGAGAACTGAATTAATTAAAGATGTTACAGATTCAAATATTGCAGCCTCAAAAGAGATTAAACTTGATGATGTAAACTTATTAAGCTCAATTATTAAAAAGTAATATAAAAGTGAAACTCTATAAGGCCTATGCTAAGGTAAATATATTTTTAAAAATTACGGGAACTAGGGGCAACTATCATGAGATAATTTCTCGTTTTGTTGTAGTTAATTCTTTATATGATGAACTTTCATTTTTAAAAAAAGATAAAAAAGAATTTGAAATCATTGGTGAATTTAAATGTACTACAGAACAAAATACTATATATAAAGCATATATAGCTCTTCTAGATTTTACAAAATCAAAGTCTTTAGAGAATTTAATGCAAGATTATGCAGTAAAGGTGGATAAAAATATTCCAACTTTTGCAGGACTTGGTGGTGGTAGTTCTGATGCAGCTACGTATTTAAAGATGTGTAATTCAAGTTTAGATTTAGGTCTGAGCTTAAATGAACTTGCTTTAATAGGTTTAAAAGTTGGGGCTGATGTTCCTTTTTTTATTTATGGATACAATAGTGCTAATGTAAGCGGTATTGGTGAAATAGTCCAAGAGTTTAAAGAAGAGCTATTAGAATATGAGCTCTATACTCCAAAGTTAGAGATAAGTACACCAAAGGTATATACAAGCTATAGGAATAATTTTTTTAAACCTATAAACTCTTTTTATGCAAATGAACTAAAAGAAAAAACTTCTTTAGAGATTTTAAGTACTATGTCAGCTGATGAGGCTAACGATTTGTTTAAGCCTGCATTTTTAGAATATAGTGAGTTAAAAAAGTTTTACAAACATGGATACTTTTTTTCTGGAAGTGGCAGTAGTTTTTTTTGTTTAAAAAATATATAGGTACTTAGAAGTAAAGTAAGGAAAGTTATGGGTGAGACATTAGCAAAAAATAAAAAAGCTTATTTTGATTATTTTTTAGAAGAAAAATTTGAAGCTGGACTTGTACTTCAAGGTAGTGAAGTTAAGGGTATGCGTGCAAAAAGAGTAAATTTAAAAGATAGTTTTATACGTTTTGTAAATAATGAGGCTTTTTTATTTAATGCACATATCGGACGTTTAGAGACTACACATCATTATTATACACATGAAGAAAGGGGCAGTAGGAAACTATTACTTCATCGTAAACAATTAATAAAGATGAAAAAGGCTGTAGAAAAAGATGGTTATACAATAGTTCCATTACAACTTTATTTTAATAAGCGTAACCTTGCAAAAATTCAGATTGCAATAGCTAAGGGTAAACAACTTCACGATAAAAGACAAGATTTAAAATCTAAAGATATGAAGCGTGATATTGCAAGGGCTATGAAAGATTATTAATGAAGATTTTATTTTTAATACCTTTTATTATAAGTTTTTCTTTTGCCTTAGGTATAAATATATCAGATTCTACTATTACAAACGGTAGGACAGCTTTTATAGAGTTAAAAAAAGAAAAACATATGTCTTTAGAAAAAATCACAATAAATAAAAAAAATTATAAGATATATGAGAATCCTATAGATTCTACAAAGATGTATGCACTAGTTCCAGTATCTTATTATGAAAAAGCAAAGAATAAAAAAGTTCAAATATTTTATTCTAAAGATAACATAGAAAAAAATAAGATAATATTTTTCTCTATAAAAGATGGAAATTATAAAAAAGAAACTATAAAAGTTTCTAAATCTAAAGTTAAGTTAAATAAAAAAGATAAAAAAAGAGCCTCAAAAGAGTATGCAGAGGCTATGAAGATATATAATACTTTTACAAATAAGAGTTATATATCTTCAGAGTTTATATCACCAATGCAAAGTAAAATAACTAGCTCATTTGGTAAGGCTAGGGTATATAACGGCTCTTTAAATGGTTATCATAGTGGTACTGATTTTAGAGCTA
Source organism: Sulfurimonas sp. (assembly GCA_002733155.1). Lineage (GTDB taxonomy): Bacteria > Campylobacterota > Campylobacteria > Campylobacterales > Sulfurimonadaceae > Sulfurimonas. The sequence continues at coordinate 71,247 of NVUO01000013.1, forward strand.
AAATTGGTACAGATATAATTGCTTGTAATGATGGTAAAGTTGTTCTGGCTAAAGATAGATTTTATTCAGGTGCATCTGTTATAATAAACCATGGACAAGGTATATATACTTGTTATTATCATATGAGTAAGTTTAATGTAAAAAAAGGTGATAAGGTTAAAAAAGCTCAACTACTTGGACTCTCTGGTAAAAGTGGAAGAGTGACTGGACCACACCTTCATTTTTCTGTACGGGTAGGTGGTATTCAAGTTGATCCACTTCAGCTAATAGAGTTATTAAATAAAAATTTACTAAAGGCTAAGAAATGACAATTTTTCAACTACTTATGCTAGGAGCTTCGGCTTATTTTGCATTTAAAATATATGAACATATGCAAACACTTCAGGAACCAGAAGATGTTAAAAAAGAGGATTCTAGAACTGCTGATGCTTTTTCAATATTTTCTCCTGAATCATTAATACAAAGAGCTGATGAAGCATTTGAAAACTCTGAGTATGAAAAAGCTTTTGCCTTGTTAACTGAGGCTGATGCAAAGGATCCTAAAAACCCTGATACTATTTTTAAAATGGCTTATGTATTAAATGAAAAAGGTGATACAGTTTCAGCTTTAAATTATTATGCAAATGCATTAGAACTTGACCCTAAAAATGAGTATATTCATAATTCTATGGCTTCAATATACAGAAAAAATAAAGAATATGCATCTGCAAAAATGCATCTTAGTGCCTCTATAGATATTGAGCCTAATAATGCTGTGACTTATTATAATTATGGAAACTTACTTGTAAATATGGAGTATGAAGATGAAGCTAAAGTGATGTACAAAAAAGCTTTAGAAATATATTCTGATTTTACTGAGGCTAAAGAAGAGTTAGAAAAACTATCTTAAGGAAAAAGTATGAAAATCTTAGATATTTATGAGTTTTTAGATAATTTATCACCATTTAAATTACAAGAAACTTGGGATAACTCTGGTCTTTTATTAGGTGATTTTAATGAGGATATTACAAAGGTAGTTTTAAGCATAGATGTGGATGAAGCATTAATAGATTCTATAGAAGAAAATACTTTACTTATAACTCATCATCCCATTATTTTTGGTGGATTAAAGCAGTTGCAGTTTAATAAATATCCAGCTAATTTAATACAAAAAATGATACGTAAAAACATATCAAATATAGCTATGCATACTAATTTTGATCAGACACATTTAAATGAGTTTGTAGCTACAGAGATTCTTGGATATAAGATAGAAGAAAAAGATGGATTTGTAGCTTATTTAGAAATAAATGAAGATTTTGATACTTTTGCAGCAAAAGTATCTAGCGCATTTAAGCTGCCATATGCTAAATGTGTAAAAACTTCAGATTTTGTAAAAAGGGCAGCCTTAACTACTGGTTCTGGATGTTCATTAATCAAGTCTATAGACGCTGACTGCTTCTTAACAGGGGATGTTAAGTATCATGATGCGATGGAGGCAAAAAGTATAAAAATGTCCCTAATTGACATTGGACATTTTGAAAGTGAACACTTTTTTGCASAAATTTTRCAYSRWCATTTGAAAAWTTTAGGTTTAGAAGCTATAATTTCATCATCAAAGAACCCGTTCACATATATATAATCCAAAAGGAGACTGATGAACCAGCATTTAAAGCAATTAATTGACCTATCTTTCGTAGACAAAGAGATAGATGCATTTGAACCTCAGATTGAGGAAGCTAACTATAAATTTAAAGCTGCCTTAGCTAAAAAAGAGAGTATAGATTCTGATATTCTTAACTTAAGTAATGAAATTAAAGATGAAGAACTTAAGAAGTCTAAAAATGAACTTCATTTAGCTGAACTTTCTCAAAAATTAGAAGATAATTCTAGAAAAAGCTCTGAAGTAAAAACTGAGCGTGAGATGAAGTCTTTACAACTTGAAGAAGAGATTGCCAAAGAGCAAGTCACTTTTGCAAATGAAGAGATTGCAAGACTTGAAAAAATTATTGAACTAAAAAAAGAGCAAGTTGAAATAGCTAAAGAATCACTTGTTGAATTAGATTCAAATTTAGAGATAGTTGAAAAAGAAGTTGGTGAAAAACTAGATCTTATTAACAAATCTCGTCAAGAAGTTTTCATTAAAAAAGAAAAACTTTTATCTGGTATGAACCAAAAAGGCTTAACTTTTTATCAAAAGATTCGTCGTTGGGCTAAAAATACTACTGTAGTTAGAGTGGAAGAGCAGGCTTGTATGGGTTGTCATATGGTTATTGGTGACAAGATTTATGCAGACGTTATAAAAGCAGAAGATATTACTACATGTCCACACTGTGGGCGTATCCTTCATGTGGAAGCTAATCAAGAGTAGGCTTGAAGCCATTCACACTTGTTTATTTTATCCTAAGTATAGTGCTATATTTTGTAGCACTACCTTTTTTGGTATATCTCTCATTTAAAAAAAAATATAAAGAATCAATTCCAGCACGATTTTTTCTTTTTAATAACTCTCCTTTTTCTAGTAAAGAATCTATATGGTTTCACGTTTGTTCATTAGGTGAAGCACGAGCGCTAAAACCTATACTAAAAGAACTAGGTGATTTAGATGTTAAAATAACAACAATTACCCATACTGGACAAAATGAAGCTAAAAAATATAAGGCCGAAGTTAGATATTTACCATATGAGATGTTTTTACCATTTTGGATGACAAAACAAAAAATACTAGTAGTGTTAGAAGCTGAATTTTGGTTTATGCTTTTTACTGTAGCGCAGTTGAAAAAAACTAGGATAATCCTTTTAAATGGAAGGATATCAGATAAAAGCGTAAAGAAGTACCTTCAATTTGCATGGTTTTATAAAAAGTTTTTTTCTACTATTGAAATGATATATGCTCAAAGTGAACTTGATAAAAATCGTTTTATTGCACTTGGTGCTAGAAATATTGAAGTAATTGGAAATATTAAACTATCTGCTGAGATAAATAAAAGCAGAGATTATGTAAAACTAGATGTAGAGCTGATTGTAGCTGGAAGTACACATGAGGGTGAAGAAGAATCTGTTTTAAAATCATTTATACAATACAGAAAACATAGTGATGCGAAACTAATAGTTGTTCCAAGACATCCGGAGAGATTTGAGAGTGTATATACTTTAATGCAAATATTTACAAAAGATAATGATTTAAGTATATCTAGATTTACTGATACAAATGAGTTTAAAACAGATATAATTTTATTAGATAAAATGGGTGAGTTAAATAATATATATGCAATAAGTGATATAGCAATATTGGGTGGAGCATTTAGAAATGATGTAGGTGGGCATAACCCATTAGAACCTGCATATTTTGGCTGTAAGATTATTACAGGAAAGCACTTCTTTCATCAAAAAGAACTTTTTAAATATGTGCACCATGTTCAATATGTAGAGGCAGATGAGATACATAAGGCATTAAAGGATAGTAAAAACTTACCAAGTTCAAGAGTAGATGAAACAATTAATCTAGAGTCAGTAATAAATAGGATAAAAAATAATCCTAAATAAATTAAGGAAGTCAATTAAAATGGAAAAAGCTTATAAATTAGTAGCACTGCAAGAGGGAATTTCAAATAATAATGCTAAATCTATGATTGATCGTGGTTTGGTATATGTAGGTAATAAAAAAGTAATGATTGCTCGTGGAGAGTTGGATGAAAAAACTATTTTTCGTGTAACAAAGATAGAAAAGGCTCATATTATATTTGAAAATGATAACCTTGTTGTTGTGGATAAACCAGCATATATTAACTCAGATGAGATTGAACGTCAGTTTAAAGATGCTATATTATTACATAGATTAGACCGTGAGACTAGTGGTGTATTAATGCTTGTTAAAGATGAAGACTTTCGTCAAAAAGCTATTAAAGAGTTTAAGCAAGATAGGGTTTATAAAGAGTATATAGCTTGGGTTGAGGGAATTATAAGTGAGCCTGTTGATATTGATAAACCAATTTTGACTACTAAAAAAAACAACCGTGCTACTTCAAATGTTTCACCTAAGGGTAAACCTGCAAGAACAGAAGTATTTCCAGATATAGTATCTGGTAATAAAACTAAGGTTAAATGTATCATTCATCATGGGCGTACACACCAAATACGTACGCATTTACGTTATATTGAACATTCTATTGTTGGTGATGAACAATATGGCGGACGTCGTGCTAAACGTGTAATGCTTCATGCTTATAAGGTAAGACTTTTAGATATGGAGTTTACCTCACCTGAACCAAAGATGTTTACACACTTTGAATAAAATCTTTATAGGTATAGACTTAGCCTGGGGTGAAAAAAATCTCTCAGGTTTTTCTGTACTTCAAGAAGATAAAAAAAAATTAAAAATTTTAGAAATAAGTTTGATAAAGTCTATAGATGAAATAATATTAGCTATACAAAAATACAAAGACTATAATGTATACATTGGGGTAGATGCTCCACTTGTTATACCAAATCAAACTGCTAACCGCGAAATAGAAAAAAACTTTAACAAAGATTTCTCAAAATATAAAATATCAATGCTTCCAGTAAATAGAAACTTACTTACAAAATACTCCCAAAATATAAGAAGTGAAGATTTATTTTTGTCTTTAAGTAAACTTGGTTTTATAAGGGACTATAAATCTGATAAGGTTATTTTTGAGGTATATACGCACTCAACTATAGCTGTATGTTTTAATAACTTTAAAATTCTTCCATATAAAAGAAAAAAGGGTAGGGATACTGAGTTTATAAAAGAACAACTTTGTATATACCAAAACTATTTAAAAAAAGTTTTAAAAACAAATGATATTTTAAAAGAAAATATATCTAGGCTTCGTGGACAAAAAATAAAAGATTTTGAAGATAAGCTTGATAGTTTAACTTGTGCATATAGTATGTATTATTGTTTATATAATGAAAAAAAGTTTTATCAAATAGATGCTGTAAATACATTTGTTACCCCAATAAGCCCTTGGAAGCTTTATATTTTAAGATGTAATGATGATAGCTTATATACAGGAATTACTACAAATTTAAATAGAAGGTTATATGAGCATAATAACTCTAGTTTAGCATCCAAATATACTAGAGTAAGACGCCCTGTAAAACTTGTATATAGTGAAAATTGTGAAAATAAAAGTTCTGCATCAAAAAGAGAATATGAAATAAAGCAACTTTCACGTAAAGAAAAACTGGAGTTAATAAATGTTTAAAATATATGTAGATGGGGATGCTTTTCCAAATACTTTAAAACCTATACTTCTAARGCAAATAAAACGTTTAAATATACAAACGATAGTAATTGCAAATAAAAAGATAGATATCGGTAAGTCCGATTTAGTAAAATATATTATAGTTGAATCTGGAGCTGATGAGGCTGACCATAAAATAGTAGAGATGTTAAATGAAGGTGATTTAGTAATTACCGCAGATATACCCTTAGCTGATAGGGTTATAAGTAAAAAATCTCACGCAATAGACCATAGGGGTGAGTTGTACAGTGTAGATAATATAAAACAATATCTTGCTATGAGAAATTTGATGGAATCTATACGTGAAAGTGGAGAAATTACAAAAGGTCCAAAGGCATTTGGAGTAAAAGATGCTAAGTTGTTTGCAAATCAGTTAAATGCGTTTTTATTTAAACACTTCAAGAACTAAAGAAAGTTAAAAGTGCTCTTTAGCTATAATCCAAAAAAATATAAGAAGATAAAAGGTATTTTATGTTTGATACATTAACAAGTTCATTTACAGCAGCCATTAGAAAAATCAGGACATTTGATGATGATAAGGCACTAACAAAAGCACTAAATGAACTTAAAAAGTCACTCTTAAAAGCCGATGTAAATCATAAGGTAGTTAAAGATTTAATAGCTAAGGTAGAAGTAGGGACTAAAGAAAAAGGTATTGGTAAGGATCAGTTTCTTGAAGCTATGCGTACAACATTATATGAACTGTTAGAAGTTGGTGGCAATAAAGGTTTTGTATTTGCTGCAAATCCACCAACTGTTATTCTTATGACTGGGCTTCAAGGCTCAGGTAAGACTACAACTACTGGTAAATTAGCTACTTATTTAAAAAATAAACAAAAAAAAGTTTTGATAGTTGCAGCCGATTTACAACGTTTAGCGGCAGTTGAGCAACTTCGTCAAATCACTAAACAAATAGAAGTAGAATTATTTGAAGAAGAGAACTCTAGTAATCCGATTGAAGTTGTAAGTTCAGCTATAAAATATGCCAATTCTGGTATTTATGATGTAGTTTTAATAGATACAGCTGGACGTTTAGCTATTGATGAGGAGCTTATGGATGAACTTAAAGCTGTAAAAAAAGCCGCAAATCCAAGTGAAATCTTTTATGTAGCAGATTCTATGACTGGTCAAGATGCTGTTCGTACAGCTACTACATTTAAAGAAAAAATTGGCATAGATGGTGTAATCCTATCTAAATATGATGGTGATTCTAAGGGTGGTGTAGCCCTTGGTTTATCTTCTCAAGTTCAAGTTCCACTTCGTTTTATTGGTAACGGTGAAAAGATGCAAGACTTAGAAGTATTTATGCCAGATCGTATAGTTAATCGTTTGATGGGTTTTGGTGATATTGAAGGTTTAGCAGAAAAAACTGCTGGAATTATAGATGAGAAACAGGCTAAAAAACTTACTCAAAAAATTAAAAAAGGTAAGTTTAACTTTAATGACTTCTTAGAACAGATGGAATCTATGAAAAAAATGGGTTCTATGAAATCAATTCTTGGCATGATGCCTGGTATGGGTAATATGTCTAAGGCTCTTAAAGACTTTGATATGGAAAATTCGGACGAGCTAAAAAATATAAAATCAATGGTATCATCTATGACTAAAAAAGAAAAAGAAGAACCAGAGCTATTAAACAATTCTCGTAAAGGAAGAATCGCAAAAGGTTGTGGTTTAGAGATAGTGGAGATTAATCGTATGATTAAGCAGTTTAAAAATGCAGGCAAGATGGCTAAAAGATTTTCTGGTAAAAATGGTATGAAAGACCTTCAAGCAATGATGGGGCAAATGGGTGGAGCTGGAATACCTCATGGATGATTTATACAGTGAAAATATCATCATTTAAAAAAATCTCGTCATTCCAAACTTGATCTCGTCATTCCAAACTTGATCTCGTCATTCCAAACTTGAACATACGTCATTCCAAACTTGATTTGGAATCTAATTACTAATAATTTAAGCTATATAAACTAGACCCTGAATCAAGTTCAGGGTGACGGTGTAGGTGAACCTACGTCATTCCAAACTTGATTTGGAATCTAATTATTAATATTTTAAGCTATATAAACTAGACCCTGAATCAAGTTCAGGGTGACGGTCAATCAAGTGTTCAGGTTGACGAAAGTAGTTGTATCATCTGTTTAAAATACCTAGATAAACTTTACATTTATAAAAAATTTAGCTATAATTCCGCCATCGTTTAACTTCTGAAATAATCCCTCTGTGATTAGAAGGTATCTTGAATATCAAGATATAAAACGCAAATCGTGTAAACTATGTTTACTCGGCGGCGGTTAGAGGCACAATTTAATATATTAATATTTTATTCTGCAAAAAAACCCCAAACAAAAATGAAAACAGCGGAAATCTATTTCTTTTTCGGCTACATATTTGCTTCGCAAATAAGTGCTCGTCAAAGAGATTTCCACTATAAAGGACATATATTATGACAGTAATTAGACTTACTCGTATGGGAAGAAAAAAACAACCATTTTATCGTATTGCGGTAACTGATAGCCGTAAACGCCGTGATGGTGGTTGGATTGAGTTAATTGGTCACTACAACCCAATGGTAGCTGAGAAAACTTTAGTAGTTGATAACGAAAGACTTGATTATTGGTTAAGTACAGGTGCTCAAATGAGTGACCGTGTTAAAAAGATTACAGGTCGTTAATCATGATTTCTGAATTTGTCGCACAATTTGCAAAACTTATAGCAACATATCCTAATGATGTAAGAGTAGACGTAAAAGAGAGCGATGAAGTTACTGAAATTCTTCTTTTTGCTAATCAAGCTGACATTGGTAAGCTTATTGGCAAAGAGGGCAAAATGATTGGTGCAATTAAAACAGTTATCTCTGGCTGTAAAGCTAAAGATGGTGTTAGTTATCGTATTAATGTTGAAGCAGTGTAGGTTCCTCTGATGAATAGATTTTACGAAGTAAAATGTAAGCCACAAGAGAAAAGAATCTACTCTAAGGCCGTGTAAGTTCTTATAACGAACAAATTTTATTATGTAAAATTTACTCGCAATTGATTAGAATTTAGCAAAAGGCAATATAAATGAAAAAAGAACAACTCCTACATATTGCGACTATAGGCAAAACAGTTGGTATACACGGTGATATGAAATTCCACGATAAATCTGACTTTCCAGAACAATTTTTTGATGGTGCTATCTTTTTTACAAATCTAAAAAAAGACATTAGCCTTGATGATGTAGACCTTGATAGAGGTTTGATTAGAATTAAAGGTGTAAATACTATTGAAGATGCAAAAAGATATACAAATGTTAAACTGTTTACTACAAGAGAAAAAACAAGAAAAAATTGTCATTTAGAAGATGGTGAATACTTTTGGTTTGACCTTGAAGACTGTGAAGTTTATGAAGATGGTAAATTACTAGGTATAGTGGATGATATAGATAGGATGGGGATAACAAACTATCTAAATATTATAACTGATGAAAAACTAGTAGAAACTGGATTGTCTAAAAAATTTCTAGTCCCTTTTGAAAAACCATTCAAAATGAATGTAGATGTAGATAAAAAAATCATAACCCTTTGTGGAGCTATGGATATTTTAGAAGCCTCGTAATGAAATTTACATTTGTAACATTATTTAAAAATATCATGCAAGGATATTTTACGGATTCCATTTTAAAACGTGCAATTGACAAAAAACTTTTAAATGTTAATTATCTAAATCCTAGAGATTTTACAAATAATAAACATCAAAAAGTTGATGATACTGCTGTAGGTGGTGGGGCTGGTATGGTTATGAATCCTCAGCCACTTTTTTCCACTTTAGATTTTTTAAAAAAAGAAGACAAAGATGTTCATATAGTTTTTTTAACCCCAGTTGCAAAACAATTTACACAAAACGATGCTAAAAGATTAGCAAAAAAATCACATATAGCTTTTGTTAGTGGAAGATATGAGGGTATAGATGAAAGAGTTATAGAGAACTATGCTGATGAAGTATTCTCTATTGGTGATTATATATTAACAGGTGGTGAATTAGCCTCATTAGTGATATGTGACTCTGTTTCTAGAAATCTAAGCGATGTCTTAGGTAATGCAGATTCTCTAAGAGTTGAAAGCTTTGAAACTGAACTTTTAGAAGCACCATCATTCTCAAAACCAAAAGATTTCAAAAATAATTTGGTACCATCAGAATATTTAAAGGGAAATCATAGTAGAATTCGCTCACTAAAATTAGTTCTGTCTGAATGTAAGACTAAATTCTTTAGACCAGAGCTATTCTTGAAATATAATTGCACTAAGGTAGTGGACTTTCTACCAAAGAAAACCAAACATTAGAGTAGATGATAATGGACTTATCTCCTATGTCATAATAACAGATGAAGGCTCTCCTTCATTTTATGAAATAAAATTAAGGATAACTTATGAGAAATAAGTATATAGAAAACTTTGAAAATGCGCAAACAGCTGAGAAAACAATTCCAGAATTTCGTGCTGGTGATACTGTACGTTTAGCAGTAACAATTAAAGAAGGTGATAAAACTCGTGTACAAAGTTACGAGGGTGTATGTATATCAAAACGTGGTCAAGGTACTGGTCAAACTATGACTATACGTAAAATTGGTGCAAATGGAATTGGAATTGAAAGAATTTTCCCAATATACTCTGACTCAATCACTGAGATAAAAGTTATTCGTCGCGGTCGTGTTCGTCGTGCTAAACTATTTTATCTACGTGACCTTGCTGGTAAAAAAGCTCGTATCAAAGAACTTAGAAGAAAGTAATTCTTCTAGGTTAATCCTACCTTATAAAACTATCCTAAAATTTCGTAACAATCTTGTTACAAAACTACAGTAATATTCACTAAATATATTTATAAATGATTAAATTAATTGTATAATTAATTTTATATTTTTAATAAGAATGGAATATTATGGACTATTTGGACAACTTAGAAACAATCATTAAAATAAATTCATATACAAAAAATAAAATTGGCGTAGATAAGGTTGGTGAAGTTTTTGATAAATGGTTTATAGAATTAGGTTTTGAAGTTAACTTATATGAAAGAGAATTAATTGGTAATCATAGGCATTATCTTAGTAAATATGAAAAAGGTAAAAAAAGACTTTTAATACTTGGACATTTAGATACAGTATTCCCTCCTCAAAAATTTGAAGAATATTCAGAAGATAGTGAATGGATATATGGCCCAGGTGTCTGTGACATGAAGGGTGGAAATATTGTAGCTCTTCAAGCCCTACGTGAATTACAAAAATCAAATATAGATATTAAAAATATAGATATTTTATTTGTTAGTGACGAAGAGACTGGTAGTGATGATTCTAAATATTTAACAGCAAAACTTGCAAAAAATTATGATTACTGTTTTGTATATGAAGCTGCTGGATCTAAGATGGAAGTTGTAACTGCTAGAAAAGGTGTAGGTACATTCTTAATGGATATTACTGGTAAGGCATCTCATGCAGGCAATCATTATGCAGATGGAAATGACGCTAATTTAGAAGCCTCATATAAGCTACAAGAATTAGTTAAACTTACAGATTTAGATAAGGGTACTACTGTAAATGTTGGTAAGATTGAGGGTGGCATCGGTGCTAATACTATCTCGCCAAATGCAAGTTTAGTATTTGAAATAAGATATAAATTAAGTTCTGAAAAGACTAGAGTTTTAGATTCAATAAAAAAGATTGTAAATAATTCATATGTAGATGGTACAAAATCCAATCTTCGTGGTGGTATCCAAAGGGATGTAATGCAATGCTCCCAAAACTCATTAGATTTAATCCAAGATATTAAAATAATAACAAATACTACTTTGAACTATGAGGAACGTGGTGGGGTAAGTGATGCAAATGTAGTTAGTTCATGTGGAGTAGTTACACTTGATGGTTTTGGGCCATATGGAGATGGTGACCATACAATTCATGAAAGAGCTAATAAAAAAAGTTTTGAATTAAGAATAGAACTTAGTAAAAAACTTTTTACTTATTTTGTTAATTACTTTGAATTTAAACAGGAGATATAATGTCTAAAGCAAAGATAGGAATGTGGTTATATAGTAATGGTGGCGGAGGTAAAATATCAAAAAATATTATCAAAAAACTTCAAGAAAGAGATATTGAAACATTAGATAATGTAAATTTACGTCATGCAATTGCTAAAAATGGAAACATACTTTATGATGATATTAAACTCAATAAACTAGACTTGTTTTTTTCTTATAATGCTAGTGAGCAGACTCAATATCAGATGTATCTATATCAAGCTTTAAATCGTGCGATCCCTATGATTAATAGCTATGATGCTTTTTCTTTAACTGAAGATAAGTTTCATACATCATTTGTTTTAAGAAACCATGGTGTTAAAACTGCTGATTATAAACTTTGCCATAGGGATGATGGATACCATCTTAAAAGAATTATGAAAAAGTGGGATAAAATGGTATATAAACCAACTGACGGTTGGGGTGGCGTTGGTCTTACTAAGATTGAAAATGAGGCAAACTTAGATATGTTAATGCCATTTTTAAATCAGATGGATTTACGTTATTTTTATGTAGAAAAATTTATAGACTATGATAACACTGACTTTAGAATAGATATAGTAAATGGTAAATTTGTATCCTGTTATGGTAGAAAATCAAGTTCAGATGATTGGCGTACTAATGTTACATCTGGAGGTTCAATATTTATGCGTGAGGCTAATGATGAAATTGTAGATATAGCCAAAAAAGCTACTAAGGCCTGTAAGGTAGATATAGCTGGAGTAGATATTATATATGATAGAGAAAAAGAGGAGTATATAGTTTTAGAAGTAAATGGTATCCCAGCCTTTGCTACTCCAGAACAAGAAAAGTTAGGTCTCAACTTTAATGATAAAAAGATAGATTTAATAGTTGACTTAATTGATAAAAAAATAAAAGTAAGTAAAAAAATAAAGGAAAATATATACGAATAAAATCAAAAATTTGATATAATATTAAAAAATATTATTTCGTGTTGATTGGGAGGCTTTATGGCAAATAGAAAAGTTGGTATCTGGATGTATAGTAATAGTGGTGGTACAGTTATTGAGAAAAAGATAGTTGATTTATTAAAAGAGAGGGAAATTGATGTTGTAACAAACCTAGATCTTCGTTTTGCTAGGGGCTCTAAGGGTAAAATTATTTGTAATAATATAAATATGTTGGAACTAGACTTGTTTTTTTCTTATAATGCTGGGGAGCAAACTGTAGCCCAAACATATATGTATGAGACTTTAAATAGATATATAACTACTATTAATTCATTTGAAGCCTTTGCGCTTTCAGAAGATAAGTTTAAGTCAAATATTGCTCTTCATCATGCGGGTATAAATACATCTGACTTTTTTTTATGTCATAGAGAAAGACCTGAGTATATGGTAGAGAAATTTAGAGAATGGAGAAAATTGGTATTTAAACCAGTTGATGGTTGGGGTGGTAATGGTATGACCTTGCTTGAATCTTCGCAAAGTCTAGATTCATTAATGCCATTTTTAAATCAATCTAATATGCGTCACATTTATTTAGAAAGATTTATAGATAATGATTTTACAGACTTTCGTATAGATATAGTTGATGGAGACTTTATAGCTTGTTATGGCAGAAAAGCTAATGATAGAGAATGGCGTACAAATATAACATCCGGTGGAAGCGTAATGTTACGTGAAGCTAATGATGAAATAGTTGATATAGCAAAAAAAGCAGTTAAGGCATTAGGCATGGATATAGCTGGGGTTGATATTTTATATGATAGAGAAAAAGAGGAATATATAGTATTAGAAGTAAACGGAATTCCAGCTTTTGCAACACCTGAACAAGAAAAAATAGGTTTAAGTTTTAATGATAAAAAAATTCACAAAATAGTTGAGTTAATTGACTCTCGTACACAATATAAAAAAATAGGATGACATACCATGGCACAAATTACTAAACTTCCAAAATTAGGCTTCTTATATCTTGATTATGTATTAAGATTTTTCGATTATAGTAACTTCAAAGGTTGGCCAGACAAGATTGAAGAGGTAACATATCATTGGAAAAACGATAAAAATAGATTTATTAATGAAATAAAAAGAAAAAAAATTGATGTACTAGTTGGTAATATCCCAGCTACTGCATATGAAACTTTTAAAGAGATTGCTATATCTCTGCCGAATGTTAGATTTATTCCATCTATAGAGACACAATTTTCTAACAAATCGAAAGAGAACGTAACTTTGTTTTGTAAAAAGTTTAAGATAGCTACACCAAAAACTATAATTACTTATGATGATAAAAAAGCTGATACACATTTTAAAACTTGTAAATATCCTCAAATTATAAAAAGAAGTTACGGAGCTTCAAATTATGGTGGATACTTTGTACATAAGGTTGATAATTATAAAGAAGCTAAAAAATTATTGGCAGAGAAAAAATATAAACCAGTTTATTCACAAGATGCTATTCCATTAAAAGATGCTGGTGATATTCGTGTAATGTTAATTGGTCATAAACCAGTTTGCGCATTTTGGAGATATTCAGGTACTGGTGAGTGGATTACAAATACTTCTCAAGGTGGAGATATGTCTTATCGTAATGTACCTATGGCAGCTTTAGAATTAGCTGTACAAGCTTCTAAGGCAGCTAAGGCTGAGTATTGGGCCTGTGATATTGGTATAGATAAAAATACAAATAAGGCATATATAATAGAGTGTGCTACAGCTTTTGCAGCCTTCCCTTATATAAGAGATTGGATTGGTCAGTATATAATGTGGGATTTATCTGCTGGAAGATTTAGATTACCACATATTCCATTATACTCTTGGGAAGAATTGGGAAAAATGGATTCATCAATATTAAGAACATTAAGACATCTATACTTTGCTAATTACGAACCATCAGTAGATGGTGCATATTGGTTAAGCAATAAAGGAGATTTTGATATGGAATTAACTTATGAGTCAAATCCATCTGATGTTCCAGCTAGTATTGAACCTCCAGTAAGTGAAGATAAACTTCCTCAAATGTTAAAAGAAGAAGAAACTCAAATGATATCTAATTTACCAGAGGACGAATTATATGATTTTGATACAGTATCTCTAACTGAACTAATGACACTTCAAGGTATGCAAGAGGATGTAGCAGTTAAGATAAAAGAGTTATTAAGTGAAAACTCTGTTAAATCTTTTGAAGAATTAGATTTATGCAATATAATTTCTCAAAACCAGATAAGTCAATGGACAAAATCTTTTAAATAATAATTTTCTAGGGGTAAGATATGAGACAACAATATAGTTCTTATGATGAATGTATAAATTTTTTTAATGAGACTCAAGAGATTAATCCAAATCTTTTCAAGGTTGAGACTATTGGTAAGACTTGGGAAGATAGAGATATTATAGCTGTATGCATAAGTAAAGATGTAGAGAAGCATAGCCAAAAACCAGCACTTTTTTATACTGGAACTATCCATGCAAGAGAGTGGATTGGTATAGAATTATCCATTTCTTTTGCTAAATATATATTAGAGCATATTGATTATGATCCACAATTAAATGCTATATTAGACAGAACTACTTTATATATGGTTCCTTGTGCTAATCCAGATGGTTTTGAATATTCAAGAAATCATTTTTCTTTTTGGAGAAAAAATAGAAGAAAAAATGCTGATGGTAGTTTTGGAGTTGATTTAAATAGAAATTTTAGTATTGGTTTTACTCCTAATAAAAGTACAACTTCAAATGTTTACTCAGGTCCATCAGCATTTTCTGAACCTGAAACATCAGCATTAAGAGACTTTTTTCAAGCACATTCCAACATAACTATAGCTCTTGATTATCACTCTCAGGGTAATGTATTTTTTCCTGCTCATAACTTTATACATGAAGATGCTCTTGATGCTATTGATTTAAATCTTTTAGCAGGAAATATGGCTGAAGAGATACGAAAAGAATCTAATAGGGAATACGGTATACACATGGGTAAACCACCTGTACATTTAATCTCTGGAAGTGGTAAGGAGTTTTACTATTCTTTAGGCGCACTTTCTTTAGTAGCTGAAGTTGGAACACGTAATATTAGTGATTATCAAGAAAATATGAGTGAACATATAGATGAAAATATTCCAGCATTAATTTTTGCTCTCTCAGAGGCGAATAATTATAAAAAAGAAATAGCCTTACCAAGGGTAGAAAATTTTTATGCCAAAAGTGTTAATGAAAAAGAGGTTGAGCTTAATTGGGATTATATAGATGACGATACTCTATATTATGAAATATACAGATCTAAAAAGAAAAAAGGTTTTGCACAAGTTTCAAACAGAATAGGTATGACAAAACTAAGGTCATTTACAGATAAAAATCTAAATTCATCAACAAACTATTTTTATTATATGCGGGCTGTATGTAAAAAAAGAAATATTAAATCACCATATGCACAAAAGGTGGGTATCAGAACTTCACCAGCTGAAAATATGTTTTCTAAAATTTTATACCCATTAGCAGATAAGATAGGTTATGTAGGTGAAATGACAGTAAAAAATGATGAGCACTTTGGTAATAACTCCCTTTTTGTAGGAGTTAGCGAAAATAGAGGTGAATGTTATGGTGTATGTGCCTTTAATTTAAATACTATCCCTAATAATGCTGTAATTACTAGTGCAGTTATATCTTTTTATCCAATGAATAGAGTATCTGTTCAAGTTGAAAATTATGGGGAATGGCGTGTATCTCAGATAGATGAAAGAACAATTGATAGCATTAGTGATTATGAATCTATTAAAAATGCAAAAATTCTTTCTTATATAGATAGACCAACAGCATCATATCAATTATCGCAGGGTGTCTGGCGTACATATAAGTTTGCTCACGCTGAATTAGAAGTATTACAAAGTTCTTTGAAAAGAAAAGAGGCAGTTTTTAGAATGCAAGGTCCATCATCACTACCTATAGATCGTGCATCTCAAATGATGCAATGGGATATTGGATACGGAAAGTTTAGTGGAGGATTATCATATAGACCAAAACTAGATATATCATACACCTTAGATGAAGTAAAAGTAGAACTTTTATCATCATTAGAATTTACTGTTACTAAGAATAAAATAATTGAAGATGAATTAGTAGTTGGTTTTAATGYAAATGGAGAAAATGAATATGGATTTATTGAATTTAATTTATCTCAATTACCCCAGATGGAAAATACTGTAATTTCAAGTGCGTATTTAGAATTAAAGACAGCTGGAATTAATTCATATAATAATATACGTTTTCATATAGAATTAGTAGTACCTTGTGAGGGTGATACAAGTTATGAAAAAATACAAAATAGAGAAATAATAGAAAGAGTTGGTTATGATGTAAGTGTAGCTGATATAAAAATGGATCCAAAACAAAGGTTTGTATTTGATAGGCATACTATAAATGAGATAGTTTCAAAAACTCAAAATAATGAGAATATAACATTTGTTATATCATCATCAGCTACAAAATTTTTCTCTACAGCTCAAGATGTAAGATGGATGGATACTAAACGCGTAACTAGACCAACCTTAGTTATAAACTATATAAAAAAAAGAAGAAATGCTCCTTTAGCAGTAGAAAATCTTAAATCTAAAATAGAAAGTGGTTCAATAAGATTAGATTGGGATAATCCTAATGATGAGTTTAAAGGTGTAATAGTAGTAAAAAATCCTTTTAAAATACCCTGTACACCTTATGATGGACAAAAACTATATGGAGGTACTGATAATTATACATATGATAGTTTTGGTGATATAAGTGTACATAAGTATTATGCAGTATTTTCGTATGACGATGTTCCAAACTTCTCAGAACCAACAATACTCGAAATAAATAATACAAAATAGCTAGTAAAAATAGCTATTTTTTAAGCTTCAAAAAAGTAATTAAGATAACTTCTAAATCCTTAAGCTTCTATTAAGCATATTCCCCCTATAATTCCCATCCACAAACAGAGAGACCTTGTTTAAAAGGCCTAGAGAGACTTCGTGTTGAAGCCACTT
>NVUO01000014.1 GCA_002733155.1 Sulfurimonas sp.
TCAGACGACATCAATGGCTCGAAGCGGTGGATTATGTTTGGCGCTTTTTCGCTACAGCCATCAGAATTTGCCAAGCCTGGTTTTGTCATTGGGCTCGATGCGTGAGACACCAAACAACAGACGCTGAACAAGCCAGAGCATATAAGCTGCACCTAAAGCACCATCTACATGAAACCAAAATCCATTTCTTTTATCAATTTTTTGATCTTTATATTCTATTTCTCTTTTATATAAATCATATTTTTTTAAAATAGGTACAATTTGCTCAACGGCAGTCTCGATATCATCATAAGCCCCTTTAAATGTACTACCGTAATTAAATATAATTAAAATAGGATGACCCCTAGAAGCAAAAAACTCTATTAGTTTTATAAGTGCTGGAATATGTACAGAACCGTCTTGATTAGACGGAACCTCTTTTGGCCAACCATTTTCATCTAAATATTCTTTGGAAAAGTCTTTTGGATAATCTTTTTTAGTAAGTGGACATTTATAGTTTTTTATCAAAGCTTCATTATTAAAAGTTGAAATTTTTAAGACTTCCATTGCTTTTACTATTGAATAATGGGCATCTTGAGAATAAAAAGATATTGGTTTAAGTTTGTTAGCACTTTTAGACTTACATTTAACTTTTCCATAAGATATTCGTAAGTTTTGATTAATTAAATGTTCTGTATCACCTGTACCCTTAGTAATTTCTTTTACTTTGTCTTTATCAACAATTAAAAGTTCTTTTCCTTCTAGATAATCTCTCCCACTTAAAATTCCAAATATATTTGCTTCAGTAGCACCCATAGAAACTATATATCCCCAAAAATTATCTTTTTGTAGAGGCTTATCTCTTACTTCATTATTCCAAAGTTTAGCATAATATTTTAATACTTCTCTTTCCACTGCTTTGGTATTTGTAGTTAAACTACCATCAACAAAAGGGTCACCTATATTATTTAAACATATGTCTAAATATTGAGAATAGTTTGTTTTATAATCATTTTTTTGATTAACTTGATAACCTAAGAAACTTTTCTTTTGTGTAAACAAATAATCATTTAATTTTAATAAAGCTTTTTTTTTCTTAATTATTGACATCTTTTTGTTACTTATACTAAATAACTCATCTTTTAATACTGATTTTGTTGTTTTTAAATTATTATTCATTTATTCCCTATAAAATTACAATTATATATTAGATTATTATAATAACAATAATTTATTTAATTAAACTTAAATAAAAGACAATTTTTATACATATTTGTTAACTATAACGACAATTTGATATCATTTTATATTAAATAGCATTAGTATTAATAAAATAAATAAATTTTTTATAGATAAAACAACTTAGCTTTACCGACTACTAATAAAATGTAGCTATAATCTCATATATAAAAAATGCAATAAATCTAAAAGACTAAACAAAATGAAAAAACTAATTTTAATAATTTTGATATCCCTATCACTTCATGCAATAGAAAATTTAAAATCAATCTCACAATTAAAAGAACATAAGATGATTTTTTTAGTATTTGAAAAAAATGGGTGTCCATGGTGCGTTATGTATAAAAATGAGTTAGAACCTAGTTTTACAAAAAAAATATGAATCTAAAATAAAATTTTTAAAAGTTAAAAAAGGCAGTAAGGTTTTTACAAGACTAAGAAAAGAACTTGGATATAAGATTATAATTTATCCTATGACTTATATTCTTAAATTAGATAAAAATCAAAAATAATCCATAAGATTTATGGATATCAAACACAAGAATATATAGAAGAGCTTTTTAAAAAATATTTATAATAGTTTAGCTTTATCTTGGCTATTACGGACTGCTTAATGCATTATGCAATCAGGAGAAGATTAATTTTGTAAACTTTAAATCTTTGGCTGGCATGTCAAAATTATTTAACTCATTTACATCTACCCACTTAGAATCAGTATGTTCATTCAACTTTAGTATTTGATTTTCATCAGCTTTGTGTGCAGTATAAATATGTAAAAGAAAGTCTTGTCCCTTATATGTAAGTTCATCATAACCTAAATATTTATCTATAATTACATCTAGTTCCAATTCCTCTTTTATCTCACGAAGACCACATTCTTCAAGGCTCTCATTTTCTTCTAGTTTTCCACCAGGAAATTCCCACTTATTTGGCATTGGCTTATCTGCTGGTCTTTTTGCAATCAATACTTTTTTATCTTTGTTAATTATTATTATGTTAACAGCTATAATTACTTTATTTTTCATAATTTATTATACAATTGTATTAATAATATTTAAAAGTTCTAAATGGATACTCAAACAAAAATTAATAATAAATTAATAAAGCTAAAAGTTTGATATCTAAGGCAATTATATTCAAAATAAAAAGATATAATTCCACCAATGAAAAAAGAAATCGATTTTAAAGCAAATACTCCTTTTGAACCAGCTGGTGATCAGCCTACTGCTATCAAAGAGTTAAGTGATAGTATCTTAAAAGGTAATCGTTACCAAACCTTAGAGGGTGTAACTGGAAGCGGTAAGACATACACTATGGCTAAGGTTATAGAAAATGTAAAAATGCCAACTATCATTATGACTCACAACAAAACTTTAGCTGCACAACTTTATTCTGAATTTAAAGGTTTTTTCCCTAAGGCTCATGTTGAATATTTTGTATCTTATTATGATTATTATCAACCTGAAGCTTATATACCCAGACAAGATTTATTTATAGAAAAAGATAGTGCTATTAATGATGAGTTAGAACGTATGCGTCTATCTTCTACTGCAAACTTGCTTTCATATGATGATGTTATAGTTATAGCTTCAGTATCCGCCAACTACGGTCTTGGAGACCCTGAAGAATATTTAAATATGGTTAAGGTATTAGAAGTTGGTGATGAAATAAATCAAAAACAGCTCTTACTCCGTTTAGTTGAGATGGGATACAGCAGAAATGATACATATTTTGATAGTGGTCACATAAGGGTAAATGGTGAGAGTATAGATATATATCCACCCTACTTCGAACAAGAAGCCATCCGTATAGAGTTTTTTGCTGATGAGATAGAGGCTATGTATACTTTTGAAATCATTGATAATAAAAAACTAGAGGAACATAAAAAGTTCACTATCTATGCAACTAGCCAATTTAGTGTAGGTAAAGAAAAAATGAGCCGTGCTATAAAACGTATAGAGGATGAACTAGACGAGAGACTAGCATACTTTACATCTACTGGAAAACTACTTGAACATCAAAGACTTAAACAAAGGGTTGAGTTTGACTTAGAGATGCTTCAAACTACTGGGATGTGTAAGGGTGTTGAAAATTACTCACGACTTTTGACTGATAAAAAACCAGGTGAGGCTCCATTTACATTACTAGACTACTTTGCTCTAAATCATAAAGACTACCTTGTAATAGTAGATGAATCTCATGTATCATTACCTCAATATCGTGGTATGTATGCGGGAGACAGGGCTAGGAAAGAGGTATTGGTTGATTATGGTTTTAGACTACCTTCTGCACTTGATAACCGTCCACTTATGGCTGAAGAGTATATAAATAAAGCACCTTTTTATCTTTTTGTATCAGCTACACCATCTGAATACGAGTTAGATATGTCTAGTACTATAGCTAAACAAATTATTCGTCCAACTGGATTACTTGACCCAATTTTAGAGATAAAAACTTCAGATAATCAAGTTGAAGATATTCATGATGAGATAATAAAAATAGCAGCTAAAAATGAACGTATACTTATCACAGTTTTAACAAAAAAAATGGCAGAGGCACTTACAAAATACTTAGCGGACTTAGGAATAAAAGTTCAGTATATGCATTCAGATATTGACACTATTGAACGTAATCAGATTATTCGTTCACTTCGTCTTGGTGAGTTTGATGTACTTATAGGTATAAATTTACTTCGTGAGGGTTTAGACTTACCAGAGGTATCACTTGTAGCTATACTAGATGCAGACAAAGAAGGTTTTTTAAGAAGCGAGACTGCCTTAATCCAGACTATTGGTCGTGGGGCAAGAAACGCAAATGGTAGGGTTATTTTATATGCAAATAGAATAACTAAGTCTATGAAAAAAGCGATTGATACTACTACCTCAAGAAGAAAGATACAAGATACTCATAATAAAAAACATGGAATCACTCCAACTACTACTATACGTAAATTAGATACAAATCTAAAAGTAGAAGATCATGGCGGGCTATATCAAAAACACAAAAAAATGGATAAAATGCCAGCATCAGAAAAAAAAGCTATAACAAAAGAGCTTATGCTTAAGATGAAAGAAGCTGCTCGTGAGTTAAACTTTGAAGAAGCAGCTAGGCTTCGTGATGAAATAAGCAAAATTAAAAAATTATAATGAGCAAAAGCCCATTATAATTGCAGGGACTTAAGTCCCTGCAACCCCCTAAAGCTACAAAAAACAAGTTTTTTGAGAAAAGGGAACTTTAACAATAGGAAATACTTTAACATGGAAGAAACCTTTAGTAATTTAGAGACTTACGGATATATTGGACTATTCTTATACTCACTTGGTGGTGGTTTTGTAGCACTTGTTGGTGCTGGAGTATTATCATTTATGGGTAAGATGGATTTAACTACATCAATGTTTATAGCCTTTACGGCTAATGCACTTGGTGATGTCTTACTTTTTTATATGGCAAGATACCAAAAAAGTATGATGATGGAGGGCTTACGTAAACATAGACGTAAACTAGCCTTAGCTCATGTAATGATGAAAAAAAATGGTTCATGGATTATTTTAATTCAAAAATATGTATATGGAATTAAAACATTAATCCCAATAGCTATAGGTCTTACAAAATATGATTTTAAAAAGTTTGCTATTTTAAATGTAGTAAGTTCAGCTGTATGGACTCTAAGTATAGGTTTTGGAGCTTATTACTCTGGTAATTTTTTAGTGAACTTAGCTGGGATAATCGGAGAAAAACCTTGGATAGCTCCAATAATTTTAGTAGTATTTGCTGGAGCTTTATGGTTATACATG
The DNA here is from genome assembly GCA_002733155.1 of Sulfurimonas sp. GTDB lineage: Bacteria > Campylobacterota > Campylobacteria > Campylobacterales > Sulfurimonadaceae > Sulfurimonas. The sequence goes on from NVUO01000014.1 coordinate 5,013, forward strand.
GAAAAAGCTACAAAGAAGAAAAAAATTTAGTATAGATTCCAAATCAAGTTTGGAATGACAAAAAAGGTTTGGAATGACAAAAAAGGTTTGGAATGACAAAAAAGGTTTGGAATGACGAAAGAAGGTCATTCTCAGCTTGACTAGGAATCTTTATCCTAAGAACTAGCTTTTAACTTCCTACAATTGGTCCAAATGGTGCATAATCTATATGCTCAGGACTTTGATACTTCTTATAGTTTTGTATAAACATTTCAGCTAAAGTATCTCTAGTTTTATCAAACTCTTCTTTATTTTCCCAAGCATTACGAGGATTTAAAATCTCAGGATTGATATTAGCTAAAGTTTTTGGAACGTTTAATCTAAATGTTTTAGTTACATCAAACTCACTATTTTCAATACTTCCATCTAAAACAGCATTTATACATGAACGTGTGTCTTTAATACTCATTCTATGTCCAACACCATATTTACCACCAGTCCAGCCAGTATTAACTAGATATACCTTTACCTTATGGCTATCAATTTTTTCACCTAAAAGTTTTGCATAAACAGTTGGGTGTAAGGGTAAGAATGCCTCACCGAAACAAGCTGAAAATGTTGCAACTGGTTCAGTTATACCACGTTCGGTTCCAGCTACTTTTGCAGTATATCCACTTAAGAAATAATACATAGCCTGCTCTTTTGTAAGTTTAGATACTGGTGGTAATACACCAAATGCATCAGCAGTTAAAAAGATAATATTTTCTGGATGACCTGCACTTAAAGTAGATTCATGATTATCTATATGTTCAATTGGGTAAGATACACGAGTATTCTCAGTTTTAGAACTATCCTCATAATTAACTTCACCCTCACCATACATTACAACATTTTCTAAAAGTGCATTTTCACGAATAGCATTATAAATTTCTGGCTCACTTTTACCATCAAGGTTAATTACTTTTGCGTAACATCCACCCTCAAAGTTAAATACACCGTGGTTATCCCAACCGTGCTCATCATCACCAATTAGTCTTCTTAATGGATCAGTAGAAAGTGTAGTCTTACCAGTACCACTTAGACCGAAAAATAAAGCAGTGTCCCCACGTTCACCAACATTAGCTGAACAATGCATAGACAATTTACCTTCTAATGGTAACCAGTAATTCATCATTGAAAAAATTCCTTTTTTCATCTCACCACCGTACCAAGTACCACCAATAATAGCTATATTATTTTCAACATCAAAAAGCACAAATACTTCTGAGTTAAGACCATGTTCTTTCCATTTTTCATTAACAGTTTGACAAGCATTTAAAACTGTAAAGTCTGATTTGAAAACTTCAAGTTCTGCTGGAGTCGGACGAATAAACATATTTTTTACAAAATGTGATTGCCATGCAATTTGTGAAACAAAACGAACTGAACGCTTTGAAGCTGCACTAGCTCCACAAAAAACATCAGTTACATATAAATCAGAGTTTGATAATTGTTCTTGAGCTACTACTAAAAGCTCTGCAAATATATCAGCTGATACCTTTTTATTTACATCACCCCAAGCTATATACTTGTTTGATGGGTCACAATCTACAAAGTATTTATCCTTAGGACTACGCCCAGTAAAGATACCAGTATCTACAGCTGTTGCACCTTTTTTAGTAACAGCACATTCACCGTTATCAACTTCATGTTGAATTAATTCTTCATAGCCAAGATTGTGAAAAACCTTACCAACATTTTTTAGACCAATACCTTCTAATTCAGTTAAATTCATAACTTGCCTTGTTCTGCTTTTTAATTATTTCGAAATTATACACTTAATAAACCTAAATTAAAAGTAAAAATTTAACAGCTTTAATAATTTAGAAAAAGTTTTAAAATTACACTGTTAAGAAAAATTATTTTAAGTATATTTTGGTAAAATACTGCTCTTTATATTTGCTCGATTAACTCAGTGGTAGAGTGTCTCCTCGACAAGGAGGAAGTCACTGGTTCGAATCCAGTATCGAGCACCACTACTAATTAATTTGTGGATTATCTTTCATTATTGCATAAAGTCCAGCATCTTTTTCTTTAGAAATGTCTTCATTTTCTACAGTCCAAAAAATAATTTTATGTTTTTCAAATAAAGACAATTGAGAAACAATATTTTTTAGTTTAATATTTATATCAAAATAACTTATATACTTATATTTTTTTTTAAAATTTTTATCTTTAAGAATTGAAGCATTATCTATAAGTTTATGAAGTTTAATTTTTGGGTTAAGATTATTCATATATTCCAAAACCTTATCTTCAAAACATGATACCTCTACCCACTCTATTTTATCTTTGATATTAAAGTTAATTTTTTCACAAAGTTTTTTATATGTATCTATATTAAATTTTATCTCTAAAATAAGTTTAACTTTTGCATCTGCAAGATTAAGTAACTCATTTAGGCTAGCTATTTTTTGCTTGTCGCCTATATTTAATTCTTTTAGTTGAGATAAACTAAGCTCTTCAGGTGCCTTGTCTAATCCACTAAGATTTTTTAGATTATCATCATGAAAAATAATCAGCTCTTCATCAGAACTAAGCCTTAAATCAATTTCAATTCCATATACACCAGCCTCTATTGCTTTTTCAAAGGCTATTAATGTATTTTGTGTGTACCTAGCACTATATCCTCTATGGGCTATAATTTTCATTTGATTTATCTTTTATATTAGCTATAATCATTATACAGGACTTGTTATGAAAACTTTATATGACGCCGTGGTTCTTGGTGCTGGTATAAATGGTATAGCTATTGCAAAGGCTTTATCTGCTAAGGGCTGTACTTGTAATAGAGAAAAGACTTATAGCCTCAGGTGCATCATCTAAGTCATCTAGGCTTATACATGGTGGTCTTAGATACCTTGAGCATCTTGAGTTTTCTCTTGTAAAAGAAGCCTTAATAGATCAAAAATATCTTTTAGAAAAATATCCTGAACTTGTACAGCTTCATCCTTTTTACCTTCCTATATATAAAAACTCTAAACGTTTAACATGGATGATAAGTCTTGCTTTATTCATTTATAGTTTTTTTTCTAAACATGGACAAAAAACACAAAAAATAAATAAAAAAATATTTTTAAAAAAATTTCCATTAATTAAAGAAGATAATTTAAAAACAGTGTTTATGTACTTCGATGGAAAAACAGATGATACAGCCCTTACTCAAAAAGTAGCTCTAGAGGCTAAAAATCATGGTGTAAATATACTTGAAAATACATCTATTAATAAAATTAATATTATGGAAAAAATAATAAAATTAGATACATCAGAGGGAATTTTTAAGACAAATACACTTATAAATGCAACTGGGGCATGGATAGATGAAATAAATAAAAAATTTAATTTACCATCATCTTATACTATAGAAAAACTTAGCGGTATTCACCTTATAATAAATAAAGTATTAGTAGCTGAACCACTTATCCTAGAGACATCAACTAAACGTATTTTTTTTATCATTCCTGAATCTAAGACTACAATTATAGGTACTACAGAAAGAAGTGAAAAAAATAATGTAGATGATATAAAAGTAAATAACGCAGATGTAAAATACCTTTTAAATGAGAGTAATATTTACATGAAAACAAAACTTACAAGAAAAGATATACTAGAGGTATATATAGGTACGAGAGCTATTATAAAAAGTAAAAATAATCCCACAAAAATGTCTAGAGAATATAAATTAGACCTGCATCATATTGGAGAAAATAAAATACTTAATATATACGGAGGTAAACTTACTAGCTTTCCTTCCTTAGCAAAAAAGGTAGCCCGTATATTAATGTAACAATTATGTGAACACTTTTTGCTAAGATTATTTACGGAACCACAAATTTTTTCTTTTGTTGCTATATTTAGCATTCTCTTCTTACTTGTTGAATTTCTTGTTTCATCAATTTATCCTTTCAAGTGTTTTTTTAAAGATACTGTCAATATAAGTGCTTTTTTTATCTACTTGAAAAAGTACATTTTTAGTTTCAAAATACTCATACGTTAAACTTGTATGCAACTCATTAAGAATAGTCAACGAAGTATTTGAGAGTATATATGAATTTAATATTATATTTGTGTCTCCAAGTTTTGCTTCAATATCTTTTATTTTTAAAGATAAATTTATTTTAGGATCATCTTTAGGATTTAAGTTTCTTATACCTTTAGGGTCTATAAAGTTAATATATTGCTTACCATTTTCAATAATCCACATAATAAAATCAGGATAGAAATTACCCTCAGTGAAAAATCCAAGACCCGTTTTACTTTGATTTCTAAGTAGGTATATCTCTGTATTTTCATACTTTGAACTGTTTCGTTTTAAGTAACTATCTAAATCTTCTACAAAATCTTTTTCGCCGACATTTAGCTCTACTGGTTTTATTGATAAGGCAGTCATCCCTTTATTGGTATAAATTAAAGGATTATAGAGATGTTTATTAAAATTAAAAGCTTTAAAATCATTTTTAGATAGCCTATGTAATTCAGCATTATCTATAACACCACTTTCAAGCATACTTCTAAGAGCTTCTAACCTATCTATAAGCTCCGTTTCCTTGTCTTCTACTGTAATGGTATAGTTATCTATTAAATTTGCACGGTCTCTTCTCTCATCCAATTCTCTATATTCTAAAAATTGGCTCTCCCACTCACTCTTTTTATACTCATAAAATGACTTCATATATTTTTTAAGCAGTGTAATCATAATAGTTTCAAAGTAAGCAAGATTTTTGAAGCTACTGATTTTCATATCATCACTTGGTATATATAGCTTGTACCAATCACTTTTATTGATTAAACTTTCTATATCAGATTTAGAAATATTTATATTACTCCAACTTTTTTCATTTTTAAACTGTTGAAGTGCAAAAAATAGATTATCAATATTCATAAAGCTCAAATGTTTTTTTTGAAGTATCTCGCTATTTGGCTCAAATTTATCGCCACTTTTACTTTCACTCTCTAATATATCTACTTGTTTATATAAGCTCAATACTACTTTTTTACTTATGCCTCTTATATCAGAATATTCAAAATCAAGTTTTACTTCTTTTTTGAAGTCTTTACCCTCTTGTAGGTCTAAAACTTTCAACTTTTTAGTTTTATAACTTTTATCATATATCAAAGGTAAAACAAACTCTACTCTCTCATCAGTAGAAACACCTTCATCTTTTAGATAATCCTTAAATGCTTTCATATAATCAGCTTTTAGCCCAAATATATTAAGTGTTTCAACTGCTTGATATTTTTTTTCTAACTCTCTACCTTTAATAGCCTTACTTCTTTTTAGGCAATACTCAAAACCTTTAAGTCTCACACCACGACCAAAAAGTTGGATTATCTGAGAACCCTCTTTTTTCCCTATGTTCATAAGACCCATAGTAGAAACCCTCCAAGAACTCCAACCCTCACTGAACTTTTTTGAACCAATAAGTATATTTAGGTTTGAAGTAGTGTCATTTATAGTTTTAAACAGTGAGCTTGAAAAATCTCTACTACTTACAGTCATACCATTAGCTTCACATATTTTTACGAGCTTGTCACTATCTCCAACATTTATAAGACCAAAGTATTCGTTCTCCCCTATTCTAAGTGCTATTTCTCCATCAACACCTTTTAGATTTTCTATATGAAGTATTCCACTTGCTGCATTAAACACACTATTTAATATATCATCAAAAATTTGCGAAGCATTTAAATTAGAACTTGCTAAAAAGTTAAACTTATTATCAAATATATCTACACCTTGAGCAGTTTGAAGACCACTATCGAGACTCAAAATCTTTTGTATATTTGCAATACTTTCAGTTTTACTCTTAATAAACTCATCTATAAACAACAATACATCAACTACATCAGACACATCTTTACCACTACTTTTTCTAACAGCATTTACACTTGAACCAACAAATACCATAAGAGGCTTCTCTATTAGATAATTTTTTGCTATTTTACCACTCTGATATATTTTCATCTGTTGATAAAAGCTAAGTAACGAAGCTGTTAAGTAGGTTTGCTTTATTGTCTCACTATCTTCACTAAGATTTAGGATAGAGTAGTCTTTACCATAACCATCATTATAAAAATACTTATAGCTATAATCAAAAATAATAGCCTTAGTATATTCATTTTCAAGCTCTGTTTTCTTTTTGCCAGTGCTACTATTAATTGCTTGAGCAAAAGTTGCTGAGTATTCAAATGCAAAACCATTTTCACTAAGTTTATCTCTGTTAGTTTTCCATATCTCGCCTTTAGCTCCACGGTGTCCCTCATCAATGAACACAAGATTATTATCTTCAAAGCTATCAACAGCTACTGTCTTATCTCCGTTTTCTTCCCCAAGTTTTGTTATCTCTATAATCTCAATAGCATTACTCTCAAAAAGACCTTTACTATCTTTAGAAAATATCTCTGCTTCTATATTTGAGGCTTGGAATTCTTCTAAATGCTGATTTGACAATCCCTCATTAGGAGTTATTAAAACAGTTTTATTGATTTTAATTTTACCATTAGCATAGTGATTAAATTGTAATATATTCATTTGAAGTAAAAGAGTTTTTCCGCTCCCAGTAGCATTATATAAAGCAAGTTTATTTAATTCTGTCTCATCATACTTTGTAAGTTTTTCTTTTTTATCTATATTTGTATTGAACTCTCTTAAATATGTGTTTAGGTCAACAAGAAGCTGTTCTTTATCYTCAAAATATTTATCTAAATAAATCTCGATGAAGAGTAGTGATAGATATTGAAAATATTTCCACTTTAAACCACGATTCATAGTCTTAGTATGCCTTACAATATTTTCATCATACTCTTGAAGTTTATCATCACTAATAATCTTATTTGTGCTTATTAGCTTGTTTTTTAATTCGTGATAAAAAAGTGAGTTATCATTTTCATCAAGTTCTTCAAGTCTGCTCTCTTTTAAGTCTTTTGCCAATTCTTGAAAATTACTAACATCAAAAAGTGATAATAAATATGAGTTTAATACTAATTTTTCATTAAATTTCATCTAGTATCTCCCAACTTCCATCTTTTGCACTCCCTACTCTTTTTAGAAATTTATTTTCTTTTAAATACTTAATATTGTTCTCAATAGATGTTGTGCTAATACCTATAATCTCTGAAAGCTTAGAAATAGTTATAGATGATTTTTGAGACATATACTTTATAATTAACTGTCTATTGGCTGATAATTTTAAAAACTTATCTCCCAACTTATCTCCCAACTTATCTCCCAACTTTTTTCTATATATAATGCTTTTAAATTGTTCCATATCTGCATCATTTATAAACTCTACATTTGGGTTTATTTTTAACACTCTTTTTATGCCACTACCATAACCCGTATAGGGTAATAAATTTTTACAAATAGAACTTAGTATAGGATTTCGCTGTACTGCTATTCCATTTTTTATCTTTTCTACCGTGAGAGAGTTAGTTAGTTTTCCTGGGCTTATTATCTCTATCCTATTATGAAACATAAAAATTTTAATAGATGAGTTTATGTAGTAATCTCGATGAACTAAAGCATTTACGATTAACTCTGTCAATACCTCTTTTTGTATCTCCAATTCTCCATTTGAGTTGAAATCTTCTTCTACTTGATAAGTTCTTAATTGACTAATAATAAATCGCATACTATCTTCATACAGCTCATCAAACGTTCCTTTGAGAGTTTTTTTAGAGATAAATTTAGTAACTGATATATCATTACCGTCAAAGTAGCAACAATCCACATAAAAAGATGGTTTAAATCTTTGAGGATTTTCTGCAAACAGTAAAGTCCCTGCCAATGTTAGGTGCTTATCTCTTAGTAACTCTAAATTGTTTAAGAGAGTGACTAACTTTAACTCATTTTTATTTAGTTTGTTTAATATTTCAATATTATCATTATTTAAAAACTTCTTTAACTTGCTAATATTAATATCATCAATGGTACTATCATGAACAATTTCTTCATCAGGATAAAGGTTTTTTGATTCTGCGAAAAGTCTTCTTAACTCTTGAGGTGATATTTTTCTTTTATCGCTTCCTGCTTTTGTTAAATATATTCCACCGTTTGTTGAGTATGGCTTATTTACTCCCTCATCAATCTGTATCACAACAATTTTTTTATCTTCTATATTTTCAATCTTGACAAGTGGATATATAGGAGGTATAACATTTGAATTTATAACATTACCTATAAGCTGATTTAATCTTTTGATATCATCGCTATTTACTCCAATTACTTTACTATTATCATCTACCCCAACGATTAGCCATCCACCCTTAGCATTTGAAAAAGCTACAAACTCTCCAGCTAACTTATCTACATTTGTAATATTTACTTTAAATTGTGTAAAACTATCTTCACCATTTGATATTTTTTTTAATAATTCATCCATATCATTCTCCAAACATCAATCTCTTAAACTCTTGCTCTATCAACTTGACCTTATAGTAATCTTCATCATTTCTAAGATTATCTAAGTTATTATCGCCATTTACATATATAGTGTCAAACTCTCTGTCATATACAGACCAATCCATTTTTTTGAAGAACTCATTTAGTTCATCACTACTTTGTCCATCTCTCCAAATGATAAGTATTTTTTCTTTTTTTAGATTTTGTCCCTCAACGATAAGGTAGCCTTTTAGTAGTTCTATTCGTTTGACTACAAGACCTAAAAGGTAGTTAAATGTTTCAACAATGTCAATATTTGTATCTTTTGTTTCTCCAACACTTGAAGTAGCAATTTTAAGTTTATAATCAAATGGTGTGCTAAAAGTATCTATTGATAAGAGTGAACCTTGGCTCTCTAATCGCAAAGAGTAGTTTAGTATATAATCTTCTTTAGCTTCTGGATGAAAATCTAAAGTTTTTTGTTGTTCTTCTGTTTTTTTGAATTCAAGATTATTTAGAGTATCTTCATAGCTTTCAAGTTTGAAATATTTGAATATCCCACCACCAATAAAATTATTATTAGAACTAATTCCCGTCTTATCTCCAAATAAAACATTTTTCATTCTTATAAGTATTTTTGTTGGAAAATATTCACCCATTTCAATAGCAATATATTTTTTATTCATTTTATGTGCTACTGCTGATGTCGAACCACTTCCAGCAAAAAAATCTAATATATAACGATTATCTAATGCTTGATTAGATAAATTTATTATTTTTTCTAATAATTTTTCTGGTTTTTTACCACTTCTTAATTCAACTCCACCTTCGTGTCGGCAATTTCCAAAGCTATCAGAAAAATCAAAATAATTATTAATAACTTTTTCTTTTACAATATTGCCCTCCAACTTATTTAATGGGACACCTTGATAATATTTTCCCTTTGTAGCAGTTGTTTTTTTTGGTCCTGTAAAATATCTAAAATCAAACATATCATCACCTATGTCATAGACTTTATATACAGTTTTATATCCATCAGTTTTTTCTCTTCCTTCTAAAAAATCTCTAAAAAATCTTCCTGATGAATTCCCATCTAAAATTTTACCAGTTGCCCAAATTTCTTTTAATTTATCTTTGGAAGCCTTAACTTTAGTAATTTTATAATTCTGCTCATTAAATATTTCAACCCTTTTATTACCTAATTCTAAAATTTGTGTTGGTGTATCTGTTTCTATTTTCCATTCAAATTTATCAAAATTATATTCTTCAGTTTCTTTAATTAACTTACCTATATTTTTTTTAGAATAAATTTTTATTACTTCAATTAACTTCTGATAATCCATATCTTCTACTAAAGATTTATCTTCATATCTTGTTTTAATATAAAACTCAACTATTTCATTGAAATCTGAAAGTGAATTATATAAATAATTTAAGTTATGATTTTCATTATCATCAATACTTGTAAATATAATTCCATCATTACTCATTAATTCTTTAGCTAAATTTAGTCTATCATACATAAAACTCATCCAAGAGCTATGTTGATAACTATCATTATATAAAAAACCATCACTTCCTGTATTGTAAGGAGGGTCTATATATACCGTTTTTATTTGTTCTCTATATCTATCTTGAAGTAAGTTTAATGCTCCGAAGTTTTCACTATTGATAAGCACTCCATCTATATCTTCATCAAGATTATCAAACTCACTTAGAAGTTTATACTTGAACTTCATATCAAAAAACTTAGTATCTAAAACTAAATATTTATCTTCTTTTAAGTCATCAATACTTTCAACGACTACATCAAAAAGAGTTTTCCACTCTGCTAATTGTTCTTTATTTTCTAAAATTACTTTTAAAGTAGATTCCGTATCAAGTACAGAATGACGGGAGGCGTCTATTATTTTATCAAGAGTGATACAGTAGTTAGTCTCTATGATAAACTTTTTCTTCTCCCATAACTTCTTTTGTAGCTCTTCAAGCCCAGTTAGAAATGCTATGATTTTGTGAGCTACCTCTTTGAAGATTTTAATCTTACCCATCACCTCTTCATATTTGATAGGACTATCCATAATGTCATCTAAAAATAGCATCTCATTTTTGATATAAAAATCTAACTCACGGCTTAAAAATCCACCTAAATCTTTATGTATAAAGTAGTCAAATGAATTTCTACTTGTATAGCTCTTTAAGTGCTTTTCAAATATAGTTCTTTTTTTATTTTTCTCTGTTGGTGCTAAAGTGTTTAGAGCAGTTGTAAAATCTTCATCTTCAACATTTTCAAGTGCTTTAGCTATCGCTTTTTCATTTAGTTTATCTTGCTTCTCTTTACCTATGGCTTTATACTCAAAGTTTATATATAGTTCGCCATTTACCACTTCACAAGGATTACTTTWCACAAGAACAAATCTTCTCTCTTTATCACTTGTAGCTTTGTTGTTATTGCTCTCTATTTCGGCATCACTAAGTTTTAAGTGTATAGTTTTCTCATTTACAACAAATGTATAATCTCTAAAATACTCCCCACTTTTTATATAGTATTGGTCGCTGTTAGCCCAGTGAAGTTTTACCTCTTCACCCTCGTAAGGTATGGCATAAGTGTCTTTTTTATATCTTCTAAGGCTTACAAAATCCCCATTTTTGTAGTATCTCTTAAAGAAGTTAGCTAAGTGTGAAAATACTTCATTTTCAAGATTTGAAGAAGATGAAGTTGAAGATAGTTGTTCTATTAGTGCTATTACTTTTGGAAGTGTTTCGGGGTCTGCTCCAAGTGATTGTGCTTGTTGTATCGCTTCATCTAACTCTTTTTGTGTTGAGTTGTTATCGTTTGAGCTAAAGGCACTTGCTACACTTGACAAAAGGTCTTTGTCTAAAAACTCATTTATCTCTTTGCTCTTAGTGTTCATAATACGGTAGATACCAAAGTCTAAATCACTTTGGTCAAGTTGGAATATTTCGTTTAATATTTTTAATAATTTTTTTTGATTTTCAGTTTTACTCATCTCTTTCCTCTTGATATTTTATTCATTTTATTGTATAGTATTCTTACAATTATCCTTCGGGAACACCAAGAAATAGGTCTCTACTCAATTGTCTAATTACAATAATTGGTCTTGTAAAGTTGTGACCTTTACCATTGTATCTAATAATAGTGATAAAAAATTACAATTTCCAATAAACTTAAAAATTTCTTAATTAATTGTTACAGTAATTAAATTTTTACTATTATTTTTACTCTTCCCTTTGTTTGAACTATTCTACAACCGTACTTAGCTTTTATATCATTCATAAATTTTTGTTTTGGATTTCTGCCTTTCATCTCTCCATAAAGCCACATCACCCTCAACTGTAACAATTATGTGAACACTTTTTGCTAAGATAATTTACGGAACCACAAATTTTTTCTTTTGTTGCTATATTTAGCATTGTATTACCTTACACTTTAAGGATATGTCATGAAAAATAGTTTCGCTTGTATTAATATAACTGCTAGTCAATGTACAGAGGTTGATGAGAATAAACGTTTTATTAAAATGGTAAGAATAAATCTGATGTCTAATAATGGAGGGTGGTGATTTACTGGCAAAGTTTTAAAACTTATTGCCAAAGGGTAGCCTAAATAACTCCAGCTACTCTTTTTTTAACTTATTAAAAGCTAGTATTTATATTTTTAGCACACATTACAGCCGAAGAAAAAGCCCACTGAAAATTATAACCACCAAGTTCGCCTGTCACATCTACTATCTCACCCAAAAAGTGTAAATCTTTTATTTTTTTAGATTCTAAGCTCTCATAAATCAATTCATCAGCTAAAACTCCGCCTGAACAAACTTCAGCTTTTGTAAAACCAAAATTACCAGCTGGGGCAAACTCATAATTATGTATAAGCTTTAGTTTTTCTTGTATCTCTTTAGTGATTTTTTTGCATTCAATATCTGGGATATTTAAGGCTAGTAATAAGGCTTTTGAAAATCTTTTAGGTAAATTCATCACTGAACTGATAAGTTTTTTACCTCCTTTTACTAAATCAAATATATTATCATTTGGTAAAAAATCTATACTCATAAGACCCCTTTTCCAATAAAGTGAGGCAGATAATATCGCAGGCCCACTTATGCCCTTATGAGCAAATAACATATCCTCTTTTAAAGTTTTATTTTGCACTTTTATATGCACATATATACTTAAACCGCTTAATTCTTTCATCCAAAACTGATCTTTTTGAAGAGTTAAACCAACTAAGGCTGGGGTGAACTCTTTTACTTGTATATCAAATTTTTTTGCTAATTTCAATCCAATGTCACTAGCACCCAAGTTAGCAAAACTTTTAGCACCAGTAGCTATAATTAATTTTTTAGCCTTTAAAATCGTTTTATTTGTTTTTATATTAAATATATTGTCTTTTTTTTCTAAATCTATAACTTTAGAATTTAAAATCAGCTCTGAATTTTTTGTTTTTTGTTTTAAAACATTTATAATCTCATCAGAGGAGTTTTTACAAAAATAGTACCTATCTTTTCTAATAACTGGGCTTACATTATTTACTTTTAAAAATTCTAATAAATCATCCCGTGAAAAACTCTCTAAGACCTTAGATATTAATTCAATTTCACCCTCAAAATTGTCCACACTTACATCTACATTTGTGATATTACATTTACCACCACCAGAGATTTTTAATTTTTGTGCAACTTTTGCATTAGAATCTACTATAGCTATCTTAAATTTTTTATCTAAAAAAGAGGCACACATCAAGCCACTAGCCCCAGCTCCAAGAATTATTATATCATATACTTTCATAGCCTTATTATACTATACAGTATATGAATAAGTCTATATATTTACGCTGGTTGCTAGGGCTGATACATCCAACTACTTTCGTCACCCTAAACTTGATTTAGGGTCTAATTTATTGTCTTAGATTCCAAATCAAGTTTGGAATGACGATATTTTCTTTTGGAATGACGAAATTTTCTTTGGAATGACGAAAGTAGTTGTATAAATCAACCCTGTGCTAGTAGCTACGATACTAAAGCTAAGCTCTATAAACTAGAAATTAGATACAATTCCATAAATAATTTAATATATAAAGATATAAAATGAGCAATAAACTGCATATAGTCTCTCTTGGCTGTACAAAAAACCTAGTTGATACAGAAGTGATGATGGGTAAACTTCAACATTTCGAATTAACTGATAAGGCTGAAGATGCTGATGCAATCATAGTAAATACTTGTGGTTTTATAGATGCTGCCAAAGAAGAATCTATAAATACTGTTTTAAAACTTCATGATGCGAGAAAAGAAGATTCAGTACTTGTAATGGCTGGTTGTTTAAGTGAGCGTTACAAAGAAGAATTAGCTAAGGATATGCCAGAGGTTGATATATTTACAGGTGTTGGCGATTATGATAAAATTGATGAACTTCTTCAGGAGAAAAAATCTAGATTTTCGGATGAAGTATTTTTAATAGATGGAGCTGAACGCATAGTTACAGGCTCATCTTATCATGCATATATAAAACTTTCAGAGGGCTGTAACCAGACTTGTAGTTTTTGTGCAATTCCATCATTTAAAGGCAAGTTAAACTCTCGCAGCTTAGATTCTATAGCTAAAGAAGTTCAAAGACTAGTAAAAAAAGGATATTATGACTTTTCTTTTGTATCTCAAGATTCAAGTTCATATCTAAGGGATCAAAATATAAAAGATGGATTAAGTTTATTAATCCAAAGAATTGAATTAATAGATGGAGTTAAATCTGCAAGAATACTTTATCTTTACCCGTCAACTACTACTATATCACTTCTTAAAAATATAGCTAAAAGTGAGATATTTCACAACTATTTTGATATGCCAATTCAACATATTAACGATGATATGCTTCGTACGATGAAAAGAGGATTTGGTAAAGAAAAAACAATTGAACTTTTAAACTTTATGAAATCACTTCCTAACTCTTTTTTACGCACATCTTTTATAGTTGGACACCCTAATGAGACACAAGAGATGTTTGATGAGATGTGTGAATTTGCATCCTCTTTTGGTTTTGATAGGATTAATGTATTTTCTTATTCAGATGAGGAGACTACATCAGCTTACGATATGGATGAAAAAATATCAGCAGAAGTTATAGCAGAACGGGCAGATATTTTAGGTGAGATTACAGCTGAATGTTTAAGTAAGTCACTAAAATCTGATATTGGTTCAGAAGTTGAGCTGATTATAGATGGCGAGAGTTATGAACATGAGTATCTATTAAGTGCTAGAAAAACTATATGGGCACCGGAGATTGATGGTGAAATTTATGTAAATGACCGTCTTAAAGATGAGGACTTAGAGTTTGCAAAGATTTACAAGGCTAAAGTTACAGATATTGTTGGAAATATTTTAACTGCTACCGTGAATAATGCTTGAGTTAAAAACTCTAGCTTTACTTAAAAACAAAAAAAATCTACTAGCATTTTCTGCTGGGATAGATTCTACAGCTTTATTTTTTCTTCTAATAAACTCTAAGATAAAATTTGATATAGCTATAGTTAACTACTCTGTACGTGAACAATCTAAAGAAGAAGTTTTATACGCCCAAGAATTAGCAAAAAAATACAATATCATATGTCATATACATAATGCGATAAAAATAAATAAAAACTTCGAGGCAAAAGCAAGGGAGCTTAGATATAATTTTTTTCATACTTTAATAAAAGAGAATTCATATAATAACCTTTTAACTGCCCATCACTTAGGTGACAGGTTTGAATGGATGATGATGCAGTTTTGTAAGGGTGCTGGCTGTGCTGAACTTACAGGTATGAGTATCTTAGAATCTAGGGACAATTACTCACTAATACGCCCTCTTTTACATCTTGATAAAACTGAACTACTAAAATATTTGGATAATGAAAAAATAAAATATTTTATAGATAAAACAAACTATGATAAAAGTATAAAAAGAAATAACTTTAGACATAATATTACTAAGCCTCTTTTAAAAGAATATCTCAGTGGAATTAAAAAAAGTTTTGAGTATATTGATGAGGATAAACAATACCTAATTAAAAATACAGATATAGTAACTATAAAAGATTTTTCTTATTTCAAATCTTTTAACTCTAGAAGCGATATTTATACAATTGATAAACATCTAAAATCACTTGGGCATATCATAACAGCTAAAGAAAGGGAACTTTTAAAAAAAGAAAAATCCTTAGTGCTTGGTAGAAAATTTTTAATAGTTCAAGATAAGTCGTATATTTTTATTTCACCTTTTACAGATGAAAAAACAACAATAAATAAAGAGTTTAAAGAGTTATGCAGAGCTTTAAAGATTGAACCAAAATTTCGTACATACTTATACAATAATACTAAAATATTTGAAAAAGTAAGAGACTTAATTACGAAACCGAAAATATACTAAAGCCTAAACAGGGATGATTTATACAACTACTTTCGTCACCCTGAACTTAATTCATGATCTAATTTATAGGTTTGATTCCAAATCAAGTTTGGAATGACGATATTTCTCACTGTTTGAATTAGCCGTGAGTAGTCCAACTTAATCTGATTAAATATTTAAAAATTAGTTTAGACTTAATTTTAATGTTTCGAGGGTACTTCTTACGTTTACATAGGTGGTTTTATTGTAGCTCAAGAAATTAAAGGAAGTAAAATATGAAAAAGATGGATTCTATTAAGAAAAAAGGTATTTTAGGGATATCAATTCTTTGTCCTTTTTTTGGTTGACAGATCATTTTTCTCTATTCTTTGTTTTAGATCTATTAATATCTGTTTCAATTATGAGCCTTTAAAATATCTAAAATTATAATATCTATTGATTAAATATATATATCGTGAACTTAAAGGTTATACTCAAATGCAACTTGCATTAGAGATTGGTATGAGTGGTGCTGCTTATCTGGTCGGGCTGAAATTAAAAAASATAATCATCATTTTAATATTAAACATTTAGCAMAAATTTCTAAAGTTTTAGCGATAGATATTGAAAAGTTTTTTAAAAAGCCTAGTTAATTTATAAATTATATCCATGGTTTAGATAAAGAGATAATAACTTCATATAAGGACAACTCTCTTAATTACTCAGATTTTGTAGTATTTACATCTACTATATTATTATATACTTTCATACTAAAAGATGATTTTATAAGTTTATCATCCCTTTTAAAATTTATTGGAAAGTTTATTGCAATAATCCAATCACTTTTATTTATAGCATCAAGAAAATCATAAAAACTCTTAGGTGAATTAATTAAAGATGTAGTATTAACCTCATAAGTAGTAAATCCATTTTCATTTTCTACCTTTAAGACTTTAGATAGCTTTAGTGAATTAAAAAAAGTTTTATATTTTTTTTCAAATCTTTGTAGATTAAAAGCAGTATTAAAAGCAGTAATTATATGTCTATTATCACTCTTTAATGTTTGAAATTTTTCTTCAATTTTATAAGAATAATTTTCTAGTTGTCTAAACTCAAGATTTTGTCTATTTACTTCTATCTTTTTAACTCTATAATCCTTGCCCTCTGGGACTAAAATAAGAAATGCAAATAATAATACAACTATAAATAATATTACAGATAAGGATAAAAGATATATCATCTGTCTTGAGAGCTTAATCTTCACTAATACTATCCCCCTCTTCATCTATATAGTTAGTTGATACAAATCGAAGCCATCCATTTTGTATTGGATAAAAACTACTATAGCTCCTATGAAAAATAGAACGTAGTGGTGCAGCTAACATAAAATTGTATACGTCCTCATTTGGCGTAACGCCATAAAGGATTAGCCCATTTTCTAGTAATTTTGCCTCTGAAAGTACTATAGAATTTGGTACTAAATCAAAGAGGTTTGTAATAGAATCTTTTAATACAGTATTAGCTGTAAAAATAGATTCAGAAAATAAGTTTTGTTTTTCAATAATTGAAATTTCATATTGCATCTTTTTTATATCTAATTTAATCTGAGCTTTTTTATTGACAATGTCTACACTTTTACTATCAAATCTATACTCTTTAAATAATACAAAAAAGTAAGTCATAAAAAGCATAAAAAAAGTTACACTGAAAAATGTAAAAAGTAACTGTAACTCTTTTGTTACAATACTTTTTTTTCTAACACTTAAGTAACTATACTTCATTACAATTCTGCCTTTGCCATCTCACATATTTCACTACCTAGGTCTATTTGTCTAACATATACACTCAAAAACATATCTTCTTCTAAATACTTTTTCAAATCAGAGCTTACACCTATATTATCAGCTATATATACAGTCTCTACAAATTTACTTTCGTATTTAGAATCTTTATAAAAAGAATTTATAGCCCCTTGTATTAATGAATATCTTTGGTAATCATCATTAAAACCCTCTGAATCACTATCAAGTAAGCTTGGTACACCTTTTACTACCTCTTCTTCTATTTCATAGATATCTTCTTCTTCTGAAAATTCATCTATCTCTTCAACTGTATCTAAATCTTCAATATCACCAAAATCATCTAAAGAATCTAAGTCATCATCTACATCTAGATTATCTAAATTTACGCTATCACCTAAATCTAAATCAAATTCTTCATCATCTAAAGCACTATTTAACAAGATATCTTCTTCGCTATCTTTATCATTTTCCATATCTAATTGTCTAGCAAACAACAATTCAGAATTATCAAATACACAAAGTGATAAAAAGTTATCTTCTATTAATACATACATAGATAAACTTGTATCTATTTTATCTTTAAAAAATAGAGACAAAATTGCAAATGGAGAGAATATAAAATCAACACCTATATCTTTATAATTATTTTCAATTTGATTTAAATCATATTTTGATGAATAATAAGCCCATTTATTTGATACGCATACATATCTAGACGTATCAATATCATGAAATTTTTTCATCTTATCTTTTAAACAACTTCCTATAGCTCCTTGAGATGGAGAATTATCAAGAATTGACATATAATAAAAAGGGCTTTCCTCTATATAAGATTTAATGAAGTTATACATTAAATCATTAATAGTCCTAGTATCAAAAAGTTTTTCGGCACTATAACTAGTCCCGTTTTTATTACAAACTTCTATATATACAGATGTTTTAGTGCTAGATATAATAATATTTACAAAGATTTTTGTATAAATAGCTTCAAGAATTTTATTTATCATTAATCTTGACTTTTCATAAGGGGATGTGCTTTATTGTAATTTTTTTGTTTCAATGCACTTCCTAGTTTTGTATATATTTGAGTAGTAGATATAGATGAATGACCTAACAACTCACTTACATCACTTATGCTAGCACTATTGTTTAATAACTCAGTTGCATATGAATGACGAAGTTGATGAGGAGTAACTTTAAGTCCATGCCTCTTAAATACTTTATTAACTGTATATCTTAGTGAATTTTCGCTTAATTTACCATCATTCGCCTCAAAAAGAAATTGTTTTTGATTATTTAATTTCAAATACTCATCTATTAAATGCTTTGTAAAGCTTAATAAAGGTACATCCCTTTGTTTGTTTCCTTTACCAAGGACTCTAATCCATTCATCTGATATATCGGTTAATTTAATAATACTTAATTCTGAAATTCTAAGACCTAAGGTATAAAGCATAACTATAACTAATTTTTCATGCATATTGCTATCTTGAATAGCTTTAACTATATACTTGTGCGCTATTGGTTTAGGAAGAGTTTTTGCAATCTTAATACTATCGTCTGATTTTAAAACAATATTCATATCGTTTTGATTTAAATAAGATACAAATGAGCGAATAGCTGATAGTTTTTTGCTAATAGTTTTTGAATTTAAAGAAGCTATTTCCAAGCGGTATGGCATAAGGTTAAAAAGTACTTTATTATCAGATTCTATTATCTCTATTTTTTTTAAAGATTCTCTTAATGTCTCATCATAGGACTTAATGGTTAAATCAGAGTAAGCCCTGATATCTTCTAAATATTGTAAAAAATCTTTCTTTTTAGTATAAATTAACTTTTTCAAGTAGTTTCTCAAAATTATTATAATGCTCCGCAGACTGCTTTACAAGATCTTTATTTGTTATCACACTAGGTGCTAGTTTAATGTATGAATCTATCATAATGTGACATATTAATCTTATTTTAGCTTTATCTGAATTCAGGATATTTTTATGCATAGCTATCTCATCAATATCTTTCATATATTTTTTTGCCATCTTATTATACTCTACATATCTTATAGAATTTCGAGACTGAGCCATAACTGTTGCTGCCATACGATTGTATACATTTAGGGAGAAGGCTTCTTTAGCAAGTGAATAAGCTTCATTATACTCCCCAATTTCATAATAATATTTTGCAGTTAAAGATTTTTCATATGATGGGTTTAGCAAAAAATATCCACCCATAATCACTAAACAAGCTGCAGCTATACTTGGTAATAATACTCTAGATTTCATATTTTAATAATCCTTCTTGTATTAATTGTCTTGCTAATTCAATATCAAGTCCAGACACATCAATAGCAGACGTAGCATAATAGTTTAAAGTACCAAAAGGGTTAGGTACTTTAAATTTATCCCAAGAATTCATCTGCCAAAAAGATGTTGGCTTAATCCTAACTAATACTATCTTAGCCTTAGTTTTTTGAGCCATTACAATAATACCTTTAGATACATGGTGCATAGGTCCCTTTGGTCCATCAGGGGTAATACCTATATCGTAACCATCTTTTAAAGTTTTAATAGCCTGTATTAAAGCTCTTGTTGCATTTCTATTTGTTGAACCTGCAATTGTCCCTAGTCCAAAATATTTTATAGTCTTTGATATTAAAAGTCCATCGAAGTGCTCAGAAATAAGAACTTTTCCATGGGCAGTTTTTCTATATTGTTTATAAAGGTAAGGTAACATTAAAAGTTCACCATGCCAGCAAGCAAAAATAACTGGCTCATCACCTACTGAATCTGGAATATGAAACTTTTTTTTGTTAGTTATATATAAAAATCTAATAAAAAGTGAAGATAAAAAAGGTACTAACATTAGTGCTAATACACGAAATAGTTTCTTAGCCAAGAAGTTCTCCAGTTAAAATAGTCCTTCCAATTTTTGTAATTTTAACATCACGAAACTGACCTAATAACTCATCTGAACCTTTAACCTTAACAACAATATTATTAYCACTCCTACCACTTACAAAATAGTCTTGGATAAGGTCTTCAAAATAAACTTTGTAAATTTTTCCAAGAGAAGTTGCATTTATCTCATCTAATATTTCTGTATGTAAGTTTTGTAAAGTTGTAAGTCTCATAGAGGCTACATCTGAATCTACTGTATTTGTGAAATGCTCAGCCTCTGTCTCTGGGCGAGATGAATATTTAAATGAAAATATTTGATCAAATCTAACTTGACGCATTACATCTAAAGTATCTTCAAAATCTTTTTCACTCTCACCAGGAAAGGCTACAATTATATCTGTAGATATACTTACCTCTGGACACTCTGCACGAAGTTTAGCTATACGATTTAAGAACCACTCTTTTGTATAACCACGTTTCATATCCTTAAGAACCTTAGTTGAACCACTCTGTAGTGGCATATGCATAGACTTACAGATTTTAGGATTGCTAGCAAACTCTTCTATAAACTCATCATCCATATGAAAAGGATGTGGTGATGTAAAACGAATACGCTTTAGTCCATCTATAGCACTTAAACGACGAAGCAGTTCTGAAAAGTTAACTTTTTCATGTTCACCTGAAAAACGTCTACCATAGTTGTTAACATTTTGACCAAGTAAAAATACTTCTTTAGCCCCAGCATCTACAGCTTTTCTAGCTTCACTAATAATAAGTGAATCAGGTATAGATATCTCATCACCACGTGTCTTAGGCACTATGCAAAATGTACAAGATTTATCACAGCCTATAGATATATTTATAAAAGCCTTATATCGTGACGACCTAAAATCATCAAATGCGAATTCACTTTCATCGTAATTAATGTCTACTTCAACAGCCTTTGGTTTATGAATTATTTCAGCAATTTTAGATACATTTCTTGCACCTAAAACAAAACTCACATATGGTGCACGTTTTAAAATTTCTTCACCAAGATGAGAGGCTGTACAACCACACACACCAATTTTAGCACCATCTTTTTTCTTTTTGTTAAATACACCAAGCTCTGAGAACAGCTTAGCTACTGGTTTTTCTCTAACTGAACATGTATTTATTAAAATCAAATCAGCTGAAGGCATATCATTAGTTGTAGTATATCCCTCTTTTTCACTTAACTGAGCTATCATATGCTCAGTATCACGAGAGTTCATAGCACAACCAAGAGTTTCAATAAATAATTTTTTTTTCATGTCTCACATAATTTGAACAAGTCCAAATTATCCTCATTCACTAAAGCTACGCCTTTGGCGAGAATTGTCATTTTACTTCCTAATTGATGATATGAACTTGGTACGTATATTCGTTATCTGAAAGACCGTATTTAACTTCACTCATATAAAAACTTTTACCTTTTGCTTCAAAATAGTCTTGAAGTTCAAGTAAATCTTTATGAGAATTTTCTCTATCAAAGTAGAAAATAACACTCTCTTGTTTTTCTACACTAGCTTCTATTTTAGCTAATTCTACTTTTTTCGGTTTTTGGTCTATCTCTGTTCTTGCAAATTTTAAATCCATAATCATTCCTTATTATCGTACTAATACGACTTTATATAAAAGTCTTGCATTATACTAAAAAGCTACTAAATAAATAATTAAGTCATCCGTCTGCAATATAATATACTTAAGTAAAATAATAAATTTTTCTATTTATATTATTTAAATTAATATTTATTCGGTATAATATCATATCTACAAGTGTAAAACCCCCACTAAAACTTTTATCATTTATATTTATGTGGGATAACCACAGACTATGTTTTTAAAAGACAAGGTTTAGTCGTATTAACGACATTAGAGTAAATAAAATTAAGGAATTAATAATGGAAAAAATTTTAGATATTGCCGAAGCAATTGGACATGAAAAAGGGCTTGATACAACTAAGGTTATAGAAGCTTTAAAAACAGCATTTGTTCAAACTGCAAAAAGAGTAATCAATCAAAATTTCGCATTTGAAGCTATAGTTAATAATGAGACTAAGACCTTAGATATTGTTCAGACTATTACAGTAGTAGCTGACGATGATGAAAAATTAGAGAATGAATATACAGCTCCAGCATTTATCCCAATCACTGAAGCARGGGAGTATGATGATCAAGTAGAATTGGGAGATATACTTCAAGTTCCCCATGAGTTAAATACTTACGGTAGGACTGGTGCATCTCAACTACACCGTGAGATTGAATTTCATATTCAAAGACTTGTAGAAGATGAGTTATTTAATAAATRCAAGTCAAAAATAGGTACACTAGTGACTGGACGTGTTACTAGAGTAGATTCTAAAAATTCTACATATATTGATGTAGATGAAGTTCGTGCAGTATTGCCTATGAAAAGCCGTATCAAAGGTGAATTTTTTGAGGTTGGTGATCATCTAAAAGCTATAGTCCGTCGTACAACTATGGATAAAGAAAATGGCATGCAAATTGAACTTTCACGTACAAGTCCTAAATTTTTAGAAGAACTTCTAGCTCTTGAAGTTCCAGAAATTGCAGATGGTGCAGTTATAATTGAAAAAAGTGCTAGAATTCCTGGTGAAAGAGCTAAAATTGCGCTTATATCTACACACCCTCAGGTAGATGCAGTAGGTGCAACTGTTGGTGTAAAAGGTGTACGTATTAATGCAGTTAGCCAAGAATTAATTGGTGAAAATATTGATTGTATTGAATATACATCAATATCTGAACTTTTTATATCAAGAATCATGGCTCCWGCRATTATWTCACATGTWGAAATTRTTAAAAATGAAGAKGGTGARGCAGAAAAAGCWATCRTMACWCTTCCRGCAGATCAAAAATCWAARGCTATTGGAAAAAGCGGTATAAATATACGTTTAGCATCAATGCTTAGTGGCTTAAATATTGAGTTAGTTGAAAATGATAGAGTAACTATGGAAGATGGTCAAATAGAAGAGGCAAAAGACGGTTTAGATGCACTAGAAGCGATGTTTTCGTAATTAGATTCCGTGTCGAGCACGGAATGACGTTATTTGTCACTGTGGATGATGTTTTCTCTCATTGTGAATGACATTTTCGTGATTAGATTCCGTGTCAAGCACGGAATGATGTTTTTTGTCATTGTGAACTTGCACCCCGAGTGTATTTCCTACGGGCATTTAGAATCTCCATTAAGCTCTTTTCATATACGGATTTAATTTTACTAAAATTAAATCCGCAAACATATTTCCGAGTAAAGTTAAAAATGCTGTAATCATAAGTGTACCCATTATTACTGGGTAATCACGAGATAAGGCAGACATAAAAAATAACTGTCCCATACCTTCAATTCCAAAAATAGATTCAAGTATAACACTTCCCCCAATCAAACCAGGCAAAGAAAGTCCTAATAATGTGATAATTGGAGGTAATAAATTTGGTAATATATATACATATAATAATTCTTTTTTTTTAATTCCACGTGTTAATGCAAAATAATAATAATCACTCTTTAAAATTTCTAAAGTAAGTGAACGTATATAAATTATCATACTTCCAAGTCCTACAAATATCATTACACCAATTGGTAATACTAAATGCCAAGCCATATCAGTATAATAATATATTCCAAATTTCTCTTCTATAGAGTGAAGCCCTGCAATAGGGAATAAATCTAAGTTTAAAGCAAAAAATATAATAAATAAAAGTGCCAAATAAAATGAGGGCATCGAAAAAGAGATTAATGATATTTGTCTAATAATATAGTCAGATTTTTTTTCATAATTTAATGCTGATTTTACACCAAGATATAAAGAAATTATAAATACTGCTATCAATGCTGTAAGGTTCATAATAAGAGTAACGGGCAATCTTTTTAAAATTTCAGAACTTACATCTTGACCACTTACAAAAGATATACCAAAATTTAAAGAAAATATATTTATAACCCAGTCTATATATTGTTGTTCTAAARMYWYAWCTAAWSYWKWTMCWKCNNNTTTTAATGCTTCAATTGCTTCTTTAGTCATATTTGGGTTAAGTTCTCCAGCTGCTAAAAAACTATTTGGTGCTGCATGAATTGCTACAAATGAAATTATTGATATAAGTAATAACATAAATATAATATAAAAAAGTTTTTTGATTAATATATACATGTGAGGGATTATAACTAAATTACTGCTATACTAAACTAAATCACCGTCATACTAAACTTGATTTAGTATAACAGCTTATAAAAAAACCTAAAAGTCATAAGTTAGATAAAGTTGAACATCTGTTGAATCATAATTTGTACTAAATGTGAGGTACTTAATTTTTGCCTTATAATAAATTATAGCTAAAGAGCTATGTAATGGACCAAAAGACTTATATGTACTTAAAGTATATTCCTTTATCTCTCTATCTAGTCCAAATCTAGGGTCTATTTCAGTATCTACATAACCAAAAAAACAATCAATATCAAATATATTTGTATCAGCAGTTAGTGAAAATGTTTCAGCTCCAACTGCAGATACATTACCATACCACCACATTTCAGTATATAATTTCGATTGACCACCAAGTGTAACTGATGAACCAGTTGCAATATTAGCTACACCTAAGCTACCATCATCATCTACATCAGAATAAGATAGCTTTATTGTCATAAGGTCTTGCATATCATAACCTAACATAAATGCATAAGCATCAGTATCTTTAGAACCTCCATCAGGCTCAATATTAGCATACTGTATACCAGCTAAAATTCCACCAATTTTTAAATCTGCTTGTAACCAGTAAGCTTCTGCCATTCTAGTTACATCATAATACCAAGCTTGAAAAGTTAATGCTTTAAAAAAATTATTAACTAAACCAAATGTATACATACCATCAGCACCAATAGTATTAAATTTTCCGTCTGCTGATACATAAGCAGCTTTTGATATAGCTTGAGCATTTAGATTATCAGCTGAACCATTAGATTTACCGATGTAACTAATTATTAAGTTAGTATCTAAAATACTTTGGTTAATTAAAACTATAGCTTCAAAAGTATTTTTATCAATGCCCCAATTCTCTGTAAAAACAAATGGTGTATCTATAGTTTGACGACCAATTTTTAAAGTTGTATCAAATGCAGTCCCCGCTAACCAAGCCTCATCCATCCACATAGCTGTATCATACTGAGAAGTATTATTTGTAGTTGAACCTGTTGAAGTATTAGAACCAGACCAAACTAAACTAGCTATATTATTTTCTAAACCTAAGGTAGATACTGCCTGAAGACCAATACCAGCTGATATACCATGACTAAGATTAGAAGTTAAACCTAGGTGTACTGCAAAATTTGCATAACTTGCATCTTTATTAAAGATATCTGGAGCAGATGCTAAATTTGTATCTTGAGTACCATAATAAAATTTAGTCTCACCAGATAATTTTGTGTTTTCAATTGCATATGCACTTGAAATAATTACAATTATTGCTATTAAACTTAATTTAATTGATTTCAATCTAACCCTTTATAATTTTTTATAATAAGAAATAGTATTATGTCCTTATTATATTGAGAATAAGATTAAAAAAATATTTTAGATAAATTTATGTAGTTAAAAAAAAAGTTTCAAGTCCCCCCACAAAACAGGAAAGGGGGAAATGAATTTAAAGAAAATTAGACTAGAAGTTATAAGTTAAATAAACTTGTAAAGTTGTAACTCTCGCATCATTAGCATCGCTTAATGTTGCAGAAGTTTTATCATCAATGTCATCATAGATAAGTGCTAAAGAAGTATCTAATGGACCAAATGATTTTGAAGCTGTTACAATAAATTCACTAACATCTAAATCTTGAGTAGMAKWWRRRTWAACAWWWKAGAAGTAGTAACCTGCAAATAAATCAACACCAGATAATTTACCTTCTGCTGTTAAAGCATAAGAATCTGCACCTACAGAAGAAACTTTACCATATGACCACCACATTTCAGTATATAATTTTGATTGACCACTTGTAGTATCAACATTTGACACACCTATTACACCCTTGTCATCAACAGTTGAGTAAGCAGCTTTAACTGTAACTACATCTTTCATCTCATAACCTAACATAAAAGCATAAGCATCTGTAGCACTTGTTGAACTGTTACTTAAATCAACATTTGCATATTGAACACCAGCTAAAACGCCATTCATTTTTAAATCAGCTTGTAACCAGTAAGCTTCTGCAAGTTGTTGTAAGTTATAATACCAAGCTTGAATAGTAAGAGGTTTGATTGAGTTGTTAATAGCACCAACTACATATACACCATCAGTACCAAAAGTATTGAATGTACCATGTTGAGATGTAATACCAGCTTGTGCAGCACCTAAAGTATTAATTGTAAGAGCTGATGTAACATCACCAGCAGCACCATTTGATTTACCAACATATGCAGCAATTAAAGTTGTATCAGGAAAAGACTGATTAATTAAAACAGCAGCTTCAAAAGTATTTTGATCAATTCCCCAAGTTTCAGTAAATGCAAGTGGAGTATCTAATGCTTGACGACCTGCTTTTAAAGTAGTGTCAAAAGCTGTACCAGCAATCCATGCTTCACCAACATACATAGAATCATCTAGTTGATATCCACCAGAAAATGATGCAGCACTATTAGCAGTTACGCCGTGAGAATTTGACCAAGTATTATCTACAAGGTTATTTTCTAAACCTAAAGTAGTTATATATGTAGCTTTTACACCAGCAGAGACRCCTTTCGTTAAATCAGTAGTTAATTCTAAATTAACTGCAACATCTCCGTATGCACCTTTAGAATCAAACAGTGATGTTTGAGCATCTGAACTTTGTGCAGCTGCATTTGTMGGACTATATGCACCAGCAGTATTGTCATTATCTTCTGTACCATAGTATAGTTTTACATTACCAGATACTTTTGTGTTTTCAATTGCGAACGCACTTGAACCTATTAGCATCGCTGCTATTAAACTTAACTTCGTAAATTTCATATTCATCCTTTTTTTGAAACATCTCTTAATGTTGACGGTATTATGTCATTATTAACTTTAAATTTATTTTAAATTTTACTTATATTTTACAATTCATTATTAATTTTAGTGAAAATTAACGTTTTATTTACTATTTTTAGTATAATTTGTTATGAAAAAAATTTTACTAATAATACCAATGGTCTTAATATTGAACTCTTGTTCACAAGTTGATGGAGCAAACCCATCTCAAAATAAAGCAGTAAATGCATTTGCTGGGAAAAAAGAAAAAAAAACAGGTTTTTTACAAAATTCTCTAGATAAGTGGCTTAAAGAAGAATGGTCACCTATAGTATCTGGTACTAAGGCTCCAAGTGCACAAACTAAAGTTAAAATTATTCCAAATAAAGATGGCTCTGCAAAATTAGTTGTTGTTAAAACAGGTTTAGTTCTAAAAGAGATGACTAAGGAGCAAGTTAAGAAGCAAAAGCTTGTTCAAACTAAATATAAAGATGAAAATAGACATTTTACCTTACAAGAATATGTAGATAAAATACAAGTATATAATTCATCTCATACATCAGATGAAAAAAATTCACATACTGCAAAAATCAATTTCATGCCTGTTATAGGGAAAAGTAAGCACTAGATTCTGAATTAAATTCAAAATGACGAAGACATTTATATTCTGAGTTACAACATTATCATTCTGGATTACGAGATTACTATTCTGGGTTACAACATTGTCATTCTGGGCTTAACCCAGAATCTAATAACTTAAGCTTATACTATTTAACGTCCCAAGAAAGAACAGTCTTGCCCTCATCAGTAGTTTCAGCAGCAGCCATACCCATAATATTGTATCCATTATCTACATAATGAATTTCACCAGTTACGCCTGAACTTAAATCACTTAATAAATACATAGCAGAATTACCAACCTGATCAGTTGTAACATTTTTCTTTAATGGTGAATTAGTCTCATTCCAATTTAAAATTTGTTTAAAGTCTCCAATACCCGCAGCTGCTAATGTTCTAATTGGTCCAGCAGAAATTGCATTAACTCTTTGACCTTTTTTACCTAAGTCTACTGCCATATATCTTACAGTAGATTCTAATGCAGCCTTAGCTACACCCATTACATTATAATTTACAATGTACTTTGGTCCACCAAGGTATGAAAGTGTTAAAATAGAAGCATCCTCAGATAATACAGATTCTAAACGGTTAGTTAAATCAATCAGAGAATATACTGAAATGTCCATAGCTATTTGAAAGGCTTGTTTGCTTGTTTTCATAAATGGCTCACTTAAAGCTTCTTTTGGTGCAAAAGCTACTGAATGAACTAAAAAATCAATTTTACCGAAATCTTTTTCTACTAATTCAGCAATCCCAGCCATATGATTTTCGTTTGATACATCTAGTTCATAAACCTTATCTGATCCAAACTCTTTAGCTATTGGTTCAACTCTTTTTTTCAAAGCATCATTTAAATATGTAAATGCCATTTCAGCGCCCTGTTCTGCACAAGATTTAGCTATACCATATGCTATAGATTTATTATTTGCAAGTCCAACTATAAGACCTTTTTTACCCTTCATTACCATTAATATTCTCCCTTAATTTTATTTATTATTTAACTCTCTGAACAATTAACTATTAGATTCCAAGTCAAGCTTGGAATGACAAAATTAGCGTCACTCTAAACTTGAACCCCAAGAATATTTCGGTTCTATTTTTCTAAATCCTGCGCAAACTGTATCATTGTACAAAAGTGTTTAGCATACAAGGCTGCACTCCCAACTAAGATACCATCCACATTTTTAAGTTCTAAAACTTCTTTAGCATTAGTAACTTTAATACTGCCTCCATATAAAAGTGGTGCTAAAGATTTTTCTTTTAGCTCTTTATGTATAAATTCAATATCTTTTAGTGTAGGAGTTAAACCAGTACCTATAGCCCAAACTGGCTCATATGCAATAATTAATTTTTTATAACTTGTATCAATACCTTCATATTGTTTAGATATATATGACATCATTTTATCATGTCCAGCTTCTCTTTTATCTAATGGTTCCCCTACACAATAAACTATTTTATATAATAAATCTTTATAATAATTAAACTTTTTAACTATCTCTTCTTGAGTCTCACCAAAAATATGACGACGCTCACTATGACCAATTAAAATAGTTTTAATTTCAAACTCATCTAATTGCTCTTGAGCTATTTCCCCTGTAAAGGCACCGTTAAAAGCTGGATGTGCATTTTGGGCTCCAATTGTAAGTTTTCCAGTATGCTTGATTAAACTACTTGCAACAGGAAAAACTAATACCTTTTGGGTATTGGCTTTTTTTATTAAAAAATTTTCTATTTCAGTTATATAAGCCTGCGTCTTTGAACGTGTAAAATTAGTTTTTAAATTTGCTGCAATTATCATATAATTAATCCTCTATAACTAATGGTAATACCCCTGGAAGGACTTTACCTTCTAATAACTCCAAAGAAGCTCCACCACCAGTTGAGATAAAACTTATCTCTTCATCTACACCAATTCTTTGAACAAGGTCAGCTGTATCACCCCCACCAACGACAGTAGTTGCATAAGAATCAGCTACAAAGTGTGCTATTTTAGAAGATCCTCTAGCAAACTTATCCATCTCATACACACCCATAGGTCCATTCCAAAGTATAGTCTGTACATCAGCTAAAACTTCACGATAAAGTCTAACAGTAGCTGGACCAATATCTAGTCCCATCCAACCATCTGGTATCTCTTGAGCTGGAGTTAATTTACTAATTGAATCTGCACAAAACTTCTCAGCAGCTACTACATCAACTGGTAAATAAAGTTTCACACCAAGTTTAGTAGCCTGATCCATAATATGTTGCGCATCATTTAATAAATCATCTTCTACAAGTGAGTTTCCAACATCGTATCCAAGTTGTTTTAAAAAGGTAAATGCCATGCCTCCCCCGATTAAAATCTTGTCAACCTTAGGAAGTAAATTTATAAGAGCTTCTAATTTACCTGACACTTTTGAACCACCAATTATGGCTGCAAATGGACGAGCAGGATTATTTATTAGTTTCGCAAAAAAGTCAATCTCTTTTAAAAGTAAAAAACCTGCAGCCTTATGACTTACATCAAAATATTCTGTAATTCCAGCTACAGATGAGTGTGCCCTATGACTTACGCCAAAAGCATCATTTATATAAAAATCAGCCATTGATGCTAATTTAGATGAAAAATTTTTATCATTCTTCATCTCACCAGATTCATAACGTGTATTTTCTAAAAGAAGTATCTTATGACGTTCAAGTTCTTTAGCCTTTGTTATTGCATCTTCGCCAACTACATCTAAAGCTAATGTTACTTCTCTTTTTAATAATTGTTGAAGACGACGTGCAATTGGAGCTAAAGTATATTTTTTATCTTTTTCACCTTTTGGACGACCTAAATGGGAGGCTAAAATAATTGCACAGTCTTGATCTAAACAGTAGTTGATAGTAGCTATAGCTGAACGTATCCTTCTATCATCAGAAATATTACCAAACTCATCCATTGGTACATTAAAATCACATCTAATAAAAACTTTTTTAGAGTTTAAGTCAAGGTTTTTTATATTTAATAATTCCAAATTTTTCCTTATTTACTTATATGCATAGCCATATCTATCAGACGCATTGAATAAGCCCATTCATTATCATACCAAGCCATGATTTTAATCATATCACCACCAATAACCTGAGTTAAATCTTCAGCTACTATAGAACTATATTCACAACCTACAAAATCTTGAGATACACGCATATCTTTATCCATCAATAAAAGACCCTTAAGTCTCCCCTCAGCTGCTTTATTAAATACTTCTGTAACTTCTTCTTTTGTAGTTTGTTTAGATACAACTACATTTAAATCAAGCATAGATACATCAGGAGTTGGAACACGAACAGATTGTCCATGAAGTTTACCTTTTAGATGTGGCATTACAAGGCTAATTGCTTTTGCAGCACCAGTTGTTGTTGGAATCATATTAATAGCACCTGCACGTGAACGGCGTTTATCTTTTGAGTGTTTTACATCTAAAATATTTTGATCATTTGTATATGAATGTATAGTAGTCATTAGACCTTTTTCAATACCAAAAGCATCATCTAATACACGGGCTACTGGACCTAAACAGTTAGTAGTACAAGATGCATTTGATACTATTTTTTGTCCAGCATATAATTCTTCATTTACACCCATTACAAAGGTATCTGTCAAGTTGTCTTTTGAAGGTGCTGAAAATAAAACTTTATCAACCCCATTGTTTATATGTATTTGTGCAGATTCTTGAGTTAAAAATACACCTGTACATTCTAAAACTATATCAGCACCACAATCAGCAAATTTAAGATTCTTAGGATCACGATCAGAAAAAACTCTAATATTTTGTCCATCTACACTTATATTATCTTCATCGATTTTCTCAACATCACTTTTAAAAGTTCCATGAACAGAATCATTTTTTAATAGATACAGCATCATATCCATACTTGCCATGTCATTGATAGCTACAATTTTTACATCATCTCTAGTTGCTGCTATACGTGCCACACAACGACCGATTCTACCAAATCCATTAATTGCTATTTTTAATGCCATTTATATTTCCTAGTATCTATAAGTAGTCTTTTTACTTATCTAAAATAATTTGAGAAATTTTACCTTAATTTAGCTATAATTCACTTTAATTATGGATACAATTGCACTTTTTGGTGGCTCTTTTGACCCACCACATATCGGTCACGAGGCTATTGTTAAAGCTTTACAAAAATTTAAAAATGTCGATAAAATTATAATATTGCCTACATTTTTAAATCCCTTTAAATCAAAATCTTTTGCTTCAGCCATAAATAGGCTGAATTGCCTAAGGACTAGATTTCATGGCTTTGATCGTGTTGAAATTTCTGATTATGAAATAATACAAGGACAAAAAGTACCATCAATACAAAGTGTTAAACACTTTTTAAAATTATATAAACATATATATTTAGTTATAGGGGCTGACAACTTAGCTTGCCTAAATAAGTGGCAAAGTTATGATGAGTTAAAAGATTTAGTTACGTTTATTGTAGCTACTAGAGATGATATAGATATACCAAAAGAGTATATAAGTCTGAATATAAATGAAGATATATCGTCTACATTAATAAGAGAGAAGGATAAACAGAGTAAATTCTAATCTTCTCCGGCTAAACATTTATTTTATAAATATTTGCTCGTCAAAGGAATTTACACTATAAAGGAAAAACATTGCAAAGCAGAATAGAAAAAATCACAAGCATACTAGATAAAAACAAAGCTGAGGGTATAGAAGCTTTTGACTTAAGAGAAAAAAATTACTTTGTTGATTATGCAATAATTGCTTCATCTCTTGGTATTAAACATACTACAGCCTTACTGAATCATTTAAAAGATGAACTCAAACCTAAAGAAAACTTCAATAATGTTGATGAGAGTGGGGACTGGGTTGTAATTGACTTAGGGGATATACTTATACACATAATGACACCTGAATACAGAGTAAAATACGATATGGAACGATTTTTAAGTGATCTTGCAGATGGTAGGGAAGGTGAGGCTTAGTCCTCACTTATTTGAATATAAGTCCTCATGAGAATTTTCTAAAATATTTCTATAATCATATATAGAATCTWCATACTTAACTGGTTCCCGCCCCCTCGCATATCCATGCTTTAAAATCCTATAATATTTTTTTTGTGAAAGAAGTGGCAATGCTATTTTTAAATCACTCCATACATTTTGGTTTARACCCATTTTTTTTGCCAATATTTGGGCATCATTTATATGACCCATGCCAACATTATATGCAGCTAGTGCAAATTTAAGTCTATCTTCACCCTCTACATTTAAATCTACATTTTTTATCATTTGGTTTAGGTGTCGTGCCCCACCCCTTATGCTTTGTTGAGGGTCTAGTCTATTTTTTACACCTAGTCCTTTTGCTGTAACTTTTGTTAACATCATTAAACCACGCACACCTGTAAAACTTTTTGCCTTAGGATTCCAATGTGATTCTTGGTAAGACTGAGCAGCTAAAACTGAACATGGGATATGATATCTTTTTCCGTACATTTTAAAATATTTTTTATACTTTGGAAGTCTTGATTTGATACGTTTAAAAAACATTTTACTATTATAATAATCAAAAAATAGGGCAAAACTATAATAATGGTCTTTAAGCCTTGCCATCTCCCCACTTTGGTTAAAAGTATTTAACCATGAATACATGCTAGCCTCTAAATCTTTTGAGTTAGAAGTAAGTAGCCATGCTAATTGCTCACGTCCACTTATGGAAAAAGCTAAGGCAATATTTGGGTAATATCYTTGATTTATTGCATATATATTTGAATCTGCGATTGTACAGTCTATCTCGTTTGTAGCTACTTTAGCTAATAATTCTTCTGTAGAAAATTCAGAGGTGAGAGTAACATTAATATCAAACCCGTCAGATTGTAATAATTTTACTGTTTCACTATAACTAGTATCTTCACCTATAGTTATTTTTAATCCTGTTAAATCTTCTATATCTTTTGGGAATACTCCGTCCCACAACATGCCCCTATAACACACTACCTGCTCTTGAACCTCAAAATATGAGGGACCAAAGTTAAAAGACTTTATGCGTCCATCTGTTTTTGCCAAAGATGCTGATGTTATATGAATATTTGGATTTTTACTAAATTCTATAGCTWCTTTTACAGTATTGACAGCTGTTATATTTAATTCAACACCAAGACTTTTTGCATAAGACTTTAATAAATCATATTCGAAACCCTTTGGTGAGTTTGCGCCTATATAATAGGTAGAGGGGGAATTTAGAAGTACTACATTAAGTTTTTTATTTTTAMYMANAKTAWSYARTNYTGWTACTTTTTTAATATTGTGCACTGGGCTATAAGCTGTATGACTTAACCAGCCAAAGGCAAAAAAACAAATAGAAAAAAGTATAAAACCAGCGATTTTGAAATTATTATTCATAATATCCATTCTACTACTCTAAACTTATGCGAATATAAATCTATTTACTCCATTTTCATACTCATGAGCTAAAACCTTACCATGAGCTTTTAATATTGAATCTACTAGGTATAGACCTAATCCAAAACTATTTTTAGACGGATTGTCTTTTGTAAAAGGTTCTATATAATACTGAAGTGGATTAGCTATACATTCCCCTTTACTCTCAAAAGAAAGCTCTTTATTTATCATTAAAATTTTAATATGTTTATCTGGTGAATACTTTATCCCATTGTCTATCATATTTTTTATAGCTGTAGTATATAATCTATAATTTGCCAAAAGTTTAACGCTACAGTCTATATCTACACTTATATTATCAACCTCTATCATTGCCATATCAATAGCACCATCAATAATATCCACTAATCTATACTCTTCAAAATCTGCCTTATTGCCTAAACTTGTAACTTCTTCAATAAAGGCAAACTCTGTAACTAATGATTCTAATCGTCCAAAAATAGATTTAAACCTATCTCTTTGTTTTTGAGAATCTAACATCTGAGTAGCTATAGTACCTTTAGCTATAGGGGTTTTAAGTTCATGCATAATATTACGTAAAAAAAGTGTACGAGATTCTAAAATAGTATTGATTTTTACTTTTGCAACCTCCAGTTCATTGGCGATTAAAGCTATTTCATCCTTACCCTTAGTCTTAAAAGATATATTCATATTACCATCACCATACAGGGCAATTTTTTTTCTTAATCTCATTAATGGTCTTAAACGTTGTAAAATAAGTACAAAAGAAAATATAATTATTAAAATAATTGTCAAATATGCATAAGCTAAAGACCAATATGTATATGGCTTTAACTTTTCATCCAATATAAGTATAGAGCCCATTGGACTTTGTAGATAAAAATATATTTTTTTATTAAATAAAAGCATAGTTGCTGTTAAATCAGTTACAGTTTTTTGTGTATAAAAACCCATTTTACTTAATTTTAAAGCTTTTTGTACACTTTTAAACTCTTTTGATTTTAAAATCTTAGATTGTTTTATAATTATATCGTGTCTCTGAGTATTTTTCTCAATTACAAAATTATATACAGCTAAATTAGCCTCTAACATAATTTGAGAATTATTACGTTGCATATTTTCTCTATATATTTGAGTAATAATTACATGTTTAGTAAAAATATGATTAACATACTGCTGTTTATTTAGTTTAAAAAATTCCCAAAAAACTACACTTACACTAAGCAATGTAACTCCAAGGGCAAATAAAACAGTTATTACTACTGCATGTTTTCTCAATTATCTATCCTTTTATTTCAGTAGTTTATAACCTACACCACGAACAGATTCTATTAAAGATTTATCACCAAGTTTATTTCTAATTCTACCAACCATTACATCTATACTTTTATTTGAACTATCTTCATTTATAGCATTTACATTATGGATTAAATCTTCACGAGAGACTACAAGACCTTGTTTGCTAATCATATAAGAAAGTATTCCAAACTCTGCATTTGTAAGATCTATATTCCTATTTTTATAAGTAATCACCATAGCAGATATATCGCATTTAAAGTCCGATTTACTTTCTATTTTTTCCTGAGATTTAGCTTCATAACGACGAAGAACAGAATGTATCCTAGCTTCAAGTTCACGTGGGTCATATGGTTTTGGAAGATAATCATCAGCACCAAGTTCAAGAGCCTTAACCTTATCAGTTACATCACTTCTTGCASWAGAKATWACKATAGGRATATCCTGACGTTCACGTATAGCCTCACATACTTCTAAACCGTCCATACCTGGTAAGGTAAGGTCTAATATTACTAAATCAAAAGGCTCTAATTTTAATATACTTACTGCTTTAAAAGGGTCATCTTCAGTGATAACCTCAAACTCAAACTGMTCTAAATATTCTGTTAATATTTCTGCTAATTCTAAGTCATCTTCAATCATTAATATTTTTTTCATAAAAATATCTTACAACAAGTCGGCTAATTAAAAGTTAATCAAGTAAGAAAAAGTGTCACATTATATGCTATAAATGATAGTGCATAAGCTACTATAGACGTAAATGCAAATAAATAAAAGAAATATTTTATATGTCCAGCTTCTCGTGTAAATACAATAGATGCGGCTAAACATGGTAAATAAATCATAACAAAAACTATAAAGGCTACAGCTGATGCAAAAGATATATTCTTAGAAATAATTGTAATCAATGAGCTATCAGATTCACTAACATCTCCACCAAGTGAATAAAGTACACCTAAGGTTGATACTACTACCTCTTTTGCAGCTAAACCTGTTTGAAGTGCTACACTCATTTTCCAGTCAAATCCGACTGGCTCAAATAAAGGTTCAGAAAATTTACCAATTCGACCTAAATAAGATTTTTCTAATAATTTTTCAGCTTTTTCATTTTCAAGTATTGATTTTTCCCTCTCAGTACTAGACATCTCTATTTTTTTATTATAAGATTCTTCTATAACTAAGTTATGTGGATAATTACTTAAAAACCAAACTATCATAGATGCGGCAGCTATATATGTACCAGCTTTTTTTAGGTACATCATAGTCTTGCTTACAACTGTATGCCAAATTAACTTAAATGATGGTAATCTATACTTTGGCATCTCCATAACAAATGGCTCATCTGCACCTTTAAATGCTGTCATTTTTAATATTTTTGCTGCAAGTAAACCTATTATAGCTCCAGAAATATAAATAATAAATAAAACATTTCCAGCCATACCCTCGGAGAAAAATGCACCAGCAAAAAGTACATATACTGGTAATCTTGCCCCACAAGACATAAAACCAATGATAAATAAGGTTAAAAGTCTATCGCGGTCATTTTTAAGAATTCTAGCAGACATATAAGCTGGAATAGAGCAACCAAAACCTGTAACTAATGGTATAAATGATTGTCCATGCATTCCAAATTTATGAAAAAATCCATCTAATAAAAATGCAACTCTGGACATATAACCAGTACTCTCTAAAAGAGCTATTCCTACAAAAAGTATAACTATATTTGGTACAAATAAAACTACAGCCCCTACACCAGCTATAATACCATCAACTACAAGTGAACGTATATCATCGTTAGTTATAGTAGCACCTACAGCATCCCCCAACCAAGTAAATACTCCAGCAATCCACTCCATAGGGATAGAGCCAACTTCAAATGTTAGTTGAAATAAACCCCACATTAAAAATAAAAATATTGGGATACCAATAACTGGATGAATTAAAACATTATCAATCTTTTGTGTTAAAGTCTTTTTTTCTTCAAATTTAGTTTGTTTTACAACCTCAGCTACAACACCCCTATTAAAAGATGCATATTCACCTGCGAATGCTTCTTTAATATCATCACAATCATGATGAAGTTCTATATGTCTAGCTGCCTCTATAAGTATTGGCTGAAGCTCAGTCCAAATTGGCTCATCATGAAGTTTTTCATATGTTTTTTTATCACTTTTTAAAAGATTTATGGCAATATTTCTATGTGTATTCCCATCATTATACCTATGTTTATCAAGGTACCAGACTATTTGAGCTATCTCCTCTTCTACTGGTTCAGAAAAAATAAGTTTATGCTCAAAATTTTCTAATTCAAAATCTTTTACAAGAGTTTCGATTAAAGTTTCTATGCCCTCTTTTGTATGTGCAGACACTTTTATACAAGAAATTCCAAGAAGTTTGGACATATACCCTGCATTAATTTCAATCCCCTCTTTATCCGCCTCATCAGTCATATTTAAGGCAATTACTATCTTTTTACCTACACTCATTAATTCTGAAGTAAGTTGTAGGTTTTTTTGTAAATTTGTTGAATCTACTACATTTATAATTAAATCGTAATCAGCCCCAGTTAGATACTCACTTGTAACTCTCTCTTCAATAGTATAGTCATTAAGTGCATATGTACCTGGTAAATCAACTACTGTAAAATGATAATCTTTATAATCAAATAAGACCTCAGACTTCTCTACAGTTACACCTGTAAAATTTCCAACATGTAAATTAGCATTAGATATAGAATTAATTAACATGCTCTTACCAACATTAGGCTGACCAACTAGAGCAACTTTTATATGCCTAGCTGTAATTGGACAAGACATTTTTTCTAAATTCATATTTTTTCTACCTCAATTAACTTTGCTTCTTGAGCACGGAGTGCGATTATTGTTTTATCAACTTTAACTTCAATAGTACTTTTTCTTGGTGCATACTCAAGTACCTCTAGTTCAGCACCTTTCATAATACCAAATGAAATAAATCTTTGTTTTAACTCAGGATTTGCATTTAATTTCAATACTCTAACTTTACAGGCTTTTTTACAATCTATTAGTTTTTTATTAGGCATATTTATAACTTTTTAATTTAATTATATCAAAAGTAAAAATTATTGTCTTATCTAAGAGCAACAATTTAACTAAACGTGATATTATAATTTTGTACATTTTCATCCCTTATATTAAAAGTTATATAAAACAAGGACTCTAAAATTAGTCCAGTCACCATTATTAACACCCGTATTATATTTATCATCTTGAATTGTATAAATAGCACTTACAGTGTAGTTTTGTTTATATTTATAATCAAAACCAATATTTTGCTCATAAATATGCTCACTAATTCCAGAAGAATCTGCTGATCCATAAAAGTCACCATATGCATAAAATAAATTAAAATCACCAGTATTATATGATGCTGTCATTACTAAAGCTCTAGCATCCCTATCTTGTGTAATATTATCTAAAATCATATTATCCATATTTGTATATAATGTACCACCACCATATCCAGAAAAACTATTTTTACTAGCTTGTTTTTATGACTTGTTATATGCTATACCTAAAGTAATATCTTTAACTTCTAAAAATGTACCATATATAAAAGATTCTATATCACTATTAGATGATTCATTTTGATTTAGATACTGAATATTAGCATGAACAAAAATATCTCTGCTTGGATGTAAATGGATACTTAAATCAGTATATATAGACCTATTAGCTATATTACCGGTAGCTGTATTTGAAGAATTACTTTTAGATATATCATAATACCAAAGACCAAAATCAATCACCTTGTTTGAATAAACTATACTAGCTAAATAAGTGCCTTTTTTACCAGTATCTTGCCAAGGCTTATCTACATCAAGTCTAGTATCTATACCATGCCATCTTTTTAATAAAGCAAACATAAAAGAGAATTCAGATATTTCATAAGTAGCTATATATGCTTCAAAAGAGTTTTCAATCATACTTATATCATCATTATCTGCCAAGGGGGTATCGATAAGCTGACGACCTATACGAATATTTAGTCCAGAATTTTTATAATTAATATATAACTCAGATATTTCAGCATAAAAGCCATCATTTGTTGAAAATTCATTATTAAACTTGGTATTATCACCAGTAAAAGCAGAAATATCATAAGAACTTGTAAAAGCAGCAGCTGCACTAAAATCATTATATTCAGCTAACTCATATTTTACTAAGGCAGCATCTCCAGTTGCATATGTATCACTTAAAGCATTATAATTATATCTAAAGTACATAAACCTAATTTGCCCTATTACCTTAGCGTCCTTAAACATACTATCAAAACTTCCAACAATTGATATCTCTTTTTTCTCTAACTCTGAAAGTTTTGAAATACTCTCTTTTATAGAGTGTGCATTATCCCTAATACCTGTATACTCATCTTCTGCTGCAGAGATATTTATAATCATAACAAATAATAATCTTAGTTTGACTATATTACTCATATCTTCTCCAAGAATTTTAATATTCGTAATAGTAGTAAATATAAACTTAAGCACTTATTAATATTGATAATATTTATCATTTTCAATTAAGCTTTTATATTCCTCTGTATTAGCTTTGCTATAATTACACTTACATAACAATATTAAGGTTATACATGAAATTTATTTTTAATCCATCCTCTCACTTTAACTTAGCTAACCTTTTTACTTTTGTAAACATTACAGCTGGTTTATTAGCTACTTATTTTATAACTCAAAATAACTTTTTTCTTGCAATAATTTTAGCTTGGATTGGTGGAGCCTTTGATATATTTGACGGKAAAATTGCTAGAAAATATAATTTATCAAATGAGTTTGGAGTACAACTAGATAGTTTTGCAGACTTTTTATCTTTTGTATTAGTACCAGTATTTTTAATTTTTCAGGCTGTATATATTAGTAATTTTTCATCTACTGTACTTGGACTTAGTGCTGTTATAAGTATCTATTATGTTATTTCAGGCTTAAGACGTCTAATACACTTTAACATTCATACAGATGCTGGTAATGTGGATAAATTTTTCACAGGAGTCCCAACTCCATTAGCTGCTATACTTCTTTGGTTAGTATATCTAGCAGCTACATATAACTATATAGCAGCTGAGGCAGTTTTAACTTTTATGATACTTATCGCTTGGAGTCTTAACTCTAAAATTAAAGTTCCACACCCTTAAGTAAACTTTTTTCATTAAGGCTTATATTTCAGGTTTTATCTTAAATTTATTCCATACTTTCCAGTACTAAACATAAAAACTAATATAGACATAATAAGATATAAAAATGGAAGTTCAAATACTGGTGCACCACATTTTGTAAGATTATTCATGCTATCTATTCCTTATATCTTCTTTTTAAATCTACAAGAGCCAACTGTAATTGTCTTGCCATCTTTAATAGCCTCTTTTACATAAACTAAGGTAGCTTTAGGGTCAGCATCACCTATCTCCTCTTCTATTATTCTTAGTAAGTCGGTCTCATTTGTAGTAGTCCAAGTTTTTTCATAGTTATATTGAGTTTGTATCTGCATAAGTTAATTATCCCTTTGTATCATACTTATATCATATCTAAAATAGTTTTTATAAAAATATTAGCATTATTATTAACTTTGGCTTGCTCATTGTGGACTTCGTATCTAGTCATTTGATTTCATCATCCCAAACTTAACCTTTCGTCATCCCAACTTCGTATCTCGTCATCACAAACTTGATTTGGGATCTATTACTTAGATTCTGGATCAAGTCCAGAATGACGAGATTTCAAGTCAAAAATGACGAAATTTCAAGTCAAAAATTGCTAATAACCCTATTTTTTTAATACAAACCTATGATATAAAATAGGTAATAATACTAAAGTTAAAAATGTAGATGATACTAAACCGTTTATAATAACTATAGCTAAAGGTTTTTGTATTTCAGAACCAGGTCCAGTTGCAAATAACATTGGGATTAAACCTAGGGCAGCTATCATAGCTGTCATAAGTACTGGTCTAAGTCTTCTAATGGAACCAAGTGTAACAAGTTCTAAAGAATCTTTTATAGAATCTCTTAAATAGTTAAAATAATTAAGCATAACTACCCCATTTAAAACTGCAATACCCATTAAGGCAATAAAACCAACTATAGCTGGCACACTTAGATACTCACCACTT
This sequence comes from Sulfurimonas sp., assembly GCA_002733155.1. Taxonomy (GTDB): domain Bacteria; phylum Campylobacterota; class Campylobacteria; order Campylobacterales; family Sulfurimonadaceae; genus Sulfurimonas. The sequence continues at coordinate 47,006 of NVUO01000014.1, forward strand.
AAGTATAAACCAAAAACTCCACCAATAAGAGCAAAAGGGATATTTAGTAATACTAAAAATGCTTGAAGGGAGGACTTAAATGTCATAAGAAGTAAAATAAATACAAGTCCAATGCTTAATGGTATAATAAAGGATAACCTTTTAGCTGCACGTTGTTGGTTTTTGTACTCACCTGCATACTCTATAAAATAACCATGTGGTAAATCTATAGCATTATCTATTTTTTCACTTAATTCATCTACAAAACCAACTAAGTCTCTGCCAACTACATTAGTTTGAACTAGACTTTTTCTCATAGAATTCTCATGGTTTATCTGAACTGGCCCTAAAGTCATTTTAAAGTTAACTAATTCATTTATCTCTATAGTATTTCCATTTTCCAATATATATAAAAGATCAGAATTATTTTTCATACTAGTTTGCATATCTTTAGAGMCCTTAATCATAAGGGGTATTCTTCTTAAATCTTCTTGAATAATCCCAAGTTGCACACCATTTACAGCTGAAAGAAGATATACAGATAGTTCATCCCTACTGACACCATACCTAGCCATAGCTTCGTCTTTAAACTCTAACTCCCAATAAGCTACACCCTCATTCGCTTTTTTATATACATCACTACTTCCCTTTATAGTTTTAGTAATGGATTCTACTTGTTTAGCTATGCTCTCTATCTTTTGAGTATCATCACCATAAATATTTACAACAATATCACCACGTGAGCCACTAAGCATCTCTGAGACTCTCATAGCTATTGGTTGTGTGAAAATATATTTAATTCCAACAAACTCATCCAATACAGAACGAAATTGATTTAGTAACCATTCCTTAGATTCTACCCTCCATTGCTCTTTTGGTTTTAATACTAAAAATGTATCAGTATCATTTAAACCCATTGGATCTAGACCTATCTCATCACTACCCCCACGAGCTACTATAGATATAATCTCAGGTACATCCCTAAGTAAGGCTTGCTGAATTTTTAAATCAATATCTCGACTAGCCTCTAAAGATATAGATGGATTTTTCTCAATACCTATAATTACATTGCCCTCGTCAAGGCTTGGCATAAAAATTTTTCCAACCTGTGTATACGCACCAAGAGCAAGTATCCATAATAAGCCAGCTATTATAAATACAGTTTTTTGGTGTTTTAATGAATATTTTAAAATTTTTTCATATCTTAATTCTAAAAATACCATTAGAGCAACTTTTGGATGAACTTTTTGCTTTAAAATATAAAAACTAATCACTGGAATAAATGTTAAAGCCAAAAGTAGTGATGATGATAAAGCAAACACTATACTAAGGGCTACTGGCACAAATAATTTACCCTCTAAACCTTCTAAAGTTAATAATGGTAAAAAAACTATAATAATAATCAAAATACCTATAAAGACTGGGGAAGAAACCTCTTTAGCAGATTTTAGAACTAGATATAGTTTAGATTCATTTTTATGCTTCTCATTATAAAGATGCTCACTAATATTTTCAACCATAACAACACCAGCATCCACCAGCATACCTATAGCTATAGCCAATCCACCAAGGCTCATAAGGTTTGCACTAATACCAAAGTATGACATAGCTATAAATGTCATCATGCCCGCAAATGGCAAAATTATAGCTACACTAAAGGCAGAGGCAAAATTACCTAAAAACAAATACAGTACTATAACTATTAAAATAAGAGCTTCAATAAGTGCAGTTGATACAGTATTTATAGCCTTAGATACCAAGTCTGAACGATCATAAAAAATATTAATACTAGTGCCAGTTGGTAAATCTTTTTCTATTTTTTTAAGTTCATCTTTTACCCTAACAAGCAAAGCTGATGTATCTACCCCTTTTCTTGATAAAATTAAACCCTGTACAGCTTCTTTTTTACCATCCTTAGTTACAAAACCAGCCCTTGTTAATGAACCAATTCTAACTTCAGCTATATCAGATACTCTAATATTTACACCATTATCATATTTTACAATCAAGTTTGAGATATCATCTATATTTTTAAGTCTACCCTTTGAACGAATAAATAAACTTTGTTCACCTATAGATAATCTTCCTATCCCATCATTTTTATTGTTTTGTTTTAATACATCTTGCAGAGATAACATATTAATTTTATACTGCTTCATCTTTGCAAAATTGGGAACTACCTCATAAGTTTTTACATAACCTCCTAAGGCATTTGTTTCAGCTACACCATCAATTGACCTTATTCTTTTATTTATAACCCAATCAAGAAGTGTTCTTTTTTGTTTTAAATCTAGGGTATCAGATTCTATCGTAAACATTAAAACCTCACCCAAGGGCGTAGTTATAGGGGCTAAACCACCAGATATATTTTTTGGTAAATCTGAACGAACCTCACTTAACCTTTGTGCTACTTGTTGTCTAGCCCAGTAAATATCAACACCATCAGTAAAATCAATAGTAATATCACAAATTCCATACTTCGATAAGGATCTAACAATCTTTTGATTTGGGATACTCTGCATATTTTGCTCAACTGGTATAGTAACTCTAGCTTCCATCTCAGCTGGGGTCATTCCTGAAGATTTTAAAATAATCTTTACCTGAGTTGGTGCTACATCTGGATAAGCATCTACTGGTAGTTTCATCATTGATGAGGCACCAAAAAGAAGAACTACTACGGCAAGTAAAAGCACTAAGATTCTTTGCTTTAATGCAAAGTTTACTAAAAACTCACTCACCCTAGTTATCCATTGCACTAAGTAATGCGGATGTGGAAGAGATTGCTAAAGAATCACCCTCTTTTAAGTCAGATTTTATTATATAAAACTCACTACTTTCTTTAATAATTTTTGCATCTAATACTTCAAAACCAGTATCCATTTGTTTAAAAATATAGGCTTTATTTTTAAGAAATACCAAGGCAGACTTTTTAATTTTAAAGGTATCACTTATACTTTTAGATATATTGACTCTATAAATTCTATTTATCATAATATTTTTATCATTTTCTATAACTGCCATTACACTAACTGATTGAGATTGGGACTTAACAACATTACCAATTGCAATAATTTTTGCCTTATATGAATCAAATTCACAAAAATCTCCAATGGATATATATTCTACTGTTTTTACTGGAATTGTTATTTCAATAAACCTTTTACCATCAGCGTATATACTCATCATGCTACGATTTGATTCTACTTTTTCACCTATGTTGATATCTATATTATTTACAACTCCATTCCTAGGAGCCAATATATTTATCTGCATTATTGCCGAGTGAGTTTTTTGAATTCTTTTTAACATTTCTAAAGTAAAACCACTAGTTAATAATCTATTGGCGTTTAACTTAACTCTTAAATCATTAGTTTGTTTATCTTTTAGTGAATCTAAAAGTTTTTTATGTGAGATTATTCCAGTAGTTTGAAGTTTTTGATTTCTTTCATAATTCTTATTTATATTCTCTCTTTTTATAAGTGCTTCAATATAGTTTTGTTGAAAACTTAAGAGTTCATTGCTTCTAAGTGTTAGTAACTTCTCACCTTTTGTTACATTTTCTAGTTTTCTTACATATATATTGTGGATAATAGAATCCACATTTGATCCAACCGAAATAATATCTTTTTTATCTAAACGAATAATTCCGTTATATGGTCCAATAAACATACTTTTAACAGCTGTGATATTTTCATTCTTTACACCTAAATCATTTTGTTGTTGTTTTGATATTTTTATAGTTTGTGAAGCCAAAAGCAAGGCTGTTGATACTAACATTGTTATTAATATTTTCATTATTTTTCTCCTAAGTCTAAATCGGCTTGTTTATAAAGTTCAAAAAGATTAAAATAATATTCCTTTTTTATCCTTAACATTTCTAATATATTTTCAGAGTAAGATCTTGTAGAATCAAGATATTGCATTATTGTGCCCTCTCCCTCATTTAAAGCAGATTTGGATATAGCTTTAAGTTCAAAATTTAATGGCAATATATCTTCTTTTAATAGTGTATATTCATCATAAAGTGTTTCTACCTTTAGTTGTAAAGATTTCGAAATATTAAATATCTCTGATTTTAAAAGTTCTTTCTGGGCTATTAGTGCTGTATTTTTATGTAGATATAAAGCTCTTTGATTCTCTTTTTTAGATGTTAAAGAGCTTATTGGAATACTTAAACCAAATGTATAACGTTTTGTATCTAACTCTTTTTGAAAAAGTAATTTATAAGAGATTGAACTTAAAGCTGAATCATATACTTTAGARAAAGCTAAGGCTGAGGCTTGTAAATAAGATATATTTATTATCTTTCCATGTTCATTAATTTCATTTAGTTTAATATGCCTAGAAATTTTTACTAAATCATTACATGATAAATCATCAATTTCTAAGTTATCAATAGTCTCTTGAAGGTATGAAAGCTCTTCTAAATAAGCTCTTTTTTGTGAAATGACTTTTTGTCTAAGTTTGAGTAAATCAAGTTTATTAAAAAGAAAATTCTTCTTAGAAGTTTCACCTAAGACATATGATTCTTTAAGTTGATTAAACTTATTACTTTGTTGTTTAAAAAGTAAATCAGCCTTATTCCTTATCTCTTTTGAAATACAAGCAGAGTGATATCTTGATGTAATATCTAATTCTAAAATATGAAGTTCATGTTTTAGTTCTTGATTCATAGAACTAGTTAAATATTTTGTAGCCATATCCTTGTGTGCTAAAGAAAAAGGATCTTGTATAGTTTGCCCAATACTGATAGAATATTCCCTACCCTTGTGCGTACGTTCAATTGCTTGTGATAAACTCGTAGATATACTTGGAGCTTCTTGACTTGTAGATAACTCATTTTGAGCTATAGTTGAATAAGTTCTTTCTTTTATAAAACGTGCTTTTTCACTTTTATCTAAAAAATCTAAAATCTCTTCTAAATTTTGAGCATGCACATTTATAACTGTCAAAAGAACTAAAAATAATTTTAGTTGCATAGTTAACCTTCTTTAATAAAATAATATATGAATTAAAAGGTTTAACTTAGAGGTGGTCTTTGTGGTACTTTATTTACCTGAGATGTAAAATTGATTAAGGGATCTTGTGTTTTTAAATATGCTGATATAAAAAAGATATTTACTGTTTCTGAGATTGGGACTGACAATAAAGTATGTATATTATCATGCACATGTAAAACTAACTCATCTAACTCATCTAACTCATCTAACTCATCCAAAGAATTACAAAATTTGTATTTAAAAATATTAGCTTGGGTATTGCTATCTAAGTATTCAACTATATAATCATGTAAAGCAAGTAAGCTAAAAGAAAACAGTAAACCAGATAATATTAATTTTTTGATGATATTCATTAAACGGATTGTATACTAATTTAGATAACAAAAAAATGAAAACATATCTCAAATTCTTATCCATTTTTTACACAATATAAACTTAAGTAATCAAAAATATAATATCTTTAAATAAATAATATATATAATTTAGGTATAATTCGCGAAATATTTTAGGGGAAGGTGCCTGTGTCTATTTGACATACTTGTATCATCTCCTAACAAAAGGAAAATGATGCAAGAAAATGCACAAACAAATGAAGAAAATAAGCAAGAAGAACCAACAATAACATTTAATGACTTAGGTTTAAACAAAGATATACTACAAGCTGTAAAACATGCTGGTTTCGTAACTCCTAGCCCTATCCAAGCAGAAGCTATCCCTATAATACTAGCTGGYCGTGACATGGTTGGTCAAGCTCATACTGGTACTGGTAAGACAGCAGCATTTGGTCTTCCAGCCTTAAATAATATGCAAAAAAATAATGGTGTTGAAATTCTAGTAATTACGCCTACTCGTGAGTTAGCTACACAGGTATCTGATGAATTATTCAAATACGGTAGAAATATGGGTGCTAGAACTGTAACTGTATATGGTGGAAGTTCATATAAGCGTCAAATCGACTTAATTGAACGTGGGGCATCTGTAGTAGTTGCTACACCTGGTCGTCTCTTAGATATACTTAAAAAAGATATGTTAAGTGACTTTACTCCATCTGTAGTTGTTCTTGATGAAGCTGATGAGATGCTTGACATGGGATTTTTAGATGATATTAATGAAATTTTTTCATACCTACCATCACAGCGTCAAACTTTACTGTTTTCAGCTACTATGCCTAAGCCAATCAAACTACTTGCTGAGAGAATCTTAGATAATCCAGAATTTATCTCTATCACTAAAGGTGAAACTACAAACACTGATATTTCTCAAGAATATTATGTGATTGAAGAGAGTGAGCGTGATGATGCTATTATACGTTTAATGGATTCAGAGGATACTAAAAAATCAATAGTATTTTGTAGAACTAAATCCGAAGTTGATCGTCTAAGTAATGTTCTTTCTAATGCTGGTTACTTAGCTAATGGACTTCATGGGGATATGGAGCAACGTCAACGTGAAACTGTAATTAAAGGTTTTAAATCTAACTCAGTTAAAGTTCTTGTAGCTACTGATGTTGCAGCTCGTGGTATCCACGTAGATAATATCTCTCATGTATTTAACTACCATATCCCATTTGATCCAGAATCATATGTACACCGTATTGGTCGTACTGGTCGTGCTGGTACTAAGGGTAAGGCTATTACACTTTTAACTCCTATTGAATTTAAAGAACTTCAACGTATTAAAACAAAAGTTGGAACTACAATGAAACATGCWTTYGTTCCAAGTAARAATGACTTAMRWGNTAASNAATSTAAARRRTATTGTAAAAACCGTAGAAGAACAACACATATATGATGAAGCTCATCAAATTCTTGATATGCTAAAACAGGATATAGATGAAGAGCAAATCATGTATAAATTAGTATCTATGATTCTCGATAAACAAACTCTTAAAGGTCCAAACACTATTGGTATACCTGCTGATAAAATAGAGGCTGTTTTAGAACGTATGTCTAAGCGTAATGATTCCCGTGGTCGTGGTCGTGGTCGTTCTAGTGGTGGATACCGTGGTAACCGTTCAGGTGGAGACAGAAACCGTTCAGGTGGTGGCGGTGGTGGATACCGTGGTGGAGATAGAAACCGTTCAGGCGGTGGTGGTGATAGAAACCGTAATCGTAATCGTAATAGAGACTAAGTCTTATTAATCTCTTAACTGGGTCTAGATTCTGGATCAAGTCCAGAATGACGAGATTGCCTACTTGAAGAATGAAGAAGTTTCGTCACTCTCAGCTTGACTGGGAGTCTAGATTCTAAATCAAGTCCAAAATGACGAGATATCGTCACTCTCAGCTTGACTGGGAGTCTACATTCACTTTTAGATATAATACAATAATGATAATCTACAAAAATAAAAACTTCTTCATAGAAACAGAAAATAGTCAAATCCCTTGGCTTAAAATATTCACACAAGAAGAGTACAAAGAACTAGGCGACATGCCAAAAAACTTAAGATTAGAGCTTTGGGATATTTTCGACATTATAGAATATGAAATGAAAAAATATTACAATCCAAAAAAGATAAATATGGCATCATTTTCAAATATGCTCCCACGTGTACATATACATGTAATGGCTAGATTTGAAAATGATAGTTACTTTCCAAACCCAATGTGGGGAAAAAAGTTAAGGGATGCAAAACTTAGTTTACCTGATGAAAATGAGTTTTACAAAAAAATAAAAGAGATTTTAGAAAATAAACTAGATTCTGGATCAAGTCCAGAATGACGAGATTACCTACTTTAAGAATGACGATACATCGTCACTCTCAGCTTGACTGGGAGTCTAAAATATTATTTCAATGGTGAAAAAGGGACTAGGGCTGAACCCCAAGTTAATCCACCGCCAAAGGCGTCAAGAAGCATAAGCTCGCCTTGTTTTAGTGTACCAGCCTCATAGATATCATTTATTGCCATAGGTATAGACGCTCCAGAAGTATTTCCATATTTAGCTACCGTAAGCACTACCTGCTCTTCTTTAAGCTTTAGGGCATCACCAACAGCTTTAATAATTCTATAATTAGCCTGATGTGGTATAAAGTGTTTAATCTCATCACTATGAATGTCATTTTCAGATAAAATCTCTATAACATCCTTAGTTAAAGTGCGAACAGCTACCTTAAAAGTTTCATTACCTTTCATCTGCATAAAACAACTTGCAGCTTCTTGGTCAAGATTATCATGAACTGAACCACTTCCCCCATTAGGAGTCATTAATAAATCAGCATATGCACCATCAGCACCAGTATGCACATCAATAATAGCCTCATCTTTATTGTCGGTAGCTGATATTATAGCTGCACCAGCACCATCACCAAAAAGTATACATGTAGCACGATCAGTATAATCAGTTATAGCAGATAACTTTTCAGCACCAATAATTAAAATATTTTTTTKCATACCAGATTCTATAAATGCTTTTGCAATTGATAGTATATATACAAAACCTGTACATGCTGCAGATATATCAAATGCAGTTACATTTTTAAGCCCTAGTTTTGTAGAAATTATTGTAGCGGTTGATGGCATACAAAAATAATCAGGTGATATAGTTGCACATACAAGCATATCTATATCATCTAAATCAATTCCACTACGCTTAATAGCTTTTTTTGCAGCCTCCACACCCATATCGCTAGTTGTTTCATCTTTTGCTGCGATATGACGTTCTTTTATCCCAGTTCTTTTTGTAATCCACTCATCAGTAGTATTAACTATCTTGGACAAGTCGTCATTTGATAATATTTTACTTGGTACATATGCCCCAATAGAACGAAATGCTGCGTAAGCCATTTAAACTTTCTCTGCTTCTAATTCTTTAGATTTTAATTCTGCTACTCTTGTAACTATATGCTCATTTACACCAGTATCAACATAATTGATAGCTTGAAAAATAGCATTTTTTATAGCCTTTGGACCAGACTTNCCGTGACTAACAATTGCACAGCCTTTAATACCAAGAAGTGGTGCCCCACCAACCTCTTCATAATCCATTTGTTTTTTTAGAAGTTTAAAAACTTTTCTCATCAATAATGCACCAGTAATTGAAATAGGAGACTTTCTAATATACTCTTTTATCAATTGACTTACAGTTGATGCTACACCTTCGCTAGCCTTTAAAACAAGATTTCCAATAAAACCATCTGTAATAATAACATCAGTGCTACCATTGAATATATCAGCACCCTCTACATTGCCTTTAAAACCTTTATATCCTTTAAGCATTTTAAAAGCAGATTTTGTTACATCATTACCTTTTGAATCTTCCTCACCATTTGCTAAAAGACCAATACTTGGAGTATCTATATTAAACATATCTTCAGCATAACATCCACCCATAATAGCAAATTGGGCTAAATGTTCAGCTTTTGAATCTACGTTAGCTCCAACATCAAGTAAAATAGAGCGACGAGTTGTTTTTGTAGGCATAAGTGCAGCTAGGGCTGGACGCACTACACCAGCTAAACGACCTAACCTTAATGTAGCTAAAGTCATAGTAGCTCCACTATGTCCAGCTGACACTATACCATCTACCTCACCATTTTTTACTAGTTCTATAGCTTTGTATATACTACTTTCTTTACGTTTTACTGCATCAGTAGCAGCGTCACCCATAGCTATTACATCACTTGCCTCAACTATAAAAATCTCAGCTCTATAACGTCTTGGTAACAGAGGTAAAATTTCATCTTTTTTTCCTACAAGTATAGGTACGAAACGTTTTTGTTTTAAAGCAGCGATACAACCCTTAACAATCGGTTCAGGACCGAAGTCCCCACCCATTGCATCAATAGCAATTTTTACCATTGACTACTTGTACTCACCCGTAGTTGGGTTAATGTGGTGTGGAAGTTTATAAGTTCCATCCTTATCTTTAACTGGTTTAGCTAAAGTAATTTTATAGTGAGTTCTTCTTTTCGCTGAGCGAGAATGAGAGACTCTTCTTTTAGGTACTGCCATTGTATGTCCTTTGTTTTTATTTAATTAAATCCTGAATCAAGTTCAGGATGACGAATGTTTAACAGGTGACGAATGTTTAGCAAATGACAAATATTTCGCATCTGACTAACTTCGTCATTCCAAACTTGATTTAGAATCTAAGTTCTACAATTTTCACAAGTGTTATAATCACTTTTAATAAGTTCAATTTCAGAGTTCAAAATCTCTTGTAAGTTAGCTGTATCATCTAAACATTCTATAACTTCTAACAAGCTTTCATTTTCACTCTTATAGATACCACTATGAAGATAAAATTCTATCTCTTCGTTTAGATCTAAATCAAAATTATCCGCGCATATATCACAGTCTACGTCAATCTTTCCACTTAAGTTTGCCTTGAGTAGGATTAATTTATTAGCATGATACTGCAAATAACCTTTAAAAATTATTTCATCAGATTTCATATCAAAATCCAATGGTATCCTGCCAATTTTTATAAGTTTTATTTTCAAGTTAAAACTTAAGAAATTTCTCTTTCTGAGAAAAAGAATGCAATTTCAACTGCTGCATTTTCAACAGAATCACTACCGTGAACAGCATTAGCATCAATGTTTTCAGCAAAATCAGCACGGATAGTACCAACTTCAGCTTCTTTAGGGTTAGTAGCACCCATTAAGTCACGGTTTTTTTGCATTGCATTTTCACCTTCAAGTACAGTTACAACAACTGGTCCACTAATCATGAAGTCAACTAAGTCACCAAAAAAAGGTCTCTCTGAATGAACCCCGTAAAATGCTTCAGCATCTGCACGAGAAAGTTGAATCTTTCTAGTAGCTGCAATTTTAAGTCCATTGCTCTCAAAACGATCTAAAATTTTACCTACAACACCCTTAGATACGGCATCTGGTTTTATTATTGATAGTGTACGTTCCATCAAATCTCCTATTATATATATATAAAATTAGGGTGGAATTATATCCAAATATTGGCAATAAAAAAATTAAAGTTGGAAATTTATAAAAAAAGGTAGTAAAGACACTATATATAGTGTCTTTACTAGAGTTAAGAACTATTCTACTACTGGCTCTAAATTTGTACGTTGTTCATCAGTGATATCTTCACGATGCTCTGGGCTTTCACCGATAGCATTCCAAGTAATACAGCCTTCAGTTGGACAAGCTGTAGCACAAGCTGGTTCGTCATGATGACCAACACATTCTACACATTTATCACTATATACATAATAAATTTCTTCTTCTGTTGGATTATCATCCTCGTCTACAATTGCTTCTACTGGACACTCATCTATACAAGCTCCACAGTTAATACATGTATCATTAATTATTACTGACATATGGTTCCCCTTATTTAATTTAATAGTAAGTTTATCAGAAGACTTTTAAATGTAGCTAAAATATCTTTTTTAGAAGTAAATTTATTGAATATTGTAACAATTGAAACTACCAAAAACTACTATATTAGAGCTTTTGATAATTATTACTATTAAAGTCCTAAAATCTTTCTAATCTCATTAACTTTATTTGTTTTTTCCCATGTAAAACCGTCTTCTTCTCTACCAAAATGACCATAAACAGCTGTTCTTCTATATATAGGACGAAGTAAATCAAGAGCCTCTATAATACCCTTAGGTGATAAATCAAAAAGCTCTTTAACGCAAGCCTCTATTCTTTCCTCAGCGACCTTACCAGTACCCTGAGTATCAACCATAATTGATACTGGTTGAACTACACCAATTGCATATGCAACTTGAACTGTAACCTTGTCACATGCATCAGCTGCTACTAGGTTTTTTGCAATCCATCTAGCTGCATATGCTGCACTTCTGTCAACCTTAGTTGGATCTTTTCCCGAAAAAGCCCCACCACCATGTGGACAAGAACCACCATAAGTATCAACTATTATTTTACGTCCAGTTAAACCAGCATCACCTTGTGGTCCACCAATTACAAATTTTCCTGTTGGATTGATGTGAAAAACTGTATTTTCATGCATCATCTCAGCTGGAATTATATGTTTAATAACTTCAGAAATCATATCTTCATGAATTTTATCTTGAGTAACATCAGGTGCATGTTGAGTAGAGATAACTACAGTCTCAACCGATACTGGATTACCATCTATATATTTAACACTAATCTGAGCTTTACCATCAGGACGAAGGTAAGGAAGTATTCCCTCTTTTCTAACCTCAGCTAGTCTTTGAGTTAAACGATGTGCTAAATAAATTGGTAATGGCATTAATACATCGGTCTCTTTACATGCATAACCAAACATTAAACCTTGGTCACCTGCACCAATTTCACCATTTTTTTGGTCAACTCCTTGATTTATATCTGCTGATTGCTCACCTATTCCATTTAAAATTGCAGCAGATCTATAATCAAAACCATAAGTAGCATCTGTGTACCCAATTTCTTGAATAACTTTTCTAGCAATCTCTTGCATAGGGGCATAAGCATTTGTCTTCAATTCGCCTGCGATTACACAAAAACCATTAGATACTAACGTCTCGCACGCTACACGTGCATTAGGATCATGTTCAATAATATAATCCAGAATTGCATCACTGATTTGATCTGCCATCTTATCAGGATGTCCTTCTGTTACAGACTCGGAAGTAAATATATACTCTTTTGTCATCGATTTTCCTTATTGAAATATAGGATCTAGTCCTATAAATCATTCGAAGTATATCTAAAATATATAAGAGAAAAGTTATTTAATCTCAATTTTAAAATAGCTAAGATATAAAGTTTAACTTTCTTACTTTTATAGTGGAATTTTAATACTAAACTTTGTGCCATTACCCTTAGATGTTTCAAGATTTAAACTTCCATTTAATTTTTGTACAATTAAATTGTATACTATATTAAGTCCAAGTCCAGTACCTCCAGCATTTCTTTTGGTTGTAATAAAAGGTTCAAATGCTTTTTCTTTAATATATTTACTCATACCATTACCATTATCAGAATAAATCAAATATATAAAGTCTTCCTTAATAAATACTTCGATTTTTATTTTTGCATCACCCTTATAATTTTCAAAACCATGAATAATAGAGTTTTGAATAAAGTTATTTAAAAGTTGAGCATAAGAACCTGGATATGATTTTATATTTAAGACTTCATTTGGAATTATTTCAACCTCTACTGGTATTTGTTTTAGTTTATTATGGAAGGTAAAAACAACCTCATGGATATATTCATTTAAGTCAAATTCACGCTTAGGTTCTACACTTTGATCAACTGATATCTTCTTAAAACTTTTAATCAAATCAGCTGCATTTGTAATACTTCTAAAAAGAAGTTTAGATGTCTCTTCTATATGCTCAAGTTTACTTTGTAATGTGGATTTTTTCAAAGTAGCTGTATTTACCATTTCTAATAATAAATGACATTCACTTTTAATAATTGAGCTACCAGTAACTGCATTACCAAGAGGAGTATTTACCTCATGAGCTACTCCCGAGACTAATGAACCCAAGGCTGCCATTTTTTCTGATTCTATTAACTGCTTCTGAGCTTTTTTAAGTGTTGAGATTGAATTTTGAAGTTCTCTAGTCCTGTCTTTTACTCTTTTTTCCAATTCATCTCTAAGACTCTCAAGATGTTGCTGATATGACTTAGCCTTTGCTAAAGCTTGATCCCTAGATTTTTGGTGTATACTTATAGATATAAACAGGTTATTAAATGCTCCATATAACTTACCGATTTCATTATCAGATTCATATGCAAGTCTAGTATCATAATTTTGACTCTCTGAGAGTTTGGTTAACCTTTGTGATAAGTTTATGATTGGGGATAGTAGTTTATTTGATAATTTAGCAATTAAAAATACCATGATAATTAAAAGAACTATTGAGAATAAAAAAATATTTAATATTKWATTTKTNNTAAATTCTTTTAAATTTTTAGTATCATTTTCAAGATATATAGTTCCGTATTTGATTCCATTTACCAATATATGTTGCTTAACTACAAAATCAGTGTGTAAGTCTAAAAACCAATCATCTTCTTTATCTATATATACAGGGATATCCCTGTAGTGTGGATTGTATCTAGCAAATATTTGTTTTTCGTTATCATAAATAACTACTTGCAAGATATTTTTATAAGTCTTTAATTGTAGTAAAATTGAAGCTATACCATCTTTATTTGCAAACATTAGTGGGGCTAAGGCACTATCTGCTATCAAAGTAGCTCGAAGTTTACTCTCTTTAATAAAAGATTCTTTTCTATACTCATATGATGACAATATATTAAATGAAAAACCAGCAAACATGATTAAAAAAACTACACTAAGCATAGTTACATAAAACTGTGTTTTGAATGAAAAATTAGAAAATTTCATWATTCTTCTTTTATTAATTCTGGTTTTGGTTCACCAAGGAAATAACCCTGTGCATAAGTTACACCTAAGTCTTTTATAATATCATATATCACTTTAGAATGTACAAATTCTGCAACAGTATTAAAGCCGACTTTTTTAGTAAAAAACAATATTGATTCAGTGATAATTCTAGACTGTTTATTAGTATCTATATCTTTTATAAACTTACCATCAATTTTTAAAGATTCAAAACCATAAGTACCAAGTTGTGCAAAGTTTGAGCATTGTGTACCAAAGTCATCTACACTTAAACCATAACCTAAGTCACTAATCTTATGTAAATTTTCTGTAGCTAATAAATTACTAGAAAGAGAAGTTTCCTCTAATATTTCAAAAATAATTCTATTTCTAGGTATATTATACTTTTTTCTAACTTTTTCAATATAATCTACAAATTTACTCTCTACTAAATCTTGATCTGTAATGTTGATTGAAAATCTTAAATCATTATCCTTAAATGTATGACAAGCTTTTTCAAACATCCTACATGTAATTTTATGTAAATATCCAGCATATCTTGCTGTATTTAAAAAATGATATGGTGAATATACCTTACCTTCAAATTCTAGACGTACTAAACATTCATACTTAACTATCTTATCTGTTGAACATTCTACTATTGGCTGATAATACGCTAATATCTTATCATCCTCTAGAGCCTTAGCTATTCTACTAGTCCAAAAGTTATTTTCTTCAATAARATTATTCATTTCTAATGAATCTGAATAGTATTGGACACTATTTCTACTAACTATTCTAGCTTGACGAAGAGCAATCCCCGCTTTTTGAATCATATTTTCAAATTCATGATACACTATGCCAATAGTAACGCTAATGTATAAAGACAATTCATTTATCTCAAGTGGTGTATTACCCAAAACATCTCTAATTGTATCAACCTGCATCTCAACAAATTCTTTTGTTGTTTTAGGCATAGTAATTGCAAATGTATCAGCTTCTAATCTATAAGCAAGCATATTCTGTTTTAGTGATTTTTGCATAATATTTGCTATATGAAGTAGTCCTTTATCCCCTACATCAAAACCATAAGCATCATTTAAAAGTGAAAATCTATCAATATTTATAAGTATAAGTGTTTTATATTCATGTGTATCTAAATCATAGTTTAGTTTTACCCTGTTTGATAATGATGTTAGGTTATCTGTAATTAGCAAATTGTATAGTTCATTTTTTTTAGCTAAGATATCTTCTAACTGAAGATATTGTGATATAGCTGTTCTTAGGGTTGTGTATAATTTATCTGCTGTAAGTTCTGTTTTTTCTTTATAGTCGTTAATATCGTAATGATCAATTATATATCTCTCAGGTGCTTCACCTGCCTGACCAGTCCTAATGATGATACGAAGCATATTATTTTTTAATTCTTTTCTTATGAACTTTACAACATCCAAACCAGATGTATTTGTCTCCATAACTACATCTAAAAATACAACTGATATATGTTCTGTATTTTGTAAAACCTCCCTAGCATCTACCCCATTATATGCAGATATAAATTTTACAGGTCTATTTTTATATTCAAAATCTTTTAGTGCTAGTTTTGTGAACGCGTGTACCTCTTCATCATCATCCACAATCAAAACTTTAAATGGCTCAGCGAAAGAGGGCTCTATAACTTTATCATCCTCTTTTGCAAATACTAGTAAATCATCCATTGTTATCACCTAATCAAGATTATATTCATTAATTTTACATAAAATAACATATATTGTTTCTTAAAACTTTAGAGCACAAAAAAGACTTAGATATTTATTAATCTAAATTTGATAGAATTTCATAAACAAATTCAAAAGGACATATATTATGTTAGTAACAAACCCAGCTCCAGATTTTACAGCAACTACAGTTTTAGCAGACGGCTCAATAGTAGAAGATTTCAAATTATCAGAAAACTTCGGTGAAAAAGGTACAGTTTTATTCTTTTATCCACTTGACTTTACTTTTGTATGTCCATCTGAAATTATTGCATTCTCAAAAAGAGTAGCTGATTTTAAAGAACGTGGTGTAAATGTTATTGGGGTATCAGTAGATAGCCAGTTTTCTCACTTTGCATGGAGAGAGACTCCTGTAAATAAAGGTGGTATAGGCCGTGTTAATATGCCACTAGTAGCTGACTTAGATAAGTCAATCTCTAAAGATTATGATGTACTTTTTGGTGGAGCTGTAGCACTTCGCGGTTCATTTTTAATTGATGCTAAAGGTATTATCCGTCACGCAGTTATCAATGACTTACCACTTGGTCGTAATATTGATGAAATGATTCGTATGGTAGATACTATGCAGTTTACTGATGAGCATGGTGAAGTATGTCCAGCTGGTTGGGTAAAAGGTGATGAGGGTATGAAAGCTAATACTGAAGGTGTAGCTGAATACCTAGCTAAACATGAGGGTGATTTATAATCATCTTAGATTCCAAGTCAAGCTTGGAATGACGGTTATAATTTAAAATGACGGTCATAATTTGAATGACAATTATAACTCGTCATCCTGAACTTATTTCAAGATCTAAAGTAATAGTTCGTCACCCTGAACTTATTTCAAGATCTAAAGTAATAGTTCGTCACCCTGAACTTGATTCAGGGTCTAGTCTATTTTTTTAAATAAATCTCTATTAGCTTACTATTTGCCATAAAGTTAGATGCATACAAAACTAAGTCATAAAAATCTTTATTTGAAAAACCTAAATCATATAAATTATACTACCCCAAGAAAATCAAACAACTATTTCTAAAGTTTAATTCTCAAAAGAGTAAAATTAAACAATAAAAATGAGATTTAAAGTAAAATATTTCAGGCTGAAAAGTGCTTGAAACTACTGTATAGTAGTGGTTAAAAAGGTGTTGTTTACAATGATCTGTAAAAAAGTACTAAAAAGTTTTAATATCATTTTATCATCGGCTCTTTAAACTTTGTAAAAGTGAAATAATTTATAAATATTGTTTTCATATCTTTCCTTATTCACAATTGTATCTTAATTTAATACAGAGCCGATTTTACTTTTTTAGATTAAAAAAGGTAATTGACCTCAAAACGGTATTCACGGTATGAACCGTAATCTTTATCATCTCCCAGTTTTGTATCTGCGCTGACCGCCGCCGCACGAAATTTCAGCTCCATATTCGGCAGGTCAGAAAATGTCTTGAATATATCAAGGTGAATAATGCTTCTGTCTGTTCTTGAAAGTGTTCCTGCGTCAATCTTTTTTTGATCATAATCCATCTGGGCATAATCTATTGATCCTCTCATACCCGAAATGATGTCTGCCTTGCCAAAATCATATCCTGCTTTAATCATCCATGACTTTGTATTGGCTTCCCAGTTGTATTGCGCCATAGAACGGCTGTAACCGCCTGTCGGAAATCCTCTCCATGGAGCAATAAGATCTGCCTTATCAGAAATAGCAGAGTATCCGGCCATAATGCTTCCTGCCCCTTTTGAAAGCTTCAAGCGTGTCATCCATGCACCACCGTCTACGCTGTTTGTATTATCATATGAAGCTGATGCCGCTGATGATGGTGTTTTATCTCTGCCTAAGACACCGCTAAGAGCCGCACCTCCGATTTTACCAGCACCCTCATCCCTTTGATGAATATAACGGGCACCGGGAGTTAATACCCAGCCATTTCCTAGTTTAATTTTATAATTTGCTTCAGCAATCAAAGAAGATACATAACCCTCTATATACATACCGTCAAGATTAAGTTTAAGTCCCTTAATAGACTTGTTTTGTATAGTGGCTACAATCATACCCGGCTCAACATCTTCACCTGCCGCTTTGATATTACTAATGCTTAAGCCTTTATGCTTGCCGCTGTCATCATTTTCATTAAAACTGTCAACAGCAATAATACTGTGAAAATCCCTATGATCACGAAGTTTCTGTCTGTTAAAGTAGGCTAATCGTAATGTTGTATTTGAAAGATCATTGCTTTGTATAGCATATCCTTCAAAGGTGTTAGGTATCATTTTTGTATCATTTGAACGTAGCAAGGCACTTTCAAAAATCTGGCGTCCGACTTTGATATTACTTTTTGCAAACTTATATTCTAGATATGCTAAAGCTAATACATCAATATGTGAACCGCTTCCTGTTGCTCTTGAATATGTACCCTTGCCTGCTTTTCCTGAATCAAAAGTTTTTCCGCCTGAAGTCTCTTCATTATCTGTTCCTATAGTATGTGTTGTGTACATACCTACCGTTGCACCGAAACCATTAAGATAAGCTGTAGAGTAGATCAGACTGCCTCCCACACCCCAGGCAAAGTTATCGGCTGTTGCGCCGGGCTTCTCATTTTCCCACTTAAAATAGAATGTATTTGAACGTAAACGGCCGTAAAGAACTCCATCGCTAAACATATCTTTAAATGAATCTACAGACTTTGGCTTCACTTTGTACTTGAAACTCATATTGTTTTTCATATCACGTTTTTCTGTACTTAAGGCATGAACTGAAGTTGCCCCGACTAAACATGCAGCTGCTGCTACAATACTAATTAATTTCATTTTTTTCCTTTTTTATTTTATACGATTTGTAATAAATCTAACTATCAGAAATACCATCATGCTAAATCCGATAATAACCGCGGCTACTGGTGCGCTGTAACTCRAACCATAAGAGTTAAACCTGTCAAAAATAAGCACCGGTGTTGTCATAGGGTGATAAACCAAAATAACAACGGCTCCAAACTCTCCAAGTCCTCTGCTCCACATCATCAAGGCGCCGTTTATGATGTCTTTTTTTGCATTGGGTATGGAGACGGAGAAAAACACTGATACAGGACTGGCGCCTAAGGTTCTTGCTACTTTTTCCAGTTTTACATCTACTTTTCTAAAACCGTCTTTTGCGGCATTGATTAAATAGGGCGCGGATAAAAACATCATAGCTATCATGATGCCGTATTGTGTTCCTATAAACTCTATTCCAAAAAATTTGAAAAAATCTCCAATGCCTGTATCTCCAAAAGTCGTAAGCAGGGCAATGCCTGCCGCCGTATGAGGTATCATAATAGGTACGTCAATTAAGGTTTCAAGCATAGATTTTCCATAAAAATCATATCTTGCAATAATATAGGCCAAGGGTAGTCCCGTAAAGATGACAAAAATCATAGCCCAGGCAGATACTTTCATCGTAAGAATGATGGAGCCTATGACTTCACCGTCTTTTATCGCCTCTAAAAGTTTGTCGCTTTCTACTCCTATAAACATCTTTAAAATGGGTATAGAGAGAAAAAAGACGATGATAAGTGCTAAGGCTATAAGCATTATATTAAATGATTTACCTCTCATATAAAACAGACATCCTTTTTATCAAATCCTATGTTGATATGACCTCCCGTATCTGCGTAACAGCCCTCATACTCTCTTTTTAATATCTTGATAAAAAATTGACACCCTTTTACTGTAATAAAAAGTTTATAATGATCGACTATACCCATACACTCGTCTAATATGCCCTCATAAATATAATCAGCAATGATTGTTTTATCTTTTGATACTTTAATAACATTTGGATCAACAGAAAAAACCTTTTCAGTTGTAGAAAAATCGAGAAATTTTGTTGGAAAGATATTTTTAAATCCTAAAAACTTTGCAACATCTATATTTGCAGGATTGTTTAAAACCTCTTCCGCTTTTCCCACCTGCTGAATTTTGCCGTCAAAAATAATAGCAATTTTATCGGCTAAATAAGAGGCTTCTCTGAAGTTATGCGTGACATGAATGGTCGTTAAATTATATCTTTTATGAATATCCTTTAAGCTTTTCATAATAGCGTTTCTAAATGTCGGATCAATAGCACTTAAAGGTTCATCTAAAAGCAGAATTTTCGGTCTAGAAAAGAGTGCTCTGGCTATGGATACCCTCTGCTTTTCTCCTCCGCTTAACTCTTTTGTATCGCGTTTTAAAAGATTTTCCAAGTGCAAAAAATCTATAATATCAGCAAAGAGCTCATCAGCCTTGTCAATTTTTTTATATCTTGCAGAAAATTTAATGTTTTGCTCTACATTCAAATTAGGAAAGAGAGCAAAATCTTGATACACAAAACCGATATCTCTTTTTTCAGATGTCGAAAGAGATATATCTTTTTCTTTAGTCAAAATGGAACCGCTACACTCATTTAATCCGGCTATAGTCTCAAGAAGTCTTGTTTTTCCGCTTCCACTTTGACCTAAAAGAACAAAATATTCATTTTTTTCAATAGTGATATTGATATTATCAAGCAAAAAATTATCTACTCTGCTTGATAAGTTTTTTATTTTTAAATAACTCATATATATGCTTCTTTATCTTCCGATGATGGAGGCATTTCCGGAGATTACTGCCGGCTTTATAAGGCCTTGGCCATTTTGCACCATAATTTTTTGACCCTCTGTTGATAGAACAAAATTTACAAATTTTATTGCGCCTGTTCTGTTTTGAGGAGATTTTTTATTTTCTGCTATGGTAATACCATATACCATAGGTCCGCCTTTTTTGGTGATAAATTGACCCGGTTTTTTACCATTGATCTTAAACTTCACCGTTTTATAAAAATCYTTAAATTCATTATCTTTAAGAGATACCTCTTTAGGCAAAGTGATATATTTAAGCCCATGCTGCTTTGCTACAGACTTATAAATATAGAGATAATCATAAGCATGTACCTCAATCAAGGCCAGCAGATCAGTCTCTTTGGGTCTGACAATGACCTTTTTATTATTCTCTTCTCCTGACTTGTAAGAATCACCGTATCCGAAAAGTTTTTTAAAGAAATCTTTTTGTTTGTAATACTTTTGGGCTAATTGTGTAACAAGCATAGATCTGTATCCGCAAGGATCCATATTTGGATTTGAATGACCGATTTTTACACCATCTCTTAAGAAAATCTCCGTCCAGTTGTCTGCATTTATCTCATTGGCATATTTAGAATGGGGCGTGTAGGCTATAGCCATCTCATTTGTTGCAAACTGTGCGTTGAATTTTGCATTATTTGGAATCAAAAGGTTGTCAATGACTTTATAGTCTGCACTTGCCATAACATCTGCCGATTTTCCTATATCAGATATTTTTCTAGCTGCTGCTCTGCTTCCGCTTGCTTCTCTTAATACATCATACTGAGGATATTTTGCCTCAAATGCTTTTTCCATATCTGCAAAAGGAACAGACAATGAACCTGCATGAAATACTATWATATTCTCTTTTGCTAATAAACTTGATGTCATTAGTACGCATAATCCTAAACTTAACAGTGGTTTTTTCATTTTCATTTTCATTTTTCCTAATTAAATATATTTGTCTGCTCATTTAAATATGAGCAATTGAATCTAATGAGATTAACAATTTCACCTGCTTCTATGCAAGATCTTCCTTCGTTTGTGACAAGCATTGCATTACTCTCATTTAATATGCTGATCATTCCTGAACCGTATTTATTTTCCCTTGTTACTTCAAATTCTCCTTTATTACAAGTTCCGAGTACAATATTTACCCGACCTTCCTTGCATCTAAAATTTTTAATGTTTTTTGCTTTTTCAATATCATGGAAATAGGAATTATGACCTTGAATCTTTCTCAAAACCAAAATGGCAAAAAGATGCATATTCACCATGGCCGTCAGGGGGTTTCCCGGCAGACATATAACAAAGGTTTTATCCATTTTTCCCATCATAATAGGCCGTCCGGGTTTTATATTAACCCCGTGAAAAATCGTTTCAAGTCCATTTTGTTTAAAGGCTTCGCCTACAAAATCAGCATCTCCCATAGAGATTCCGCCGCTTGTGATAATCACATCATAATTTTTCAAATCCCTAACAAAGTCAATAGATTTTTCCAAATTATCAGGCACAAGACCGGTATAGCATGAGTCAAAACCTTTTTCGTTTAAAAGTGAAATCAGAGCATAAGAGTTGCAGTTGTATATCTCCTCTTCATTTGCATTTTGCCAAGGCTCTTTGAGTTCATTTCCTGTTGAAACAACGGCAATAGTGAGTTTTTTATATACCTCAATCATAATGATTCCTTGACTGGCAAGAAGGGCTGTCATAGACGAGGTAATCTCTTCGCCTTTTTTAAAAAGCAGATCTCCTATAGCCATCTCTTCAGCTTTTAGTCTAAGAGATACCCCTTTTTTTACATTTTTTTTTATTTTTACCAGATCATTTTCATAAGAGTCTACATCTTCAATAGGTATGATAGTATCCGCATCATCTGGAACCTTGGCTCCTGTCATAATTTTGCAGCATTGGCTCTCATTTAAAACTACATCTGCACTATCACCTGCAAAAATTGTTATTTTTACTTTTAATGTTTTTCCGGCATCTTTTGCTTTAATGGCAAATCCGTCCATAGCAGAATTGTTAAAAGAGGGCAGGTTTTTAATGCAAAACAGATCTTTAGACAGTACTCTGCCTAGTGCTTTATCAAGAGAGATTATCTCTCTTGAATATGCTGATTTTGCATATTTTAATGAGGCATTAACTGCTTCTTGAAAGTTTAGATATTTATGCATTTAAGGCCTTTATTTGTCTGTATGATTTAGCTATCTTAGAAGCTGTTTTTGTAATCTCTTCAGATGAAAGCTGTTTGTAGAAACTCAAAGAGAGTGCCTGTCTGCTCTGCAGCTCTGTGTAACCCATATCTTGAACAATCCTTGAGGGACGTGAAAGTCCTAAAGAGCAGCCTTCTCCATTTGTCAAAAAAATAGATGAAAGACTAAGGGTTCTTATCAGCTCTCTTGCTTTGATATCTCTTAAGGCAAAATGAAGTGAATTTTCTAAGCTTAACTCAGGTTCTACAAAAAAGAAAAAATCATCTTTTAATTCATTTTTCAAGGCTTGTATAAACTCATTTTTATACGTAATATCCTCTTTTTTTTCTCTAATGGCTTCATAAATGAGTTTTAAGCCTATAGTGTCTATATTGGCAAGATTTTGCTCTTGCAAGATACCCTTATGCAAGATAATAGAGTGGGTGAAATATCCGCTTAATTTATAGGCATCAAAATAGACAAGATCGCTGAATTTTGCATCTAAATTTGCGGATATATTTGAGATTATCATGCCTTTAAAACTATTTCTGATTTTTTCCAGATCTATTTTTACAAAGGTATCTATAATATAAGAAGATATAAAAAGAGTAGGAGATTGTACATTTTTARGCTCTGCATACTTGATTGTGCCATCACGGTTAATCTTTATATACTCAACATTAAAACCCAGCTCCTCATAAATCTTTGCTGCTTGTATAAGGGCTTCGCTCTCTCCTAGACTCACCGCAATATCCGTTTTAAGCTCAAGCATCAGACCTAAAAAACCCTCTTTTGAAAAAGAGAAACTGTTTAAATGCGTAAAATCAAATCTTTTTTTAAAATCTTCTTTCAGCTTTTCAAAGGCATGATTTGAACTTAATGGTTCTATGCTTAAATCTTTTGATATTAAAACATCTTTTGCCYGCATATAATTTAAATGATTGAATTTATACATTTTCCCTCTCCTTAGAGCAGTGCAGAAGTCTCTCATTTGGCAGAAAGATCTCTTCAAATCTTTTTAAAGAAAAATTCTTAATCTCATCTTCTAACTGTTTGTATTTTTCCATAATCTCTTTCGCTTTTGGTGTTAAAGTCGTTCCTCCTGAATTTCTTCCCTTGTTTACAATGACAAGCTCATCATCAATAAACTCTTGCAATATTTTTATATGAGTCCAAGCCTTTTTATAATTCATGCCCACTCTTTGTGCGGCTTGAGAGATGGAGCCTGTTTGATCAATATATTCCAAGATTTGTGTTTTACCACCGCCGAAAACTAAATTGTCTTTATTGTCTTCAAGCCAGRTCTTAATTTTTACTTTCATGTTTTCCCTTTTTTTCTCTAAAACATCCAAGTTGACAATGAACCACTTCAGCATCGCTGTATTTCACAGTAGAACCGACTCTTCTTTGGCTTGATTCTTGTGCTATGTGCCAAAGTGTTTTACACATAATATTTTTATCTTCTGTAAAGTTTTGTGCCACCTTCGTATAAATGCCATATTCTGCATTATTAAACTCTAGTTTTCCAAAGACTCCTAGTTCGCAGTCTGTTATTTTTACATTAATGCTTTTACAAGCATCAGAAATTTCTATTGCATCTAAGCCGATTAGATGTGCAACCTTAAAGGCTTTAAGACAGGATAGTTTTCCATCATTATCAANNGATWNNCTARRNTMTKYTSWYTKWKMCYNNTTMAYKTMRASAKMWATRWTYKKGSNCTTKMSCYAWSMMTNCTWMMWGMATNTGTGTAAATATTCATCTTTTTCCCTCTGGCAAATCCAATAAGGGTTATGCCGTGTTCATGTGCTGTTTTAACACCTAAATAGGTTGGGGCTGTTCTTGAGACCACAATAGGTATTTTATGCATCACGGCTTTTACCACCATCTCAGAACTGAGTCTTCCGCTTACAAACAAAACAGACTTTATGGTGTCAAGTTGGTCTATTTTGCACTTACCTACAACCTTGTCAATGGCATTATGTCTTCCTATATCTTCTGCTGTTACCGTGCTTTTATCTTCAAGATAAAGCATAGCCTTATGCACACAGCCTGTTAACCTATAGAGTTCACTGTCTGCATAAAACTTTTTTACTTCTGTACTAATGGTTTCAGGACTAATCACAAAATTTGTCTGATTAAAAGGTACTTCAATACTGCCTGCGATATTGCCGGTTATTCCGCCGCCGCAGCCGCTTACCAGTGTTTTTTCTTTATACAGGTTTTGCAAAGAGTCTGTATCAACTGCTGCTTTGATATCAACTCTTAAACCCTCTTCACTCACTTGTATATCTTCTATATCACTCATATCAGATATAACATTTTCACTCATTAAAAAGCCTATTGCATGGGCTTTTTGATCCATAGGAATACACATCATGGAGATAGCTTTCTCACCATTTAGATAGACACTGAGTCTAGCTTCTTCAATAGTCACATCTTCAACTTCAAACACTTCTTTATCATTAACTCTGTCAATGATAATCTTTTTTAGATATTGTGAATTATTCATAAATCTCCTAAAATATGCTATTTTTGCATATTTTGATATAAAAAAATTCCCCCCTAAGGAGGAAGATCTTATATCTCTTTTTTCTCTTTTAACTCTTTATAAAAAGAGCTGTGAAGAATTTCCACTTCTTCTTCTTCTTTAAAGCCAGTTATCATGCTGTGAATAGCACCTTTTATAGCAAATACTGACATATAAATATGAACAAGAAACAGTGCTAAAATACCGATGCCTAGAGCATTGTGTGTAATAGCACTTGCTCTTAAAAGGTCTATTTGAGAGATGCCATAAGAGGCTATTATCTCAAGTTTAAAATCTTGAAAATACATAGCTGTTCCAGTACTTATCATAAGCACTCCGCCTAAGGTCGCTAACCAAAACCATGTTTTTTGCCCAGCATTAAATCGTCCTGCCGGAACCGGTTTTTTATCTTTATTTAAATAACCGCCTACAATCATTAACCATTTTATATCATCTATATGTATAAACATCCATCTAACCCACATAAAAAACATAGGTACAATACTAATGATAAACAGTAGTGTTGATATAGCATGAATTTCTGTACAGAGTCTTACAAAACTTCCGCCGCCAAAAAAAGAACCGAACATCATAACTAATCCAGTTGGAATTATTAACATAAAGGAAATAGCGGAAATAGCATGTACAACTCTGTTAAACAGTGTAAATACATATATCTTCTTTCTATCATGAGAAAAAATCATGGGGCCTATTACAGCATAATGTATAAAAAATGCAGCTGGTACACCTACTAATACACCAAAAAACAAGGGCTTAAAATAAGTACTTTGCAATAATGTAAAATACTTGCCTAAGTGTAAAGAACCTTCCTTGTCATATCCTGCAATATTTGCAATCAAGTCTTTTCCCCAAATAGCACTATCACTAGCACCAAAGGCCAGTGAAGTAAGTGCTATAAGAGCAATAAAAATATATTTACTTTTCATATCTACACCTATTTTTTAGATCCATACGCGACATTCCATCCATATGGTTGTGTTTTAACACCATGACCTGCTGATAAGACTCTTTCTCTATATATATTAGAGACTTCATTAGAATCACCTACAAGCAGAGCCTTAGTAGAACACATAGCAGCACATACAGGAACCTTGCCTTCTGATATTCTATTTTGACCATAAAGCTCTCTCTCTGTATGAGAGTTAGTCTCTTCTGGACCGCCGGCACACATAGTACATTTATCCATGACACCTTTAGTACCAAAAGCACCGTCTTGTGGGAACTGCGGAGCTCCAAATGGGCAGGCATATAAACAATAAGCACAGCCTATACATATATCTTTATCATGTAAAACAATGCCGTCTTCTCTGATATAAAAACAATCAACAGGACAGACTTCTTCACAAGGTGCATCAGTGCAATGCATACAGGCAATGGATAAAGAGTACTCTAGTCCTTCAATTCCCTCATTAAGGGTAACAACCTTTCTTCTGTTTACACCGGAGGGTAACTCATGCGCTTCCGCACAAGCTACTGAACAGCCGTCGCAACCAATACATCTATTTTCATCACAATAAAATTTTAATCTAGAACTTTCACTCATTTAACACCTCCTACGCAAATTCTATTCGGCATAATCCACCCTTTGTCTCAGGAATTTGTGTAACAATGTCATAACCGTAGTTAGTAACAGTATTCGCACTCTCCCCTACCGCATAAGGTTTTGTACCGTTTGGATATTTATGAGACAAATCCTCACCTTGGAAATGGCCTGCAAAGTGGAATGGTATCCACACTCTATCCTCGCTAACCGCGTAGGAGTACTTTGCTTTAACTTTAATCTTCGTGCCCTCTGGTGAGTGAATCCACATCATAGAGCCATCTCTAATACCGTGTATGCCCGCTAGGTTCGGATTAATATTACAAAACATTTCAGGACTTAGGGCAGCCAAGTATTTACTTGCTCTGTTTTCCATTCCTGCACCATTCAAATTAACCAGTCTTCCTGTTATCAGATTAATAGGGAACTCTTTTGACCAATCTTTTTCAGTCTGTTTAGAAATATATTGAGTATCTACTCTATAATGATTTCCTTTATCAGCATAAGAAGGATATTCTTTAACTAAATCTGGTCTTGCAGAGTGTAAAGACTCTCTGTGAAGTGGAATCGGATCAGGAAAAGTCCATACCTTTGCTCTGGCTTTTGCATTTCCATAAGGAGCCATTCCTCTTTGCATACATTTTTCTGCAATGATATTTGAGGTATCAACTTTCCAGTTTTTACCGATTCTTCTCTTCTCATCAGCAGTCAGTTTAATGCCAAGGACTTCTTCAATATTATCTTTAGTGATTTCCGGATAACCATCTATATTTGCTGAACCTTTTGGAGCGGATCCTTTGCCTGCAAGTAAATCTACCCCATCATGTTCTAAACCAAATCTATTTCTAAATCCCATACCGCCTTCAGCAACACTTCTGTTGATGTTGTATAATATCGGGCTTCCAGAGTGTTTTTCAGTCCAGCAAGGCCATGGCAGACCATAATATTCGCCCTTCATCTCACCATATCCGCGTCCGGAGATTTCATCAAACATATGCCAGTTTTCACTGTGCTTTTTAAGTCTTTTCGCAGTCCATCCGGTCAAACCAATCGTTTTAATGATTCGTGCAATTTCATCTGTAGCATCTTCCGGCCATTGAAAATCTTTTTTATTCTCTTTAATTTTCATACCTGCAGTCAGCTGCTCATAAAACCCCAGTCTTTTTGCTAACTCAAACATAATATCTTGGTCTGCTTTAGACTCATACATAGGTTCAATGACTTTATTTCTCCATTGTGCAGCTCTATTTGTTGCGGTTACAGAACCAGATGTTTCAAATTGAGTAGCAGCAGGAAGAATAAATACATCATCTTGCTTGTCTGTAAGAATGGCAGCCTCATTTACAAAAGGATCGCACAGAACTAGCATGTCTAAGTTATCTAAACCTTCTTTAACCTTAGCCTGCTGCGCAATTGAGGTAATACCATTCCCCATAACAATTAAGTTTTTCAGATTGGTTCCGCCGTTATGAATTTTATCATTTCCATTTTTACCGTCTAATACACCTGCCCACCATCTAGAGAGGGTAAAACCTTTTTTGTTCATCCACTCTTTTGTATGAAATCTGCCTTTTAGCCAGTCATAATCAACACCCCAAGACGAAGCAAAATATTTCCATGAACCGTCGCTAAGTCCATAATATCCAGGAAGGGTATGTGATAAACAGCACATATCAGTAGCACCTTGAACATTATCATGACCCCTGAGAATATTGGTTCCTCCTCCCTCTTCACCCATGTTTCCAAGAGCAAGCTGTAAGATTGGAGCCAATCTTGTATTTGAACTTCCTATTGAATGTTGAGTTAAACCCATAGCCCAAATCAAGGTACCTGGAGTTGATTGAGCATATAATCTTGTAATTTGAATCAGCTTATCAGCAGGAACTCCTGTCACATCCTCAACTTTTTTAGGATTCCACTTTTTAGCTTCTTCCATTACTTCATCCATAGCATAAACTCTATCTTTAATAAAGTTTTTATCATGCCAGCCATTTTTAAAAATAAGATGCAGCATTCCATACATAAATGGAATATCAGTACCAGGTCTTAATCGGCAATAATAATCTGCTTTAGCGGCAGTTTTTGTAAATACAGGATCTACTACAATAATTTTTGCATTGTTTCTTTCTTTGGCCTTTAGGAAATGTTGAAATCCAACCGGATGATTTACCGCAGGATTTGCTCCAAAAATAATAATTGCTTTCGCATTTTGAATATCTCCAAGTGAATTTGTCATAGCGCCATAACCCCATGTATTCGCCACACCGGCGACTGTTGCACTATGTCAAATTCTAGCTTGGTGATCTATATTATTTGTTCCGTACATTGCAGCAAATTTTCTAAAATAATATGCCTGCTCTGTACTCATTTTTGCTGATCCTAAGAACATTGCTGAATCCGCACCAAATTTTTCGTGAGCAGATTTCAGCTTGGCTGAAATTCTATCTAAGGCTTCATCCCAAGATAGTCTCTTCCATTTTCCGCCCTCTTTAACCATAGGGTGTTTTAGTCTAACCTCTGAGCGCACCATATCAATCATATCAGCACCCTTACAGCAGTGGCCGCCTAATGAAATAGGATGATCTTGCGCAACCTCTTGTCTAACCCAAACACCGTTTTGTACTTCAGCAATAATACCGCATCCAACAGAACATGCAGTACAGATAGTTTTAATATTTTCTGAACCAGGAAAAGGATTTTTAATCTCCTGCTCCGTTGCAGATCTTGTTATACCATCATTAGCCAAAGCACTTGTAGCAATAGCAGCTGTAGCAATAGCAGCCATTTTTAAAAATGATCTTCTACCGATATTAGCTTTTAGTGCATCGTACGTACTTTTTAACATACTTCACTCCCTAATAATTTTTATAAAGCTTTTTTGTAAAATTCTTCCCAAGCTTTAGTTTTTTTATAAAGAATCTCTTTTTTTCTAGAGTTCCCTACAACAACACCGTTTGAATCAGCTTCGTAAGAAGCTTCATTTTGATTAGCAGATAACACAGTGGCACCTACAGCAGCAGTAGCGCCAAAAACCATTGCACTTTTTCTAAGAAAAATTCTTCTGCTTTCTTGCATAGTTGTCTCCTTTTTTGTGATCAGCCCCATAATATGAGACTTAAATAAAACAAAAACTTTGTCTTATTTAAGCCTCATAGATAAGGGCTAAATATCGTCTTCTACTTCATATGCAATATGTATAGAACAAGATTCTGTCTTAGCTCCTGTTGCTCTTAAAGCTCTATTTCTTGCTCTTCTTTCTTTCTCATCATCAGAAATATCATCTTCTATTATCTCAACTTCTTGTATTTTGACTCTTGGAGCCGGCATGGATACTTCTAAATAAAGTCTTTCAAACTCTATAAATGATTTTAATATGACAATGGCATTTTTAAAGATATCTGCTTTATCATGTTCATAAAGTTCTTTTGAAAATTCATCTATAAACTCATTTAATATCTGCTCAAAAATACAATGTACTGTATTTTCATATTGCTTTTCACCTTCAGATATCAGACTACAAAGCTCGCTTAATACGGAAAATATAAAACCTATATGATCCTCATAATCACTATAGATCTTTTCATCTCTTCTAATCTTTGTTTTGGCTAAAAAGTTTTGCATCTGGACTCTTTTTTTACCGCTTTGTATATTTTCATCATAAAAAGAAGCAGTCGTTGGCACAGTAGAACTCTCAGGCGAATGGAAAATTTCATCAAATTCAAGCATGAAGTTTATATTTGATGTTGGATCTATACTTTTGAGTATATTTTCAAAAGCTGTTTTCATTGAATTATCTAGTGGATTATCTTTTAAAATGTTTAAAAGATTTACTAATTCAAAATATCTGCTATTATCAGATGTATAAATGAAAAATCTTGAAAACATTGCATAATACAGTGCTCTTGATTTGTTTATCTTTGGTTCTCTCATTAGACTATTCCTTGTTTATTGTTATACTGYTCTGGATTTTTTCTAAATTCATTCATCATGATTTTCGGCTTGCATGAGGCACAGCAGTAAAGTGTTCTTATCTTAACAAGGTCATCTCCAAAAATAGGTTTCATCATATTGGCTATTTTCTCTATGGCTTTTGTGGTGGCAAATTCAACACCGCACTCCACGCAGGCAAAAAGAGTATCTTTTGCCAAAAGCTGTTCTTGAAACCATGTTGGATTTAATTCAATTATTCCATTATCAATACTCAGACAATCCGACTCAGGACATGATACTTCGCAATACCCGCAGGCTGTACAAATACTTGGATTAATTCTTAAAGAGTTATCATCTATATTTGCAACTAGGGCATCTACATTACAGGCACCTACACAAGATAAACATAAGGTACACTTAGACTCATTTACCTTAACTTTTGCGTATCGTATATTCTCACCTGTTTGAACCTGGTCTAAATCTTCATCCCCTACTATATTTCTTAGGCGTAAAGCAAAGATTTCTCTTTTTTTCGTATTGTCTTCGTTGAAGGTATATCTTGAGCCTTTTATTAAAGAGGCTTTATCTAAGGCTTCTACCAGCTCTTCTTTATTCATAGCAAGTAAAATTGCATCCATTGCATATTTTTTTTGATAAATCTGATTTAAAATAAAAATAGCATCTTTACTTCCTTTTGATAAAAAATCAGTATAAAAAACAACTTGCGAGCCTGACTCTTGAAGTATCGTTAAAAAAGTTCCCTCATGCAAGAATTTTTCACCCTCAATAGC
Source organism: Sulfurimonas sp. (assembly GCA_002733155.1). Taxonomy (GTDB): domain Bacteria; phylum Campylobacterota; class Campylobacteria; order Campylobacterales; family Sulfurimonadaceae; genus Sulfurimonas. Next base: position 78,660 of record NVUO01000014.1, read on the forward strand.
AAAAGGTAAAACTCCCTCTTTAAGATTAACTTGTAGGTTTTTTATATCCATTTTCGAAGGTATAATCAAAGGTATATGAGAATTTAAATATTTTGCCATTTCAAAAATAGTCTCTTTTTTTGAAGGGGCATAATCAATTGCGCCGGAAGGACATACAGAAACACAGCCTCCGCATCCATGACAATCTATTTGTGAAAATTCAAGATGTTTTAGTTCATTATCTTTAACAATGGCAACAGTCGGACAAACATCCACACATCTTCCGCATGTCTCTTCTCGTCTTTCATGATATTGACAGATATTTTGATCATAAACAGTAAATTTTTTATACTCATATTGTGAAATATTTAATCTTAAAGTAGAAAGAACCTCATCTAATGAGGTCTCATTAGGATCAAAAGATCCGCTCTGTTTTATGGCTATATCATCTTGGTCATACCATACTATTTGGGCAACATTTAAAATTACATCTTTATCATTATTATTTACACTAACATGTAATTCTCCAATATGTCCTGTAATCTGGTTTACTCTATTTGGATTGACATAATACAAATCAAATTCATCCGGCACCATAGTCTTTACAAATTCTATTTTTTGTTCTTCTGTACATATTAATAAAACTTGATTTGATATATCTTGTGTATAAACTATATCTTGTGCCATATCAAAGCGTACAGCATTTATTTCATATAACTTTTCAATATTTTTTATTTTATCGGCTATCGAATCTTGTGAGTTTGTAATATAAAAATCAATTTCATCTGCTATAACTTCCCCATGAACGCTTTTTGAATTAGAAACAATAAAATCATTATTTAAGTTATCAGACATTTTAGATGTGATATATATATGTTCAGGCAGAGGAAAATCAAGCCCTTTATCATTAAAATAAACAAATTCTTGCACTAAAACTCCTTGTTGGTAAAAAAAATATGACCAATTTTAGCCGTATAAAACTTTAACAATACTTAAAAAGTTAAAAATAATTTACCGTTTATACATTTAAAACTTATAAAAAATCATTATTTATTATTTATAAGCTTTATTTATGTTACAATCAATATAAACCATCCTATAAAGAATAGCTTAAACAAATAGCTATTTTTTATAGACATTAAAATATTGTTTCATTATTTGAGTATTTTGTAAAAAAATGCTCAAATGATCAAATAAAAAAAGTAATACATTCTTGGTCAGTGTTCATTAAAAACTCATTGTTTTCACAAGTGCTAAAACTAATAAGTTAGTATTTAAAACTGTAGACAATTATATACGAGGTATAAATACTCTCTTTGGTTCATAAGGTTTATTGTATTTAAAAAGTGAATAGATTATTGTTGCTAATTTTTTAGAGATAATGATTAAAGCTTCTTTCTTGCTCTTGCCACACGAGACTTTGTCATGAAAGACTTTGTTGAGTTCTGCGTTATGCCTAACAGATGCAACAGCGGCCATATAAAGCGCATGCTTAGCTATTGATATGCCTCGCTTTGCAAATCTACCAATACGCATAGAATTACCAGATTGGTACTGAGTAGGATAAAGCCCTAAGTAAGCTATAAAAGCTTTTGCAGAAGTAAAGCGTTTAATATCTCCACACTCTCCTAAAACAGCAGATATAGTTTTGTCAGAGACATCAAGAATAGTTTTAATATTTTCAATAGAAGCATCAACAAGCTCTATTTTGTTATATAGTAAACTATTTATTTGCAGCTCAATTTCATTTTTTTCTTGACAAAGTAGCTCTAATATCTTAAGATTAGTTCTAATCATTAAGGCTCTTGCTTCTTTAGCACGACCAGCATAAATTGAAGAGTTAGAAAGTTCTATTAAGAATTTAGCTTTTTCTTCATTGAAGTTGTTACCTTTGATATGTCGAAATAACTTAGTCAGCTTCTTTGGCGTAGCTTTAGAAATATCCATAGCTGTTGAATAAGCTTTAATGGTTACTATAGCTGTCTTAGTAAATATATTTGGAAAGACTTTAGTAATCTCTGGATTGACAGTTGCTATTACGGTAGAGATTTCTCTCTTGATAGTTTTTATCTTATCGGATAAAGATTTTTTTAATCTTGATAAAACTTTAAGTGATTGATAATCGTCATTGGAGATATAACTCTCTTTGTATTTATCACTAGCTAATAGTTCAGCAATTACTAATGCATCAATAGCATCATTCTTAATCTTTTTCATCGTACTAAAATCTCTATATTTAGCTGTTTGATAAGAGTTTAAAAGAACTACTTTATAATCTGCATCWGTTATATACTCATAAAGATTTTCACTAAATGCTCCTGTTGATTCTACTCCAATAATGAAGTCATCATTATTTAAAGAGAGTTCAGCAAGCTTTGCAAGTAAATCTTTAAGTCCTAATATATCTGAGTAAATCCAAAAAGGTTTACAGGCTAATTCTTTAGTATCATCTAAGATACTGACATAATGTTTTTACCCTCAAGGGGCACCCAATCTATTCCTACATAGTACATAATACACCTCTTGTAATTAGTTTAGCGATCTCATAGCTTCGTGTTATACTAGGTAGAGATTATCAATCTCTCCTTAGCATCCTATAGATGATTTGGTAAAGCTAATACAAGACGTTTATTGTGCTGGTACATATAGTCCAAAAAGGAAAGAAACTTGTTTGCTATTAGCTTTTGTGAAAACCATGAGTCTTAAATGAACTCAACCATTTTAGTATATTTGGTTGGTTAATGTATTATACGAAGGAGTTCATATGAAAAGATATATGATTATTGTCTTAATTATTTCAATTGCCTTATACTTTAATTTCAAAGATGAGACTTTTGAGGATAAAACTTTAAAACTGGGTGCTTCTATACCCAAAAGCGGGCTTATGAAGGCTTGGGGAGATGCTGTATACAGCGGTGCTAATGCTTACTTTTTGTATGCAAATGAAAATCATTTACTTAAAGGTAAAAAAATAGAATTTATTGTTTATGATGATAAATATGAGCCTGAATTGACTGCTGAAAATATTAAAAAACTTATTAAACAAAATGTTTTTGCTTTTTTTGGTTTTGTCGGAACTCCAACAGTAAAAAAAATATTGCCCATCTTACAAAAAAATAATATACCCTTTATAGCTCCATTTACAGGAGCAGCATTTTTAAGAGACGATAAAGAAAAAAACTTTATTAATTTCAGAAGTTCATATAAAGAAGAGATAGATTACATCATTGAATATTTATACAAGAAAAGAGGCATTAGAAAATTTGCCGTTTTTTATCAAAATGATGATTATGGTGAAGAAGGTTTTGTCTCACTTCTGTATTCACTAAATAAACGAGATCTAAAATTAGCCGGAGAAGGCAGCTATAAAAGAAACACTCTTTCTATCAGGCATGCCTTTGGAGAAATTAAAAGTGTAAAACCGCAAGCCGTATTAATGGTAGGTGCTTATAAGGCAAATTCTCTGTTTATTAAAAGGGCGAAACAAGATCCTGTTTTTAAAAATACGATTTTTTGCAATATCTCTTTTTCAGATGCAGACGAGATGATTAAAGAGTTAGATTATAATAGTAAAAACTTGCTTTTTTCAGAAGTTGTTCCTAGTTATAATGATGATTCAAAACCTGTCATTATAGAATATAAAAAAATGATGAAAAAATATTTTTCAAATCAAGCCTTTGGTTTTATATCTTTAGAGGCATTTTTAGCAGCTAAGACTCTTGTCTCTGCCTTAAAAAATATAAATGGGGATATCACTAGAGAAAAGTTCTTAAAAGAGATTAAAAACCTTTCAAAAGATAGTTTACAAGGAATAAGTATAAATTTTAAAAACAATCAGTTACATAACAAGGTTTATCTGTTCAAATATGAAAATTCTAAATTTATAAAAGTTGAATATGGCATTTAAAAAACTTTTTATAGCTATAGATAAAGTGCCTTTTACCTATAAGGCTTCTATTTTACTATTTATCATTATCGGTGGAATGATATCAATTGTAATTTTTTCTCAAATATCTATTTATACTATAAAAAATGATTTTGATGTTTTATTTGAAAAAAGAACAAAACCGATTGTTAAACTTGAAGCTATTAAAGACACATATAAAATTAATATACACGACACACTATATGATCTTCAAAATAGAAATATTACTTTAGAGCAATCTCGTGATATTATAGGTTTAGGAAGACAGATTATTAACAAAAACTGGAATCAATATTTAGAAATCACTTTATCAAAAAAATATGAACCAACTTTTCTAAATAAGATTATAAAAAAGTTTTTTATTATAGGAGAACAAGATAAAAATACAATTTTAAAAAAAAGTATTAGCTCAAATATAAATGATAAACATCTTAAAATCAATAATATGCTTAGTAAAATTTTGATAGAATTTAAAAAAGAAAATTTCAAAGAAACATCATCTCTTATAAATAATGTATATTTAGAAATAAACACTGTATCTATATATATTACAAACTTAACAAATTACGATTTAAGTATGTCTGTTAGTGAAAAAAGAGATACTCAAAATATATTTAATACAATTTCAACGATTTTAAATGTTTTAATCATCTTAGTTTTTGCTTTTTCCATTTTATTCTCCGCTATTATCATTATGAATTTTAAAAAACTTCATTTTGGTTTAGAAGACGCCGTATGTGCAAAAGTAGAAGAACTACAGGCCTTAAATGAGTCTCTTGAACGCAGAATTAAAAATGAAGTGACAAACTCAAGGAAAAAAGATTTAATTATGTTTCAGCAGGCCAGACACGCAAGTTTAGGTGAGATGATTTCAAATATTGCTCATCAATGGAGACAGCCCTTAGGCTCAATTATGATGATTATTCAAGGTTTTCAAACTAAAATGGAACTGGGAAAACTGACTCCTGAGTTTATGCAAGAGAAGGTAAATGACGCTGTTTTGCTTGCACAGAACATGTCAAATACGCTAGAAGATTTTCAAAACTTTTTTAAGCCCAACAGAGACAAAGAAAATTTCTCTTTAAAAGATTGCATTGAACACTCTTTTGAATTGTCAAAATATATTTTAGATGAAGAAAAAATAGAGTTTATACTAAAAATAAAAGATGATGTTAAAATGCATGGTTTTTATAATGAACTTTCATATGTCTTTTTAAATATAATATCAAACTCCAAAGATGCTTTAAGCTTAAAAATAAATAAAAGACTTATAGAAGTTAGAGTTAAAAAATCAAAAAAGAAAATAAGAATAAACATAGTAGATAATGGAGGTGGGATAGATGATAAGATTTTACCTCATATATTTGAACCATATTATACGACTAAATATAAAAGTACGGGAACAGGCATAGGTCTGTATATGTCACAGCAAATTATTGAAAAACATATGCAAGGCACTATTGCTTGTAAGAATATTTATTATAAAATAAAAAATCAAGATTTTGAGAATTGTGCTCTGTTTGCGATTACAATTCCAATTAGTGAGGCAGATAAAAATGATGACTAGAAATTTAAATATCCTAAATGAATTTAATATATTATATTTAGAAGATGATGACTCTCTTCTAAAACATACGGCAGATGCCTTAGATGACTTTGTTAAAAATGTATTTGCAGTAAAAACCTCGCAAGAAGCTATGCGGATACTTGAGAATAAAAGAATTGATGTAATAATCTCAGATATTCTGCTAGAAAATGAAACCGGAATAGATTTTTTAAAAGAACTGCAAGAAGACAAAAATATACATATACCAACTGTTTTAACAACAGCCCATACAGATACAAAATACCTTTTAGATGCTATAAAATTAAAGGTAGAAAATTATATTGTTAAACCAATAAACCTAAAAGAGCTGTTAAATACGCTTCATGATATACTTTTGCCTCTTATTCAAGAAAGAGAGATTCAAAAAAACTCAAATATCATCAGAACAATATCAGCAATTACAGATAATAAACAAGTTGAAGTTGTGAAATATATATTAGATAATTTAAATGAAAAAGATGAACTTATATCTTCATATAGCGATATAATGCAAAATATTTCTATCTCAAAACCGACACTTATCAAACTTTTTAAAGAGCTCTCTGATAAAAAGATTTTAGTGAAGACGGCACATAAAACTTATAAGTTTGAAAATAAAGCCTTAAATAATATCTAATTCCCCCTCTTTAGCTGTAGAGGCTTTCTACTCGAAAAGAATCCTCTAATACTCACAACTTCATTCATACGCTTTGCTTAGAAATACCGATAATAGAGCCTTGTAAGCCTAAGCTTATATCCTTAAGTATAAATAATAATAATTTTTTCCCTTGGATATTTTAATAAATTTACTTATATATTGCTATTTGGTAAAATATTATTTACTTTTTAAGCTTAAATTAAAATTAAAATTGTTAAACTTTGGTAATATAAATTTTACCAAAATAGATGATAAAAATTAAGTTTTTCTGTTTTATGCAAATAAGGCTTTATACTTTTCGTTTGTTAAAGTAATTTTGTATTTTTACATGCTCATTTATTTATGATCATAAATAAAGTTTATGTGAATATATACAACAAAAAAGGAAAAAAATGAAAAAAGCGTTAAAATTAAGTATTGTATCAATGATTGCTATAACAGGTGTAAATGCTGCTGATGATTTAAGCAGTATGTTCAGTGAGGGGAAAACAAGCGGGCAAATCCGTATGTTTTATATAGATAGAGCCTATCAAGGCGGTTCTGGTTTTGCTGTAAAACGCGACTCTTTTACAGTAGGCGGTCATCTTAAGTATGAAACAGCAAAACTTAACGGATTAAGTCTGGCTGCGTCTTTTTACACGACTAATAAGATAGATCTAAACCAGCACGGTACGACAGATCCATCTCTTTTAGGAACAGGTCTGGAAAGCTACTTAATTTTAGGTGAAGCATATATAGCTTATGGCTTTTCTCAGTTTGGTACAAAAACAGATGCAAAGATTGGTTTACAGCGTTATGATACTCCAATGATGGGAAGTGATGATGCAAGAACTCTTCCTAATACTTTTGAAGCATACAAATTTACAAACAAAGATATAAAAAATGTAAATATACAAATTGCTCATGTAAATAAAATCGCTTATGGAACATTCAGCAATATTTACAGCGGGGGAATCTTAGGATCTACTGCAGGTTATCCTTCCAAAGGAAATGCTGGAACAGGAAAGTATCTTAACTTAGGCGAGGCTGCTGTAGGTAAAAGCACTTCTGGTGTTACTAATGTCATGATAAGCTTTAAAAACAAAAATTTTTATGCAAAACTTTCTAATGATTATGCCTGGGATTTGTATAACACTCTTTATGTAGATGCAGGAGGAAGTGTTGACTATGGTCAAGGTCTTAGTGCCTTTGCCTCTGTGCAGGCAATAAAACAAAATGATGTTGGTGATGACTTAATGAAAGAGTCAATATTAGGCGGAAACGGAGAGATAGATTCTTTATACTGGGCGGCCAAAGTCGGAGTTAAATATTCTGGACTTACTGCTTATATAGCCTATTCACAAACAAGTAAGAATGATGCAGCAGATGCTTCATATAAAAATGCCATACTTTCACAATTTGGAGGTACGCCTGCTTATACCCAAGGTATGGTTACTCGTCACCAATTTTTAGCAGGAACTAAAGCAACTAAGACAGCCCTAACTTACTCTTTTAAAAAGCAGGGTGTTAACCTAAGTACAACGGCATATTATGTATCATATGATATGGATAAAAACAGCGGTTATGGTGTGGCACGTACAGCAACAGAAGCGGGTTTTGATATTAAGTATTATCCAAAATCAGTTAAAAACCTTCAGCTTCGTTTTAGAGGAAATTTTCCAAGAAAATTTGCTGAAGCAACAGTTGGAAACGATACTGGATGGAATGAGTACCGTCTGATTGCAAACTATAATTTTTGATAATTTGTCATACGAATAAAATGATAACAGATTTTATATTCTATACTTTTTCTGCTGCACTTGTTAATGCAGCGGAATCACGCTCTGATTTATAAAAAAGTTAATGAATTATTTTTTAAATTTGTTGATATATTGATAAGTAGTAGAGCACAATTAATTTCATATTCAAAGAGAAGAGAAGCTATAAGATGCGAGGCAAAACTTTGAAGTTGCACTTTATTGTGCTACAAGAAGTTTTAACAAAGCAGATTGTAGCTTCTCTTCATCCTGCGGGCAGTATTTAATATCGCCAATTCTAATATCAAGTGCAATTTTCACCTAATTTAACTAGCTAATTTCTTACTCATTTCATTAAAAAATACTTCATATGGAGTTTTATAGT
>NVUO01000015.1 GCA_002733155.1 Sulfurimonas sp.
TACTTCTTTTAATTAATTGCCAAGTAATATATTTAAATGAAAATTTATTATATAGTTCAATAATATATTCTAGTTTTTTAATCATTAAAAATGATACCTACAAATTTCTTTGAAACATATTTTAGTTATTTCTTAATAGATGAATTTTTTATTTTATCATATATTATCCATATATTTTTACTTGCCATTGTTATCTCCATTATTATTGTTAATATTTTAACATTTAGGAAATAAATCTTGCTAAATTACTGTCTTAGATTTTAGAAGTATTATACTCTCTATAAAAATTATACTTGAGAGAGCTTTTCTATCTCATTTATTCTTTTAACAATAGCTGAAGATAAGTTTTTATTTCCATATTTTGTAACTAATATATCATCTTCAATTCTAATACCAATTCCACGATATTTTTTTGGTACACGTTTATCATCTTTATTTATATATAAACCAGGCTCAATTGTTAGAACCATACCAGAAGCTAAAGGAATTTCTTTTTCTTTATTATCTAAATAAGGAGCCTGATCATGTACATCTATACCCATCCAATGCCCTATTCCATGCGGATAATATTTTTTATGCACATTGTTTTTTATAAGTTTTTTAACACTTCCATGTAATATACCAAGTTTTACCATACCCCTAGTTAATAACAACTCAGCCAGACTTTGAAGCTTAGTTCTATTGACCCCTGGTTTTATATTTTTTATAATCTCTATTTGAGTATCTAACACTAGTTGATAAATTTCTGCCTGTGCCTCTGAAAACTTTCCATTAACAGGGATAGTCCTTGTGATATCACTAGCATAATAATCATACTCACAACCAGCATCAATCAATATAAGTTCATTATTTACTAAAATTTTATTATTATTTATATAGTGAAGTGTATTAGCAGAATTTCCACAAGCTATTATAGATGTATATGCATCACTAAATGCTCCACTTCTCTTAAATATATATTCTATCTCAGCTTGAAGTTCATACTCCTTTTTACCTATCTTCTTACTAGACATTGCATAATGATGAGCATTAGCTGTAATGCCTATAGCTTTTTTAATAAGTTTAATCTCATTTTCTGATTTAATTAACCTCATTTGTCCAACTAATAAAGAAATATTTTTATGATTTTCTATAGATTTTGCATACTGTAAAACTTTTTTTATCTTTTTGTGTCCGCTATTTAAATCACAATATAAAGATTTTTTATCTTTTAGAAATTCTTTTAATTTGCTTTTTAAATTTTCACTCTCATAAATTTCATCTATTTTAAATTTTTGTTTAGCTTTTTTAATACCTAAACGCTTACCAGTCCATAATTCTAAATTTTTATCTTTTTTTTGTACAAACAAAATAGATTTAGTTTTATTTTTATACTTTATAAGTACTAAGGCAGAATTATCCTCTTTAAAACCAGTTAAATAATAAAGACTACTATCTTGTCTATATGGGTACTGGGTATCATTTGAACGAGTCTTATTTGTTGCACTAAAAACAATAGCTATAGAATTATTTGACAATTTATTTAATAAGCAATCTCTTCTTTGTTTATATTCATTTTCTCTAATCATTTACATATCTCACTTAACCAATCTGTATTTTGCATTAAAATATCAGATAATGCCTTATTTAAAGCTTTAACTCCACCAATTGCATCAGCAGATGTAGATTCTACTTTAGTTTTAAATGTTTTAGCAGAAATTATACTATTCGTTTTTAAATCTATCAAAGAACTACTAATTAGTATTTTCACATAAGATTTAGACAAATCATTACTATAATATTGAACAAAATCTTCAATATAGGTCTCTAAGATAAAATCACTTTTACTTCTAGTTTYTGCACTTTGTGTATATTTAAATAATCCAGAATCTCTAATAACTTGTAATAATTCTAGTGATATTGCACGATTAGGTGTATCACTCCAACGCGCCTGCGAATATGAAAATGTTTTATTATTTAAAAGTACGTAATCCATCTTTAAGGACATTAATGATGATGAGCTAAATGCCTGAGCAACCTTTAAGGACTTATTTTTACATCCATTTAAATCACTTTTAGAGATAATGTTATTTGCAATAATCCTATACTCTGTAATGGATGGCTCAATTGTGCTACATGCACTTAAGAAAACTATAACAATACTTATAAAAAATAATCTAATCATTTATTTTTCTCCTGGTCCTTTTTTAATTTCTTCTTGTTTAAATATCATATCCCCAGGACTCCTTTCATACTGATTTATAGCTTCTTCTAATTTAATCATTAATTGTTGTATCTCAACAAAAGTATTATTCATATTTGGAATAAAATCACTTGATATATCTTTAATATTAAATTCTCCACTACTTACAGCTTTTTTAAATTCTTCCATAGCTGAACTAATTTTAAAATAACTTGATGTAATTGAGGCAAAAGAAGTGGATATTTTATCTTCCCATTTTATACTATTATTTAAAAATTTATCCACCTTTGGCATAATTAAATCTAACTTTGCACTAGCCTGATTTAAATTTCTCATACTTTCTTGCAAGTTTTTTATTGTCTTATCATCTAAAAGTCTATCCATCTTGAGCATTAATGAAGCAGTATTTTTTAAGAGTAATGATATTTGTTTTTGATTATCTAGATTTAAAATATCATTAATTTTGTCCATAAAATTAGCCGTATTAGCTAAAAGAAGAGAAAACTGTTTTTGATTCTCATCACTTAATAATTCCTGAGTTTTTAAAAGAGTAGTTGATAAATTATCAGATACACTGCCAAAAGTCAATTCTAATTTATTATATAATGATGGTATAGTTTTTATAAGTAAATATTTCTCACCTTCTTTTAAAAGCAAAGGTTTTGCATCTGTATTACCGATACTAAGATTAATATAACTTAAACCAGTTATACCCTGTGAAGTTAGTTTAGCTACAGTATTAGAAGCWWTTKKTKWTGATTTTAAAATACTTATTAAAACTTCAACCTGCTCTGAATTATTTAGATTTATACTTAGTTTTAAGACCTTACCTACACTTATACCCCTATATTTTACTGGGGCATCTATATTTAAACCTAATATAGATTCTTCAAAACGTACATTATACCTTTGCATCTCCTTCTCATTTGAAGACTTCATCAACCAATAAGAAAAAAATAGCATCAATAATATACTAATTAATACAAATATTCCAACAAAAGTATAACTTACCTTATTATTCATCTATATACCTCTTAAAATTTACCCGCAAAAAATGTTTGTATAAACTCGCTGTTTATAGATTTTATATTATCTAAGCTTCCTTCATATACTATCTTTTTATTATCTATAACTGCTACCCTATCAAGTGTATCATATATTGATTGTAAATCATGTGAAACTATAACTATAGTTAAATTTAAAAGCTTTCTTAACTTTAATATCAAAGAATCAAACTCCCTTGCTGAAATTGGGTCAAGTCCAGATGTTGGTTCATCTAAAAATAATAATTGTGGATCCATAGAGAGTGAACGTGCAAGAGCTGCCTTTTTTTTCATTCCGCCACTTATTTGTGATGGAAAAAGATGAGCATCCTCAGGTTTTAATCCAACTATACTTATTTTATACTCAACTATTTCTTTAATCATAACTTGAGATAAGTCAGTATATTCAATAAGTGGTAAGGCTATATTTTCTGCTATACTTAAGGGAGAAAATAAGGCTCCAGATTGAAATAAAACTCCCCAATTTTGTCTTAATTTTTGAGCCTCACTATGTTTAATATTATCTAATTCATGTCCCATTATATTTATAGATCCACTATCAAAGTTTTGAAGCATTACCATCTCACGCAAAAGTGTGGTTTTTCCACAACCACTTGGACCAAGAAGTCCATAAATCTCACCTTTATTTATACTAAGACTTAAGCCATCATGAACAATTTTTTTATCAAATATTGTTATTATATCTCTAACTTCTATAAGTGTTTTCATCATATACCCAAATTAATAAAGGCTATTGAAAAGATTGCATCACACACTATTACAGCAAAAATAGATTCAACTACACTCTTAGTAGTATTTAAACCAATACTTTGAGTATCATCTTTTACTTTTAATCCTCTATATATACCTATAGACGCAATTAAAAATGCGAAAAAAGGACCCTTAATAATACCTATAAAAAAATGTTTCACAGCTATAGTTTCGTTAAAACGATCTAAAAATAACTCACTTGTTATTCCAAGATCTAAATTAGCGACAAGCATACCTCCCATTATTCCCATAATATCTGCTATAAAAATCAATATTGGCATAACAATCATAAGTGCTATAATCCGAGGTAATACTAAAAATATATATGGATCAAAGCCCATAGTCTTCATTGCATCTAACTCTTGAGTAATTTTCATAGATCCTATTTGTGCTGTAAACGCAGAACCACTACGTCCAGCTATAACTATAGCTGTAATAAGTGGTGCTAATTCTCTAAGAATAGATATACCTAGCATATCAACTATAAATATATTTGCACCATAAATTTTAAGTTGAAATGATGACTGATAAGCTACAACTACACCGATTAAAAAGCTAGTTAAACTAATAATCCAAAAAGCTTTTATACCACTTTCATTAATCTCAAAAAATATCTCTTTGTATCTAATATTTTTAATATTACTTAAATACTTAATTTTATTTATAAAAAGTTTACCTAAAAAGGCCATAAAAGACAAAAAACCAAAAAAGTTATCTAAAGTATTTTTGCCAATTTTTTCAATTATGTTAAATGTCTTTATTGTAGGTATATAAGTAGTTTTTTTTTTATAATTTTCTACTAAACTTAAGATATCTAAGATATCTTTATTTGCACATATTAAATCAACTTTTATTTTTTGTTTTTTTAATTGCATAGAGAGATTGTGAATAAATATAGAGGCTGCACTATCTAAATAGTTTAACTCCAAGAAGTTTATGCTTAATTCATTAATAGCATTTAGATTAATTTTATCTATTTGACTTTGGTAAGAGTTTACCTGATAAATGGTAAACTCCCCAAAAAAGTTTAAAGAGACATTGGAGCCTTCTTTATTAATTTCAAGAGATAAATAACTCATATAATAATATTAGAAATCTCTTTCTAATAACCTGTCTACTTTTAAAATAGTTATTATTCTGTCCTCTTGTTTACCTACACCGTCAATCATACTATCATCACTACTTATAGTATCTGGGGGTGCTCCAATATCTGATTTTTTAATTCTTATAGCCATAGTAAGTCTATCTATAACAAATCCTGCTACATCATCGCCATCCCTCATAACAAAAAATCTAGTCTCTTCATTATGTTTTTGTTTAGCAAGACCAAATTTTTGACGTAAGTCTATCAGTGGAATTACCGAACCACGAAGATTAAATACACCAAGTACATATTTTGGAACCTGAGGCACCCTTGTCCATGAAAATGGTTTAATAATCTCTTGAATAGAAAGAATAGGCACTGCATATTCTTCTTCACCAATAATAAAACCAACTAACTGAACTATATCATCAGATTGGTCAATAGTTACACCTTGTTGATCACTTTGTTGATTGATTATTTGTTTTAATTTGTCACTCATGATAAGAACTCCGATTTAAAGTTAATATTTCTTTGAACTACACTTGCTAAATAATCAGAAGAATAAGGTTTAGTAATATATTCAACCATCCCAGATTCAACACCACGCATACGATCTGATTTACCAGTACGAGATGTTACAGCAATTAAAGGCATATTTTTGTATCTATTGTATTTTTTAATCTCGGATGCTAATGTATATCCATCCATCCTCGGCATCTCTATATCAATAAGCATAGCATCAAAATTATAATCACCTTGTTTTAATATACTTAATGCCTCTTGTCCATCAGCAGCTTCAACTAAGCTTACGCCTAGCGGTTCCATAGCCTTACGCATTATCATTCTATCAGTTTTAGAATCATCAACTATCATAACAGTATAATCACTTGCTTTAGTTTTTTCATGTGTTATTTGTGCAGCTGAAGATGAACTTTCAACTAAGGCTGAAGCTTTTACACTTTTAGCAATATCCATAAGTGCTACTACATCAACAATTAATGTAACCCCACCATCACCACGGATAGTAGCTCCAGCTACACCCTCTATACCTTTTAAATACTCACCTAAAGATTTAATAACTATCTCTTCTTGTCCAACTAAAGTATCAACTATAAGACCTAGTTTTTGAGTACCAAGACCAAGTACAACTACATATGCATGTTCACTAGAATCTAAAATACGCTCAACTTCAAATATATCTCCAATGTGAACTAAAGATAAAACATCATCACGTAAACGCATTACTGAACGTCCCTCTACTGTATAAATCTCATTTTTTGAGATTCTAACAGTCTCTAGAACTGATGCTAAAGGTATAGCATAATATTCCTCTTGAACACCAACAAGTAAGGCTTGAATAATAGCTAAAGTTAAAGGAATTTTTAACTTCATAGATGTTCCAACACCTAGCTCACTATCAATATCAATAATACCATTAAGTTTTTCAATATTTGTTTTTACAACATCCATTCCAACACCACGACCAGATACATTTGTAACAGCTGTAGCTGTAGAGAAACCTGGTCTAAAAATAAGACTGAATGCTTCTTTGTCACTCATTTGGTCAGCTTCTTTTTCAGTGATAGTACCGTTTTCTGTAGACTTTGCTTTTAGCATATCTACATCTAAACCCTTACCATCATCATCAATTTGAATAACAATTTGATTGCCTTCATTATAGGCTTTAAGTCTAATTGTACCTGTTTCAGACTTACCAGCAGCTATACGAATTTCTGGGATTTCAATACCATGGTCACATGAGTTTCTAATAATGTGCACTAATGGATCACCAACCTCTTCAACAATTGATTTGTCAAGTTCAGTTTCTTCACCAGATATATCTAGCTCAATTTTTTTATTTAACTCCCTAGTTAAATCTCTAATCATTCTAGGGAACTTATTAAATACCTTACCTATTGGTAACATTCTTGTTTTCATAACTGCGATTTGTAAGTCCGTTGTTACAAGTGATACTATAGATACTACCTGATTTAACTCTTCTAAAAATTCTTCACCCTCATAACGTTCTTCAACATCATCATTGATTTTAATTAATCTATTTTTAGCAAGTACCAATTCACCAATAAGGTTCATTAAGTGATCAAGTCTTTTTACATCTACACGAATAGTTTGCTCAACCGTAGCAGCTTTTTTTGCAGGTGCAGCAGCCTGAGGTGCAGATTTAACTTTTGGTGCAACTGGTGTAGGAGTCACAACTACTGGTGTAGGTACAGCCTCTGGGATATTCTTTGTTTCTACAGTAGGCTCATCATCTGGTTCAATAGATACTACTTTTTCACCAGCAGCAATTTTTGCTTTTCTTTTAGCCTTATCCTCTTCTTGACGTTCTTGAAGTAATCTTTCTATCTCTGCTTCAAGTTCATCAGCATTCATGCTGTCATAATCAGTATCATCTTCTGAACTTTCTTCAACGACTACTTCTACTACAACTGGGGATTCAATACTAGCCTTACCTGAGGAACAGATATCAAGCTTTTTTACACATTCAGCTACGTCAACACCAGTATCAGCAGATGTATCACGAATAATAACAAGCAAAGCTTTCATAAGGTCAACTGATTCTAAAATAACATCCATAACATCTGAAGTAATTATTAAATCACCATGCCTAGCCTTATTTAAAACATCCTCCATATGATGAGTAAGATGTGTTAATACATCAAAATTTAAAAATGATGAGGCACCTTTAACTGTATGTGCTACACGAAAAATCCCATTTAATAATTCTAAATCTTCTGGTGTATTTTCTAGTTCAACAAGATCACTATCTAGTTGCTCAACAAGTTCAAATGATTCAACTAAAAAATCCTGTAGTATCTCTTGAAATTCATCCATATCTATACTCCTAGCTTGTATGTGCACGTACTACACGTGCCACTTCATTGTAAAATGTGCTTGCATTAAACTTAACTAAATAACCCTCAGCTCCAGATTCTTTACCTCTAAGTTCAGAAAAATGGTCACTTATTGAAGAATTAAATACTATTGGAATTTTACTAAATCTTAGATCTTCTTTTACATTAGCAGCAAAATGAAAACCATCCATTCTAGGCATCTCAACATCTGAAATAATAATTTTTAGTTTATTTTCTAAATCTTCACCATACATTTCATATAGTTCTTCTAATTTATTTAAACCTTCTTGTCCATCACCAGCTTCAACTACATTAAATCCCATTTTAACCATAGTTTCTTTAACTATTTTTCTAGCAGTAGTACTATCATCTAAAACAAGGGCTAAACCTGAAAAAGTATCCATATTTTCAGGTATTTCTTCAACATCTGGTTGATATAGTCCAAGCTCTTGTACTACTGTTTCCAAATCAAGGATTAGTAAAACATTATCACCCTCTATCCTTGTTACACCTGTTATTTTACTGCCCTCCATAGAACCTGTATCACTCATAAAAGATGTAGGTTCAATATCTGACCAATTTATTCTTCTAATTCTTTTAGCCTCATGAACTATAAAACCAATTAATATATTATTAAATTCTGTGATAATTACTCTTCTTTTTTCATTAGAAGAATCTGGTGTAGTTATTCCCATCCATGATGCTAAGTCTACAACTGGTATAACGATACCTCGAAGATCAAAAATACCTTCAATATACTCAGGTGTACCAGGCAACTCTGTTAATATTGGCATTTTTATAATTTCACGAACTTTAGATACATTTATACCATAAATGSMMWYGKAWATWYCKMMAKWWTCTTCTKNTWWWMATRSKAWWRYMRAYRARWKSSWWSTYAYWGNAACCAACTTTTAATGAATTATCAGTACTCATTCTTTAAGTTCCTTTCTAGAAAGTTTTTTCTTTCAATAATTCCTGTTCTTTTAAAGAGTTTACAACAAAATATCTTTGATTGCACGCAAAAGCACCTAAATTTATATAAATAAAGTGCTCTAATTTTAAGCTTTTATTTTGGTGAAAATGTCCTTCGATAAAATAGTCACAATTATATTTATATAATAAACGATTTGAGATAAATTTCTCAAAAGCAATAAATTCTTTACAATCATCTTTTTTTCCTAAATAAACGGAAAGCTTTTTTAAAATAAAATGTGAGAAGATAGAATCGATTTTACCTAATATGATAAGTAAAATTGGATTTCTAATTAGTATAGTATAAATTTCGTATCCAAAATTACCCTCAATATCGCCATGAGCTAATAAAATCTTTTTTTCATTATAATATGCTTCAACTGGTTGTTCACTAATTGTAAATATTTTTATATTCAAAAAAACTTTTTTTAAATTAAAATCATGGTTACCCTCTAGGTAAATAACTTCAATCCTTAATGATATCTCATTGATTAGATTAATAGCTTCATTATTTTTTYTTATCGTATAGGGTACACTGCCAAACAAGGCATCAAAGATATCACCCATTAAAATAAGTTGAGTAGCTGGAAGTTWTTGTGAGTGAATATCTTTTAAAAAGTTTAGTAGTCCTGGTCGTTCTTGTGAGTAGTGTGCATCAGAGACTATATATGCACCCTCTAATATATTTATTTTATGGGACATATGCTATGTCTGATACTCCACTTAATTCTCTTATACCCATCATAATATTTGCATTTACTACTGCTTGAGAGGATGCACCACGCATTAAATTATCAACTGCTGATGATATAAACAAGGTAGCTCCTTTTTGCTTTACAAAAATATCACAAAAATTAGTACCAGCTACATTTTTCATATTAACTGGCTCCTTAAAAACTCTAACCGATGCTTCTGATTTATAAAATTCTTCAAGTATATTATAGGCATCTATATTTTTATCTACCTGTATATATATAGATGAAAGCATACCACGAGTTATAGGTACTAAATGTGGTATAAAATTAACTTCATCAAAATCAATTCCAAGCTTTTGAGAAATTTCAGGCGCATGTCTATGAGTAAAAGGCTTGTATGCAAACATATTATCATTAACATTTACAAAATTAGTACTTTCACTTAACTTTTTACCAGCCCCAGATACACCAGTTTTAGCATCAATAATTATAGGTGTATTTTTAATTCTAACATCCATAAATGGTAATAGCCCAAGTATTGCAGATGTAGGGTAACAACCAGGATTTGCTATAAGCGAAGCTGTTTTAATCTCTTCACGGAAAAGTTCAGGTAAACCATATACTACATTCATTAAGTTCACAGGATCAGTATGTTCACAATAATATTCTTCATATACATCTTGAGTAAGTCTATAATCAGCAGAAAAATCAACTATTTTAATGCCTTTTTTCATTAAAGGTTTTACATATGCCATAGAAGTTTTATGTGGCAATGCCAAAAAAACCAAGTCACAAGATAATGCACACTCATCCACATCTGCTTTTTTTACATCCAATGCACATATACTCTTTAATGCTGGATGTAGCTCATCTACACTTACCCCACCAGTAGAGTTTGCTACATAAGAAAGCTCAAACGTCGGATGATATATAAGTATTTTTAAAAGTTCAAGACCAGTATATCCACTAGCTCCAATTATTCCAACTTTAATTTTTACAGTCAAAAACTATCTCCTGATATTTAACCTCATCTATCTCAAACTCTTTTTCTCCACCAGGTAGATATACCTTAACCTCATCACCCTCTTCACGACCAAGAAGTTGTTTAGCTAAAGGTGAACTAAATGAGATAAGTCCATTATCAGGGTTACTCTCGCAACCTCCAACTATAGTATAAGTAAACTCTTCATCTGTATTTAGATTTGTCATCACTACAGTTGAACCAAAACTAATTTTAGCATGCTCAAGCTCTGATGGATCTACTATTTTTGCACAACCTATTAACTCAACTAGTTCTGCTAATCGGCCATCTATAAAACGTTGTTGCTCTTTTGCTGCATGATATTCAGCATTTTCTTTTAAATCACCATGTTCTAATGCTTCTTCTATATCTTTAACAGTTTGAGGACGTTTAACGTGTTTTAAATCTTTTACTTCAGCTTGGAGTTTTTCATATCCAAATAAAGTCATTGGTTCAATTTTTTCCATACATATATCCTTATCTTTTTAATCATATAAACTATTTCTAGCTAATAATTAATCACTATATTTCTTTTTAGCAATTATATCTAAATCTTATTTAAACTTTTTAGATATAAGTTTCAACTATTCAACTGTATAATTATTTTGTAAAAACTTCTTTACTCATTTTAGACAAATCAAACTCTATAATTTCATGTTCACACTCTATTGTAATTACACAAGCTTTTTTAGAAATACTTTTTGGTAAATTTATAAAACTTAATAAAATTGTTTTTTCTTTACTTAATGGGTCATATGTCAACAATTTTTCATCTTCTATATAAAATAAACGTCCACCGCCACATCCATCACCTATAATACCCTCACATACTAAATCAGATTCTAAAACCAAGGTTCATCCAAACAATTTTCTTTTGATTCTTTTATAAACTCAAAATATTCACTTGAATTTTTATCTAACTTTATATACTCATCATATACATATCCCTTAAATATAAGGTCATCTACACAGGCACATAATTTTGTATCATTTGTGTCTTTACAATGACTTATCATCTCTTTTTTTTGTATATTATMCYASYYYWYRTAAGAGTTATAATATGGGTATAAAGCCCAAATAGCGAAGGCTATTGTTAAGACTATATTTGTTATATACTCTCTTTTTTTAGTATCTATATATTTTTTAATATCGTAAGATATTAAAATCACAAAAACAATCTCTAATCCTATATTAAACCAATCACTATCTAAAAAATCAAACAAATATTTCCCTACAAACTAATTCTTTTACATAAATCTCAAGACTTAACATTTATAGAACCTTTTCTTATTTTTTTTATTGCTTCAGCACACATAGTTAGACCAAAGGTTGCAGTTACCCCAATGAAGCTACCCTTACCTTCACTAACGACTGCCTCTTCTGAAGAAAAAATAACCATATACTTACTCTTAAATTTTCTTCTTTTTAACTCTCTTCTTATTTTTTTCCCAAGTGGATCACCTGCGCTTTTCCAAATATCTGCCACTTGAACCTTAGTCGGATCAAGTCGTTTAGCTGAACCAAATGAGGATATAAGTTTTTTATAACAGGCTTGAGCTAGGGCTAATTTTGCACGTGTATTATCTATAGCATCCAAAACTACATCATATTGTGAAAAGTCAAACTCTTTTACCCATGGCTCTTCAACTTTAACATTTATAACTTTTATGTCTGCATAATGTTTTTTTAATGCCTTTGTTTTTAGTTCACCCTCATGCAATTCAGACCAAAGCTGACGGTTTTGATTTGTTTTATCGTAAGTATCATAATCAACTATAGTTATATCTTTTACACCACTACGGATTAGACAATCAAGACAATGAGCACCTACTCCACCTACACCTAAAAGAAGTATTTTTGCATCTTCTAGTTTTTTAAAATCATCTTTTAGAAGCTGTTTTATTCTTTCATATTTCATTATATTATTAGTTTATCCACTCTTTTAAAGTATCTATACTTTTATATGCACTTAAATCGAGCATAATTGGAGTTATAGATACCATACCAGCTTTTATAGCCTCATAATCACTAATACCAGATACTCCAATACGAGCTGAAAAATTTAGAGGATGTAAACCTAGCCAGTAATGTTCCTCTCCGCGTGGGTTTCTATGTACATGAGAATCATTTGCGAAAAACCTATAACCAGCATATGTAACTTGCATTTTTGCTTCTTTTACATTAGCTGGAATATTTACATTTAAAAACTCTCTATCAGGTAAAGGAAAATCATCATCTTTTATTTTTATAACTAAATCTTTTATAATTTTTACAGCTAAAGAAAAATCACCATCAGGATTTGTAAAGTCAATAACCTGAGAGATAGCTATGGATGGTATATCATGAAGTACACCTTCCATAGCTCCAGCAGCAGTTCCGCTGTAAGTAATATCTTCACCCATGTTTGAACCACGATTAATTCCACTAACAAGTAAATCAGGTTTTTTAGTTTTAAAAATTGTACTTAAAGAAAGATATACACAATCAGTAGGCGTTCCGTCATCTAATTTAAAAAAATCATCCCCTACACTTACAAACCTAAGCGGGCGAGTTAGAGTTAAGGAGTGTCCACAAGCCGATTTTTCATTTGCTGGTGCTACTACTGTTACTTTTACACCATCTATTTCTTTTAAAGCTTTTACTAATTCTAAAAGACCTTTTGCCTCATATCCATCATCATTTGTAACTAAAATATTATAATTTTTTTCCATCTAGTACCTATTGTATATTCGTTTAAATTTTATAAAAAAGTAAGTAAAAATAATAAATAAAAGTAAAAATATCAAAAAAGTAAAATTCATATAATCTTTGATACTTCTTTTAATGCTATAGTAGAATTTACTTTTTGTTTCTTTACTTCTTTTATTACACTTATCTTTATCTCTTTTTGTAATTTTTTAGTATCTGGCTCTTTTACAGAGTCTGCATAGTTTGCATAAGCGTGTATATAGCTTTTTTTAATGATTTTCAATGCCTTAAGCACTGTTTCTTCATCTTCAAACACCTCAGCTACTATAAGATTATATTTACCAACTTTACGTACGTAAATCTTTGCCCTTGCTTCTTTTGTCAGCTTAAGCAACTGCTTATAGTTTTTAAGTATCCCAGGCATATTTTTTACTTGTTTGTTAGCATTTTCTTTAAGAGAATATGCACCAAAAATAATCTTTTTTGAATATCCATGTAATGAACTTACAAGTATCAATACACTCATAATACTAAATATTATTTTCATTATAGTCCTTAGTCAGATATAATTTAATAATTATATTCATTTTATGCATAAATTATATTAAAAATAATAAAAAAACTTCCGATATTATAGTTTATTAGAAAAAATTTGCTTATATAATAATTTAAAGGGATATATTATGAATACTTCTTATGCGTTAGATTCTTATAGAAATCGTGATTTAAATATAGAGATGAGGACATCTAGTGGTGACAAAATCAACTTAGATTTTGCGAACTATCAATCATCTTCAATTAAATATGAAGGAAATGAAAATGATTCTAGTACATCTATGAGTTTTTCATCTATGCAGTCATTTCAGTTTTCTATAAAATCAAATGGTATAGATGCCCAAGATCAAAAAGAGATTGATGCTTTTATGAAAATTGCTCAGCCTTTTATAGATGATTTTTTAAAAGAGTTAGAAGATTCTACACCAAAGTCTCCTGTATCTCAATTAGCACGTCAAATTGCTGGAATTTTTGAACCATCTCGTGATAGAAATGAAAATGAGAAAAATCAAATCAAAACTAATATGGTTGAGATGTTTGATAAGTCTTTACAAACACTAGAGTTTCCTCAGCTTAGTGATACAAATAATTTACTTAAAGATATATTTAAACAAACACAAAACTTACTAGAAAAAACACTAAAAGAGTTTGATTCACTAAATAAAAAACTATATGCTTAAATACTTGGTATAAAATGTGCTTTAATATTAGGTAATGAAACTATTACAATTATGGCTTATTTTTAGTATCAGTATTTTTGCCTCTGAGGCAGATGTAGAAACAAACTATAATCTTTTAAATTTAGAGATAGATAAAATATCTCCATATTTAAGTCCTGAAGAAAAAATATCACTTTATTATTTAGTTATATCAAGCCATGAAAAAATAACAACTGCTTTATCAATTAATAAAACAAATGAAAYAGATATAAAAGCCCTAGAACAAAAAACATTAAATGTTTTTTCAAGTTTAATAAAAAATAATAAAAAAATTACTAAAAAACAGATAAAAAGACTACGCCAATATTATATAAATATGAATAAATTTGCTTTAGATCTTATAAAAAATCAAAATATTAATGCATTTGCATCTGAACAAGGGATATCATACTTATATCTAATCCCAAGTATACTCATTATATTAATCCTTAGTTTATTTATAATTTACCTTATAATTAAAAAGAATAACTTATCTAAAAACTTAGAATCCAATAGATTTACAATTAAAGATTTAGAAAATAAAAATAAAGAGGATATCAATAATATTGATATCTTAGAATTAAAACAAAAAAATATGCAAAAAAATTTTGAAAAAATACATAATAAAATGAAAAATGAAAATTTTAAATTATCGGATAAAAATAAGATTTTAGTCTTAGATATATCAAACTTAGAAAACAACTTACACATAAATTCTACAAAATTAAATGAAAAGATTAATACTCTAAATAAAGAAAAAGATATTTTAATCTCAGAATTAAATCAATTAAAATTAATACCTAAAGAAGATGATAATATAAACTTTATAGAAAACTTAAATTCACTAACAAAACAAAGTCAAGATATATTTGGAGTTATAAATACTATAGCTGATATAGCAAATCAAACTAACTTACTTACATTAAATGCGGCAATCGAAGCAGCTCGTGCTGGTGAACATGGACGTGGATTTGCAGTAGTAGCTGATGAAGTTAGAAAACTTGCTGAGGGCACGCAAAAGACATTAACTGAAGCAAAAATTCATATATCTGGACTTATAGATACTATATCTAGTTTAAAAAATACGGATAATTCATGCAACTACCTTTCGTCACCCTGAACTTAATTTACCGTTACCCTGAACTTGATTCAGGGTCTAGTTTGTATAGCTTAAAATATTAGTAATTAGATTCCAAATCAAGTTTGGCATGACTATATCTTTTCTGGCATGACGATATCTTTTCTGGCATGACTATATCTTTCTTAGTATGAATCAGCGCTGGTTTAAAAATCAATAACTTGACTTTACCTAAGTTAATATTGTAAAATGGCTTTATTAATGGATATATTAAAAAATATATCTTAAATCTTTCCCCTAAAAATCTCAAAAAACTAAGGTAGTCATCTTATGAGTGAAAACAATTCACAACAACCTCAACCGCGTAAACATAGTCATCACCGTAGCAGTTCAAAACAAAGAACTCACAAACCAGTTAAAGGCGCTAGTGTAGAAGAACTTCGTACAACTAGCATTGAAGCATTAACAGCTTTAGCCATAGAGCTTAAAGTTGAAAACCCTCAAGAGCTAAAACGTCAAGATATTATATTTGAAATCTTAAAGGCACAAACAGAGCAAGGCGGTTTTATTTTATTTAGTGGTATTTTAGAAATTATGCAAGATGGTTATGGTTTTATTCGTTCTATTGATAAAAGTTTTAACGAAAGTATAAATGATGCATACGTTTCAAATACACAAATAAAAAGATTTGCACTCCGCAATGGTGATGTTGTAACTGGTCAAGTTCGTCCTCCAAAAGATCAAGAGAGGTACTACGCACTTATCAAAATAGAGGCAGTTAATTCACTTCCGCCTGAAGAAAGTAAAAAAAGACCTTTATTTGAAAATCTTACCCCGCTTTATGCACTAGATCAGATGAAGCTAGAATATAGAGAAAAAGGTTTAACTGGACGTATGTTAGACCTTTTTACACCAATTGGTAAGGGTCAACGTGCACTTATTGTAGCACCTCCAAGATCTGGTAAAACTGAACTTCTAAAAGAGATAGCTCATGGAATTTCACATAACCACTCTGAAGTTGATTTAATGGTATTACTTGTAGACGAGAGACCTGAAGAAGTTACAGACATGGAAAGAAGTGTAAAGGGTGAGGTTTACAGCTCAACTTTTGATATGCCTGCAAAAAACCATATAAAAGTAGCGGAGATGGTGATTGAAAAAGCTAAACGTCGTGTTGAGTTAGGAAAAGATGTTGTAATACTTCTAGATTCAATTACCAGACTAGCTCGTGCATATAATACAGTTACACCATCAAGCGGTAAAGTTCTCTCCGGTGGTGTTGACGCAAATGCACTTCACAGACCTAAACGTTTTTTTGGAGCTGCTCGTAATATTGAAAATGGTGGATCTTTAACTATAATAGCTACTGCACTTATTGAGACCGGAAGCCGTATGGATGAAGTTATCTTTGAAGAATTCAAAGGTACTGGTAACTCAGAGGTTATCCTAGATAGAAAAATTGCAGATAGAAGAATATTCCCAGCTATTGATATCCTTAAATCTGGTACTCGTAAAGATGAGTTGCTTATTGATCCAGAGACTTTACAAAAAGTTTATATCCTACGTCAAATGATACACAAACAAGATAATGAGATAGAGGCACTTAAGTTTGTATATACAACTATGGGTAAAAAACCTACTAATGAAGAGTTCTTAGAAAGCATGAATACTAACTAGTATGTATAACTTTATTCTCTCGCCGACAGGCCTAGCTTTAGTGAGAGGAATTGGAACGGATTTACTTCCGATTCAAGGAGAAAAATAGTGAAAATAGGTGTATTTGATAGCGGAATCGGCGGCTTAACGGTCGTAAAATCACTTTTAGAGCATCAACTTTTCAAAGAGATTATCTACTACGGAGATACAGCTCGTGTACCTTATGGGGTTAAAGATAAAACTACAATTATTCGATACGCTATTGAAGCTGTAGACTTTTTTAAAGAATTCTCCCTTGACCTTATTATTGTAGCTTGTAATACAGTTAGTGCATATGCACTATATGAAATGAGGCAAAGAGCTAAATGTCCAGTTATTGGTGTAGTTGAAGCTGGGGTAATGGCTACAGTGAATATACTTGAAGATACTGATTCAAATATACTTATACTTGGAACAAAAGCTACAATAAACTCCAAATCTTATGAAATTGGTCTAACTAATAGCGGTTTTAAAAATTTACAGGCAAAAGAAACATCACTTTTTGTCTCGCTTGTTGAAGAAGAAATTTATAGTGGAAAAATTTTAAATGAGACCTTTAAATACTATTTTAAAGATATTAAACAAAATCCTCAAGCTGTAATACTAGGCTGTACACACTTTCCACTTTTAAAAGATGAACTACAAAAATATTTTGGCGAAGATACAAAACTTATACACTCAGGAGAAGCTATAGTTGAGCATCTAAGTTTACAATTTGACTTTTCTAAAAAACATCAAAACCCTAAGATACAATTTTTTGCCTCAGAAAACACAGATGCTTTAAAAAAAATTGCTTTAAAATGGTTACAAACATAACATCGATTTGTAACCGTAATGAAATGTAATTTTTATAAAATTATGACATGGAACATCAATTACCACAAAAATGGATTAAAAACTTAGAAATCTTAGATATAGCTTTTCAACCTATATTAAATATACATACTGGTAGAATATTTGCAGTAGAGACATTACTACGCAACTATAAGGATATAGGTTATAAATCAATATTTGACCTATTTGATGATGTTTATAAACAAAATTATTTATACTCATTTGATTTAGCCTTACGTAAAAAAACTTTGAAAAAATTCATGAAAATCAAGGTATATAAAGATATTAAATTATTTTACAATCTTGATAATAGACTTACACAAATGAATAACTTCTATGCGGGAAATACAAATAAATTACTTAAAGAATTAAATCTTTCAAAAGATGCTATATGTTTTGAAATATCAGAAAGACATGACTTATGTGGTATGCAAGATATGAAATCTGTCATGCAACATTATAAAGATGATAACTACAGTATAGCTATTGATAATTTTGGTGTTGGATATTCTGGATATAAGTTGTTATATGATGTACAGCCCGATATCTTAAAAATAGATAGGTTTCTTTTAACAAATATACAAAACTATCCAAAGAAAAAAATTATGCTCAGAAGCATAATTCAACTTGCTATCCAATTGGGTATACAGATAGTAGCTGAGGGCATTGAAACTAAAGAAGAATTATTNNAYTAWKTWKKKATATTGGTTGTCATCTAATACAAGGTTATTTTATTCAGGTACCAACTACAAATGTGAAAAATATTCTCCTAGCATATGAGCATATAGCTGCTATTTTAAAAGACAATGGTAGAGATAAGAATAATAGAAAACAAATAGAAAACTATATTGAGAAACTTAATACACTTAATATAAAAATAAAAATTACCTCAGTTATTGAATATTTTCAAAAAAATAGAGATACAACAGTATTACCAATTGTAAACTCTTTAAATGAACCTGTAGGTATACTACAAGACAATCAAATAAAAGATTTTTTATACTCACCCTTCGGAAGAGCCTTGTTGATAAATGATGATTCAAAAAAATCAAAACTAAAAAACCTAATAACTTCATGTGGAATTTCAGATATAAACAGTGATATGTCAATAATCATTGAACTATTTTCAAATAATCCAAATTCTGTTGGTATTCTTCTAACAAAAAATTCTAAATATTATGGTTTTTTGTCTGCAAGATCAATTATTACTATAATGAACGAACAAAATCTGCTTTATGCAAGGGAACAAAATCCATTAACTAAGTTACCTGGAAATACTATGATAGAAAAATATATCACAAAAACTTCCGAATCTAACGATTCTTTTGTCTTGTGTTATTTTGACTTAGATAATTTTAAAGCATTTAATGATGTGTACGGATTTAGAAATGGGGATAGAGTTATCCAACTGTTCGCAGATATATTAAAAAAGAGCTTACCTTCTCAATACTTTAAAGCTCATATTGGCGGTGATGACTTTTTCACTGCTACTGAGTATGATACTGATGACAAATTCGAATATATAAATGCTATTAATAAGATAATCAAAAAATTCACAGATGATGTAATGCAGTTTTATTCTAAAGAAGATAGAGAAAATCAATATATCTCTTCAAAAGATAGAGAAGGAAATGAGAAAAAATTCCCACTATTAACTGTTAGTGCATCTGTTGTTATAATTGATAAAAAAACAAAAAACAGATTATTAACAGATATAAATTCTATAYTATCTTTACAAAAAAAAGTTGCTAAAGGTGAGGCAAATCATATGTCAATAAGTTCTATGCTGTGAGAAGAAAAAAAAATATAATTAATCTATTTAAAGATGAGAAGACCTATAATATTAAACATGTTATTTCAATATCTGATGAGGAAGATCTAAATCAAAGCTGGGATTATATAAGTACAGCTAATACTGAAAAGAGAGAGTTAACACAAACATTTTTAGCACAGTTTTATAATCTAGTATTATCATATATTATGAAAAAAAAGCTGAGTTTTTTTGAAGTTATTTTAGAAGATAGTGATGATTATTTATATTTCACTCTTTGGAATGAAAAAATGTCATTATTATTTAAAAAATATGCAAAAAAAGCATCATTAGACTTTTTATATGATGACAAAAGAATAAGTATAAGACTAGATAAAAAAGCTTATTATGAAAAACGTAAAAAAATAGAGAAAAAAAATGAAAAAAGAGAAAAAAATCTAATCAAGTCTGTAAATTCAGAAAAAAAGAAAGTTAAAAAACCTGCATATACATTTATAGAGCATGATGATTTAAATGAGTTAAGAGAATTAAATGATGATATGATAGAGTTTATCATTCAAACAAGTAAATATGGTTTCAGTCATGATTTATTTATCTCACTAAGATCAACTCTTTCTATATTTTGTCAGATTCTTAGATACTATGATAGGATTACACCTTTTAGTACAATATTAACAAACTTTTCTAACCTTTTAAATGTAAATAAGGATAGATTTATTGAGTTAAATATAGATCAGTTATCTCTTATTAAAGGTTTTATTTATAATATTGACTATTGGTTAAATACCTTATTTGTTAATGGTGGAGCTGATCTTTACTTTATGGACAACTCTTTAAATGCTGATTATGAGATGATATCTCAAATTATTTCTCCTCCAGAGGCTAATGAAGAGAATATGGATTTAGATGATATTTTTGATTTTTAGCATAAAAAAATAATACTTTAACTCTATACATGATAGAATCTACATAATTAAAGAGTGGAGTATTATGTGAAAGAGTCTTCTGAAGTTTTAGCAAGAAAATATAGACCTAAAAATTTTGATGAGTTAATTGGTCAAGAGACTATAACTCAAACTTTATCACTAGCACTTGATTCAAATCGTTTATCTCATGCATATCTATTTTCAGGACTTCGTGGTAGTGGTAAGACTTCAACTGCACGTATATTTGCTAAGGCTCTTATTTGTGAGAAAGGCATATCACATCAACCCTGCGGAAAAYGTCAAAACTGTATCTTAGCCCTTGAAAATCGTCATATGGATATAGTAGAAATGGATGGGGCATCTTCCCGTAAGATAGATGATATCCGTGATTTAATTGAACAAACTAAATATAAACCAGTATCTTCAAGATTTAAAATATTTATTATTGATGAAGTTCATATGCTTACAAAAGAAGCTTTTAATGCTCTTTTAAAAACTCTTGAAGAACCACCTGAATACGTTAAGTTTATCTTAGCTACAACTGACCCATTAAAACTACCAGCTACTATTTTAAGTCGTACTCAGCATTTTAGATTTAAGAGTATAGCTATAAATAAGATATCTGAGCATTTAGCACATATCTTAAATCTAGAAGCTATAACTTATGAGAATGAAGCCTTAGAGATATTAGCTAGAAGTGGAAGCGGAAGCCTTAGAGATAGCCTTACACTTTTAGACCAAGCTATAATTTATTCAAAAAATCATGTAGATGTACATACAGTTACAGATATGTTAGGTTTAGTTGATCCTAAGTTTATAACTAAACTTTTTTCAGCTGTATTTGCAAAAGATTATGCAAGTTTAATAAAACTAACAAAAGTATTACAAGATTATGAAGCAGAAATGGTAGTTGATGAGTTAATCGCCTACCTTAAAGATAGAATGTATGCCTCAGATGCTTTATATTCAACTTTAGTCTTAGATAGATTTTTTAGAATTTTAAGTGAATCAAAATATCTATTTAGTATAAACGCTGATGGTTCATTTGTATTATCATTAATATTTTTTAAAATGGTTGAAGCTCTTAAAATTAAAGAAGTTGACCAAATGATTGAATCTTTACAAAAAGAAGTAAACTTAAACAGTTTAAATGAATCTATTCCAATTACTAAAGTTAATAAACAAGAAGCTTCTAGTTTGGACACTGAACCAAGTGTAAAAATACAAGAACAAGAACAAATTGCACAAGTGCAAAAAATAAACTTACCAATAATTCAAGAAGCTCAAAATGATATGTTTGACAAATTAATTATAAATATAAAAGATAGAAATTTTGAACTAGGTGAGTGTTTTACTTCTAGCGTAAGTTTTATCTCTTATGAGGACAATACACTAACTTGGGAGAGTTGTGCAAATGAGCTTTGTAAAAGCACTCTAAGGCATGGTTTTCCAGCTATTAAACAACTTGTACGTGAATTATTTGGATTTGAGTGTAAAATCAAACATATAGCATGCACAAAAGTTATAGAAGTAAATTCAGAGAGTTCCAATGAATCTAAAAAAAGTACAAAACTTAATAGATTCGAAGAATCTAGCTTAAAGTCTAACAATGAAGTAATCCATCAACCTGAAATGTCTGCAATTCCTGTAATACCTGAAGAGCAAAGAACATCTATGCAAGAAGATGCTGAGATTGGCGGAAGTGCATCTTGTGTAACTAACTGTGAGAGTTCTGATTTATCAAAAGAGATTGATACTGCTAAAATCCAAGATGAAGCAATGGTAGTTAAAGCTATAGAAATTTTTGAAGCTAAAAAAATGACTATACAGTCTAAAATTTAACTATCTATTTCTACTTGCTCATTTATCATCTCTTTAACAGAGAAACTAAATGTTGAACCTTTACCAAAAACAGATTCTATTTCTAAAGATGAATTTAGTGATTTTAATATATAAGAAACCATAGCTAAACCAATACCCATAGAATTATCCCATGAGTTTTTATCAACCCTATAAAACTTAGATACTACCCTATTTATATGCTCTTTTCTAATTCCAATACCAGTATCTTCTACATAAACTACATTATCTTTAATTATTATTTTCACCTCTGAACTTGAATACTTCAAGGCATTGTCTACAAGATTTATTAATACTAACTCTATCATAGTAATATCTGCTATTATAGTACACTCATCAGCTTCAACTATAATTTCTCTATTTTGATACTTAGATCTTAGATTTGTTGCTACTTCATTACAAAGAAGTTTAAGATCAAACTCATTATTTTTAATACTTAAATCACCATTTTCAAGCTTAACAGATAAGGCTAATCTATCCAACATTTTAGAAATTTTTTCACCATTTGAACTTATTTTACCTAAAAACTTTTTTTGTATAGATTCCGGCATATCTGAATCATTTTGTATAGTTTGAGCATACCCAATTATGGATGCAATTGGATTTTTAAACTCATGTGATATTGCAGATAATATATCATTTCTTTGTTTATTCATAAGTCTTAATTTTGCTGTATATTTTCTTTTTTGTTTATCTCTTTTATCAAGGTTTTTTACAAGATTTTTTAATAATAATGATATATGTAAAAACTCATTAAAATACCTAGTTTTAACTATAGCTTTATAGTTTTTCCCTGAAATTTGACTTAGATAAGAAGTAATTTCATTAATGTCAAATGTAACCTGTTTACTCATATTTTTTGTAATAAAATACACACTTATTAAGATAATTAAAAATACAAAAATTAATTTTGACCATAATGTATAAAAGTCCTCCATTACACTATCTAAGCGCATAGATAATCTTATATATATATCTCCTCCAGCATATGAAAACTTTTTAGCTACATATAAGAAGTCAACTTCTAAAGTTTTTGAATATCTGATGATATGTGAATACTCCCTTGAATTTGCTTCAATCACTTCATATCTTTGTCCATGATTATCCATAAATTTTTTGTCAGTATTTGATTCTGCAATTACTACCCCATCATTATTTATGATGCTAACTCTTAAGCCAGTTTTATCATGAACTTCTTTTGCTAATATATCTAAGTTTTTAGTATCTAATAGGTTTATAGACATAACTGAGATAGCATTTTGTAAATGATTTTTACTATGTTTAATAATAATTGATTTTAAAGACACATAAGAAATTACCGATGATACGATAATTGTACCAATAAAAAGCGTTAAGAACTTTACTACAAATATTTGATGTATTTTCAACACAGTTTGTATCCAACTCCACGGACTGTTTGAATATAATCTTTTGTTTTATTTGGGTCTATCTTTTCTTTTAATCTATTTATAGCGACATTTACAGTCCTATATTGATACTCTTCAGCATCATCCCAAACATTTTCTAAAAGGTAATCCCTATCTAGGACTCTATTTCTATTTTGAACGAACTCGCAAAGAAGTTCAAATTCTAACTTAGTAATTTCTACAATACTACCATCAACCTTAAGTGTACGTAAGTTTTTGTCAAGAATCAAGTCTCTAAATGATACAATTTCATCATTTATCTTCTTACTAGTTCTACGTAAAATAGCCTTTATTCTTAAAATAAGCTCTTTCATATTAAAAGGTTTAGTTAAATAATCATCACAACCTCTGTTAAAACCCTCTTCTATCTCTATTTCACTATTTTTAGCACTTAGGTATATCACTGGCACTAAAACTCCCCTACCTCTGAGCTGAGATACAAACTCACTTCCTTCAACACCAGGCAGATTTCTATCCATTATTAACAAGTCAATATCTTCTTCTTCAAGCATCTGTTCAACTGACTTAGTATTTAAAAAACCAATCACCTCAAAGCCATCTTTAGATAGGTTATACTCAATTAACTCTAATAAATCTTCTTCATCTTCAACTACTACTATTTTAGCATTCATAAATTTACCTATAATATTTTTCTAATTGTAGCAAAAGATTGTTACACATACGAATATAATTAATATACTAAAGTATATTATAAGTTTATATGATTTATAATAGTGCAAGATAGTTCTGGGAGGTAGTGTCATGTTTGTATCGTCCTATAGTACTTACATTGGTGCAAATAACTCTCAAAAATTTGATAAAGATAGAGTAAATAAATCTAGTACATCTACTAAAACCTTTGATTCTACCTTAGCTAAAAGTGTAATCTTAGAAGCAAAAGATACTAAAGATTTATCAATAAACTATATATCAAATTATAAATCATTTAATAATAAGCAAAAACTAGGACTAAGCTTAAACAATAATGATACCCAAGTTTATACAAAAACAAAAGCAAAACAAAGTGCTCAAATAGCTTATACAGAAAACTCTAAATTATTTTCATTTTTAATAAAACCATCCATTAGCTTAAACCAGACACCAAGGACTGACAAAAGCTTAGCTCAAAATATTCAAGATATTCAAGAAAATAATAAACGTAATGAGATGGTAAATACTTATCTAGCTAATGATAAATACTATCAAATTACTGCTTAGTTTTTAAAGTAGTTACTAATCCTCTATCCAAGCATCAGTCTTAATAAACTTATCATTATCAAAATATTTTAATTTAAAAGCCTTTGTACATTTTCCATTTTCATAATCCATTATAGCTATTTGAAGAATTTTTCTACAAGACTTTGGGATATCAAAATGACCTTTCATTCCAGTTAAAAACTGCTTTAATGGTTGTTTTGAATCCATTCCAATTACATTATCCCTACATCCAGTAAGACCTATATCAGTTAAATAAGCTGTACCATTAGAGATTTGGAAATCATCAGTAGATACATGCGTATGTGTACCAATAATTCCACATACATCTCCCTGAAGTAACATCATCATTGCACGTTTCTCACTTGTAGCCTCGGCATGAAAATCAACAAAAATGTTTTGAACYCCATCCTCTTTTAAAATCTTTACAGTATCCCTAGCTTTTCTAAAGGCATTATCACAATATGGCATAGAGTAGTGACCCATAAGATTTAAAATCCCTAGTTTTTCTCCATTTACTTCATAAACCTTACATCCAGTTCCACTTAACTCATCAGGGTAATTATGTGGACGTAATATTTCATGTGTATCAAAGATATTTTCAATCTCTTTTTTATCCCAGGAGTGATTACCACCAGTCATACAATCAAGTCCAAAAGAGATTATCTCATTTGCATTTTTTGGAGTTAAACCAAAACCATGTGAGGCATTTTCATAATTAGCTATTACAAAATCTATCTTATATTCATTTCTAATTTTTAAAAGATATTTTTTTAACATCTCACGACCAGGACGACCAACTATATCACCTATAAAAGCTATACGCATAATAAATTCATATCACTAAATCTTTGCCTATGGCAAGGGAAATATTCTGTTTCATTACAAGACCTTTGGTTTAGTATTTCTTAGATAAAAAAGCACTGACTTAATAATATCATCATCATCTTTGCTATCTGATTTTATATTCTCTTTTGATTCATTCACATATGTAAAAGTTATGTTTTGTCCATAATTTGAAACTGTTTTAATTTTTTTCTCTAGGGATAATAATTTTATAACCATTAACTCAAARAACTGTTYMGTTGSMRTATCAAGTTCTCCAAACCTATCTATAACTTCTTCTTGAATCTCATATATCTCTATAGCCTCTTCGCACGAGGATAAACGTCTATATATATCTAAACGCAGCCTATCTTCTTTAACTACCTCATCACTAATGTACGCAGATATAGTAAGTT
Organism: Sulfurimonas sp.; assembly: GCA_002733155.1. Taxonomy (GTDB): domain Bacteria; phylum Campylobacterota; class Campylobacteria; order Campylobacterales; family Sulfurimonadaceae; genus Sulfurimonas. The sequence continues at coordinate 26,633 of NVUO01000015.1, forward strand.
TTATATCTACTTTTACACGTTCATTTTCGGCTGTATTAGATAATATTTTTATAGCATCTTCTAACATTCTAAGATAAAGTGAATAACCTATATTTTTAATATGTCCACTTTGAGCGTCACCTACTAAGTTACCACCACCACGTATTTCTAAATCATGATAAGCCAAAACTGAACCTGAGCCTAAAAATGAGTTAGATTCAAGGGCTAATAATCTTTTTTTAGCCTCATCGGTAAGATTTTCTTTATTATCAACTATAAAATATGCAAAACCCTCATATGATCCACGACCAACACGACCACGAAGTTGATGTAAATCAGCTATACCAAACCTATCAGCCCCGTCTACTAAGATAGTATTTACCCTTGGCATATGTATACCTGATTCTATAATTGAAGTAGCTATCATCAAATCATACTCACCAGCTTCAAACTTTAGTAACTCTTTTTCTGTTTGAACTGCTGATATTTTCGAGTGAAGCATAACTATACGCAAATCCGGTAGTAAAGCTTTTAACTCACCTAGTTTTATAGGCATATGGTCTATAGAGTTATGTACATAAAAAACCTGTCCACCACGCCTAAGTTCACGTAAAATTACCTCTTTTATAAGTTTTTCATCATACTCTTTTACAAAGGTTCTCACACCCTGCCTTACACTAGGTGGAGTTAAAAGCTGGCTCATTGTTTTTATGGAGCTTAAAGCCTGATTTAGTGAACGCGGAATTGGAGTAGCACTCATAGATAAAAGGTGTACATTATGGTACAACTCTTTTATACGCTCTTTTTGCTTCACACCAAACTTATGTTCCTCATCTATAATTACAACTCCTAGTTTTTTAAACTCTAAACCAAAAAGAGAATGGGTACCTATAACTACATCTATCTCACCAGATGCTAAACCTTTAATAACATGATTTTTATCCTTAGAACTTACAAATCTATCCAATTTTGCATACTTTATACCCATCTCAAAAAATCTATCATGTAAACTTCTAAAATGCTGAGCTGATAAAAGAGTAGTTGGAACTATAAATGCCGATTGATAACCTGACTTAAAAGCAGTAAAAATAGTATTTAAAGCTATCTCTGTTTTACCAAAACCTACATCACCAGATAATAATCTATCCATAATCTGTCCAGATGACATCTGTGATATTATTTCATCTACAGACAAAATCTGATCATCTGTATAATCAAAGCCAGACAAAGATTGAAACTCTTTTAACTCTTTTTTATTTATACTAAGTTTTGGAGCTTGTATCAACTCCCTTGCAGCAGCTGTATTTACAATCTGACCAGCAATTTCCATAAGACGTTTTTTAACCTTGTCTTTTAACTTTCCAAAGCTACCCTTACCAAGTTTGTCTAAAACAGGGGTAGAGCCACCTGAAGCTATATAACGGTCTATAAAATCTAAGTTTTCAACTGGAAGTAAAATCTTATCATCACCTACATATTTTATAACTATAAAATCTTTTACCCCACCTAAAATCTCAGTTTGCTCAATCGCTTCAAATATGCCAACACCATAATCCTCATGTACTACATAATCTCCACGTTTTAAATCATCTAAAAGGATAGAACTTTTTCGTCTTCGTCTAAGCTTATCTGCTTTATTTAAAGAAATAATAATCTCATCTTTGCTTAAAATATTTAAAATATATGGTGCATATACAGTAGTTATATCTTTTAAATCAAATAATCCTGACTGTTTGATTACAGCTTCATTTGAAGCAATAATAGTTACTTTTTTGTTTTTATGTACATTTAGCAGAGTTTTTACATCTACAACTACTAACTCATTAAAATCATCAGATTCATCTAGAATCTCTAAGTTAAATTTTTCACGAGATAAGACTGGTGCATTTAAAGCATAAGCATCTACTAAAAGATTATTTAAGTTTTTTGATAATTTTACATTTTTATTTTCTATAAAGTTATATGCTAAATCATCTAGATGCCAAAAACCTAATGATGCTACATCTTTAACTAGAGAATCAAACTCAGAATTTTTTACCTTTGTTTGTAGTAACTCATACATCGGCTCATCTAAAGAGTAAAAAGCTGGATTAATTTTTATAGAATCTAGCTCCTCTTTTTGTGTACGTTGGCTCTCTAATTCAAAGTATTTTATCTGTTCAATCTCATCATCAAACAATGATATACGAATAGGCATATCAGAAGATGGCGGATATATATCTATAATATCTCCGCGAAAAGATATCTCACCCTCAACCTGTACCATATCTACAAAGTTGTAACCCCAAAACAGCATTTTTTCTTTAAAAGATTGCAGTTTAATTTTTGAGCCAAATTCTAAAGAGGTGGATTTTAGTAAACTTTCATTTGGTAAATGAAAAAGTAGAGTTTTAAGTGGTGAGATTATTAATGGTTTTTTCTTTAATGAGTAATATTTTTGAAGTTGTGTAAAAAGTTGGTGTAATTCTTCTTTAAATGCACGAAGGTCATCACCAAAAGACGCACGAAAATCTGGAAATACTACAATATCTTCATTAAAGAATTTAACTACACTCTCTAGTTCTAAGGCTTCTTTTGAATCCTCGCATATTAAAACTTCTAAATCTTTTTTTTTATTAGTTTTAAAATATTGAAATAATGAACTTTGAGACATATCTTTCCTAGGTATTATTATTTATAAATGGAATTTTACCTAAGAAAGTTTAAAAATAAGAATACTTAAAAAATTATAATTATATTATTTTTTTATTTGATCTACTTTAGACTTATTCTCAATATTTTTTGAAGAAGCAGTTGGAGCTGGGCTTACCCCTTTAACAATACTGTTACCTTCAAAAATACCCTTAGCCTCTATAATTAACTCTGAAGATTCAATACTACCGTTCACACGACCCATAGATTTAATCTCAACCTTTGAAGCATTCACTGAACCCTCTATATAACCTTGAACTACAAGCCTTTTAGTATGAACATCACCTTTAATATTTCCATGTTTACCAATGTTAATTTCTTTATCAGAGTGTATACTACCCTCAAAATCCCCATCTACATATAAATTACATGCCAGATTCATTTCACCTTTGATTTTTGAACCAGCTGTGATAATAGTTGTGTTTGAGTCTGTTTTTGTATCCTGATTCGAGCGGTCGCTGTTATTAAAGATTGCCATGGTATTTTTTTTTCCTTTTTAAATATATCTTGATAATTTTTAACATCCCACTTAATAAACCAAAAAGCATTTACAGCTCGCTGTATAAATCTGATTTCATAATGTAGATGCGGGCCTGAACTCATACCTGATGTACCTGTATATGCTATTAAATCACCTTTTTTTACAAACATACCCGATTTTACCACAATTTTATTTAAATGCCCAAAATATGTCCTAAAACCATAATTATGCTGAAGTATAACTAAATTTCCAAAACCACTTTTTTTATGATAACCAGCCCATTCAACTACACTATCAGCTGTAGCATGCACTGGAGTATTCATACTCGCGCGCATATCAGTACCACGATGGAACTCTTTTCTTTTAAGAGTTGGATGCTCTCTATAACCAAATTTGCTTGTAATACCCTTGTAAACAATAGGTGAGCCACTTGGTATATACTGCATAAGTGTAACTAAATGTTGTGAATTAAGTTTTGTTATATCAACTCTCTCTTGTAAAGACATCTCCGGAACTGGAGATAATCCTATTAAAACTTCTATTTCTGCTAGACTATCTGAGACTTCTGTGAGTTCTTTTTTCTTAACCTTTAAAGCATTTTGTGTATTTGTAATACTAATATCTAATTCTATATTTTTTTTCTTTAAGCTATCATATGCATTTTGAGTCTCTGTACGTTTTTTTTCTATAGTCTCTACTGAAGAGTTTAAATATAAAATTGTACCAACTGCTAATAGAGTTATAAAAGCAAAAAATAAAATCACATATTTAATGATTTTTTTTACAAACTTATGAAGGTTATACTGCTTAACACCATTATCGTCATTGATTGTTATTGTAAAATGCTTATCCATTATAAATCTTTAAAAAAGCTTCCACTACAGAAAAAGAACCAAATACCAAATACTGATTTGATTCTGAAACTTTTTCAAATTCAGAAAAATCTATATCTAAGTCTTTTAAAGTATCTTGAATAAGTTCTAATGATTCTGATCTTTGATTTTGTATATCAATTATTTCTACATATAAAATAAGAGGTTTTAATATATCTAGTATTTTTTTATAGTTTTTATCTTGAAAGCTGTTATAAACTAATATATACTTATTAGGACTTAAAGCATTCAAAATAGCCTTAGCAGCAAGCGTATTATGACCAACATCAATTATAATATTATTTGATATTTTACTTAATCTTCCAAATAATCTTGATTCTTTAAAATTATTAACTTCATAGTTTAGTTTTAAAAATTTTAATGCAGATATAGCCAAAGAAAGGTTTTGAGTCAAATAAGGGACTAAAGATAAGTTATTTGATATTTCTTCTATTTTTTTTCTATCTTCATCTTCTAAAAAATCATTTAACTCATAAATATTTATTGATTGCCCTAAAGCTAATTCTTTAGTTATCTCTTTTACTTCTTTGAATATTTGCTTAGATATAATAGCATTATTTTGTATAGAGTTTAACTTAGTCTTAGCTATATCTTTGATGTTTGAGCCTAAAAAAGCTTCATGATCAAAGTCTATTGGAGTTACAAGTGTTAAAATTTTATCAAATACTGCAGTAGCATCAAATTCACCACCAAGTCCAGCTTCTAAAACAATATAATCACTAGCATTAAAAATAAGCATTGCTAAAAAAGTTGTATATTCAAAATAACTTAATTCATTTAAATCATAACTTTCTAAAATACTTTGTAATATTTCATGATTAAATTCTAAAATTTCATCATCAACTTCCTTACCGTTTAGCCATATTCTTTCATTAAAATTTAAAATATGGGGGGAGCTATAATGAGCTACTTTATAGCCCATATCGCATAGAGCTGAAGCTAAAAAACGTCCAGTAGTACCCTTAGCATTAGTACCAATTAAGTGAATTATTTTACTTGGTACAAAATAATCCTTTAGTTTTTTGTATAAACGTGGCATACGAGTATAATCTATATTGTCATAATAAAGTGGTTTATTATTTAAAAATTCTTGTAATTTCATATTACTATCTGTATGCCACTTGATTTCTACCATCTTTTTTTGCTTTATATAAATATTCATCAGCTGAATTAACTACATTTTTTAAAGAAGCATGTATCTTTCTCTCACTTACCCCACAACTAACAGTAACTTTTATTCGTTTACGTTTATACATAAAACGTGCCTTTTGTACTTTTTTTCTTACTTTCTCGGCAAAAATAGCTCCACCCTTAGAATTTGTCTCACTTAGAAGAGCCATAAACTCTTCCCCTCCAAAACGTCCAACTACATCTACAGTCCTAGCCTCATTTTTTAAAATCTTTGCAAAAGCAGCTAAGACTGCATCCCCTGCATCGTGTCCAAACGTATCATTTACCTTTTTAAAAAAATCAATATCAAACATTACAACTGAATAATTATGCCCATATCTTTCAAATTCTGCTTCTTTAATATTCATATAGCTGTCAAGGGCACGTTTATTGTATAATTTTGTTAAAAAGTCTTCTTTTGATTCTTCTTTTGCAGCTAAAAGTTCTTTTTCTAAATCCATAACCCTTTTACTTAAAACATTAATTTCATCATGATGTACATGTAAGTCATGACTTAAAACTTGTGTACTTTCCTCTAAAGCTGCTGCTATAGTAAAAAGTTTTTGGTGAGTAACATTAAAATTATCATTTGAAGATTCATTATATGTTTCAAGTTCATTTTTTATTTTTTGTATCTCTATAGTTGAGTTATCTGAACGCTCAATCATCTCAATTAATCTAAAAGATAATTTATCAAGTACAATATCTAAAGATTCAAGCATCTCATTTACAGCCTCTTTATCAAGTGATATTCTTAATAAAATTGCCGATTTTATTTCAGATTCTATGCTTGAACTATCTAAAAGATTTGGACTATGTCTGATTTTATGGCTAATATCAGCTAAATCATCGTTTACACTAGAGGCTATTGATGGCACTAAAGATGCAATAATCAATGAAGAGATTGATGATAAATCCATTAATTTCACATTCTTAACTGAAGATGTAGATATATTTAAATTCTCAATACTTTTTTTCAAATCTTTGCTATTAATAGTACCCATACTGCTTAATGTTTGTAAAAAAGTATCATCATATGTAGTTATAAAATTAACCCAGTTTTGTCTAAGCTGGTCAATGTCTTTTGGAGTAGCTCCTAATGCTAGGAGTTCTAAACTTTTTTCTGCAAGTATACTTGCTTCTTTATTATGTAATACATCTATAACCTGTAAAATTCTTTTTGTAAGTTTAGATTGAGATTCTAATATCTCAGAGCAATGTAAAGATTTAGTTCTATTTAATTTTGATATTAAAAATCTAGATAATTCTGCCATTGAACTTATATGATATTGACTTAAATCTTTTTGAAATTCTTTATTTAGAGTAAGTGTGAGTTTTTGTACATGTATACAGTCTTCGGTAATCATACCAGCCTTACTTGCTTCTTTACAAAATGCTTCAGTATAAAAATCTGGAGTTAAAAGTTTACCTTCTAACTCCAATCTTTTTATAGATTTTTTAATAATACTTTGAATTGTCATATCTTACTCTCCATAAAATTTTAACTAATATAAGGACTACTCTTTTGCTCTAGCTCCCTCAGCTGAAACCTGAGCTATAAATGCACGAATTGCTTTTTCAGCACTAACCTTAATAGCATCAAATCTATCTTTATCAGTAACTACAGCATTCGGTGCTACTTTAAAATCAAAGTTACCTCTAGTTGTATATTTTGTTGACACACCATTATGGTACCTACTTATAAATAATGTAATACTCATTCTATAACCTATGATATATCCATTAGAATCATAAATAATTGGCGTATATAAAGGTTCACTCATCTTTAATACTAAATGAGTATCGGATATATTTTTATCTACAAGAGAACTGTGAAATACTTGTATAAGTGAGCTATCTACTGCATCTTTTATTAAGACTGTATTTTCAGGATCTAAGGCTGAAATAACTACACTAGTACTTATTTTTTCACCTAATGTTTGACGAGCGAATTTAGAACTTGGAGTATATCCACATCCTACAAAATTAAATAATACTAAAAGTAAAAGTATTATCTTTAATGTGTTTTTCATTATAACTAGCCTTTAACAACAAGATTAACTAATTTTTTTGGAACTACTATCTCTTTAACTATAGTCTTACCCTCTAACCATTTAGCAGCAGCTTCATGAGCTAGCTCAATAATTTTATCTTTATTTTCATCAATTTTAACTCTTATCTCACATCTTCTTTTACCGTTTATTGATACTCCAAGAGTCATTGAATCTTCAATAAATACCTCATCTAACACATTTTGCTTACTAAGGTTGTTTAATGAAAAGTAATTAGAACTTATATCCCAGCATACATGTGGGATTATAGGTTCCATTATTGAAGCTATAATCCAGTAAGCCTCTGTCCATACATCAGTATTTGTCTGAGTATTTAAAGCATTCATAGCTTCCATAACACCAGCTATCATTGTATTAAAAGTATATTTCTTATTATATACATCATTTGCACGTACTAAAGCTTCATATACTTTTTTTCTAGCAAATTTTTCATCTTTATTTAAGCTACTGTGATTTATTTTAGGTTTTGTATCTGTTTTAACTATATTAGAACTTCTGTCAAAAAATCTTTTTATAAATTTATAAGCACCTTCAACTGCAGAATCATTCCATTCTAACTCTTGAGTTGGTGGGGCTGCAAAAAGTATAAATAATCTTGCAGTATCTGCACCATATTTCTCTATTAAGGCATCAGGATCTACAGTATTTCCCTTAGACTTACTCATCTTAGCACCATCTTTTAGTACCATACCTTGAGTAAGCAGTCTCTCAAAAGGCTCATCAAATTCTATGTAACCTAAATCACGGAATACTTTTGTAAAAAATCTTGCATAAAGTAAGTGAAGAATTGCATGCTCAATTCCGCCTATGTAATGGTCAACTTTCATCCAATATTTAATCTGTTCCTCAGAAAATGCTTCTTTTTCCCAGTTTTGTTTTGATGCACAAAAACGTAAAAAGTACCAAGAAGATTCAACAAATGTATCCATAGTATCAGTCTCACGTACTGCATCTCCTCCACAAGTTGGACAAGCGCAGTATTTCCAAGTTGGATGTTTTTCAAGTGGGTTACCCTCACCAGTAATTTTTACATCATCTGGTAGTGAGATTGGAAGATTCTCTTTTTTCTCCATAACTATTCCACATGAATTACAATGAACAAAAGGAATTGGAGCACCCCAATAACGTTGACGTGAAACTCCCCAATCTTTTAGTTTATAATTAGTAGTTTTTTTACCAATATTGTTTTCTTCAAAATGCTTAATAATATTGTACTGAGATTTTTTAGAGTTCATTCCATCAAACTCGCCAGAGTTAAACAGTTTGCCAACTTCTGTATAAGCTTTACCAACTTTAGCTTCACCTTCAAATGGTTTAATTACAGCATTTATAGATAAGTTATACTTTTTAGCAAAATCATAATCACGGTCATCATGTGCAGGTACTGCCATTACTGCACCTGAACCATAATCCATTAGTACGAAATTAGCTATCCATACAGGAACTTTTTTTCTAGTTAAAGGGTGAATTACATCAAGACCTAAAGATATACCTAATTTTTCTTTTTGTCTATCAATTGATGAAGTATTTTTCATCTTTTGTATATCAGAAATTATCTCTTGTGATAAAAGAGAGTTCTCTATCATATAAGTTACTATATCATGCTCAGGTGCCAAGGCTGTATAAGATACACCATAAATAGTATCAGGTCTAGTTGTAAATACATCAAAACTCTCAAACTTAGAATTTAGTTTATTCTTAGATTTATCATCAAAAAACAAATCAAATTCTAAACCATTTGATTTTCCTATCCAGTTTTCTTGCATAGTTAAAACCTGCTTAGGCCAACCAGTTTCTAGTTTTGGTAAACCTGCTAAAAGTTCATCACTATACTGAGTAATTTTAAAATAATACTGGTTCATATCTTTTTTAACAATTGCAGTATCACATCTCCAACATTTTCCATCTACAACCTGCTCATTTGCTAATACAGTTAAGTCATGTGGGCACCAGTTTAGTAGACCTTTTTTGCGGTATAAAAGTCCTTTTTCGAACATGTCAATAATAAAAGATTGCTCAAATTTAGTATAAAGTTCATCACTAGTTGCAAGCTCACGCTCTTTTGAGAAAGAAAAACCAAGAGTTTTAAACTCAGCCTTCATATAGTTTATATTATCGTAAGTCCAACTCTTAGGATGTGAAGCATTTTTTATAGCTGCATTTTCAGCTGGCATACCAAAACTATCAAAACCTATAGGATGTAGTACATTAAAACCTTGTTGACGATAATAACGGGCAAAAGAATCACTTAAAGTGTAATTTCTAACATGACCCATATGCAGACGTCCACTAGGAAAGGGAAACATAGATAATATATATTTTTTCTCTTTAGTAAAATCTTCACTTGGCTCAAAACTTCTGTTATTTGTCCAATATTCTTGCCACTTTTTTTCTAAACTTTGTGCGTTATATTCCACTGTAATATATATCCTATAAATAATTTCTAACTCCGAAGGAGTTTAGCTTTAGTCGCCTCAGCGGCGCAAGCGTAGCAAAATTAGCTTTGCTGATTTTGCGTGTAAATAGTTAATATTCATCACGATTTTTTGAACTCTCAATATAAACAAGTCCAACAGAAAATAAGTTTGCTATTAAAGCACCAATAGTCAAGGCTATAGCCCATTCTAAATTTCCAACAATTTCTAAATATATAAATGCAGGAATTAGGTGTAAATCAGCTACCAAAGATGAAGCTAAAAGTTCAGCTGAAAGAAGATTTCTTACACCAATCTTTAAAAATGTAGATACTAGGTTCAATGAACCTGCAACAAAAAGCGCAACTGCACTATGTTCATATAAAAATCCAGCAATAGATGTTAGACTCATTAAAGAGAAAAACACATAAATAACCTTACCCCAATCCATATCAATACCTTAATGTTAAATAAATTAAAGTGATTATACTATAARATAATTTAAATTCACTCATCACTCCATTGGAAGTAAAAAAATTGTTTTATAACTCATCTTTATGTAAATTAAAAGGAAGATTAAATATCTCCTTTTAATAAAAAATACTAATCTTACATTACCCCAGATTCAAACTGATCCCTCATTCTATCTTTTTCAGCTTCTCTTTTTGCTTTTGCAGCTAACTTAACATGATAATTCTTCACGTCAAAACCAAAGGCTAAAAGTATTGGTGATGCTACAAAAATCGATGAATATGTACCTACAATTATACCAACTAATAATGTAAGTGCAAAGGCATGGATAATCTCACCGCCAAACATAAACAAGGTAAATACAACAAAAAAAGTCGTAAGTGAAGTTAAGGTTGTACGTGCTAAAGTCCTTGTTACAGATTCATTAATAATATCAGCTAAATAATTATTTCTACCCTTAGTTACACCCTCACGGATACGATCAAATACAATAATAGTATCATTTAAAGAATACCCAAGTATAGTAAGTAATGCTGCTAGTACATCTAAGTTTACATCAAGACCCACTAGGGTAATTGCTCCAAGTGCTATAGATATATCATGAGCTAATGCTACAATAGATGCTACAGCAAATCTCCACTCAAATCTAAATGCTATATAAATCAAAATACCAATAGTCGCTAAAACAAGGCTCATAATACCTTTTTCTTTTAACTCTGAACCAACCTTAGGGCCAACTATATCTACACGACGTATCTTAAAGTTACCAGTGCCACTAAGAGCCTCCCTAGTCACATCACCTATATCTACGGTAACACTTCCAGTAGTACTTTTCATACGAATAATTACTTCATCAGGTGAACCAAATTCTGTAATAGATGCATTATTAAAAAGATTATTTGTTTTTAACTTTTCTCTCATATCATCAATTGACGCAGTTTTATCATATTTAACTTGTACAATAGTACCACCAGCAAAGTCTACTCCATAGTTTAAACCCTTAGTAGCTAAAAGTGTGTATGATGCTAAAAGCATAGCTATTGACAAAAACATTGCTAGCTTAGACTTACCCATAAAATTAAAAGTTTTTGTATATCTAAAAAATTCCATTACTAGACCTTAATTCCAAACCATAAACGGTTGTTTTTACTTTTTTGTATCTTCTTTTCAAGCATTTCATAAATACCATGTGTACCTAAAATAGCAGTTAACATTGAAGCTAAAATACCAATACTCATTGTAATGGCAAAACCTTTAATAGCCCCAGTACCATAAGCATAAAGTACTATAGATGCAATTAAAGTTGTAATGTTAGCATCTAATATAGCACGCATTGCATTAGCATATCCATCTTCAATAGCCTTATGCATTGACTTACCCTCATAAAGCAATTCTCTAATTCGCTCAGATATAATAACATTAGCATCAACTGCCATACCAACAGTTAAAACAATCCCAGCCATACCAGGTAAGGTCAAAGTAGCACCAAATAAACTCATAACAGCTAAAAGTATAAATAAGTTAGCTATAAGTGCTATATTTGCGATAATTCCTGCTAATCTATAATAAACTAGCATAAAGACTATTACTAAAATAAAACCACCGATAAGGGCTATCATACTAGCTTTTATAGAATCAGCGCCAAGACTTGGTCCAACTGAACGTTTCTCCATTAAATAAATCGGAGCCAGTATTGAACCTGAACGTAAGGCTATAGCTAAATCTTTTGCTTCAAGTACTGTATAATTTCCAGAAATTTGTCCACTTCCACCACCTATACGTTCATTAATATTTGGAGCTGAATAAACCTTACCATCTAAAACTACAGCCAATCTTTTACCTACGCTCCTACCTGTAAAGTCACCAAATATTTCAGCACCCTCAGAATTTAAAGTAAAGTTGATTAACGGACGATTATTTTGATYAAATCCCACATGGGCATCTGTAAGCATTGAGCCTTCTAAGACAGGTATCTCATGTACAAGATATTTTATGTTAGGATTATTCACATCTTCAAGTATCACATCACCATATGCAGCTGCATCTTCARCACTCATAGTATTTACACGAGCAAACCTATCTTCGTCAACCGCCATAAGCTCTAACTTTGCAGCACGGGAGATAAGTTCACGTGCACGTTGTTCCTCTTCTTGAGTTTTAATTCCAGCTAATTCTACAAGGATTTTTTCCTCACCCTGACGTGCAACTACAGGTTCAGCTAAACCAAATTGATCTAGCCTGTTTCTTATAGTCTCTATTGCTTGAGATATAGCTTGTTTTTGTGTACGAATAATCTCTTTATCTGTTAAAGAAAGTGAAAAATTTTCACCATCAACTACAATATTGGAACCCTCTATCTCAGAAAGAAAAGTTTTTATTGTTAAAGTATCATCAGAATCAAGTAAAGTAAAAGAGATAGATTGATCAGAAAACTTTAATGAATCTATTAAGATATCTTTACGATCAGAAAAATGTTTAATACTTGCAGCTATTGATTTAATACGAGATTTCACAGCCTCCTCAGTTTTAACACCAAGAAGCATATGAAGACCACCTTGAAGATCAAGACCTAGGGTAACTTTTTTTCCACCCTCAGTCTGCATAAGAGATGGGATAGAAAAAAATACAGCAAATACTATAGCAAGCGCGAAAATTACTATGCGATAATTAAGCTTCATCCTCATACTTTCTAGCTACAGCTTCTTTTGTAATTTTTACTATAGTATCATCATTAATTTTTACACTTAAAAATTTATCCTCAACCTTATGAACTATAACTATAAGGCCACCAGTAGTAACTACCTTATCGCCTTTAGCAAGTGTCTCTATCATTGTTTGTTTTGATTTAGCCTCTTTTTGTTGTGGGCGAATAATTACAAAATACATAATTGCGATTAAAAATACGAACGGTAATAATTGACTTAAAATTTCCATAAATCTTTGTTTCCTTTGAATAAATTGATGAGATTATACAAAAAGTATATTAATAAAGCACTGAATATACTATAATTGCATTATGAATCTTAAACCAAAAACATACAAACCAAGTAATAAAGAAACTTTATTAGGCTTATTTACAGCTATTTTATTTAGTTTATTTATTTACCTTGAACATTTTTCTATAACTATAAAAGTATTAAATACTATATCAGCTCTTTTATCCTTAGCACTTTTTTTGTATATACCAAAAAAATCAGTATTAATCGCTGGTTTTTTAATTGGACTATTTTGGTTTTACTGGATAGGTTATAGTTTTAAATACAATGATGTTGCTTATATGGCACCAATAGTGACATTTTTTTTCTGTCTTGTATATATGCTATTTTTTGGTGTTTTAGCTTTTACAGACAAGGTATATTTAAGAGCTATTTTATTGTTTAGTCTTAGTTTTATTGAACCTTTTGACTGGAACTGGATGCAGATAGAGCTTATCTTTGTAGATAGCTATATTGGTGTTTTTAAATACCAACTAATTCTAGTATTGTTTTCTATAAGCCTTGTGACTTATCTAAAAAAATCATATAAATATTTAGCCCTGCTTTTGATACTTTTGTCATTCAATTTTGAACAAACACCATTAAAAGAAACAGATCTTAAAATTAAGCTTATATCTACTGATATTAAACAAAATCAAAAATGGTTAAGAAAAAACTTATCCTCCACGGTAGAAATGATTTTTTTAGATATAAATAATGCTATAAATGATGGATATGATATTATTGTATTTCCTGAATCTGTTTTTCCTTTATATCTAAATAAAAACCCTAATCTTAAAAATATACTTTTAAATTATTCTAAAAAAATCTCAATTGTAGCTGGTTCTTTATTAAATGAAAACGGAGTACATTATAATGTCACATATATCTTTAGTGAGGGTAAATATAAAATAGCTAAAAAACTTGTATTAGTCCCATTTGGAGAGTATATACCATTACCAAAATTTGCCCGTAAGTTTATAAACGATACATTTTTTGCTGGTGCATCTGATTTTAAAACAGCTAATAAACCAACTGATTTTATTATTAAAGGTGTAAAATTTAGAAATGCGATTTGTTATGAGGCTACATGTTCTGAAATATATGAGGGTGATGTTAACTTTGTAATAGCTACTAGCAATAATGCTTGGTTTTCTCCATCCATAGAACCAACTATTCAAAAACTTCTTATGAGATATTATGCTCGTAAAAACTCCGTTACAATTTATCATTCAGCAAATTGGAGGGGTACTGGCATAGTTAAGTAATCTATTTGTAACCTTGCTTTAGCTATAATCTACTAATATAAACAACTTAAACAGGGGATTAAATGCTGAATCTTAAAAACCCAAATCTATATAATAACCGTGAACTTTCTTGGTTACAGTTTAACACTAGAGTTTTAAAACAAGCTCAAGATGAATCACTTCCCTTACTAGAACGTCTAAAGTTTCTTGCTATATACGGAACTAACTTAGATGAGTTTTACATGATACGTGTAGCTGGACTTAAAAAACTTTTTGCAGCTGGTATTATAGTATCTGGGGCTGATAAACTTACACCTTTAGAGCAACTTCGTGAAATTAGAAAATACCTACATCAAGAACAACAAGTTTTAGAGCATTGTATGACAGGAATTTTAAAAAAGCTAGAACTTGAAGGCATAAGTATTAAATCTTATGATGAAGTAAATCAACATGAAAAACATTTTTTAAATAGATATTTTCATGAAAATATTTATCCTGTAATTATCCCTATAGCTATTGATGCTACACATCCATTTCCACATCTAAATAACCTTAGTTTTGGACTTATAGTGAAATTATCCGATAGTGATAATGAAGCTATAGAAAGGTTTGGAATTGTTCGTGTACCTAGGGTAGTTAATAGATTTATAGAATTAGAAAATGGAACTTATGTGCCAGTTGAGAGTTTAGTAGCCCAACATATTGAGGATTTATTCCCTGGTTATATACTTATAAAATATTCATCATTTAGAGTTACTAGAAATGCTGGCATTGAGATAGAAGAAGAAGAAGCTGATGATTTTATGGAAATACTTGAAGAGGGTTTAAAACTTCGTCGTAAGGGTGCAATGGTAAGGTTAGAAATTGGTATTAAAGGTGATGATGAAATCATTGACTTTTTTAATCGCCATGCTAATGTATATAAAGATGATATTTATAAATTTCATACTTTTTTAAACTTGTCATCTCTTTGGCAGATAGTATCAAATAAAAATTTTGCTCATTTATTACCAGCACCATTTAAACCAAAAAATTTACCACCATTAGATAGTAATGAAGATATTTTCTCAACTTTAGAGAAGCAAGATATATTACTTTACCATCCATATGAAAGTTTTGAACCAGTTGTTAGGCTGATACAAAGTGCATCTGTAGATTCAAATGTAGTATCTATTAAGATGACTCTTTATCGTTCAGGCACTAACTCCCCAATAGTTCAAGCCTTAATGGCTGCTAGTGAATCTGGTAAACAAGTAACTGTAATGGTTGAGTTAAAAGCTAGATTTGATGAAGAAAACAATCTTATTTGGGCTAGGGCCCTAGAAAAATCAGGTGCCCATGTTATATATGGGATTAAAGGTTTTAAAGTACATGCAAAAGCTACTTTAATTACTAGAAGGACTAACGGCAAATTAAAACAATATGCCCACCTTGGTACTGGTAACTATAATCCAGCTACTGCAAAAATATATACAGATATGAGTTACCTTACATCAAAAGATGAAATTACTGGTGATTTAACTAGGTTTTTCCACTTCTTAACTGGTTTTTCTAAAAAAGGTAAACTCGATGAGTTATATATGTCTCCATCACAGATTAAACCAAAAATACTTTCTCTAATTCAGAATGAAGCTAGACAAGGTAAAGATGGACATATTATTGCTAAGATTAACTCTTTAGTTGATGATGATGTAATTAGAGCTTTATATAAAGCAAGTCAAGATGGTGTTAAAATTGAACTTATTGTACGTGGAATTTGTTGTTTAAAACCAGACGTTGAAGGTGTAAGTGAAAATATACGCGTAATTTCAATACTTGGTAAATATCTTGAACACCCTAGAACTTTTTATTTTAAAAATGATGAAGCTCAAGTATATATATCTTCAGCTGATTGGATGCCTAGAAATCTTATGAGACGTATTGAGCTTCTAACAGCTATAAAAGATGTAGATGCTAAAGAAAAAATCCTACAGATACTTAAATTGCAATGTGTAGATAATAGCTTAGCGCATAAATTACAAAATGATGGTACATATATTAAAGTTAAAAATCAAGAAGTTAAAAGTATAAATAATCACAAGTTTTTAGAAGATTATGTAAATAGTGTATCAAAGTCTACAAAAAAAAATACTACTAGAAATATAACTGATCTTGCAAATAGACTATTTTTGGAGAGTTAAGATGTTACATACATATAAAGGTACTAAACCCTCATTAGAAAAAAGAACGTGGTGTGCGCCATCTGCGGATGTAGTTGGTGATGTAAGATGTGGTGAGGACTGCTCAATCTGGTTTGGCTGTGTGATTAGAGCTGATGTCCATTACATAAAAATTGGTAATCGTGTAAATATACAGGATTTAAGTATGATTCACGTAACTCACTATAAAAAATCAGATAAAAGTGATGGGAATCCAACTATAATTGGTGATGATGTAACTATTGGACATAGGGTAACGCTTCATGGTTGTACAATTGAAGATGCATGTTTAATTGGTATGAGTACTACTATTTTAGATGGGGCAGTTATTGGTAAAGAATCTATAGTTGGAGCTAATTCACTTGTTACAAAAAATAAAGTTTTCCCTCCGCGCTCACTTATTATGGGAAGTCCCGCCAAAGTTATTAAACAATTAAACGATGAAGATGTAAAAGAGTTATATGCTTCAGCAAAAAGGTATGTTAATTTCAAAAACGATTATCTTAATGTTTAATTGATATAAAAAGTTGTAAAATTATTAATTATATATAATATTTAACAAAATAAGGCAATATTATGGCTATTATTGAAGACGAAGATGATTTTTTATTTGCAGTTGCCGAAGATGAAGATGAAGATAAGATTATAGATAGCAAAAGATATAAGGTCTTAATTGTTGATGATGAAGTTGATGTCCATGATATGACATCCTTAGCTTTAAAAAATATAGAGTTTCAGAATAAGGGTCTAGAATTGCTTCATGCATATAGTGCAAAAGAAGCTGAAGATTTATTAAGTAAAACCTCAGATATTGCTGTAATCTTTTTAGATGTAATAATGGAGACTGATACAGCTGGTYTKGAYTTAGTWAARATTATACGAGAAAAGCTTAAAAATACTACAGTTAGAATAATTTTAAGGACTGGTCAACCAGGCTTAGCTCCAGAAGAAGAAGTTATAGTTAACTATGATATAAATGACTATAAAGATAAAACAGAATTAACTCTGCAAAAACTTTTTTCTTCTTTAATTTCAGCTCTTCGTTCATATAGCCATCTAATAAAAATAGAACAAAATAAGCATGGCTTAGAAAAAGTATTAAAATCTACATCATCTATTGTAAAATTAAAATTTATAGACAAATTTTTTGAAGGTCTTTTAGAACAAGTGATATCCTTAGTATCATCAAACCATTCTTCTTTAGAGAATGAGATATGCACATTAATAGGCTTTTATAAAGAAAATAAACTTGTAAAACTAGTTGGTACTGGCAAATACAAAGATTCTATCTTTCAAGAGCAGGCTATAAATACTACATATTTAGATGATATAAATAAAATATTTTTAGATTCAAAAACTATAAAAGAAAAAAATCATCTAATATTTCATAAACATAATAGTTTAAACAAGGCAATATTACTAATTATTGAGGGMAATATTCATTTAGTAGATATAGAAGATAGCTTACTTGAAACATTTATAGATAATTCAGCTAGTATATACGACCATTTATTAATTTATGAAAAACAAAACTAAAAACTATAGGATTTATGTCCTATAATCTGCGTTTATTTTTACGTACTCATAACCTAAATCACAGCCATAGGATTTAAATTCTCCCTTTGCTATTCCTAAATCACAAGATATTGTAAATTTTTTGTGACTCATAACTATTGCACATTTATCTTCCATCTCTTTGTCAAAATAAAATTGACCTTTGTCATACACACAAAGGTTATCAAAGCATATCTTTAATTTTTCTTCATAAGATTCTGCCCCAGATGCACCAACGGTTGAAGCTATCCTGCCCCAGTTTGGATCCTCTCCAAAAAGTGCAGTTTTTACAAGCAAAGAATCTGAAAGTGCTTTTGCAACTACTTCAGCCTCAGCATTATTTTTTGCACCAGTAACCTTATATGTTACAAGTTTTGTAGCACCCTCACCATCTCTAACCATCTCTAAGGCTAAAAAGTGCATAACTTTAAACAAGGCCTCTTTAAATGCTTCTCTTTCATAGGCTCCACTCTTAGCATTAGCTAAAAGCATTACAGTATCATTAGTTGATGTATCACCATCTACACTGATTGCATTAAATGTAGTCTTAGTTACCTCGTATAAAAGCTCTTGCATCTCATCTTTTGATACTTTTGCATCAGTTGTAATAAAACAAAGCATAGTAGCCATAGCTGGATTAATCATACCAGCACCCTTAGCTATTGCACCTATGTTAAAAGATTTTTCATTTTCAAGTTTTACCTTAAATGATATCTCTTTTGAAAATGTATCAGTAGTCATAATAGCTTTAGCCGCTTCAGATGAGTTTTTTTTGCTAAAATCAAATAATTTAATTCCATTAATAATTTTTTCTTTTGGAAGTCTTACACCAATTACACCAGTTGAACTCATTAATGGATTTACTACATTTTTTACATTTGATAATATTTCACCTATATCGTCCAAACCAGCTTTACCAGTCATAGCGTTAGCATTTTTGGAGTTAATTAATACAAAGTTAGTTTTAAAATCACCCTTTGCATAAAAATGTTTAATAGGTGCTGCATACATTTTATTTGTTGTAAATATTGAGGCAATTTCACACTCAAGCTCACTGTAAATAAATGCCATATCTTTTGCATTTTCAGCTTTTAGACCTGCACTTATCCCATCAGCATAAAAACCCTCACTTAAGCAAATTCCACCCTCTGCATATATAATATTATACAAATTTAAGCTCCTTTGGCTTATCTCTTTTTTTCAATAAACCTTTAGTCATATTTATATCTGATTGATTTCCAATTATCAATAATTTACACTCACTAGTAATTAATGTATCGCCCTTAGGCATAGATGTAAACTTACCATCTTTTTTAGTAATACCAATTACAGAGGTATTAGTAATAGCCCTTAGATGTGTCTCTTTAAGTTTTTTCAAAACTGCCCAGGAATATTTTGGAACCATGACTTCTTCCATATCTAAAGGGTTATCCTTTTTATATAAGAACTCTTCAAGTAAGTTTTCCATATCAGGACGAGCTGCCATAGCAGAAATTCTTTGAGCTGTAAGTTTAGTTGGACTAACTMCTGTATCAGCTCCTAGTTTTTTAAGTTTTTCAATATCACTTATTGTCTCAGCAGTCGAAATCACATAATAAGGTCTTGGCAGAAAATGATCTTTTTCAAATAGTCTTACTGAGGCTATTAAAGCAATATTGTCAGCCATAGAATCCGAAAGTGTAATCAAACCTTTTGCAGAAGAAAGATGAGCTTTTAACATACTAATTTCAGCATGAGGTTCTGCTTTTAAATATGTAGTATAGTTATGTTCCTTTGCCCATTCATGAATCTCTTCTCTAGGATCAACTACTACAAAAGGTATATGGTTTTGTCTTAATTGTTTAGTAACTTCAAGAGTATAATCATTATGATAACAAACAACAAAATGTTTTTTAAGTCTAGCAATATTATATAACATATGTCTCTCCTTTAAAATCGAATATATAGTCCCTTTAGTAATCTCAGATACCATAATACCAATAGCACTAGAAAATGTTGCAAAACCTGCAATAATAAGTGTAATAGTGAAAATTTTGCCAGCATCTGAAACTTCTTGAACTTCTCCAAAACCAACTGTAGTAAATGTTATACCAGTTTGATATATAGCATTCATTAGTTTGAAATCATCAATTATTACATAACCCATTGTTCCAACAAGCATAATAAGTACTGTTAAGATTAGAGGTAAACGAAATGCTTTTAGCTGTGGATATATTTCAGGTAGTAACTTGATGCTAGGTGTGGGAGATGACTCCCAATGAAGAAATTTTCGAATCCTTTGTAAAAGATTCAACTAGTTCCCTTTAGTAGACTTAAGAATTTTTCTTAAGTGTACGTAATTCTCTTGCAGAGATTTTAATTTTTTTAGTTGTACCGTCTTCTAAAGTGATACGAACAGTTCTTAGGTTTAATAAAAAACGACGTTTAGTTCTRTTTTTWGCATGWGAAACATTGTTCCCRCTCATWGGGCCYTTGCCACTWATAGCACATYTTCTTGCCATATTAGCTTCCTTGTTTAGGTTTTAAAAGTTGCGAATTATACCAACTTAAAGCAAAAGTTCAGCTTAAGCTAGAGTAAAGCACTAAATTAAATATTTAAGATATTAAATAATTTTATATTTCTTTTATCATTATAGCGATAGAATGTAATAAAATAACTAAAATAAGAGTAAATAGTGATAACAAAAGATAAAATTGACGCTTTTATAAAAAAAATACCGCCAGCCTCTGAGGCTTTAAAAGAAACTCTTTTACTTTTAAGTATAGGAGAGTTAACAAAAGCTGCCAAGGTTGCACAAACTGATTTAGCATTAAAATCTTATTTGAAAAATTTAGTTAATAAACCAATATATGGTTTTAGACATGAAGTTAGTGAGACTTCTCAAATATTTGGAATATTAGGTGTATCATCATCACAACAATCTGTTTATAACTATATGATTTCACTCTTAAGCCCAGACACTTGGATTTTATTTAAACTAAATAAACATACTTTTTCTGAACTTCAAGCGAGACTATCTACTAGATGGGGAAAAATCTTAAAACACCTTAATATAGATGACAAAGATATTGATAGTTCTATAAGTTTATTACCAGCTAGTATTATAATATCTGAGGCCCTTTTTTGTGAAAAAATTGATGAAGTTAAGCTTTTAAAAAATACTAAAGCCCTTGATTATAATACTATACTTACTAGATTATGTGGAATTGGTCTTTTTGATATATGTGAACAAATATCAAAAAAATGGGAAATGCCAGAAAAGATATCAAATATAATTCAAGCAGCATCTGGACTAAAGCCATCAGATGACGAAGAAACAAATAAACTTGGAAAATGGATGCATTTATTATTATTTTATGAACTATCTCAATCAACATTTTTAGAAGCTGGTTTAAATGATTTTATAGATTTTCAAATAGACTATGTATCTGATGTATATGATGAATTTGCTATATTAATGAATATATCATGAAAGCATCTGTAAAAAATAATATTGGCCTGCTTTCACCGCAGGGTTTCTTAGACGGGAACAATACTGCATCTATTTTAGCTAAGGAAGATGTGAATGCTACAGCATCTTTAAAAGTAGAGATGGTCTTAGTATCACTTAAAAAAGTTATTTTTTTTAATAAAAATGGACTTGATGCATTTATGAAATTATTTACAGCCGTTCGTCATAAGAGTCATGCTACTGTAGGATTTTGTGATTATGATGATACTAAATATCTAGCAATAAAAAAGTTTTATGCAGAGGATATGAATTTTTCATTATTTAAAACTATAGATACTGCCTATCTTTTCACATCTAATTTTAAAAATCAAAACAAAAACATCTTACTTTATTCTAGTGACAACTCTCAAAAAACWGCTATGGCTATAGAGCTGCATGATAATGGGCACAATCCAATAGTAGCAAAAAATCAGGATGATTTTAATGAAAAAAGCTTAAAAGCTGAGGCATATGACTTTATAATAAATCAAACATTCTTAGGACAAATGGGACAAAAAATAGCAACAAGAGTTACTGGTAATGCGATAATTTATACAGTTTCATCTTTTTTAGATGTTGAAATTACTGATAAATTTAATATTGAATACCATAATAACTCTTTAAATGTAGGATTTAGACTATTTATATTTGATGCATACAAGGTAATTAGTATGAATGTGCATGCCTTGAACTTTTTTTCAAAACTCTCAAGTTCAGCTGCTGAGTATAATGCAACTGTATGTTTTGTTGGCATGACTTTTGAAAAAACACCAAAAACATTTAAAGAGAACCTTGAAGATGCTGGTATTTTATTTTATAAACAAATGGATGATATTTTACTAAACAAAGATTTACTAAAGGAATTAGGTGGAAGTTCTGCCGCTAATATAAAAAGTAAAAGAAACTTAAACAAACAAACTATAACTGCACTTCCAAAATTTATAGATGCTACTGTAGCTACAGTTGAGATGATGACTAATTCTAAGGCTGTTAAACAATCAGCAAAAATAGATACCATAGTAATTCAAGATAAATTAGATAAAATAGCAAGTTCTATAGGTTATTATGGTGACTTAGATGGAATGGTAGTACTAGTATTTCCAAAAGAAATTGCAAAACAAGCTTGTGAATTACTTATAGGTGAAAAAACAGATGATCTTGAAATGATTCTTGATACACTTGCTGAACTCGTAAATATAGTTGGGGGCAAGATAAAGACTCTTCTTTCAGATGAAGACATTAGTGTAAATATTACCCTTCCTCGTACATATCAGGATGTGGATAGCCTAATTGAAGTTATAGAGGGAAGAAAAGGTGTGCAAGTTGATTTATCATTTAATAATAACAAGTTCTTATTTTTCTTAACTAGATAAAAGCCACAAGCTGATACAATTTCATAAAAGATTGCCCAAAACTAGCCTCGAAGAAGCTTAGTTTTACTGGGTATGGCATCTCAGAAGTAATTTCTTCTAGTTTTGCTCATAAGGAAAAAAAAGTGATTAAAGTAGCCCCTAGTATATTAAGTGCTGATTTTGGAAATCTACAACGTGATGTTGAAGCAATCTGTAGTGCTGGCTGTGACTTAGTTCATGTAGATGTGATGGATGGGCATTTTGTCCCAAATCTAACTATTGGACCTGTTGTAGTGTCTTGTGTAGCTAAGTGTGCTACAAAACCTTTAGATATTCACTTAATGGTAAAGAACAATACTTTTTTTGTTGAACTTTTTGCATCACTTAAGCCTAAGTATATATCTTTTCATATTGAAGAGGAGAAACACCCACATAGGCTTATTCAAAAAATTCGCTCATATGGAATAAAACCAGCTATTGTATTAAATCCTCATACACCGCCTGAAGCTATAGAGTTTCTTTTAAAAGATTTAGATATGGTATTGTTAATGAGCGTGAACCCTGGTTTTGGTGGACAAAGTTTTATAGATACTGTTATTGAAAAAGCATCAAGACTAAATGATATAAGAAATAAGATTAACCCAGACTGCCTTATAGAAGTTGATGGTGGAGTTAATGATAAAAACATTCAATCACTAAAAGATGTTGGAGTAGATGTAGTTGTATCTGGTTCTTATATATTTAAACATGCTTCAAAACAAGAAGCAATTAAAAGCCTTCAAATCTAATGCGTGTAAAAATTTGTGGTATTACATCTTTTGAAGATGCGATGGTAGCTATAGAGGCTGGAGTTGATGCTCTTGGTTTTGTATTTTATGAAAAGTCACCTCGTTATATAAGTCCAAAAGATGCTCAATCTATCATTAAAAGATTGCCTCCATTTATAGATAAGGTTGGTTTATTTGTAAATGTAGATGCACAAATAATAAACTCATATATACAAGAGAGCGGATGTACCTTAGCTCAACTTCATTTTGAAGCACAAATACAGGTATATGAGCAACTTTTTGTTCCATATATAAAAGTTATACGCGCTCAAAGCGAGGAAGATATTTCAAAATATCCAAATGAATATGTATTAGTAGATGCATATTGTGAAACTTATGGCGGAGCTGGTAAAAGATTAAATATAGARTGGTTTAAAAACAGAGATAATTCTAAAATTATATTAGCTGGCGGATTAGATTCTACAAATGTATGCTCACTAAAAGAGTATGGATTCTACGGGGTTGATGTTAGTAGTGGTGTTGAAAGTTCTTTTGGCAAAAAAGATTCTGAAAAAGTAAGAAAGTTTATACAAAATGCTAAGTCATGACTTTTCTCTAGATGCAAAAAGTATACATAAACTATCATCTAAGGGTTTATGTTTACAGACATTAAAAGAGCAGATTGGTGATGACTTAGATTTTAACCTAGAGTTATGGCGTGCTCAAGGTTTAGATATAATCAAAGAGCGTGGTAGTTTTTATTTCTCAACTAAGTTTATGCCGATATCAGAAGCTACTTTCTGTATAGTTGACATAGAAACAAATGGCTCCAAAATAGATAAACATCAGATTATAGAACTTGGAGCTGTAAAAGTAAGGCAAGGAAAAATTATTGCTAGATATGAATCTCTTGTTAAGTGTAATGAAATAAATAAGCATATTACAGAAATAACTGGTATAAAAGTTGAAGATACAAAAGATGCACCTAGATTAAAACAAGTCCTATATGAGTTTAAAGAGTTTTTATCAGATGATATTTTTGTAGCACATGATGTAAAATTTGATTATAGATTTATATCTTTAAGTTTACAAAAAATTGGTTTAGCCCCTTTATTAAATAGAAGTTTATGTACATTAGATTTATCCGAACGTACAATCCAATCTTATAGATACGCCTTATCATACTTAAATGAAGCTTTTAATTTAAACCCAGATGCTACACATCATAGAGCTATGTCTGATGTACTTACAACTACAGCTTTATTTAATAAGTCTATAAATAACTTAGATAAAAGTATAAAAAATGTTGAGGATTTAATAAGATTTTCTAAAAATGCAAGAAGATTAAAAAGACCAAAATTCAATCCACTATTAAAAGTGGATTTATAAAATTATTCGCTAAAGGCACCAACACCAGTTAGTTTTTTATATCTAGCTTCCATACGTTTATCTTCGCTAAGTTCTCTAAGAGATTTAACATTATCTAAAAAATATTCAGCAAGGGCGGCTGCACTAGAATCTATATCTCTATGTGCACCAATTAATGGTTCATTTATTACATCATCAATAAGATTAAACTCTAATAAATCAGAACTTGTAATTTTCATAGCATTAGTTGCAGCTTCGGTTTTTTTCGGGTCAGACCAAAGAATAGCTGAACAACCCTCAGGTGAAATAACTGAAAATACTGAGTATCTCATCATAGCAAACTTATCAGCTACACCAATAGCTAAAGCACCACCAGATCCACCTTCGCCAATTACAATCGATATAGTCTGTGTTTTAAGTTCAGCTAACTCTAAAAGATTTCTAGCTATAGCTTCACTTTGGTTTCTTTCTTCAGCACCAATACCAGGATATGCACCTGGAGTATCAATTAACATTAGTAAAGGAATTTTAAATTTTTCAGCTAATTTAGCTGCACGAAGGGCCTTTCTATAACCCTCAGGATGTGGCATTCCAAAATTTCTTTTAATCTTATTTTTGGTACCACGACCTTTTTGCTCACCTATAACTATTACTTTCTCATCACCTATATAACCAATATAACAAAGTATAGCTTCATCATCACGGAAGTGTCTATCTCCATGTATTTCATACTTATCACGCATAATTAAGTTTATATAATCAAGTGCATATGGTCTATCTTGATGGCGAGCTAATTGTAATTTTTGAAAGTCACTTAGATTTTTAAAAGTTTTAGAAACTTCTTTATCTAAAGTAGCTTTTAATTTTTCTACAGCTGCTTCGTCATGGCGAACCTGTGCAGAGATAATATCTTCTTGGATATCTTTTATCTTTAATTCAAAGTCTAAATATGTAGCCAAAGTAAATCCTTATACTTAGATTTTTTTGAATATTAAAACGCCATTAGTACCACCAAAACCAAATGAGTTACTCATTACAATATTTAGTTCAGCAGCTCTTGCTCCACTTGTAACATAATCTAAATCACAATTTTCATCAGGCGTAGTATAGTTAATTGTTGGAGGAATAATTCCATCACGCATAGCCAGTAAACATGTAACAGCTTCAATCCCACCAGCTGCACCTAGACAGTGACCGATTTGACCTTTAATAGAACTCACTGGAGGACAGTTTTTTGCCCCACCGAGTAACTCTTTTAAAGCTGCAGTTTCATTTTTATCATTGATTGGAGTTGAAGTACCATGTGCATTTACATAATCAAGTTTGGGCTCACCTGCCATTTTATATGCAGCTTTCATTGCACGGGCTGGACCATCAAGACTTGGAGTTGTTATATGACTAGCGTCACCACTCTCACCAAAACCAATAATTTCACCATAAATATTTGCACCACGCGCAACTGCATCTTCATATACTTCTAAAATAAGAGCAGCTCCACCCTCACCCATAACAAAACCATCACGATTTGCATCAAATGGACGAGAAGCCTGTTTTGGGTTTTCATTGTTAGTAGATAATGCTTTCATAGCAGCAAAACCACCTACACCAGCACCAGTAATTGCACACTCTGCAGATACTACTAACATTTTATCAGCACCACCACATATAATTGTTTTAACAGCTTCACTTATTGAATGGGTACCAGCTGCACAAGCTGTAACAGATGAAAGATTTGGTCCCTTAGTGCCATGTTTTATAGATACAAACCCACCAAGCATATTTACAAGTGCCCCTGGGATAAAAAATGGGGAAATTCTACGAGGTCCACGAGTCTCTAAAATAATTGAGTTTTTTTCAATACTAGGAAGACCACCTATACCTGAACCAGCAGATATACCAAATCTTTCCATATCAGTATCTTCTGGTAAATTAGCATCTAGCATTGCTTCTTGAGCAGCTTTTAGCCCTAGGTGAATAAATCTATCAGCTTTTTTAACCTCTTTTGCTGCCATTACTGTAGATGGGTCAAAATCTTTTACTTCACCAGCTATTTTAACACTGTAAGCTTCAGGGTCAAACAATGTAATTTTATCTATGCCACATTCACCATCGCATATTGCCTTAAAAGAGCTCTCTTTATCATTTCCAACTGCATTTATCATGCCCATACCAGTAACTACAATTCTTTTCATTAACAACTCTCCGCAATATATAAAAATACTTTATAGAACCTAATTAATAAAATTAATAATTAAGCTCTAAAAATACTAAATACTAAATATGTAAATTATAAGTTATAAGTTATAATTATTTACTTTCTATATAGTTAACTACATCAGCAACAGTTTGAATTTTTTCTGCTTCATCATCAGGAATTTCAATATCAAACTTTTCTTCAAGAGCCATTACTAGTTCAACTACGTCAAGACTATCAGCACCTAAGTCTTCAACAAATTTTGCATCCTCTTTAACTTCATCTGCATTAACGCTTAACTGTTCAACTACTACTTCTTTAATCTCTTCTAAAAGTGCCATTCTAGCTCCTATTTTTTAATTTAATATGTGATTATATCTAATTTATTATAAATAACAGATTAGAGTCAGTATTTATGCCATATTCATTCCACCATTTACTTTTAAAGTTTCACCAGTAATATAGCTTGAATAATCTGAAAGTAAAAAAGCTGTAGCCTCTGCAACTTCTTTAGCCTTACCCATTCTTTTCATTGGAATTTTAGCATTAATTGAATCTTTAATATCATCAGATAATATTGTAGTCATTTCAGTAGCAATAAAACCAGGTGTTACACTATTGTAACGAATACCGCTGGTAGCAGCTTCAATTGCAAAAGATTTTGTCATTGCAATAACTCCACCCTTAGATGCTGCATAATTTGTCTGCCCAGCATTACCAGTTTCACCAATAATTGATGATATATTTACAACTGCTCCAAATTTTTTCTTTCTCATAACCTTCATAGATTCGCGACAACCTATAAAACATGAAGTTAGGTTTGCATTAATTACTGACATAAAGTCATCAGTTTTCATACGTAAGGCAAGTTTATCCTTTGTAATACCAGCATTATTTACCAGATATGAAAGTTCACCATCAGAATCTATAATTGTTTTAATAGCATCTATAAACGCTTGCTCATCACTTACATCAAAACCAATTACAGCTGCTTTTCCACCAGCTTCTTCAATAGTTTCTTTAACTGCATCAGCTTCTTTAGCCCCAGTTCTATAGTTTATCCATACTTTTAGACCAAAACCTGCTAAAGTTTTTGCAATCTCTGAACCAATACCACGACTTGAACCTGTAACTAAAACATTATTTCCACTAAATTTCATTCATTTTTCCTTTTATTTCATAAAACTCAATTACAATGTCGGAAGTAATTCCGCCATCTTCGCTTGGATCGCTGTGGTCACTAAAGCTAGGCTCTATATGAGCTAGATATTAAAGTGTTAAACTAGACTATGATCCATCTCAGCTGGAATCTCAAGACCCATAAGCTTTAAAACAGTTGGTGCGATATTGTTTAAAGCACCACTATCAACTTTATCTACACCATCAGCTTCAACAAAACACCAAACCTTACCAACTGTATGATTAGTTAAAATATTTCCATTTTCATCACGCATCTCTTCACAGTTTCCATGATCAGAGGTAATAATTAAGGCATAATCTAACTCTTTTGCCTTATCCATAATAAGTCCAAGTTGTTTATCTACAGTTGAAACCGCAATTTTTGCAGCTTCAAAATTTCCAGTATGTCCAACCATGTCCCCATTTGCAAAGTTTACTACTATAAAATCATAATTATCTTCCATAGCTTTTAAAACCGCATTTCCAACTTCATCTGCACTCATTTGAGGTACCTCATCATAAGTTTTTACATCTGGTGATGGAATTAAAACTCTAGTTTCATTTGCATAAGGTTCATCAATACCACCATTTAGAAAAAATGTAACATGTGCGTACTTTTCTGTCTCTGCAGTATGTAGTTGTCTTAAACCATTAGCAGATATAACTTCAGCTAGAGTGTTTTTTGGTACATCTTTTTTAAATAAAACTGGATAAGAAAAACTTTTATCATATTCAGTTATTGTAGCTAGATTTACATTTATATGTTTTTTTGAAAAAGCATTAAAATATTCATCTCCTATAGCTGATACTATTTCACGCATCCTATCACTTCTAAAGTTGATAGTTAATACACTATCCCCATCTTTCATTCCATCATAAGATTCAAAGGCTGTTGGAAGAACAAACTCATCAGTATCACCTAATGAATATGAATGACCAATATAACCAGCTGGCTCGTACTTAGCCTTAGGGCTTGCATTTACAATAGCTTCATAAGCCATTTGAATTCTTTCCCAACGATTATCCCTATCCATAGAGTAAAAACGCCCAGAAATAGTAGCTATACTTATATTATCATCTAAATATTTCTCAACTATAGATATATATTTCTGTGCAGATGTTGGTGATACATCCCTACCATCAGTTATGAGATGTAAAAATACTTTTTTTCCCTCAACTGATGCAATTTTTGCCAGACCCATAAAGTGCTCTATGTGAGAGTGTACACCACCATCACTCATAAGACCAATAAGATGTAATCTGTCTGAATTATCTAAAAAATTTTTTAATTCAATATTATCTTTTAAAGTATTTTCATTTAAAGCCAAAGAAATTTTAACTAAATCTTGATATAAAACCCTTCCACTACCAATACTCATATGACCAACTTCTGAATTACCCATTTGACCTTCTGGAAGACCTACGCTTAGACCAAAAGTATCTATAAGTGAATGGGGAGTATTTGCAAAAAGTTTATCATATGTTGGTTTGTTCGCGTTATAAAATGCATTATACTCAGTCTTTGAACAAAAACCAATACCATCAGTAATAACTAATACAGCTTTTTTACCCAAATTTATTCCTTTTTATGTACAAAATATATTATTTAAGCGTATTATACTATAATGCTGTTTTTAAATATAAGGATATATTACATTGTTATACTGGCTTTCACAAACCCTTGATATTAACATTCTTAGCTATATCACAATTCGCGCAGGAATTTCTTTCTTTTTAGCTTTATTTTTCACACTTTTTTTAATGCCAAAGTTTATTAGATGGGCACAAAAAACTTCTAGTGTACAGCCTATTAATGAGTGGGCACCTAAGCGTCATAAAGAAAAGGCTTCAACTCCAACTATGGGTGGTATAGTATTTATATTTTCAACTATTTTAGCCTCATTATTAACTATAAAATTTTCAAACTATTATGCACTTGGAGCTATACTCACACTTACTATTTTTACTCTTATTGGTTTTCAAGATGATTTTGCAAAAATTAGAAAAAATGAAAACCTAGCTGGACTAAAGGCTAGGAGTAAACTTATTTTACAAATATTATCTGCTCTTTTTATATCCTCTTTTTTGTGTATATATGCAGATTTTAACACTGATTTATATCTACCATTTTTGAAAAATCCAATAGTAGATATGGGTTTATACTCTATAATTTTTTGGATTTTAGTGATAATAGCTACTTCAAATGCGGTAAATTTGACAGATGGTCTTGATGGTCTAGCTACAGTTCCATCTATATCTGCCTTAACAAGCTTTAGTATTATTATTTATATAACTGGACATGCAAAAATTAGTACATATCTACTTATGCCAAACTTTAATGTTGGAGAAGTAGCTATAGTCTCTGCTGCTTTGATGGGTGCATTAACTGGATTCTTATGGTTTAATTGCCATCCCGCCGAAGTATTTATGGGTGATAGTGGTTCACTAACAGTTGGTGCTTTTTTAGGTTACCTAGCTATTATTTCAAAAAGTGAAGTTTTACTTTTATTAATTGGTTCTATATTTGTTATTGAGACCTTATCTGTAATACTACAAGTTGGTTCTTATAAACTTCGTAAAAAAAGAGTATTTTTAATGGCACCAATACATCACCACTTCGAGATGAAAAACTGGGCTGAGAATAAGATAATAGTAAGGTTTTGGATAATAGCTATACTTTCAAATATGATTGCTTTAATCTCTTTAAAGATACGCTAAATGCTTCGTGTATCTCTTTTTGGATATGGTTTAACAAGTAAATCTTTAACTAAACTTTATAAAAATGCTATATTTTATGATGATAAATGTGTGAAACCTTTTACAGATGAAAATGGTTTTCGTGTAAAACCTTCATCTGAGTTTAATACTAAATATTCTGATTTGGAAATTCCATCACCTGGTATTGCACCATTTAATACTCTAATAAAACAAGCAAATAATCTTCAAAGTGAATATGACTGTTTTAAAGATACATCTCCATTTAAAATTTGGATTAGTGGGACAAATGGAAAAACTACAACTACTCAGATGATGCAACACCTTTTAGCTGAATACTATAGTCAAAGTGGTGGAAATATTGGTACACCCTTAGCTGACTTAGATACAGATGCTAAGATATGGATTCTAGAGACTAGTTCATTTACTATGCACTACACACAAAAAGCTAAACCAAATATATATGTACTCTTACCACTTAGTCCTGACCATCTATCTTGGCATGGAGATATGGATAAATATATTAAAGCTAAGTTAAAACCTATATCATTTATGAAAGAGGGTGAGATAGCTATAATCCCTGATACATATAAGGATATAAAAACTAATGCTATGCTTATTACCTATAAGGATGAAAAAGATTTAGCATCTTATTTTGACATAGATAAGTCTAAAGTTAATTTTTATGGTGTTTTTTTGATGGATGCTCTTTTGGCTATGGCTGTAGAGAAAATACTTTTTGATAAAATCAACTATAAAAAAATAAACTCATTTGTTTTAGATAATCACAGACAAGAAGAGATTATAGATTCTAAAAATAGACTATGGGTAAATGATACAAAAGCTACAAATATAGATGCAAGTATAGCTGCTCTTAAAAGATATAAAGACTACTTTATACATCTTATTTTAGGTGGTGATGATAAGGGCGTAAATTTAGAAAGTTTATTTGAAGAATTACAAAACTATAAAGTTAAAATTTACACTATAGGGAGTAATAAAAACAAACTTATAGACTTAGCAAAAAAATACAATGTACAGTCTGAACTTTGCATGAACCTAAAAGATTCTATAAAAAAAATAGATAAAGACTTAAARGAAAATGAGGTAGCCCTGCTCTCACCCGCTGCTTCAAGCCTTGATGAGTTTAATTCTTATGCCCAAAGAGGGGATGAATTTAAGGAGGCTATACAGTGATTAGACTTGTAATACTCTCATCTCATAATGGTAGTGGTTTTGACGCCTTATTAAAAGCTCAGGTACTAGGTGAATTAGATATAGAGATAGTATTAGTAATATCCAATAACTCTAAGGCTAAGGTTTTAGACAAGGCATATTTAAATAATATAGATAAGATTGTAGTAAACTCAAAGACTCATAAAAATCCAGATAAGACTATAGAGGAACTTTTGACAAAGTATAAAACAGACTATGTATTTTTATCTGGATATATGAAAAAAATATCTAAACAAACTACAAAGATGTTTAAAATCATAAACTCTCATCCAGCTTTATTACCATCATATGGTGGTACTGGTATGTACGGAAGGTTTGTACATGAAGCTGTTATAAAAAACAATGAAAAATATAGCGGAGTAAGTATACATATGGTAAATGAAGAGTTTGACAAGGGTGAGGTAATACTTCAAAAAAAACTAAAAATTTCATCAGATGAAACTGTAGATAGTCTAGAAACTAAGATAAAAAATTTAGAAAAAACAACTATAATTGAAGCCTTTGCTTTATGTTTGAAATAGCAGAATATATAGGGATAATTGCTTTTAGTATGAGTGGATTCTTTGTAGCTGTAAAAAATAAACTCGACTTACTTGGTGTCTTAATAGCTACCTTTTTAACTGCCCTTGGTGGTGGTATAATCAGGGATATATCTGTAAATAAAACACCCATTACCTTTGAATATAACTATCCAGGTTTAATAGTACTTAGTGTAATGATTTTAATGATAATATTTAAATTTCATAGAAAAAATTCTATTGAAAATAAAGCACTATTTATACTAAGTGATTCTATAGGACTTATCTCATTTAGTATTACTGGGGCTATTATTGCGATAGAGCATCATTTAAATATAACTGGTGTCTTAGCCCTTTCTTTTGTAACTGCAGTTGGTGGTGGTATTGCAAGAGATATTATTATCAACGAGGTACCCTTTGTTCTAAAAACAGGTTTTTATGGGACTATATCTTTACTTATAGGCATTACAATATATATTTTAGATAAGGCAGAGCTTATCTCAATTTACTCTATTTCAATTATATTTTTATTCGCAATTATCCTTAGGCTAGTAGCTTATTATAAAAAATGGTCAATTCCTTTAAGATAATCTTTTCATATATAAGCTAAAATTCAGCCCATAGCGGATATAATTGCGCTCTTTAAAAGATGGCCAATTAGCTCAGTCGGTAGAGCAAGTGACTGAAAATCACTGTGTCCTTGGTTCGATTCCGAGATTGGCCACCACTCTTTTAAAAACTTTTACTATTATGGCCAATTAGCTCAGTCGGTAGAGCAAGTGACTGAAAATCACTGTGTCCTTGGTTCGATTCCGAGATTGGCCACCACCTTTTTTTTTAATTAATAAAACTAAAACTTAAACATGCTATAATTACTTATTGCTTTAATAAAGCATATATGGGGCTGACCTGGTTTCGACGGGATCAAGTAGCTTCTGACTGCATGTCGGACTGAGCATTTCCGTTATACGGCTCACAATTGCTTAAACGCAAACAATACAAATTATCGCCCAGCTTTAGCAGTAGCTTAAGTTTTTAACCCCGACCACAATTATTGATGGTCGGAGGGCTGCTTCACCTATGGACTCTAGATAAGTAGGATTCGAAGTATAACCCCTATGTAGATATATATAAAGTCTGTCTCAGCTTTATACGAAACTCTGAGGCTCGTCCTGTGTAGCTTTGCAAGTTGTGTGAAGCAGGATTAAACTTTAACGGCTTTTCTAAGCATGTAGACGTTAGGAGTAGCGTGGTTTCGGACTGGAGTTCGATTCTCCACAGCTCCACCAAGTATCAATTTAACACAATCCAAATAAGTCTAATTAACCCCCTAAAACACGAGCTTTAAACCACTTCTTTAATCTAAGTTAATCTAATGTATGTTATAGTTATCTAAACTTTTTAGGGGCTGATTAGGGGGCTTAATACAAACCAGCCCTAACCACTAATTTAATAAGCCCCTAAAATTACTTAAAGGGGCTTATTATTTCAGCCCCCAAAATATCTAAAGGTTACCTATGGGACGAAAGATAACAACCCTTTCAGATACACAAATAAAAAATGCAAAACCAAAAGATAAAGACTATAAGTTATCAGATGGTGGGGGCTTATATTTACTTGTTACAAAAGCTGGAGGTAAACATTGGAAATTAAAATATAAGCTTGATAACAAAGAGAGTAAAATATCTTTAGGAGCATACCCAGCTAAAACACTTAAAAAAGCAAGAGAACTAAGAGATAAAAATAAAATAGATATTGCAAACGGTATAAATCCTAATGAAATTAAAAAAGAAAAAAAAGAACTCCAACTACAAGAAAAAATAAAATCAGTAAACACCTTTGAAAAAATAGCCTTAGAACGATTAGATAAACAAAAAAATACATTTAGTGAAGCTCACTATAAAAGAACTATCAATGCTTTTAAAAATGACTGTTTCAAATACATAGGCGATAAGAATATTGATGATATTACAGCTAAAGACATTATAAAAATAATGCAGATAATGAATGATAGGGGTGTAAATGATAGTGCAAGAAAACTATTTTATGCAATAAGCAAAACTTTTAAGTGGGCAGTCGCTAATAGTAAAGCAGAACGCAATCCAGCTGGAGATATTTTGCTTGAAGAGATATTAGGTAAAAAAACTAAGCAACACTACCCTACCATAACAGACGATACAGGCATTAGAAACCTTTTAACAAGTATCAAAGAGTATCAAGGCGAAACCTCAACAAAATATTCCCTCTTGATGTTAGCCTACACCTTTGTAAGACCATCTAATGTAAGACTTGCATTATGGAATGAAATAGATATAAAAGCTAAACAATGGGTAATACCATCTAAGAAAATGAAAACTAAAGATGAGTTCATAGTGCCTTTGAGTGATACACTATTAGAACTACTAAAAGATATAAAGTTATATTCAGGCGATAGTCCTTACTTATTCCCAAGTACCAAAAGTAAAACAACTCCTTTAAGTGATGGTGCATTATTAGGAGCTATAAGACGAATGGGCTACACTAAGGAAGAGTTTACACCTCATGGATTTAGAGCTATGTTTAGCACGATAACCCACGAAAAAAGCCCTTTTAAATATGATGTAATCGAAACTCAATTAGCTCATAGTGTTGGTAATTCAGTCAGTCAAGCATACAATAGAGCTAAGTATCTTGATGAGAGAGTTGAGCTTATGCAGTGGTGGAGTGATTATCTTGATGAGGTGTGGAATTGAGTAATGACTTAGAAGATACTAAAAACTCATTTTTTTTAGAATTTGCCAATTTTGTAATAGAACCTTACAGTGATCATATATATATAGGCGATGAAATCAAGTACAGTGATATTAAAAATATATATGAGTTATTGTTAATATACCAAATGATACAAATGAAAAGGGCTAAAGCTACATATGTAGAAAAAATATCAGACAAAAGAAAAGAAGAAGAAAGCTTTAATAATACTAGAAAAAAAATGATAGACTTTATAAAAAAATTTGAAAAAAGAGAAAATGGAATACTTTCAGATATAGAAGAAAACGAGTTCATAATAAAGCTTAATAATTTAGAGTATATTTCCCCTAATACAGAGAAACAGTCAAATAGCGTAAACAAATATACTTTTTTTTCAATGATGATAATAGCAAAAATAGGAAAAGAAAGAGCCACTAGATTAATTAGTTGTATAGAAGAATGTAATAAAAAATATAAAACCCTCAATGATAATGAAATTAATAAACTGCATGAACATGATAGTGAAATATATCTTGTAGATAAATTATTTTTAAAGAAATCAGCAAATTACTTCTTTTATATACATAACAAGTTATTAGAAGATGAAAATAAATACACATATAAAAATATATATAATAAAATAAAAAATAAATTAATCGAATATWMWMDWKHBDWWVHRBRRDMAAMSKRYKAMWTRTRNAAAAKTCCTCAAAAAGTGGAAAAATACCCCCTACCGATAAAATAAATAATCTAGCATAATTCAACTAATCAATTGAATGATACTAAGCAAATTCAAATCAAGCTAAGTATCAAAATCTAAAAGCTTTTAGTAACACTCAAAAAGGATAACTTATGAGTATTACAGAAAAAAATGAAATAAATCAAAAATATGGTGCTGGTAAAAAATATTTACGAGCTAATGAAGTTATGGAGTATATGGGAATAGGTTTGTCTACTGTATGGCTTTACGCTAAAGAGGGAAAACTTACACCAAAGAAAATAAGTTCAAGAGTTACAGTCTTTAGCATAGACGAGATAGACAATCTTATCAATAATGTTGAGGTGGCTTAAGATGGAAAATCATGTAATGATAAATAATCGACAAGCAAAGGTTTTTTATAATATTTCCACCAGTAAAGAATGGACGATAGAAAAATCAAATCACGAAACGCTAAAAGTGCTTGATGAGCTGATAAAGTTTAAAGTTAGTAGCGTGAAATATGATAAGGGAATAACTTTGATTAATCCTTTATCAACTATACAGCTTGTAGGTAGTTTAGAAGTAACAAGACCAAGTAATCATATTGGAATTTTACGATACGAATTACCATCAAATACAGTTTTTACTTTTAAATATGATGGGGACAAACTTCCAAAGTATGGAATAGCAAAAAGTGAGAAATCTTTAAAATCTATTAATGATTTTAGAGAAAGACTATTAAAACATTTATCTCTAAAAGATGCCGTGTAAGTTTCGGAGTGATTTTAAGCCTTTTTTGAGTAATTTATTCCGCTTAAGGTTGAAAAAAACACCCCTTACAATACAGTACAAGGTAGTCTAAGAGTAAGGTAATAAAAAGCTAACTAAATTCTTAATAGCCCTTGTAAGGAGGGCTTAAAGTCTATATAGTAATTTCAGCTTAAGAAATCAATCCCTTAATAGGGGTAGAAAAAAGCATTACAAAAACCAATACAAAAAGAGTAAGAATATGAGTGATATTTTATCAGATATTGAAGATTTTATCAATAACTTTAATAGTAACAATGATACAGATTTTGCAATAGATACAATCAGAGTTAAATTCAGTAAACAACATAAACTGGATTCACTAAAAGAGTTAGGAAAATGGAGTAAGCTAAAAAAGAACTCAAATATTTTAAATAAACTCAAAAGAAGATTAAACGATGATGAGGTTACAAGCGTGTATAGATTAGAAACTCACGACATATACTACTATAATATGCAAGAGCCACCAAAATATCGTAATGCTATGATGGTTATCTTTGGAATAAAGCAATACCATCAAGCACCACCACCTAAACAACTGATAACTAAAATTTTATCAACTCTTAAAAATATTAGTAATATTGATATTTGTTTTGATGTAGGAATAAAGCCAAACCTCAACAAACTCAAAGATATTTTTGATCTCACCCAATACATTAGTAAAGATGGAATTTTTACAGATACTTACTATATCAACAAAACAGATATACCAATGCTTAAAAAAATCACTATCTATAATAAAGCATTTAAAAATAATTTAGGTTTTGATTTATGGAGGTTTGAAGCAAAAATATCAATACCGAATTATAGATACTTAGCTTTACCATTAAATGAATTTAAGAGCATTACAGACATAGCGAAGGCTACAAATGACTAAGCAACAAGTGGAGCAGAAAATAAAAGAAATGTTAGCAGAACATCCAACTTTTAAAGATGCAGATATTAAAATAATTTTCAAAGATAAAATGAAAAACAAATGTAAAACCAAGAAGGACTAAAAAAGATGAAAAATACAGCAGTAAAAACAAGAGAAAAATATGATTTTGTAGAAAATGAAGATTTTACTATTCTCAAAAATGGGAACGGCTCAAATGCTTTTATTGAGTATATAGTAACTTTAGTTTTGCAAATAACATAAGTGAGTAGTGATATGAGTAAGGTTCCAGATGAAATAAAAATCATTCATATACATAAGGGGAGTGAAGATGATAAATCATTTATAGAATTTATGACTTTAAGTACTGGTAAAACTCACATACTAAAATACAATAGTTTCATTAATAGGTTTAATAAAGAGCTTATAAATGAGTTTGAAGCCATAGAAGCTAAATAATATATATTTGTACTTCTAAGTTTAGATAATGGCTTAGAGATACTTGTATCTGATTATTTTAATGTATCTTATCAAGAGAGACTATCTAATTAATGAAGTGCTATAACGGTGTCCAAAATGGAAAGCGTATAATCTAAAAAACTCCGAGTGAAATTCTAACTAAATTACAATTGAATATTTATACTTAAAAGCGAACAGCTAAAGACCGATGTTATCGACCTTGAAGAACAAAAGTGAACAGTAAAGAGTAAAAAGACAAGCTGGTAAGCAAAGTGGAAGCAGAAGAAAGCAAAGCTAAGTAGTAAGGTACTCCTAAGGCTTCTTCTTGGTAAGGGTAGTTAGCACCCCGACATTTTTATAGTTTTCAAACTTTTCAACTTGGTTAAAATAATTAGTATAAAATAATACTCTATAACTCATGTAAGAACCTTGTGTACAAAGTTTGARGATACTTTTAACCAAGTTTGTGTATTTTGTGTATTTTTAACCAACTTGGTTAAATTTTTAGATAGAAGTACCTTTTATATCATTTACATAGATATTGAACTTAGCAAAACTTAGTATTTAATCTTACATTCAAGAACAAATGGTTGTTTAGATACCTGATTTTAATCCAGATGGAACAATTAATTTTCTTTACAAATATTCTCTTTGATAATTTGCTTTAACTCTTTACAGTCTTTATTTTCTATGTAGAGGTTTAACCAGGAGTTTACCCAGTATGGAACACCTCTATCTTTATTACTCCAATTATTTACACTTTGTGTAGAAGTTCCTACTAAATCACTAAAAGATTTTTTTGTTAAATTAGCTTTTTTAACTAATTCTTTAAATTCTTCATTATTCAATTTGAGCCTTTTTGTTTTATTTAATAATCATAAGTATAACATATTTTATATAAACTACTCAAAAGAGTATATTTTAAGAATAAATTAATAATCATTAGGTTATACTTTTTCATATAAAGATACTCAAAAGATTAATAAAAGGCTCAAAAATGAACAACAACACTTACCCAACTTGGAACGAAATCAAAGACGAAGTATCTCAAAGTGACTTATTAGAGATTATGGATACAGCTTTAGAGCTTGGATTAGAGTTAGCAATTCAAGAATACATAGAAGCAACTTATTACACTTATGAAGAGGTAGCCTAATGCAAGTATCAAGATTTAAAGTAGATGAAGTAATCAGTTCTACAAATGGAAAGATATTTAGTTGTGAGTTTATTAAAAAAGATGGTTCACTTAGAAAAATGGTAGCACGGTTAGGTGTAGCCAGAAATCTAAAAGGAGGTAGTAATGGTGCGAGTATAAAGAACTCTTTAATAACTGTATGGGATATGGTAAGCGGTGGTTATAAAATGATTAATCTATCTACACTTACAGCTTTAAAAGTTGCTGGTGTTAATTATGAGGTGGTATAGCATGAAGATAAAAGTATATCTACTAAATGGATACAAGATAGTTAGTGTAGCTCTTACAGATGATGTAACAGCGATAGCAAATAAATATAATAAATGGGAGTATGTATAATGATGATAGACGCAAAAT
Source organism: Sulfurimonas sp. (assembly GCA_002733155.1). GTDB lineage: Bacteria > Campylobacterota > Campylobacteria > Campylobacterales > Sulfurimonadaceae > Sulfurimonas. The sequence goes on from NVUO01000015.1 coordinate 66,720, forward strand.
ACAGTTATTTAAGATTAGATATAAAAAAAGTTGAGAATATCAACTTAGCTTTAAATGAGGAGATTGATAGTTATTTAAGCTATTTTGATGAGATAGAAGATGTTGAAGAAGCAAATAGTTCTTTACTTGATTTTATGCTTATTGCAAGGGAACAGATGAACTTACTYAAAGGTGCAACAGATGAGCTACATAGGTTTAACAATACTTTTATACTATGTGATGAAAAGATAGACATCAATCATAACAACAACTTTAAAAAGTATCTAATAAAACATAGGTACTAAATACCAAGTAATAAATTGTGTGTAGGGTATATCTAAAAACTACAGAAAATAAGTTTTTATTAACCGACGCTTAGCCTCTATTTTATGCACGCTAAGTTTCAAAACTATAAATAGGTAACAGTAAAGGTAACAGTCAAATAAATCTATAAATCAATCTATGATATACTTGCTTAGATTAAAAAAGAGGTTTATTATGCAAGATAAAAACAGCATATTATCAAAACTAAAAGAGTTAAAACCRACTTATGAAAAAGAGGGTTTAATACTTTTAGGGCTATTTGGAAGTTATGCAAAAGATACACAAACACAGTTTAGTGATATTGATGTAGCTTACAAATTAGATTATGATAAATTCTCTTTAAGGTATAAAGGTGGTTTTGCAAAAATCTTAAGAATAGAAGATATAAAAAAAGAGTTGCAAGTAATATTTCATAAATCAATAGACTTAGTTCCAGATACAAATAAATCTATACTAAGGGACTTAATTAATGTCTAATGCTATTGATAGATTAAAAAAAGTTTATGAGTGTATTGAAAATATCGAGTACATTTTAGATAATAATGATTTAAAAGTTACTGTAGCTATTGAAGATAAATTAATTAAACCAGCTATTAGAATGAACATAGTGAGAATAGCAGAACAATTTACAAAATTAAAAGATGATAATGAGTTTAAAATACTTGAAGCATTTACCAGTGAAGATTTAAAAGGTATTAATGCAGTAAGAAATTATATTGCACATGATTATGATAGTACAGATGATAATATCATAGAAGATGTAATACGATATAACTTACCAGTATTTAAAAATACTATTTCAAAGCTTTTAAATAATTAGACACTTTGATTTTTAGGGGCTGATTAGGGGGCTTATTTTTATTTCATCCCTTGCAAGTACCTAAAATAAACCAACTTATGTTCCCCACAGCTCCACCAAGTATCAATTTTAAACAAATTAAATAATCTTAAATGATACAATATCCTATCTAATTAAGGACTATCCATGTACAAAATATTCATTTTAATCTTTATTCCCTTTATATTTTCAGGCTGTATAGTTGGAACTGTTGTAGCCTTGCCATTTAAAGCTGTGGGAGCAGCTGTTAATACAGTAGCCCCTGATATTGTTGGGGATAGCATTAGTACAGTTGGTAATGTAACCGATGCTATAATCCCATTTTAAAATTAATCTAATAAATTAGATACTCCGCATTAAGTTTACCTTTTATATATACTCTTAAATATAAAAAGATATAATTACTTTATTCAACCAGATAATCACTAATATTATTATAATAAAATATCACACTAAACAAGGGTGGATTATGTCATATCAAATTATTGAATTAAAAAGTATTAAAAAAGCATTTAATATCTTAGGGGATACTAAGACTTATTCACAAACAGACCTAAATATTAAAATGTTAGAAGATGATACTTACAAAGGTACACTTGAATTATGCAGAGATATAAACAAGCCACTATTTAAAGATAAATCCATAGAATTTATCGGTATATGGTTACTCCTAAGGGAGGCTTTAAAGTCATTTTTTAATCCATCTAGCATAAATAATAAATATTTTTACAATATAAATAAAATCTCATTATATATCTCACAAGACTTCAAACCAGCATTTGGTTTAAAAAATAAACATCTTCAGACTATATATTCATCATTATTTACAAAAAATTTAAACTTAAAATTCGAAATAGAGCAGTTTGAACTGCCAGATGGTGATTTTGTCGACTGTTATTGGTACAATAAATCAAATATTAATCAAAAAATTGTTGTACTTTTTCATGGATTGGCGGGTTCATATAAGTCACCATATATTCAAGGTACTATGAAAAATTTAGAAAAAGAGGGATTTACCTCAGTTATTATGCATTTTCGTAGCTGTTCAGGTAGGTTAAATAAACTTCCTCGTTTATACCATAGTGGTGATACCTCCGATTCACTTGCTTGGCTAAAAAGTCTTAGCAGAAGATTTTCAAACTCTAAACTATATGCAGTTGGTTACTCTTTGGGTGGGAATATCCTATTAAAACTCTTAGGTGAGATAAAAGATTCTAAACTACTTTGTGGAGCTATTTCAATATCAGCACCAATGGAGTTATCTATATGTGTAAATAAACTCAATAGTGGATTTTCTAAATTTTATCAAGCTATTTTACTTAAGAACTTAAATAATATATTGAAAAAAAAATATAATTTCCACGATATGAAATCACTTATAGGTATAGATAAGACAGAGATAAAACAACTAAAAAACTTTTTGATATTTGATGAAATTTATACAGCTAGGATTTATGGTTTTAAATCTGCAAAAGATTATTATACAAAATCATCATCAAAACCATATCTTAAAGACATATCTATACCAACTTTGATAATACATTCTTTAGATGACCCATTTATGACACCTGAAGTTTTACCAACAAAGGATGAGATATCCTCCTTTGTTAAACTAGAAATTTCAAGTAATGGCGGACATCTTGGTTTTATCAGTGGAAGCTTTTGGAATCCATCTTACTATTTAGAAAATAAAGTAGTAGAGTTTTTTAAAACTCTAGATTTATAAGTCTAACTCCAAGCGAGCTTCTTCACTCATCATAGACGAATTCCATGGTGGTTCAAAAACAACATCAACCCTCATTTTTTGAATCTCTTCTATCATATAAGATATATTATAAACCTGATCGAGTAAACTATCTGCTACTGGACAAGACGGTGATGTTAAGGTCATAGTTATCACACAAGAATAGCCATATTCAACTTCACTAAAACTAATATCATAAATAAGTCCAAGTGCATATATACTTACTGGAATCTCAGGGTCATAAATATTATTGAGTAAAGCAATAACACCACGTTTCATATCTTTTTTACTTAACATTTTTAAAATCCTTAGCAGATTCATAAATTATCTTTAGCATAGACGCTATCCCATTTTGTCTTCCACTAGAAATTATCTCACTTAAACCCAATACTTCTAAATCAGATATCTTAGTTTCTAAAATATCATCTATATCTCTAGTAGAATATATACGTATCAATATTCCTACTAAACCGCGTACTATCAAAGCATCTCCATCTGCATTCAAATAAAGTTTTCCATTTTTTACATAAGCATGTAACCATAATAAAGACTGGCAACCCTGTACCCTATAAATCTCTGTTTTATATCTAAGCTCTAAAGGTTTTAAAGCTTTTCCCAACTCTATTATATACTCATACCTATCCATTATATCATCAAACATTTCAAATTCCGAAACTAAGTCTTTTATCTCCTGTTTAATTTTCATAGTAACATCTCTATAGCTCTACGAAGAGCTTTTATCGTATCATCAATATCCTCTTTTGTATTGTAAATTGCAAAACTAAGACGCACCGTACCATCTATACCTAAATGTTTCATAAGTGGCATAGCACAATGATGTCCTGAACGAAGCATAATTCTTTGTTTAGAGAGTAGTATTGCAATATCTTCATGGTGAATATTATTTATAGTAAAACTAAGGTTCCCACATACGTTTAAAGCATCTGTATATAACTTGATACCATCTATAGATTCAAGGCTAGCTCGAGCATAAGATAATAGTTCCTTATCGTGTATCTCTATATCATCTACGTTTTTCAAATAAGTCAAAGCAGATGCAAAACCAATAACTTCAGCTATAGCCTGAGTACCAGCTTCAAACCTCATTGGAGGATCCAAAAAGATAGAGTTTTCAAAACTAACATCAGCTATCATACTACCACCACCCTGATATGGTTTCATATGCAAAAGTAAATTGTATTTCCCATATAAGGCTCCGATTCCAGTTGGTCCATAAGCCTTATGAGAGGATATAGCATAAAAATCAGCATCTAAATCTTTTACATCTATATTTATGTGAGCTAAGGCTTGAGCTCCATCTATTAAGACTTCACAATCATATTTATGCGCTATTTTCACTAACTCTTTTATAGGATTAACTATACCAAAAACATTTGATACATGAGTTATACTTACAAAACTATGCACATTTTCTTGAAGCATTTTTTCATATTCTTTTATATCTATATTTAAATCTTTATCCATTGGAATTACTTTTATATTTAGACCTTGAAGTTGCCACGGAATAATATTTGAGTGATGTTCAAGATGAGTTAAAATAACTGTATTATATTTATCTTTTACGAAACTACTTGCAACTAAATTGATAGCTTCWRYAKTWCYCYTAGNRARAMTNMKYTMCCTWGAMYYANNNMMAATRTANTYARYTAWASTWTCCMTWKCATTTTCAAACTTTGTAGTAGCCCTTGAACCTAGGTCATGAGAACCCCTATGTATATTTGAGCAATATCTCTCATAATACTCATTCATGGAATCAATTACTACCTGTGGTTTTTGCGTAGTAGCTGCATTATCTAGGTAAATAATATCCTCATTTTTAAAAAATACAAAATTAAGTTTAGTATCTTTACTCTTCATCTGTCTGTCCTAGCAGTCTCAATAGACTTTTTTTTGCCTCTTCATAATCTAAGTCTAATAGCTCATTTATAAAAGCATTTACTAAAATACCTTTTGCATTTTTTTCAGATATACCTCTTGAATTTAGATATGCTATAGCATCTACATCTAACTCTCCCACAGTTGAACCATGAGAAGCCTTTAACTCATCTGTATATATCTCTAAATGTGGTTTTGCAAATATATGAGCACCCTCATCTAAAACTAAGGCATGACTAGCCTGATAAGCTTCACAATGCTTAGTATCTTTTTGCACAGTAGTCCTAGCATCAAATACACAAGTAGAGTCATCTTTTAAAACTTGTTTAGAATAAACCCTACTTCTGGACTTGTCTTCATTATGTAAAACCTCACAAGAAAATATATACTTTTGACTTAATTTTGATAATAATAAGGCTTTTATATTTATATCACTATCATAAGCTAAAGCTACCTTACTTGAACTTTGAACTTGTAAACCTGAAAAAAATAATTTAAACATTTTTAAAGATGCTTTTTCTTGTAAATTTACATAAGATGATGAACTGTATACTGCACTTGAATCTAACTTATATACCTGAGATATATTTAACTTTGCATTTTTATATAAGTCAAATTTGCTAAGGTTTATAATGTATGAAAATCTAGCCCCAGTATATTCCATATATATATTTACATCTACATCTTTTTTTAAAACTATTTCCAACTTATCCATCGAAGCATTAGTTGGCGTATATCTAATATATATATTTAAATCTATATTTTCTTGAAACACTAAACAGCCACTAGATTCATAAGATACACTCTTAGGAAGATTTAATTTTATTACTTTAAAATCTTCAAAATAAATATAATAAGAGACTTGTTTATTTGAGTACATCTTCGTAACCTTTATCCTCTAAATCTTTTGCAAGAGAAAAATCACCACTTTTAATTATTTTGCCATCTTGTAAAATATGAACCTTATCTGGTTTTACATATTCTAAAAGTCTATTATAATGAGTTACCAAAATCACAGCACTATCTTTATCTCTTATCTTGTTAATCCCATTAGCTACACTTTTAAGTGCATCTATATCTAGACCTGAATCTATCTCATCTAACATCATAAGTTTTGGTTTTAACATCATCATTTGTAGGATTTCACTTTTTTTCTTCTCGCCACCCGAGAAACCTACATTTATCGCACGTTTTAGGATATCCTTATTTATTCCTAAAAACTCTATATTTTCTTTTAAGTCTTTCATAAATTCTGGACTAATTACTGGCTCCTGTCCCCTAGCTAAACGTAACTCATTTATGGCTGATTTTAAAAAGTAAGTAGTATTTACCCCAGGTATCTCTACGGGGTTTTGAAAACTCATAAAGACTCCAAGTACAGCCCTAGCACTAGAATCAAGCTCTAACATATCTTGATTTAAAAATTCTAATTTACCCTTAACTGAGGTCTCATATGAGCCAGCTATAGCCTTTAGTAGAGTTGATTTACCGCAACCATTTAAGCCCATAATAGCATGAACCTCCCCCGCTTTAACCTCCAAGTCTAAACCATCTATAACTTTTTTATCTGCAATAACTACACTCATATTTTTTATACTAAGCATTATCCCACACTCCCCTCAAGAGTCAAACTAAGTAAGGCTCTAGCCTCAACTGCAAATTCCATAGGTAACTTATTTAGTACCTCTTTACAAAAGCCATTTACTATAAGGGATATAGCTTGTTCCTCACTAAGTCCACGGCTACGTGCATAAAAAAGCTCTTCATCTGAAAGTTTAGAAGTAGTAGCCTCATGTTCTAACTTGGCTGTAGTATTTTGTACATCTATATAAGGGTAGGTATGGGCTGAACATTGATTACCAATAAGTAAAGAATCACATTGGGTAAAATTACGAGAGTTCAAAGCACTTGGTCTAATTTTTACTAAACCCCTATATGTATTTGAACCTTTAAGGGCTGAGATTCCCTTAGAGATAATAGTTGAACTTGTATTTTTACCAATATGAGTCATTTTTGAACCAGTATCAGCCTGTTGGGCTAGGGATGTTATAGCTACTGAGTAAAACTCACCATGAGAATTATCACCTATAAGTAAGCAAGATGGGTATTTCCATGTAATTGCTGAACCAGTTTCAACCTGTGTCCATGATATTTTAGAATTATCACCTAGACATTTACCCCTCTTTGTAACAAAGTTATATATACCACCCTTAGCATTTATATCACCTGGGTACCAGTTTTGAATAGTTGAGTATTTTATCTCTGCATTTTTTAAGGTTATTAGCTCAACTACAGCTGCATGTAGTTGGCTCTCATCCCTCATAGGTGCTGAACAACCCTCGTTATACGATACATAGGAATCTTCTTCTGCTATGATAAGGGTACGTTCAAATTGACCAGTATTTAAAGCATTTATACGAAAGTAAGTAGAAAGCTCCATCGGACATCTTACACCCTTTGGAATATACGCAAATGTACCATCTGTAAATACAGCTGCATTTAAACAAGCAAAATAGTTATCACCCATTGGTACAACTGAGGCTAAATATTTTTTCACTAAGTCTGGATAATCTTTTATAGCATCTGATATTGAGCAAAATATAATACCTAGTTCTTTTAGTTTTTCATGAAAGGTAGTTTTTACAGATACTGAATCAAAAACAGCATCTACAGCTATTCCAACTAAAAGTTTTTGTTCCTCTAATGGTATGCCAAGTTTTTCATAGGTAGCTAAAATTTTAGGATCAACCTCGTCTAAAGATTTTATATTTTGTTTAGGAGCTGAATAATAAGAAATATTTTGATAATCTATCTTTTGATGGGTTAAATGCGCCCACGATGGTTCATCCATCTTAAGCCACATTTTATAAGCTTTAAGACGCCAATCTAACATCCACTGCGGATCTTTTTTTTTCTCTGATATAAAACGTATAATCTCCTCATTTAAACCAAGTGGAGCCTGATCAGATTCTATGTCTGTAACAAAACCTAACTTATATTCAGTATCAAGTAATTTCTCTATTTGACTAGACATCTTTACTCCCTATATATRCCTTAGTATGCTCTTAATTTAGTTAAATAAGCATAAGAAATATAAACTAAGATATAATTATAAAAAACGAAGGGAAACTCTATGAAAAACAAACTTCTTATAGTATGGTCAAGTGGAGAAATTGAAGTTGCAAAAAAACTTATCCTACTTTATGGTTCGGTAATGCTAGAGCGTAAGTACTGGGATGAGGCTCATATTATGATTTGGGGTCCATCTGCAAAACTTTTAGCGGAGGATGAAGACTTGCAAAAACAATTTAAATTAGTACAAAATACTGGGGTAAAATTTACTGCCTGCGTAGTTTGTACAAATGATTATGGAGTATCTGAAAAACTAGAGACACTTGGAGTTGAACTGATGCACACTGGAGGGTACTTAACCAAGGCTCTTAAGAGTGATGATATAAAAGTTCTTACTTTTTAGTATTAGATTTACCCCTTAGTTGTATGCACAAATACACCAGTGAAATCTACTGGTGTATGTTCTATATAATGCTCACAACGCTCAATATAAATATCATATATTTTTATATTACTCTTAGTATCCCATGCATTAATTTCTTTAAATATTTTTAATGCCTCTACAAATTTTGCCGCCTTATAAAATTTTATAGCTTCGTTGTAATAATTTATCTCTTTTAAAAGGTCCTCCCTATCTATATGAAAAAGTGTAGTACCATCAATTTTTACAAAATCATGTATCTGCCAAATCTCAATAGGCTCTTTTTTACCTTTAACTGTAACTAAATCTAAAAATCTATATATATACTCACCAGTAAGTTTTGCTTTTGTAAAATTGGAAATATTAAGTCTAGAATTGTAATATTTACATAATGATTCTAATCTAGCTCCTAGATTAATAGGATCCCCAATAGCTGTATAATCAGAACGTCCACTTGAACCCATCTCCCCAACAATCGCTACACCAGTATTTAAACCAATGCCAATATCTACTATCGGTATCTTGTTCTCATCAGCCATCTTAGTTACATTTATAAATTCTGGATTAGACCTTAGGTCTGCATTTAGTTTCTCTAAGGCGTAAAGTTGTCTAAGAGTTGCGACTACAGCCCTATCTGCATGATTTTCAACATCATGTGGCGCATTCCAATAAGCCATAATTGCATCACCTATATATTTATCAACTGTACCGTGTTCCTCCATAAGAATTTCAGTCATTGGTTCCATAATTTTATTCATAAACTTAATTAATAATTTTGCATCACCCATAGCCTCTGAAATATTTGTAAAACCTCTAATATCTGAGAAAAAGACTGTAATTTCTTTTTCCATACCATCCCAAGTCTCTACCTCTGAATGTTCTAAGATATCCTCCATTACATCGGAACTTACCTTACTCGCAAATTTTCCCTTTATTAAGTTCTTTTGTTTAGTCTCTAAAAAGTAGTTTAAAACCATAGAGATTATATATACCATTATTGATAAAATCACAATATCAAATAAAATATAATAATTAAATGAAAGTTGAGCTGCAATAGCTATTACAAGAACAACTAGCGTACTCAATGCGCTACCATGCCCAAAAAGAATAGCTAAACTTATAGATACTAAAAATATCCAAGCTATATCTGCCCCTATTACCCATGATGGTTTAGAAATAAAGTCACCTGAGATTATGTTATCTATAACATTTGCATGTATTTCAACTCCAGGATAAGCAGTATCAAAAGGAGTAGCTCTTAAATCCATTAAGCCTGCGGCAGAGGTGCCAATAAGTACAAACTTTCCGGCGACATCCTCACTATTAAAGTTTCCATTATAAATATCAACGGCAGATATATATTTATAGCTAAAACTCGCTCCACGATAATTAACAAACAAACGTCCAAAACTATCAGTTGGTATATCTAATGAACCTGATTGAATACTTTGAACACCAATATCCTCTTCATAATTTATAAAAACTTTATTAGCTTCAGTTAGTATACGCACCATCTCCATTGCTAATGATGGATATACAGTACCCTCATATTCCATAATTAAAGGTACACTACGAATAATGCCTGAATCATCATCAGGTATCGTATTAAAAAAAACACTGGAATATGCACTTTCTTGACTTTCTTTTACATTTAAAACGACACGATATGCATCCATAATAAAATTTTGTTTGGGTTTGTTTCTTTCTATAAAAATTGCTGGTATACTAGGGGCACTATCACTTTTTTTGTGACTGTTCAAAAATCTGTGTCAATCGGGTAAAATAACAAATACCCAAGGAAACACAGATGAATATAGAAATAGATGTAGAGCAATTTGCTCGTGACA
>NVUO01000016.1 GCA_002733155.1 Sulfurimonas sp.
AACTCGCAATTCACTTTGAGGGAAGATTAGATAAAGCTCTCAATTTATGATACAATTTTAGGAATTACTCGATGCTGACACAGATTATTGAACACTACCAAAAGCAAGGATGACATAATTACATCATTCTTTTTTCCAGCTATCTCTAAAAAATAAGATCTTAAGAACTTCAAAATAGTATCAAAAATAAAAATAATCAATACACCAATCGCCAATCGCCAATACCCATAATGTCTCTATAGCTGCATTTGGAACTACCCTATCATAAACATTCATAGTAAATAATGGTATAGCTAATACAAAAAAGTTAATTAATATAGAGGCTATAATAGTATCTCTGTATATGCTTGTAGAATACTTTATAGTATCCCAAAACCAATGTCTATGTTTTTTTTGTAATTCTAACTCGCCCTCAGTTTCCGTCTCTCTTTCTTGAAGCTCTGGCTTCACAAAAAAAGCAAATCCTAAGTACTCAGTTTTAAGGTTTTCAAAAGAAACCCAATTTTCTGTCTCCCTAAATTCTGGAATAATTACATGTGCATGTTCTTTGTGTAAATCAAAACCTGTTAAGATGCATACACTATTATCTTTTAAAAGTAATATTACTGGTAATACTAATACGGAGATATCTTCTAAATCTTTACGTACAAGGCTAGATATAAGACCAGCCCTACTAAACTCTGACTTAGCTTTATCAATACTAAATAGTTCAGGACTTGATTTTCCTAACTCTACTGGTAATCCAGCTATTAAGGATTCAGCAGAAAATGGATGTTTAAATAGTTTCGTAATTATTACTAATGCTTCAAGTAAAGAGTTAAACCTTATAATATCACCACTATGTTTCATCTTCCTTATCCTCTAATTATCTAAGTCTGACATATCGTTTGAAGTATTTGTTTTTAACATAGAATCAAATGATTTATATCTACTATTATCATAATTAAAAAAATTCTCTTTATTTTTAAACTTATCATTTATATCTTGTATAATATTATTAACTGATTTTTCTTCATCATAATTTTCTTTTAATATAAGGTTTAAACTATTTGTCTTAGCTAAAAAGTAAGCTTCTAATACACCCATAGCATTTAAGATACGAAACTTTGATAACAGTAAATCGTATTTAGCCGTCTCGTAGGATTGTCTAGCATTATCGTAGTCATCTTTTACAGATGAAATATCAAGAAACGTCCTTCTACCAATTCCAAATTCTTCATAATAATCTTCTAAAGTTTTTTTACTAAACATTCTTAGTTTTTCCAATAATTCAAGCTGTTCTTGTATCTTTATAGATGCTACCCAAGATATGCCTAGTTGACTAACTATATCCCTTTTAGTAAAAAGAAGATATTCATTATTTTGTAAATATATTGTAAACTCTTTTTCTATAATTGCCTTATCCATGAAACCGTTATACAGACTATAACTTAGATAAATCATAGCATTAGAACTCTCAACACTGTATTCAAAAGGGCCTGTCTCTTTAAGTATTGACTTACTTATTTCAAGATCCAAACTTGGATAATAACTAGACTTACTTCTTTTGTAATTACTTCTTGCACTTTTAGTATTATGTATACCTACTTGTATAGATGAATTATTTTTAAAGGCTATATTTGCAGCATTTTCTAAGCTCTTTGGTAATACATAATCAAAAAAAGGCTCCTCCAAGCTATCCACATCAATTACTGATCCAAATACTGTCTCAAAAGCTATCTTCAATTGTATAAAGTTATTTTCATGCACTACAGCATTAACTTCAGATAGAGTTAGACGAGCAGAAGCAAATTTTAAATCAGAAGATTTACCCATACCTGAGTTTATATACTCCTCAAGTTTTTTATAAATCTCTTGATGTGATAAAAAAATTTCTTTACTTATTTGTAAAATTGCTTTTTGTTTAATCATATTTACATAACTCTCAACTGTCCTCATAACTATAGATGTTTTATACTCATTTAGATATGACTGAGCTGCATTTTCTCTATGCTTTTGTGATTGGGCATCATGATATGTATTAAAACCACTAAAAAGGTTCATGCTAGCTGTAACTGTTTGTTCGGTACGAAGAACCCTCTCCCCTGTTTGAACATTAAAAGAAGGTACTATTTTTTGTTGAGCTACACCTATACCGTAAGAGATATTTAACCTTGGATAATATGCAGATAAAGCCATATCGCGCTCTTTTTTCACACCCACAAGGGCATAAACTTTATCTTTAATTTCTGGGTTTGTATTAAGGGCTTGATATACAGCTTGTTCTAGACTAATTGCATTACAATTAAGGATAATTATAAAAGATAGATATAAAAGTAATTTAAATAATAATTTGTATTCGAACATACTAAATTAGGCCTTCTTCATTTAAGAATTCTATATTGTTATATTATATGATATAAAACTTCACAAATAGCAATAAATACCCATTACTTAATATTTTTAATTAATATATCATAGTCTTCTCAGTATAATAGATTTATGACTTAATTTATCTGATTTTTTAACAAGTCCTCAGCACTATTTTTGTACAATAATATTTATATTTTCCTAAAGGAATCCCATGCGTGGTTATAAAATTTTTGCAGGTACAGCAAGTGTAGATTTTGCAAATGAAATTTGTAAGGTATTAGATGTTCCATTAGCCAAGGCTGATGTTAAAAAGTTTAGTGATGGTGAAATCTCAGTTCAAATTGCTGAGAGTGTTCGTGGTCGTGATGTATTTATAGTTCAATCTACTGGTGCGCCTTCAAATGATAATCTTATGGAACTTCTTATTATTACTGATGCACTTAAACGTTCATCTGCATCAAGTATTACAGCTGTAGTACCTTATTACGGTTATGCTAGACAAGATAGAAAAGCAGCCCCACGTGTGCCAATTACTGCTAAGCTTGTTGCTAACCTATATGAGACTGCTGGAATTAACAGAGTTATTACTATCGATTTACATGCTGGTCAAATTCAAGGTTTTTTTGATATCCCAGTTGACAATCTTTATGGTTCAGTAACTTTTGAACAATATATAAAAAGTAAAAATCTTAAAAACCCTATTATTGCAAGTCCAGATATTGGTGGAGTTGCACGTGCTAGATACTTCGCAAAACGTATGGGTCTTGAGATGGTTATAGTAGATAAACGCAGAGAAAAAGCTAATGAAAGTGAAGTTATGAACATCATTGGTGAAGTTGAAGGATATGATGTTATTATGATTGATGATATGGTTGATACAGCGGGTACTATAGTAAAAGCTGCAACTGCACTTAAAAATAAAGGGGCTACATCTGTAATGGCTTGTGCTACCCATGGAGTTTTAAGTGGTAAGGCTTATGAAAATTTAGAGCATGGGGAATTGGATGAGTTAATTATAACAAATACTCTTGCATCTAAAGCTCATAAAAATATCAAGATACTTTCAGTAGCCCCTCTTTTTGCTGAAGTAATTCGTCGTGTATATCATAATGAAAGTGTAAACTCACTATTTGCTTAATTAAAGGAATTTATTGAAAAATATTAGAAACTTTTCTATCATTGCTCATATTGATCATGGTAAATCTACCTTAGCTGATAGAATCATACAAGAGTGTGGCAGTGTTAGTGAACGTGAGATGTCATCTCAGATGATGGATACTATGGACATTGAACAAGAGCGTGGTATTACTATTAAAGCTCAATCAGTTCGTCTTGATTATGTAAAAGATAATCAGCACTATATACTTAACCTTATTGACACCCCTGGTCATGTTGACTTTTCATATGAGGTATCTAAATCTCTTGCTTCATCTGACGGTGCCTTACTTATTGTAGATGCTGCGCAAGGTGTAGAAGCTCAAACTATCGCAAATGTTTATTTAGCATTAGATAATGACCTCGAACTTATCCCAGTTATTAATAAAATAGATTTACCTGCAGCTGATCCTGATAAAGTAGCTGAAGAGATTGAAACCTCTATTGGTATTGATGCTACTGATGCATGTTTAGTGTCTGCAAAAAATGGTATTGGAATTCGTGAACTTATTGACGCTATAGTTGATCGCATCCCAGAACCAACAGGTAATCCTGATGCTGCTACTAAAGCAATTATTTATGATTCTTGGTTTGACCAATACTTAGGTGCACTTGCACTTGTTCGTGTATTTGATGGTCAAATTAAAAAAGGTCAAAATATTAAATTTATGTCTAATGGTGAAGAACATCATATACTAGACTTAATGTATCCACACCCTATGAAAAAAATAAAAACTAATACTATAGAATGTGGAGAAATAGGAATAGTAGTCCTTGGTCTTAAAGAGGTATCTATTGTAAGTGTTGGTGATACTATTACTGATTCTAAAAATCCAACTAAGGAGCCTGTTGGTAACTATGAACCTGCTAAACCTTTTGTATTTGCTGGGATTTATCCAATAGATACTGATAAGTTTGAAGACCTACGTGATGCACTTGACAAGTTACGTCTAAATGACAGTTCACTTTCATATGAGCCTGAGACATCTATAGCTCTTGGTTTTGGTTTTCGTGTTGGATTTTTAGGTATGCTTCATATGGAAGTTATAAAAGAGCGTCTAGAACGTGAGTTTAACCTTGATTTAATAGCCTCAGCTCCATCAGTAATTTATGAAGTATATCTTAACAATGGTGATAAAGTTGATGTTCAAAACCCATCACAACTTCCAGAAGTAAATAGAATAGACCGTATTGAAGAACCATATGTAAGAGCTACTGTAATCACTCCAAGTGAATATCTTGGTAATATTATAACTCTCTTAATTAATAAACGTGGAACTCAAACTAAAATGAATTATCTTAATGAAGATAGAGTTATGCTTGAATATGAAGTACCTATGAATGAAATAGTTATGGATTTTTATGATACTCTAAAAAGTATATCTAAGGGTTATGCTTCATTTGATTATGAGCCTATAGGATTTAAAGAGGGTGACCTTGTAAAACTTGACATTAAAGTAGCTGGTGAGGCTGTAGATGCATTAAGTATAGTAGTTCCTCGTAACCAAGCCCTACCTCGTGGTCGTATATTAGTTAAAAATATGAAAGAGTTAATACCTAGGCAACTATTTGAAGTAGCAGTTCAAGCATCATTAGGAAGCCAAATTATTGCGCGTGAGACTGTAAAATCTATGGGTAAAAATGTTACAGCTAAATGTTATGGTGGGGATATTACTCGTAAAAGAAAACTACTAGAAAAACAAAAAGCTGGTAAAAAACGGATGAAGTCTATTGGTAAGGTTCAGTTACCTCAAGAAGCCTTTATGTCTGTGCTGAAAATGGACTAATGTCCATTATAGTCCGCAAAATTAAATAATTAATTTTACTTCGCTTAGGGCGCTGAGCCCACTAAAGCTAGACACTTTTCGTGTCATAGTATTTTGGAGTATTACATGAAATGTTTACTTTGTGAAAACCTATCTTTCACACATATATGTAAATCTTGCCAAAAAACTTTTTTAACCCCCTCTCTCTACAAACGAAAACTACAAAACAACATCGAAGTTATATCTTTTTACAAATACAAAGAGATTAAAGAGCTACTTTTTACTAAACATACAGACTTAGGTTTTTACATCTATTCTATCTTAGCTAAAAACTCTTTAAAAAAATTTGCCTTAGAATTTGAATATGCAGATTCTATAAGTTCAATTGCTATAGATGATAATGTAAAAAGTGGATACTCTCATACTGCAATATTAAATAAGTCCTTAAAGAGTAAGTATATAAAACCACTCTACAATAAACTCCGTGCCACTAATGACATATCTTATTCAGGAAAAAATAAAGTATATAGACTAAGTAATCCAAGAGGTTTTGAGATGAAAAATTTTAAAACAAAAAATGTAATATTAGTTGATGATATTATAACTACTGGTTCAACATTAAATCAGGCTATAGATGTGATGAAGTTAAACAAAAAAGAAGTGCTCTTTTGCTTAACTCTATCTGATGTAAATATAACTTAAAAAAACTTTTTAAATAATTTATTTATACCTTTTTTTACAGCATCCTTAATCTTTTTTTCTACGAGTTCATTAACATCAACCTTAATCTTTGGTTTATTGATATTTCCAATTATAGTAGCAGAAATAGGATTGTTATTAGCTACTAATTTTAGAGTTGAATCTATCACTTGTGTTTTAGTATTTAGTTTAGTATCTTTTGTTGTAATTGATGCTTTTCTTGAAGTCAATTCCAAAGATATAAGTAAATTTTCTTTGTTAATAGTAGAATTAATATTACCATTAAACTTTTCTTTATACATATCAAATTTAGCATATTGTTTAATTAGTCCAAATATTTTATTTTTTGTAAACTTTCCATCTACTAATTGCCCGCTTATTTTACCCTTACTCTGAGCTAAATTATAATTTAGCTTAGCATTTAGAGTAGATTCAAAAACTTCTGGATAAACAAACATATTAAGTAGACCCATAGTTCCAACACCTTTTAAGTCTGCTTTAAAATTATCATTAAAAAGACTAGCATCTATCTGACCACCAGCTAATTTAGTGTGTATATTTAAATTTAAATCCTTATCTTTTTTTATATTACCATTTACAATAATGGAACCATGCATCTTTTGATTAGTTACAAAAAAGAGTTTATTTAGATTAGCTATTGTAGCTTTAAAGTCACTTTTTATTGACTTGTTATTTAGATTAAATTTTGCACTTTTAACATCAAAGTTAACGATATTTGAATTAAAATCAAGTTTAGTATCAGCTATATTAGAAACTATCTTTGTTGTAGTGCTAGAATTAAAAGTAATATAAGGCACAGAAGATTTAAATTTATAAGCCTTAGTAATATACTCAGAATCTATAACTCCATTTTTAATACTTGTATTTATAATACCCTCTAGTTTATGTACAGTAATATTTTTAAAATTTACATCAAGGTTTATTATTGCACTTGCATATTGTTTTTGATTAGCAATAACAAGAAGTTCTTCAAGTTTGGCATTATTTATATTTGCTATTATAGATGTAGGATTCATATTCGTCAATTCTAAATGATAAGTAGTATCACTAGAAGCTACATCACTTTTACCATCAACGCTTAAAAACTTCATATTGCCTTTTACTTTACCATCTGTGTGAAAGCTACCTTGAAATAAAGTAGATGTTAAAGCCTGTAATGATTTTAATTCTTCTAAATTAAGTTTGTAAGATATATCAAAAGTTTGAGACAATAAAGAATAATTCCCTTTAATATCTATAATATTATTTGAATTTAATCTAAGTGATATCTCAAATTCACTCATATTTAAAGAAAAAACATCCAATTTACTATCTAATTTTGTTTGCTCTTGTATCTTTTTTTCTATAAAAGGCTTAAGTAAAGCATTACCAAATGATGTAAAGGCTAGTACATAAACTATAGCCGAAAAACCTATTATAATGCCTAATAACCAACTAAAATATTTCAT
The DNA here is from genome assembly GCA_002733155.1 of Sulfurimonas sp. Taxonomy (GTDB): domain Bacteria; phylum Campylobacterota; class Campylobacteria; order Campylobacterales; family Sulfurimonadaceae; genus Sulfurimonas. The sequence goes on from NVUO01000016.1 coordinate 7,442, forward strand.
TATCTTCTCCATATAAATATATATATTACAATAATTATATTTAAATATTTATTTTTATACTTGATTGGATTAGACTCAAGTTAACTAAGTAAAATAATTCAATTTATACTTGACATTGTTACACTCATATGTCATAATGTGTCTATCTTTTTAGAAAAGGAGTTAATTTAACTATTATGTCGCAAAAATCTGATACAGAATTAAAAGAAGAACCTTTGCTTGATGAAGAGCAAGGTATTGAAATAGATACAGAAGAATCTGAAGCAAAAGCTGAAAGTGAAGCTGTAGAAAACGAGTTTGACTTATTGCAAAATGAGTTAACTATAATGAAAGATAAATATGCACGTGTACATGCTGATTTTGAAAATATCAAAAAACGCTTAGAGCGTGAAARGTATACAGCTGTAGAATATGCAAATGAAAAATTTGCTAAAGACATGATACCTGTTTTAGATGCACTTGATGGTGCTATGAAGTCTATTGATAATGATGCTGATAAGGCAGAATTATTTGATAAGTTAAAAGAAGGCATTGAGTTAACTCACAAATCATTTTTAACTCAGTTAGAAAAACATGGAGTATCTATAGTAAGCCATGATGAGCCATTTGATCCAAATATTCATAATGCTATTCAAAGTATGGATAGTGATGAAGTTGAATCTGGACAAATTGTTCAAACTTTTCAAACTGGATATAGATATAAAAGCAGACCATTACGTGAAGCAATGGTAATTGTAGCAAATTAGTTATTAGAACGATAATTGGAACAAAGTCCCAATTATCTACGCTAGGCGCTGTGCCACTAAAGCACAAAAAAGCTATCGGCTTTTTCGTAGAAGTGGAAAATAAAATAAAATATAATATAAAATAAAGGAATTAAAATGAGCAAAGTAATCGGAATAGATTTAGGTACTACAAATTCATGTGTAGCAGTTTATGAGGGTGGTGAAGCGAAAATCATCCCTAATGCTGAGGGTAAAAATACAACTCCTTCAGTTGTTGCATTTACAGATAAAGGTGAAGTTTTAGTAGGTGATCCTGCAAAACGTCAAGCTATTACAAATCCTGAAAAAACCATCTCTTCTATTAAAAGAATCATGGGTCTTATGATGAGTGAGGATCATGCAAAAGAAGCTCACGATAAAGTAACTTACAATATCGTAGATAAAGATGGTGCAGCTTGTGTAGATGTAGCTGGAAAAATTTATACACCACAAGAAATTTCTGCAAAAATTCTTTCTAAACTAAAAGAAGATGCAGAAGCTTATGTTGGCTCAACTATTACTGATGCAGTTATTACAGTTCCAGCATATTTTAATGATGCACAAAGAAAAGCGACTAAAGATGCTGGTACTATTGCTGGTCTAAATGTACTTAGAATTATAAATGAACCAACTGCATCTGCTTTAGCTTATGGTCTTGATAGTAAAACTGAAGAAAATGTACTTGTATATGACCTTGGTGGTGGAACATTTGATGTTACAACTTTAGAAATTTCAGATGGTACATTTGAAGTTCTTTCAACTGATGGTAATGCATTCCTAGGTGGTGATGATTTTGATAATAAAATTGTTGATATGTTAAATGATGAGTTTAAATCATCTCACGGTATTGAACTTAAAAATGACAAAATGGCTCTTCAACGTCTTAAAGATGCAGCTGAAAATGCTAAAAAAGAATTGTCTTCTGCTCAAGAGACTGAAATTAACTTACCATTTATCACTATGACAGAAGCTGGTCCTCAGCATTTAGTTGTAAAAATAACTCGTGCTAAATTTGAAGGTATGATTTCTGAGTTAATTGATGAAACAGTAGAACATATCAAAATTGCTATGAAAGATGCTGATTTAGATAACAGTGAAATCAAAGAGATTATCATGGTTGGTGGATCTACTCGTGTACCGTGCGCACAAGAAGCTGTATCTAAATACTTCGGCGGTAAAGAACTAAATAAAGGTGTAAACCCTGATGAAGTTGTAGCTGCTGGTGCTGCTATCCAAGGTGGTGTATTACGTGGAGATGTTAAAGATGTTCTTTTACTAGATGTAACTCCATTATCACTTGGTATTGAGACTCTTGGTGGAGTTATGACTAAAATTATTGAAAAAGGTACAACTATTCCAGTTAAGAAATCTCAAGTYTTCTCAACTGCTGAAGATAACCAACCAGCTGTATCAATCTCAGTAGGTCAAGGTGAGCGTGAATTTGCTAAAGATAACAAATCTTTAGGTTTATTTGAATTAGGTGATATTCCAGCAGCTCCTCGTGGCGTACCTCAAATTGAAGTAACTTTTGACATTGATGCTAATGGTATACTAACAGTTTCTTCAACTGATAAAGGTACTGGTAAATCTCAATCAATCACTATATCTGGTTCATCTGGATTAAGTGAAGAAGAGATAAATAAAATGGTTCAGGATGCAGAAGAAAATAAAGCTGCAGATGAAATAAGAAAAGCTATGGTAGATTTAAAAAACCAAGCTGATGCTTTAGTAGTTCAAGTTGAAAAAACTTTAACTGATATGGGTGATAAAATCGAAGCTGATGAAAAAGCTAAAATAGAAACTGCAATCACTGAGCTAAAAGAAACTCTAAAAGATGAATCTGCTACTAAAGAGCAAATAGAAGAGAAAGTAAAAGTATTAACTGAAGCTTCTCATAAAGTTACAGAAGAGATGTATAAACAAAAAGCTGATGGTAATCAAGCACAAGGTGAAACTGACGCTAAAAAGAAAAAAGAAGAAGACGACGTAATAGACGCTGAGATAGAGTAGTTATTACTATTTCTTTTACATTTTACTAAATACTACACCAAAAAAGGCTCTCTTAAGAGGGTCTTTTTATCATGTAACCCATATTTCTAATATTGATAATTATATCTTCTTTGAGTATTTTTTTCAGTCTATTTATTTCAGCCCTAATAGTTGGAACCTCTATGTCTAAATTATCCCAAGCATTTTCTCTAAATAAATCATATTCAACTACCCTACTTCTATTATTTGCTAAAAGAAGTAATATCTTTAATTGTCTATCTGAAAGTACTTGAACCTCCTCATTAAACCTTAGAGTTGAAGAATCCATATCYATAGTATAACTATTTGATAAACGAATATGTGACTGGGGTATATAACGAGACTTTAGTATTTTTTCAATTCGTATATCTAACYCTTTTAGATGAAATGGCTTTTTTAAATAATCATAACAACCAAGATTAAAGGCTCTTGAAATATTATCAATATCAATAATAGCAGAAATGAATATAGCTGGCACTTGTATTTTTTCATTATTTAACAGTTCAAGAACTTCTAAACCACTTATCTTTGGAACATTTATATCTAAAATCAATAAATCAAAAGAATCTGCTTTGATAGCTTCTAATGCCGATTTTCCATCTTGAAATGAAATAATAAAATGACCTTTTAAACTAAGAAATTTTGAAATTGCATTATTTAGCAGTTTATCGTCTTCTAATAATAAGATTTTCATCTTAATTCCTCTCGTATAATTTTTTTATGAGTAGTTTTTCTTTTTTAAAGTTTTTTTGACTTTAAATAAAAGAAATATTACTCTGTTAAGATTGAAGTACTAACTTCAAATCTTGTAACTATCATAGTCTATGACTTTAAGATAAAACAACATTTTTTTCCTTATAGCAATAGAGGTATATTTCTATTGACTACATCAAGTAAGCCTGTTGATATCTTTAGTTGTTAATCACTTATTTAAAAAAGGTATAGAGAGCAGATTACTATGAAAAAAGTAAAGAATGATAATATTGATTCTTTAGTGATAGCACTATTACTAAAAGATGGTAAATTCAGCTCTGGCTATGTGACAGATGATGAGTATCAATCTCTTAGAACACTTTATTGTAATAGAGCTTCTATACAGTCTGATATGAAAGAAGTTAAAAAGAGAATACTTACTCAAATAACAGTTACCTTTCCAGAGTTTGAATACTATCAGTGATTTAGCACTACTTGATAAATATCCAACCGCACACCACTATAAGCATATCAGTACCAACAACTACTGTTGATGAAGCTGGAGAAGAGATTGAAAAAGTCAATACTTTAATAGCTAATTTAAAAACCATACCTGGTGTTGCAGATAAAACTATTGCTGCTCTTCTTAGTGAGCGTGGAGACCTGAGTAGGTTTCCTTCAATCTCTAAATTTATAGGCTACTTAGGATTCTTTCCAACTGAAAACAGCTCTGGTAATTCTAAGCATATAGGGCATCTTTCTAAAAGAGGCTCTGATTGCAGTATCTCGTAAGATTTCTACAATAATATATTCTATCTTTAAATACAATGTACCTTACAATCCTAATCGTGTATTTGTAAAGTCATAAACAGTGATAAGTTAAAGATCCAAAGTTAGTACTCTAATCAATAATAATAGCAATTTCAATAAAGCTATCATCGTACTAAATTGTTAACCAAAATATAATCAATTATATAACTGACTATATAGTTTGATTATCAAAATACTCTTGTTCAAATTCTAGAAATGAACTTAAAAAAAGAGTATTTAAAAAATCAAACTTGCAAGATTTTTTATCTCTTGCATCGTTCTTTGAAATAATATTGTTAATAAACTGATGTCTATTTCTTAATTTCCTTGCTTTTTAAGTTATTTTTTATAAAAAGGCTTGTATTTATTAAAAAAATATTTAAATGAGGTTAAGTGCTCATTTGACTTTAGTTCTATTTTTATACTTTCTTCTTCACATATAGTTTTTACTAAGGTTAAACCAAGACCTAGACCATCTTTTATATAACTCTCTCTTCTATATTCATTAAATATTCGTTCAGGTTTTTCTATCATTATAGAATTACTTGATATATCAAAAACATATGTATCTTCAAGCTCATATATTAAGATATATATATTTTTAAACTCTTTTGTATATTTAATTGCATTTGTAATATTATTGTCAACTATACGTTGTAATCTTATTTCATTTATCAAAACCATACAGTATTTACATGTGCTAAAGAACTCAAAAGACAAATTGGACTGCTTAGCTAAAATATCAAAAAACTCCAACCTTGTTTTAATGTACTCTTTTAAATCAATCTTTTGTTTTAAAAAATTAACACTATCTATTTTTGTAAGATAAGATAAATCATCATAAATACCATATATATTTTTAGTAGCAGCCTCTATATTAGATAAAATATTATTTTTTCCAAACTCCATCTCATAAAGTTCTATATTTGCCATTATTACAGCAATAGGCGTATTAGTTTCATGAACAGCATTTCTTAAAAAATACTTTTGAGACCTAAGTAACTTTTGTGAATATACTTTTTCTTTTTTTAACTTTTCTTCATAATCTTCACGAGATAATCTCATTATTTTTAAATAAAAAACATTAATTACAAAAACTACTACACCATATGGTAAAAGTTCAGATATAAACTCAGAGTGTTTATATAAGGCAATTATAGATAAAGTTAAAGTAAAAAAGAAAGCTACTATACCAAACATATGTATTAAATATTTTTTTAATACTTTTTTAAGTAATGCCAATTTGTAACTCATCCAAAGCAAAAACATGACTCTCTTTTTAATAACATACAGATAATAGGCCCATATTTTAACCTATTGATGCTGTAATATTCTTGATATATACAAATAGTGTTACTTATTGAAATAAATATTACAATTGTCTTCCACATTATCAGTTCTTTTAGCGCTCGCTATTTTCATGCTATTTTCCTTTAGTAGAATTAAAGTCTTGATTTTAATTATAAAACAATATATAATTTTTATAGTTAATTACTGTTTTACAACAAAATCAATATACACCAATGGAGAATATTATGAAGAAAAAAATTATGGGCGCTGCATTAGTTGCAGCTATGAGTGTTCCGGCATTTGCAACGCAATTTATTACTATAGGTACAGGTGGGGTTACAGGTACTTACTACCCAACTGGTGGTGCGATTTGTCGTATGATGAATAAAAATAGAAAAACTACAGGTATTAGATGTTCTGTAGAATCAACAGGTGGTTCTGTTTATAATGTAAATACAATCAACGCTAATGAACTTGATTTTGGAATTGCACAAAGTGATACTGCCTACCAAGGCTATCACGGAGAAGGTAAATTTAAAGGTAAGGCTGTTACTGGCTTACGTTCAGTTTTAGCTATTTATCCTGAACTATTAGCATTTGTAGTAACTAAATCATCAGGTATTAAATCATTATCCGATGTTAAAGGTAAAAAATTAAATATAGATATCCCTGGTTCTGGTACTAGAATGACTACTGATATCGTTCTTGAAGCATTTGGAATTAAACATTCTGATTTAGCACTTGCAAATGAGCTAAAATCAAGTGAAGGTCCAACTATGTTAAAAGATAACAAAATTGATGGTTACTTCGGTGTATTTGGTCATCCAACTGCAAATATCAAAGATGCATCTAACTCAGTTGATATTGACTTAATACCTATTGATGGTGCACCAATTGATGCATTAGTAAAAAAATATTCTTACTATGCTAAAGGTGTAATATCTGGAAGTTTCTATAAAGGTGTTGAGCACGATACTCCAAGTATTGGTGTTAAAGCTGTACTTGTTACTAAAAATACTATCTCTAATGAAATAGTATATACACTTACGAAAACTATACTTGATAACTTTGACGCATTCAAAAAACTTCATCCTGCATACAAAACTATTACAAGAGAATCTTTACTTGATGGTTTAGCTGTACCACAACACCCTGGTGCTATTAAAGCATTTAAAGAAGCTGGTTTGTTAAAATAGTTAATATATGTTAAAGGAGTTATTGTGAGTAATAAAAATCAAAACGAACAGTCAATAAAAGATGATTTGGTCTTAGTTGAAGAACTAGAAGGTCAAAGAAATCTTAAAGAGGGTTCATGGCAACATTGGATGATTGCAATCATTGCATTTATTTGGTCTATGTACCAAATTTATGTAGTAGTTGTACCAACTAATAGTGTATTTATACGTTCATTTCATTTAGCTTTTGCATTAGCATTAGTATTTGCAATGTATCCTATGTTTCGTACACCTAAAACAATGTCTGGTATACCTTGGTATAACTTTCCAATCGGTATATCTGCAGTAATTGGGGCCTTATACATTTTTATAAATTACGATGCTCTAAACGCAAGAAGTGGTGCTTGGTCACATTTAGATGTAGCTATGGGCATAGCTTCTATTTTTTTATTATTAAAAGCAGCTAGACGTACTTTAGGTATGGCACTTCCTATTATAGCTACCGTATTTATGATGTACGCTTATTTTGGTCAGTATATGCCAGACTTAATTGCACATAAAGGTGCTAGTATCAATAAGATTGTAGGACAAATGTACCTTACAACTGAGGGTATATTTGGTGTACCACTTGGGGTAAGTGCATCATATGTTTTCTTATTTGTACTTTTTGGAGCTTTACTTGAGAGAGCTGGAGCTGGAAAGTACTTTATAGATTTAGCGTATGCATTACTTGGTAAATATGATGGTGGTCCAGCAAAAGCATCAGTTGCAGCATCTGGTATGATGGGAATAATCTCTGGTAGTTCTATCGCAAATACAGTTACAACTGGTACTTTTACAATACCCCTAATGAAAAAACTTGGTTTTCCTGGATACAAGGCAGCATCGGTCGAGGTAGCCGCTTCAACAAATGGGCAATTAATGCCTCCAATTATGGGAGCTGCGGCCTTCATTATTGCAGAGTTTTTAGGTTTAGCATATACAGATGTAATTATGGCTGCAGCTATTCCAGCATTCGTAAGTTATTTTGCACTATTTTATATAGTACACCTAGAAGCTAAAAAACTAGGTATTAAGGGTGAAGACCCATCTAAATTAGATCGTGCATTTGATATTTTTAAAAGTGGTATCCATTATATAGTACCTATATTTTTTCTTATGTATACCTTAATTGTACTTAGGCAGTCACCTCAAATGGCAGCTTTTAACGCAATTTTCTTTATTATGCTTATAATGGTGCTTCAACGTCCAGCATATGCATTCTTAGAAAAACGCGCTATTACAAAAGAGGTTTTCTTAAGTGGTTTTGTAGATATTGGTCATGGTATGATTAATGGTGCAAAAAATATGGTACCTATAGCTATAGCTACAGCTGTAGCAGGTATAGTTGTTGGCTCTGTAACACTAACTGGTGTTGGTCTTATTTTATCTGAAGTGATTGAAGAGTTATCAGGCGGCTATATTGTAGCTGTATTACTTTTAACTGCTGTAGTATCATTAATTCTTGGTATGGGTCTACCTACTACTGCAAATTATATTGTAATGGCATCATTAACTGCACCAGTAATTATGGAGTTATCTGGAAACTTAGGTTATCTGATACCAGCTATAGCTGCACATCTATTTGTATTTTATTTTGGAATACTAGCAGATGATACACCTCCAGTTGGTATGGCAGCTTACGCTGCCGCAGGTATAGCCAAGAGTGATCCAATTAAAACAGGTTTACAAGGTTTTGCATACGATATAAGAACAGCGATATTACCATTTGCATTTTTCTTCAATAATAAACTTCTGCTTATCTCAGGGGTAGATGCCATGGATCCAAATAATCCTGCACTTTGGCAGTGGATTACAAATCCTATAGAGATTTTACTTATATTTGTAACAGCAGCTACAGGAATGTTTGCATTCGCGTCTGCTACTCAAGGATGGATATTAATAAAAACGACAATACTTGAGAGACTTATATTGTTATCTATAGTTCCATTAATGCTTATACCAAATATGACAAGTTTATGGCTAAATTTAGGTAGTGAGTATTTATCGTATGTAATAGGTATTGCACTTTATAGCTTAGTCTATTTCATGCAAAAAAATAAAATTAAATTAAATAAAATAAAAATTAAATAAGGTAAAAAATGAAAAAAAGTATATTATTATCATTAGCAGTATCAACACTTGTTATGGCATCTCACCCAATAGGTGATGCTGGACATGCTCTAGATGGATCTCACAAGAGTCCAGTTCAATCTACACACACAGGTAGCAGTATTATCAATGCATTAAAAGATGGTAAGTTTTCTTTTAAAACTAGAACATTTTATATGATTAGAACTTTTGAGAGCACAGCTACTACACCTTCTAAAGATAGTGCCGAAGCATTAACATTTGGTGGTATTTTAAAATACGAAAGTGCTGCATGGAATAATTTTAAAGTTGGTTTAGCATATTATGGAAACCATAGTCTTGGATTTTTTGATAGAGCAGATGGTGTAGGTACATCTAACTTACAAACTGGTAATGGTAATCAGGCTGGTGATGATATTACATTCTTAGGTGAGGCTTATTTACAGTACAATAATGCTAATACTATGATTAAAGTTGGTCGTCAACAACTAGCTACTCCATTAATCCAAAACCATGATTTAAGAGCATTACCATCAGTTTATGAAGCTGCCATTATCCGTAATAAAGACATTCCTAATACAATGATTGAATTAGGTTATGTTAGAGCATACTCAGGATTTGTTTCTCGTGATAGTAGGTTTAATGATTACAATTCAAAATGGGGTAAGGATGGTTTAGCTTATATCTCATTTAAAAATACTAGTATAGATGACTTATCTGTTAGAGGTCAATATATTATTGCTATAGATGATCAATCTAAAAGTGCTACTAATATCGCTGTTGAAGATTATAAATATTTAGACGCTAAATACAACTTATCGTTTGGTACTAAAACTTATTTAAAAGCTCAGTATGGTGGGAATGGATATCAAGATGCTGATGATTCTACAATGTATGGTGTAAAAGTTGGTACAAGTTTTGGTATCTTAGATACAGCCTTAGTATTTAATGATATTTCTAATAACTCTTTTAAAGCAGTTGAATCTGGTCCAATGTATACAGACTGGCAACAAGGTTATGGTAACTATGAGCCAAGTACAGCTATTGGTGGACAATTAGTTTTTAAACCTATGAAAGAACTTAGCTTAAAAGTTGGTTATGTTGATGTATCTGCTAATGAGGGTAACTTAAGAGATGATTTCTCTGAATTTAACTTTGATGGTAAATATGCAATAAATTCATCTTCAAAAATTAGAGTTAGATACTCTTTTAAAAATCAAACTAATGAATCAGAAAATGCAATCAGTGGAAACTTAAACGGAAGTTCTGGAAGAGAAGACAGACAAGACTTTAGAGTAATTTATTACCTAAACTTCTAAACCTGAAATATCAAGGGCTTAGCTCTTGATATTTATTTAAAATATAATAATAGATTTAATCATTAATAGTTCATTTTCTAAGTTTATAAACTATCTAAGGCTTTTTGAACCTTTAGAGCTTGTATATGTTCACTAACATCATGTACACGTAAGATAGATGCCCCATTTTTTACACCCTCTATATGTAAGGCTAAAGTTCCAGCTAATCTATGCTTTACATCTGATTTTGATATTTTATCTATCATAGACTTTCTTGAAGCTCCAAGTAAAATAGGGAAACCTAAGCTCATAAAATGCTCCAAGTGTTTAATTAAAATAAGATTATGTTTTAGGCTTTTTCCAAATCCTATGCCAACATCAAGGACTATATCTGTAATACCAAAACTTTTTGCCTTAGCTATTCTTTCTTCAAAAAAAAGATATATATCACTTAATATATCCTCATAAGATGGTTTATTTTGCATAATCTTAGGTGAATCCAACATATGCATAATGACTACCCTTGCCCTATATTTAAAACAAAGTTTACATACTTTATCATTAGATAAACCAGTAATATCGTTCACTATCTTAAAACCTGATTTTAAAGCATAAGATATAACCTCAGGCTGAAATGAATCTATACTAAAATCCACTTTATTAAATAGTTTCTCTTTTTTGATTAAATCTACTATAGGTTTTATACGCAAAAGTTCCTCTTGGGCACTAATATATTCAGAACCTGGGGCTGATGATGCTCCACCAATATCAATAATTTTAGCACCCTCATGTATCATTGTTTTTATTTTATAAATAGCATCTTTATCTTTAAACCTTGAAGAGGAAAAAAAACTATCGTCATTAGCATTAATAACACCCATAATATCAACATTTTTAGGCTTTTTTACTTTTAAAATAWTTTTTAGTTTTAAGGCTAAGTTTTTAAGTCCAAAAGGTTGGGCTAACTCTTTTTTACTTAATGTTTGTAGCTGTTTAGTATTTGCCATCAACAAACAGTTTACGTATTCATCTCTGGCTATGACAGTTCCACGAGGCACAGCCAAATCTGCACCTATACTTAAGGCATCTTGTTTTAAAATATTTGCAGCACCTACATGTAAGTTTTTAATCTCTATTAAATGCAGAGACATTTTTGATGCTAGAATAGATATACCACCAGTATCTGTACCTAAATCTTCTAAATAAGCCTTAGCGTCAATAGATGATGAAAGTTTATGAACTAACACTTTTATCTCCAATAAAACCCATCAAGATAAGAGCCAATACACTTTGAGGTCTTGAATTTAACTCTAAAAGTCTATATGCCTTATCAAAATTGTCCAACTGGACTTGTGATAATATTAACATATCTATAACTACTGCACGATTATAAAGTGCCTCTATTAAAGACTTTGCCTCAGATTTTTTTATACGTGATTTATCTTTTAAAAATGTGAAAACCTTAGCATAATCAAGTCTAGCTAAATTTAAATCTAATTCAGAAATTATATGATTTATTTTACCTTGAATGATAGGGAGACGGGAACGTACAGTTGCTAATAAGTTTGATTTAGTTGGAGAAATTATTATAAATTCTATATTACGAGGTGGTTCTTCTAAAACTTTTAAAAGGGAGTTTTGCGCTTCTTTAGTAAATTTTAAAGCTCCAAAGATAATGTACTTTGTCTGTGATTCACTAATATAAGCCTCAGCTACAACTGCTTTGGCATGCTCTAGTTTAAAATCTTCTTCTATAAAACCAACTACACGGGAAGGTTTTAGTCTCTCTTTAAGTTTTTCAAACTCTTCTTCAATTTCTGTTGATATTAAAATATAACCAGTATTAGGTGCCTCAATTAACATCAACCTCTCCAAACATTGCTGCATTTAAGGAGGCATCAAAAAGTCTATATAATTGCAGAAGTTTTACATCTAAAGACTTATCATAAGATTTTAAATTAAAAGCATTAGAGTTATCTTCATCAAAAATCCAAAAATAACTGTTATCTTTTCTTTTGGCAATATCCCCACGTTTATCATCCCCAGAACCAATATACCAAAAAAAGTAATCATCCTTATAAGAGATAGATATCATATCCTCTAAGACATCAATCATATCCCCACCATTTACATAATTATAATGTTTATATAAACTGTATATACTAACTATTGGTAAAAGTGGACGTTCTAATAACTTAGTATTTATAGAACTCAAAATATAAGATTCTAACCACTTTCTTTTCTCATCAGTTATAAGGATTATAGTCTTACCTAGTAAAATTTGTTCAAGAGCTTGAGATGTCGTAGTAGTCCAGTCAAATCTTTGCTCCTCCAGCCATGACAAACAAGCACCCTCTTCACGTATAGTATCAAGACTCCATTGTGCAAAATCGGTTGAATTCATTTGATTTTTACTTATCTAACTCGTAAGCATTATGAAGAGAACGAACCGCAAGTTCAGCATATTTTTCATCAATTACCATAGAAACTTTGATCTCTGAAGTTGAAATCATATTGATATTTATATTTTCTTCTGCCATAGTTGAGAATGCACGAGCAGCTACACCTGCATGAGACTTCATACCTACACCAACTACAGATACTTTACAAATTTTTTCATTATAAGAATCATCTTTAATATCACCATTTTCTACAAATAAATCTACTACTAATTTTGCCTCAGACAAATCACTTACTGGAACTGTAAAGTCAATGTTAGTAGTACCATCGTGAGCTGTATTTTGAATAATTACATCAATATTTACTTCAGCTTTTGCTAATTTATTAAAAATATCAGATGCTATACCTGGTTTATCTTTCACACCCATTAAAGAGATACGAGCTTGGTTTTTATCTAATGCGATTCCGCTTACTAATGGTGCTTCCATAATGTTTTCTTCCTTAGTTATTAATGTACCCTCTTCATATGAGAAGCTTGTTCTTGTTACTAAATTTACATTCAATTTTTTTGCCATCTCTACTGAACGGTTTTGAAGTACTTTAGCACCTAATGATGCTAATTCCAACATCTCATCATAAGAGATATTATTTAGTTTTTTTGCCTTTGGTTCTATACGTGGGTCAGTTGTGTATATTCCACTTACATCTGTGTAAATCTCACATAAATCCGCACCAATTGCACCAGCTATAGCTACAGCTGAAAGATCAGATCCCCCACGACCTAGTGTAGTAATATCACCTTGAGAGTTTACACCTTGAAAACCAGCTACTACTATAATTTTTCCATCTTTAATTTCAGAGTTCATAAGTTCAGGGTTTATCTTTTTTATACGAGCTTTTGTATGTGAAGTATCAGTTATAATTCCAGCTTTTCTGCCAGTCATAGCTACAGAAGAATGACCCATCTCATTTAAAGCTATTGAAAGAAGTGATGCTGTAACTCTTTCACCAGAACTAAGTAACATATCCATTTCAGCTTTAGATGGATTAGAAGAAAAATGTTCAGCATATCCAACTAATTTATTTGTCTCACCACTCATAGCTGATACGACTACTACTACATCATTCCCAGCTTTTTTACTCTCACTTACCCTTTTAGCTACATTAGCTATACGATCTAAATTACCAACACTTGTTCCGCCAAACTTTTGTACTATTAGCATTTTAAAGAAAATCCTCTTTTTTAAAATAGTTTATTACTTTTTCATATACATCTTTTTTAAAACTTGCACTTAGTTTTAAAACATCTTCAATTCCAACAAATTTAAAATCATTAAATTCAGGGTGTTTTGTCTCTATATTAATTTTTGCATCTTTATTTAACTTAACTAAAAAATATCTTTGTCTTTGTCCTATAAAAGGTTTCATATTTTTGGCAATCTTTGTAGGAAAATCATAAGATATCCATTTTGGATATTCATGTATAACCTCAACAGCTGCTGTTCCAATCTCTTCTTCAAGCTCACGAAAAAGTGCCTCTAAAATACTTTCACCAGAGTCTATTCCTCCTTGAGGAAACTGCCATACATCTTCTAAATCATTTCTTTGAGCTAAAAATATCTCTTTTTTTTGTGGATAATTATTTGACACTATTATCATCGCTACATTTGGACGATATAAATCTTTTTTATTCATAAATCAACTTCATCATAGTTTTCGCGATTATACTAAAAAAGCAATTAAACAAAGCTAATTTATATTAATTTATAAGTTTTAGCACTTTGAGGTTCCCCATAATAATAACCTTGCATATAATCAACACCAAGTTCTTTAACAGTATCAGATATCTCTTTTGTACTTACAAATTCAGCTATCGTTTTAATACCAGTATCTTTGGCATATTTAATAAGTCCCTGAACCATCAAATAAGCTTTTTTGTCTGTATTTAATTTTTCTACTAATGTACCATCAATTTTTATATAATCTATATCTAATTGCACTATGTTTGTAAAGTTTGAATAGCCAGACCCAAAATCATCTATGGAGACCTTACATCCATACTTTTTTACCATTTTTATAAAACTTTCCAAAATCTTATAATCTTTAATCTCTTCAGATTCAACTATTTCAAAAGTTATAGCATCCCCACCATGCTTTTCAAGTCTATTTTTTATATACTTAATCATAGTAGGTGATATAATATTTTCATATGTTATATTTATTGAAATAGCTATATCTGATTTTTCATATACCTTAAAAACTTTTTGCATCATCTGTCTTGTAAAATATTCAAAAGTCTTATCTTCAATAGCTGAATTTAAAAAATAATATGGGGTAACTATTTCACCATCAGATGTTTGAAGACGGGCTAAGGCCTCATACTTCATTATACTTTCATCTTTTGCATCTAAAACTGGTTGAAAATAGGGGATAATATTACCATCATATAAGGCTTGTTTATATATAGTTAATCTATCTAGGCTTGACTTTTTAACATCTTTGGATGCTTGAGTCTCTTCATATATCTTATAACTTCTTTTAGTTAATATAGCCTCTTGAAGGACCACATCTGCCCTATGAAAAAGATGAGAATCTGAATATGCAATACCCGCAGTAAAATCAAGTACAGTTGATGTACCATCAATATTTTTATGTATATCTTTATCCATATTATTAAAAATTGAATATTTTAATATAGAAAAATATTTATCAAAATAATTTTTTTTTGGAACTAAAATTGCAAATTCGTAAAGGTTTAATACATATAAAAATGCTTCATTATTAAAAAGTACATTTTTAAGCTGTTTTGATTTATCTTTTATTATATCTTTAATATATTCAAATCCATTTAACTCTTTTAGAGTATTTATATGATTTAAATGAAGAATCACTAACATAGCCTCATCCTTTAAAGCACTAATATCCCTAATTAATGATTCCCTATTTGGTAAACTCGTTATCTCATCAGTAACTCTTATTTGTACAAATATATTTTCAATGTCCATATCCTCTGTATCATCTAATATTCTTTTTAAACATGAAATCATAAATAATTTTTTTTCTTGTATAGAAGTAGTATATAATTCTTTTATTTGTAATAAATAATTATCAATATTTTCTAACTTTTTCAATTTCATTCCTTGATGTAACATAACAAACCATTATACTCGTCAATCACTTTGGGCACTCTTAGTCCCTAAGAATAATAATTTAACAAAGATAGCTATAAATAAGATATAATTTCAAATGCTACTTTATATACATATACCATTTTGTGATTCAAAATGCTCATACTGCGCTTTTAATTCCTATGTTGATAAATTTCACCTAAAAAGAACTTATATGAAAAGCCTTCATATACAACTTTTGTATGAGTTAAAAAGATTTAATGTAAAAGAAAAAGAGATTGAAAGTATTTTCATTGGTGGTGGTACACCATCTACAGTGGAACCAGAACTTTATCAAGCTATATTTAATACACTTGAACCATATCTAGGTGATAATATAGAAATCACATCAGAAGCCAACCCAAATAGTGCTACAGCCCAATGGTTAGAGGGTATGTACAAACTTGGTGTAAACCGTATTAGTTTTGGGGTACAAAGTTTTAACAAAAATAAGTTAAAAATTCTTAATCGTGCACATTCAAAAGAGGATGCTATTTTAGCTATACATACTGCAAAAAAAGTTGGTTATAAAAACATTTCTCTTGATTTAATATACGCTACACTAGGTGATACTAAAGAATTACTTTTATATGATTTAGATTTAGCTTTTAAACTTCCTATAAACCATCTAAGTGCCTATGCTTTAACTATCGAAGAGGGTACAGTTTTTCAATCTAAACCGTATATGTCAAAAGAAACTTTAGAGACAACTGAATGGTTTTTAAAAAAAATCAGCTCAAAATTCCCACAATATGAGATAAGTAATTTTGGAACTTATAAAAGTTCACATAATCTTGCTTATTGGGAATATAAAGACTACATTGGTTTAGGTTGCGGAGCTGTAGGTAAGCTTGGACTTCAAAGATTTTATCCAACTACAAATATAGAATCTTATATAAAGAACCCTTTAGATATTAGGATTGAAGATTTAAGCAAAGAAGATAAAAAAATGGAACAAATATTTTTGGGTCTAAGGTCATGCATAGGTATTAATAAAAATATTTTAAATAAAAATGAACTAGAAAAAGCAAAGCTTTTAGTGGATGAAAAAAAACTATCCTTTAAAAATGATACATTTTATAACGACAATTATCTTTTATCAGATGAGATTGCTCTTTTTATATCATAGTTTAATTATTCTTTAGATAGAATTTTAGCCTTATTATATATATTATAAATTTAGAGGATTTCATATGTTTGGTATGGGTTTTACCGAGATACTTATTATTGCTGTTATTGCTATTTTATTTCTAGGTCCAGATAAACTTCCAACTGCAATGGTTGAAGTTGCAAAGTTTTTTCAAAATGCTAAAAATGCTATAGTAAATGTTAAAAGTTCTATCGAAGATGAGATGGACATTAAAGATATTAAAGAAGAGGCACTTGCTTATAAACAAGAGCTATTAAATGCTGGTAACAAGATAAAAAGTGCAACTGATGTTAAACAAATGGCAGCTAAACTAACTACGCTTGACGATGATAAGTTTATAGATGATGGTTTCTTTGATGAAAAACCTGAAGAAAAAACTAAACAAGAAAATAAAGCAGAAGAAATAACATTAACAAAAAAAAGAAAAAGTGATAAAATAAATAATATAAAAGAAGATAAAACAGATGTTTGAAGATATAAAACCTCATATAGCTGAACTTAGAAAAAGATTAGGGATTTCAGTTTTAAGTCTTATTGCTATGTTTTTTGTTATGTTTTACTTTCATGAACCTATACTTGAATGGATGGTGGAACCACTTAACCATGCCCTTATTGAAGTTGGGAAAATATCTGTTAATGCTAAAAATGGTATGGTAACTACATCTCAGGTTGGTGGTGCATTTTTTGTAGCATTAAAAGTTTCATTTTTTGCAGCAATTTTAGGTGCCTTACCTATTATACTTGCACAAATTTGGCTTTTTATAGCTCCAGCTCTTTATGCAAATGAGAAAAAAATGATTATCCCATTTATTTTAGGTGGTAGTATCATGTTTGGAGTTGGTGTATTATTTGCATATTATATAGTAACTCCATTTGGTTTTGACTTCCTTATTACCTTTGGTAGTTTTAAATTTACTCCTCTAATTAACATTGAAGATTATGTTGGTTTTTTTACGAAAATCATGTTTGGTTTTGGTATAGCCTTTGAGCTTCCCGTATTTGCTTACTTCTTAGCTTTATTAGGTATGATTAATGATAAACAGATGATTGCCTTTTTTAAATATGCAGTTATTATCATATTTATAGTTGCAGCACTTTTAACTCCGCCAGATATTTTAACTCAATTACTTATGGCTGGTCCACTTATCATATTATATGGTTTATCTATTTTAATTGTAAAAGTAGTAAATCCTGCATCTGAAGAAGATGAAGAAGATGAAGAAGACGTAAACTTATTGGATGAACTTAAAGAGATAAACAAAAGCGGTGAGTAAAGAATTCTTAACAAAAAGCTATGATTTCACACTTCCAAGTGAACTTATAGCAAGTTACCCAGCTAGTCCAAGGGATAGTGCAAAACTTTTAGTTTATAACTCTTTAACAAATAAAATCACACATACTTATTTTTATGACTTAGAAAAATTTATACCTAAAAATACAGCCTTAATTTTTAACGATACTAAAGTTATAAAAGCAAGACTATTTGGTAAAAAGCCAAGTGGTGGGAAGATGGAACTACTAATTAACCGTGCACTTGATGCCTATAATATAAGTGTATATATACGTGGTAAAGTCAAAGTGGATACAAAAATTTTCTTTGAGCAAGATTTATCTATAAAGGTAAAAGAGTTAAAAGAAGATGGAAGTAGAATTGTAGAATTTTTTATAAAAGAAGAAAAAGCTCGGTTTGAAGATATCCTTCCAATTATAGATTCTATTGGTCATATACCACTCCCACCATATATACAAAGAGATGATAACAAAGAAGATGAGGAGCAATACCAAAGTGTATTTGCTTTAAACGCTGGTGCTGTAGCTGCTCCAACGGCTTCATTACATTTTACAGACGATTTACACAAATCTATATGTAAAAATCATCAACATGCCTTTGTTACTTTACATGTAGGAAGTGGTACATTTAAACCTGTAGAAGTGGACATAATAACAAAACATCCTATGCACTCAGAATATTATGCTATCTCWRWTGAAGCAAAAAAGATTTTAGAATCTGATATACCAATACTTAGTATTGGAACAACATCTACTAGGACTATAGAATTTTGGGCTAGACACAAAAACAAACTTAAGGGCGAAGCAAATCTTTTCCTACACSCAAATAATAAGCCTCTAAGAGTAAACTACCTACTTACAAACTTTCATCTGCCAAAGTCAACTCTATTTATGTTAGTAGCTTCATTTATAGGTGTAGACAAGGCTCAAGAACTTTACAAAATCGCTATAGAGAATAAATATAGATTCTATTCATACGGTGATGCCATGTTAATTATCTAAAATTATACTTCAGTGAATATTACTGGAATTGAACTTAAATATGAAATTACTTTATTCATATTTTCATTTCCTCTGCTTTGAAAGTCTTTCAGCCACGGCTAATTCATACAACTACTTTCGTCACCCTAAACTTGATTTAGGGTCTAATTTATTGAACTTGATTCCAAATAAAGTTTGGAATGACGATATTTTTCACTGTATAAATCAGCCATAGTCTTTCAGCATTTAATCTTTACTCATTCCACTTTTCAAGTTTTGTTATATATTATGTGCCACAAGGTGATTCCCAATTTTCTTCATAATCAATAATTTCTTTACGAACATTATCTATATTTTTAGAACAATTACCAATGACATAATTTACATCAACTTTGATAATCCTTGTTGGATAATCAAAACCACTAAAGTCTAAATATTTATTTAACTCTTCTGTATTATCAATTACAGTAGCAAGACCGTTAACTTTATATCGTACACCAGTGATAAAATCAATAAATAACATCGCAATATTAGGGTTTTGCATAATGTCATTAATGCCATGTAATATTCCATTTCCAAGGATGTCTGGAAAAATGATAGTATTCTTATCTAGTACRTGTACAAAGCCTTTATCCCCACCCTTAAAATTAATATTTGGTTGAGCATCTTTTGAGGCAGTTGAAAGAAAAAAATAACTACATTTACTAATAACAGATTTTACCTGATCTGAAATACAAGTAGTATCAACAGAATTTAAAATATTTGAAGCTTGTTTTATGGTTGAGTATTTTTTTTGTGCTTTATTTTCTGTATATGACATAATATATTTATTTCCTTTGTTTATATAACGGTCGGGCTTGTTTAGAGCTTAGCCCGACCTTCTTATAAGATATATCGTTCCATCTAAATATTTGCTTTTTTAATATACAAAGTTCTTATTTAATCAATAGTATGTGCCATAAATTTGCCCTTATGGGATTGAGCAATAACATTTTGTTTTATTTTTGTAGATGAAGTTAGGGGATTATAGCTGACTTGTACAATCTTTTTCCCATTTGATTTTAAATATTTCTCTACTGCAATATTATATGCTTTATCTCCCCAGTCTTCTCCAATTACAAATATATCAACATCTAACTCTTTGCAAGCTGATACATAATCAAGTTCATGATATGCCCGTACATCATCAACACATTTTAGAGCTTTTAACATCTCTATTCGTTGATCTAAAGGAATTACCGGAACATTTGGTTTATAAGATTTCACCACCTTATCCGAGGCTACACCAACCACTAAGGTATCACCTAAAGTTTTACAGTATTCTAACAAATCTAAATGACCAACGTGCAACAAATCAAAAGTACCTACAGTATATACAAGCATTATTCAAGTTCCTTAGTAATAAAATATATAAGAGTGTATAATAGCATTTTAACTTTAAAATCTTGGACTATACAGGATTTAATATACTAAAAAAATCACTAAACTTAATAGGATGTATTATGTCAGTAAAAAACTCTGTTCCTCTTCAATCTAAACAACCAACAATTCTCTCTTATGTAAGAGATCTGCCAAACCTATTATCACTCTCAGGGTTAGCTTGTACAATCCTTGCTATATATTTTAGTCTTACAGGTCTGTATATGGCAGCTATGATTGGTATGGTTTGGGCAGTTGCTTTTGATTGGGCTGATGGCTTAGTTGCTAGAAAACTAAAAGGTAGGACTGCTACAGATGCCAAATTTGGTGGGCAACTAGATGTTGTCATAGATATAGTAAGTTATGGTGTAACTCCTGCAATTTTACTCTTAAGTTATGGAAAGTTTGAACCTATATATTTAATAGGAGCATTTGTAATGTTAAGTGCAGCTGCTATTAGACTTAGTTATTTTAGTACTTATGGCTTAGCAGGTGGAACAAAATATACAGGACTTGCTCTTGATAATAATAGTCTTATTTTAGTATTTATATTTTTATTTGAAGGTTTTTTTACTCATGGAGCTTTTTCTATAGTTTTATATATAAGTGGAGTTGGACTTGCTATTTTAAATGTATCAGAGATTAAAACACCAAAACTTTCAGGGAACTCTAGAAATGTATATCTACTTGGAGCTTATACTCTTGGAATTACAGCTATTTATGGCTTACAACTTATGTAAAAAATTACTGATGAAGATATGCACTATATTTTAGAAATTACACAAAAACCACCAAGCTCTTTTGGCATAGAAGTTTTGAGAATGTTGTAGAGTTTATTAAATAAATTTATATTTTCAAACCSTTAAATGGGTTTGGTATTAACTACTATTTTCTCAAAATCATCACAAAGTTTCTCAACAATATCCTGTGTGTTTTTCTTAAAAAAGTCCCACTCAGCACCTTTTTTCCTTCTCAAAAAACTTTTATAAATTATATTAAAAACTCTATATATCTCTGTTTCATCAAATCCTATTGCATTCATTTTAGCTTTTAAATCATTAAAATCTTTATGCTCTTTTACATACTCAAAAAAACTATCTATTAACTTCTCAAACTCTTCTATTAGTTTTCCTATATCTGCTTCTTCTTCATTTCTTTTTTCAATAATTTTTAGTATATTATACTTATGTTCTTTAATCTCTTCATTACTATCTTTTTTACTTGATGAGGATTTATCTCCATTTTTTTCTTTAATATTAAGAGTTTGCACAATTCCTATTTGATTATCAAAGTATATGAGTACCTCGTCAATATTTTCATCACCTTTATGAATAAGATTATAACCATCATTAAATCTTCTAAAAAATTCTAGTAAACAATCATCTGTATATTTTTTATCAAAATCAATCACATACTCTACTAAAGATAAAATACGAAAATATCTATTTATTTTCTTTTTCAACTCTTTACTCTTATCTGGATTAGAGTTAATATAACTACTAAAATTATTTTCTAAATCCATATATCTATTTGGGTCTGCTTTTAGCTCTTTACATAGTGTAAGAAAAAATTTAAAATACTCTTTATAGATATTTGAAATATGCAACTCTTCATATAGCATCTCTAATAGTTTTATTTCTCCAAGCGGGTCAAAATTACTCACTACGACATCAGAAAAATGTTCATAAGCTTCTCTTATATTACGACTATTGACATTTTTATATGAAAAATCAACTATTTTACAATCTTGTTTATGTTTGATTTTTCTATTTACTCTTGATATTGTCTGTATAGCATTTATGCCTCTTATCTCTTTATCTAAAAAAAGTGTATGAAGTTTTGGTTCATCAAAGCCTGTTTGGAGTTTATCTACGACTATAATTATCCCATTTTTAGATTTTGCAAAATTTTGAAGCACTTTAGCCTCCGTAAGTCCATCATTTAAAATACTAGAATTACTCTCATCTTGAGCTGAACTATAGACTACAAATATAGATGCTTCTTTATACTTTTTATACTTCTCATCTTCAACTATGATTTTAAAATACTTTTCAATTTTGTGTTTATACATCTTCGCTGCTTTTATAGAAGTA
Organism: Sulfurimonas sp.; assembly: GCA_002733155.1. Classification (GTDB taxonomy): domain Bacteria; phylum Campylobacterota; class Campylobacteria; order Campylobacterales; family Sulfurimonadaceae; genus Sulfurimonas. The sequence goes on from NVUO01000016.1 coordinate 30,130, forward strand.
GTTGCAAACATAGCTTTTGCAGTACCTCTTATCTGTTTATATACAACTTGCACAAGATTTTTAACGATATGTTGTGCAATAGCATCTATTCGCCCTTCATTCTCATATATCTTACTTTTTTTAATGCTGTAGAGTTTTTCTTCATCCTCTTTTTCAAATCCCTCTAGCTCATTTTCTGGTGGATCAAAATACATCTTTGCTGACACACTGACAATACCCCGTAAAGGATTTAAGATATAGCCATCCTCAATGGCTTCACGCATAGTATAACTATCAAAAGGTACCCATATCTTTTCACCCTCTGCATACTTGTTAAACTCTCCAAATCTAGCTAAGGTATTATCACTTGGTGTTGCGGTAAAACCTATGATTAGATTTTTTTTATGTTCACTCGCTATATAGTTATCATTTTTATCAAAGCTTGTCTGTATCTCATCAAATATACCCACCATATTTTCATTTTGGCTACCGCTATTTGAACGATGTATCTCATCTATAAGAAAGACTACTCTTAATTTTTTTAGTTTTTCTAAGGTGTCGCCCTCTAAAATGCTTGACATATCTCCAAACTTTTGTAAATTAACTATGACCAATCTTGTCTTATCTTTTAGAGCCTTTTGAAAACTCTTTTTATTATCTGCTTCAACATACATTTTATTGTTTATATTCATATTGAACATTTTTGTACTTAACTGATCTCTTAGTTGTACTCTATCGACTATAAGCATTATCTTATCATAGACATACTCGCCATCTTTTTTAAGGTCTTTGAGTTGCAACGCACTCCAACCTATGATGTTACTCTTTCCAAATCCTGCGGCATATTGTAAAAGAAGAGAGTATATATTTTTATTGTTATGGTAACTCATTCTATTTTTAATAAGCTCATCACGTTTGCTTTCACTCAAATCTTTTAACTGCTCTTCAAGTTTAGCTATAAAATAATCAGGCTCTTTTTCATGTTCTAAAAATTCATCAATCTTATTCATAATCTTATCTACACCAAATTTTTGTTTAGGACGTGGGCTAATTAAATGACCTTTTTCATTTTTAAGTATTTTCTTTTTAGCCTCTTTTTCAACCTCTCTTTCTATAAAATTATAGTAAAGAATCTCTTTTTCAAGCATCTTTTTACTAAAATGGGCTTTAAATATTTCTGCTAATTTATCCTGTTTTCTCTCATAATTTTGCGTAAGCGGATAGGGTTTAAAACTTTTAGTGGCATTTAACTTATACTGCTCATAATCCTCTTTTTCTTCTTTAAAAGAGTTGCTAATCTCATCAAAAAACTTTGCTATGTCTCTTATGATAAACGTATCTTTAATATCTGTAGTGCTTATCCAGATGGCTTTTTCAAAAACCTTTAAAAATTCTTTTCTAAGTTCTCGTGCTTCATTATCTGATAAGTTATATTTTTTTACGATTTGAAGATAATCAATCACTGCTTTTTGATAATCTTTGATAACTTTTGCTCTACCATTCTTTTTAGCACTCTGGTTTCTATAGTTTGATTTTAATTCACTAAATCCAAGATAAATCCCATTTACAAAAAGTGTAATATCAGGACGAAAAGAAAAGATTTTCTCTCCTTTATAGCTAAACTTATAAGGTAATTCTTGTACTACGCTAAAGATATTGTCATCAAAATCCTTATCACCTTTTGTTTCACTCCCACTACGATTAAAAAGGTAAAATTTTAAACCTTCGTAAGTAAAAGAGCTATTGTTCTGATTCAAAAAAATTGCCATATTTCTAAAATCTTTTATCTTAACTCTCAAAAACTCCACTAAAGCTACGATAAGTTTTTCTTCTTTGTTATGAAACTTTTTTAGTAGTTTTTTATAGTTCTCTATATTTATCTCGCTTGTACTTAAAAACTTCACTAAATCACTCTCTATTATGAGTGAGTTAGAGTCTATAGTATTTGCTTTGACCTCTGTATATGCCAAACCATCTACAAGGTTTGTGAAAAATGGGATTAGAAACTTATCTTGTAAGTGGAGTTCATTCATTTTAAAGCCTTTTTGTAGTTATTCGGAATTTCCGAACAACTGAATATAGTGATGTCTTTTATCTTATGACAAGCTGTTCGAACTGTTCGGAAATTCCGAACAGTTGCTCTCATTTTAAGCCACCTTTATTTTACCTGTTACACTGTCGTTGATAAGTGTTTTTCTAAACTCTTTTAAGAGTTCTATTTTTCTTGTGATACTTTTTGTTATTTTATCTATTTTTGTTGTTTTTTCATCTAGGTAGGTTGCTATTTTTACTTGTTCTTTTAAGGGAGGCATATAAAAAAATGTGTTTCCAATATCATCATAATGTATTGTATGTCGGACTCCAGCACTCAATGTTTTCATTTGACTAATATCAAATTGATGTAATATCCATCGAAGAAAGTTTTTATTAATATTCTCTCTGGCTTTTAAAACAATATACCCAGAACTTACGACAACATTTAATAATGAATAAGCGGTTCTTAAACTTTTTAAATCAAAATTTAAATTCAATGGGTTTATCAAAAACTCTCCAATACATACTTCTTGATATGAAGCTTTTGTTTCCTTTGGTACTTTACTATTATCTTTAAACACAACATTACCAAAACTTATTGAACCACAATTTAACTTTTCATTAAATTTTTTCTTTTTCTTATATAAAACTTGTTTAAATCTTGTGCTTTCCCAATGTTCAGGAATATCCCCTATCCACTCTATCCCACTATCTTTAAGTTCTACATTCTTTTCAAGCCCTCTTAAAACTGTTTCATTTATAAGAGTCTTTTTTAACTCTTTGTATTTCACTGTTTTTTGTTCAAGGAGTTCTATCWCCCTATCTATCTTTTTTGTTTGTTTGTCTAGGTAGGTTGCTATTTTTGTTTGAATTTKTAGGGGTGGTAAAAATAATTTTGCATCATTTACAGCCTTAATTCCCAATCCTACTCTTGTAATACCTTTTGAATTAACTGCAAAATGATAATTATATTTTACTGATTGAAGTAATCTAAATAAATAGATACCTATCAAATCTTTTTTATTTGCTCTTATTTGTGCTAAATGATACCCACATACAACATTAGTAAAGTTTTCATATACTAAACAAGGATTGGCATTATCATCAAAACTTTCACTATCTTTTGTAAATAGTACATCATCTTTTTTAATGATAAATTTTTTAATTTCTTCTTTACTTGCCGTAGCCTTCATAAAATCAATTTTTTTTGTAACAAGTTCATTTTTATACACATCAGTATAATTACATAAAAAAATATTTTCTTGATTATCATAACTCTTTTTATCAACATTACTATATCGGAGAAAGGCTACATCTTTAATTCTCTTAACTCTCCACTCACTAGGAATATCCCCCAGCCACTCCAAACCACTCTCTTTATTACTATCATACTTTTGAAATATCATAAACCTAAATTACTCTCAAGTGTTTTTAGTTCATCATCTATAGTTTTTATATCACTTAGTATCATCTCTAAGGGTCGTAATTTTTGTGGTTTATAAAAAATCTTGTTAAAGTTTATCTCTACTCCTATTACGTTATCAAGTAGTACAAAAGGTTTACTTATATACTTAGTCATAAAGTCATCTATGTTTTTTTGATTTATCTCTTCATCTTTATCAAACGCCACTATCTCATAATCTTTTTGATAGTCAGGAGTTATCTCAACTGTTATAATTATCTTAGCTTCTTTTGTTTTAGTCGCTTTTTTGTAAGAACTTTTTATGATGATTTTTCCACAGCCTAACTCAACTTGAAGATTAGCACTTTGTTTGACTATAGTCTCTTTTCCTTCATCATAAAAATAGTAAACATTTTTYTCTACATAAACCCTTAAATCTTTCTCTTTATAATCCAGCTCTTTTATAGTCTCTTTGATATTTTCAAGTTTAAATATATCACTCTCTTCAAATTTATCTATAAGTATCTCTTCTTGCACTATCTTAAGTGGGTTTAGTTTTATGGCTTTTTGCTTAGGTTTTAACATACTCTCTAAAGTTCTATCTTTATAATCCAAGTTTGTAAGAGTAAGTGCTTGTTTGTTAAAGTAAAAAAACTCTTTATAAAAAGCTTTTGCATAGTCATTATCTTCAAATTTTGTTAAAGTTTCTACTATGTCTATCCTATTTGACTCATCTATGTTTTTTCTTTTTTTACCCTTGTTTTTTTTCATAGGGACAAACTTTTCACTAGCGTTTATCATCATCACTATATTTTTACGACGGCTCTCTTTATTTTTGTTAAGCACCCAAAGGTAGGTGAAAATTCCCGTATTAAAAAATTCATCTGTAGGGAGTTGAATTATCGCTTCAACTATGTCGGTATCGAACATCCACTTTCTTATGTTACTCTCTCCACTTCCAGCATCACCACTAAAAAGAGTTGAGCCATTATGAACGACTACACCCAAACCCTCTAAACCCATCTTAGATATAAGATGTTGCATAAAGAGTAGTTGCCCATCACTTACAGCAGGGAGTGCGTGAAACCTACCTGTTTTATCTTTTGTTATATCAGATTTAAAACCTTTCCAGTCAACGCCATAAGGGGGATTTGCCACCACTACATTAAAAGGTTGCGTTATGGAAAATCTATCTTCTACTAAGGTATTTCCATACTCTATAAAAGCANTTTTTTCTAAAACGACTCTCTATTTTYGCTAATGCATATAAAGCATCATTCCAATCCTGCCCATATGTTGCTGTTGGTCTCTTTGGATATTTTGCATTTACTCTATCTTCAACTCCATAAAGCATATTTCCACCACCACATGTAGGGTCGTAAATAGTTAAAAAATCTTCACTATCTTCTGTTTTTGAGAGTATGATATCTGATATAAGAGAGATAACATCATCAGGGGTGTACTGCTCTCCGGCAGTCTCCGCCGATATATCCGCCCATTTTCTTTTTATATGCTCTTCTAGCGTTGTTATTTCGCTATTGCTAAAAGGTTCTAGGTCTATCTCACTCCAAGCTTTTACAGAGGCAAAAAGTATTTTTTTCTTATTWAATAAGCCTGATATTCCTGATATATCAAGATACTTTTCTTCATCATTACTTTTATTTACCCCTAAGAGGTCTTGCGTTTCTTCATCAAAACCTTTTAAGTAATTGTTAAAATCTATGTCAAAAGTTTTATCATTACTACAGATGTCGTTAAGAGTTTTGTTATGTTCAAAAAGGTAGGTGTTGTAACCTTTTTCTTGGTCTTTTATCTCATCTATAAAATCTTCTAAACTTAGAGTATCACCACTCTTTTTTAGTTCGGCTTTAAGAGTATTACCCATTCGAACAAATCTACTTTCAACCATAATAAGTGCGAAAAAAGGCATCATAAACTTTGGAAAATCACTCTGTTTTATGCCAGCCCCTATAAGTAAATCTGCGGTCTGCCATACTTTTGATTCATATTTTAATATATCTTGGTTCATTAAATTCCTGATTTAGTTATATAGAAAATTAGTCTATCTAAATAGTAATTAAAAAGTGGTTTCAAAAAAAATCCTTAACTGTAATCCTCCTGTAATAACTTATAGATAAAATTTTAAAAAGCAGGAAACGTGGTGAAAATAACTCCTAAGGTAATAGAGCAAAATATAAGCATAAATTATAAACTTATTGTCAAAAATACAACAAATATAGAATCTATAGAGATTCTCTCCCGTGCTAATTATTATCATAAAGATACTCTTAAATATAAAATCGAGAACAATATCATACAATTTTCATATAAAATGCCATATATTGGTGAGTTTGTTGTAAAAGTAAATTTTACCTATAAAGAGTCAAAAACAGTTTGTCTTTATTGTCTTGATGAGGCTATGATTAAACTTAGACCTTTAAAGGGTGATTTGCATATGCATTCAATCTATTCAGATGGTAAAACAACACCATTTGCGATGGTTATGGCTTCACTTAACTTTGGTATGGATTTTCTCAGTATTACAGACCATGATACTTATGAAGGTTCACAAAATGCAATAGAAAAAGTCAAGAAAAATAATATTGATATTTTAATGCTGGCTGGTGAAGAGGTAAGTGTTGGTGGAAAAAAAGACATGTCTATTTCTCAAGGGAATGGTCATATTCTATCAATCAATGCAAATAAATCTATCCAAGAGCAAAGAAAAGATAGTAAAAAACATGAGGAAGAACTTCAAGAAATTGTAAAATTACTGAAAAAAGAGAAGATAGATAAAAATATCGACCCTACTCATTATGCAAAAAACATCTGGSTTATAAATAAAATAAAAGAGGCAAAAGGCATCTCAATACTAGCCCATCCAAACTGGGTTTATAGAGATGGTAAATATCATCTTCATCAAGCCTTCTACAAAGAGATGCTAAAAAGTTCACATCTAGATGGAGTTGAAGTTTTTGGTGAAGAGAAAATTAAAGAGCATAACAATATGACTCACCTAACAGCTCTTCAAACAAAAAATAAATATAAGTATTTAGCACCATTTGCTAACTCTGATGCTCATGATAGTGACCATGAAGTAGGTGAGAGATTTACTATTGTATTTGTAAAAGAGAAATCTGCCTCAGGCATCATTACTGCCATAAAAGATGGGCTTACCTGTGCTATTTTTAAAAGAGAAAATTATGAACATCAATTTATTGGTAAAGATGAGTTGGCTCAATATGTTTATTTTTTAATCAAAGAGTACTATCCAAAACATTTAAGTCTAAAAAGTAGATTAGCAAAACTTTATATTGATCAACTGATAAATGGTGAAAATTTTGATAAAAAGATTAATATCGTTAAGAAAAAATTAGAAGATTATACCAATAATTTTTTCAAAAGTTAAGTGAGACAAGGAAATGAAAATAAAGAAATATATTGAAATAGTGACATCTCCTATTGGAGGTTTAAATTTAATGCCACAAAAAATACTGCTAAATTTGTATGAAAAATTAAGCAAAAATTATTCAAAAGTTAAAATATCTATTATTAACAATTTAGATGATTTAAATAACTTAGTTGAAAAAAAACCTGATTTAGTGGTTTCTGGTATTAAATATTTACTTTTTGATAAAAATTCTAAAAAGAGAGATTCTATAAAAAAGATTTGGTTTCCTGATTTTTTAGAAAAGCACCATATTTTATATACAGGCTCATCTAAAAATGCTCTCAAACTTGAATTTGATAAAAGCATTGCCAAGCAAAGAATAAGAGACTCTGGATTAAACACAGCTTTATCTTTTTTAGCAAAACCAAATCAGTACAATAAAGATACACTACCTCTACCTTTTCCATTATTTGTAAAACCACTTTATGAAGGGGATTCACGGGGGATAGACGAAAATTCACTTGTGCATACATATAAAGAGTATAAATATAAAGTAAAATCAATATTTGACGAACAACAAACTATCTCTTTGGTTGAAACATATTTAAGTGGTAAAGAGTATACAGTAGCTATCATAGAAGATTTTAAAAATAGTTCTTACAATATCTATCCTATAGAACTTATTGCTGAGAAAAATAGTAAAGGTGATAGGATCTTAGGTTTTTATGATAAACAAAGGGATAGAGAACAATCTCTAAAAATTAAAGATAAGAATATTAAAAAAATAATCTCTTCATTGGCTATAGATGCATTTAAAGCACTAAAAGCAAAGGGATATGGTAGGATAGATATTAAACTTAATGATAAAGGTATCCCTTATTTTATCGAAGCTAATTTAGTTCCAGGATTAGGATATGGATATTTTTATAGATGTTACAATCTAAATACTGGGCAAGAACATGAGACAATGATTTTAGATATCGTACAAAGTACATTTTATAAAAAGTTAAAATAAATCTATTTTAAAATATTTTATGGCATTGAAAATTGATAGTTTGGGTCAAGCATATTTTTATTAAAATAAGTTGCCCTCTCAAATTCAATCACATTAGTTCCTATATTTGGAACTAATGGAAATATCAATGCTAAATCATTAACTATCGTTTTTGATAAATTTAATTTTTGTTCAATAGTCCTACCTTCCATAATATTTGAAAATACATGAATAAAATCTTCTTTTTTATCCCCTGTAGAATATTTTTTAAAAAAATTTACCCTCACTTTGATATCATTTTTATTAAATAGTTTAGTTGAAATAGCTGATATATGAACTTGTTTTATTATCTCATCTTCATTATGTGATTTTAATATGCCCTCTGAACAATCTATTATAAAGTGTGGCATAATTACTCCTTCGTATTAAATATCCAACATATAGTTTTTCAACTTCATTAACAAGCTTAATTAAGTCATTTTTTTTATATTATAAAAATTTTACTATTACTTACTTTGATTATTCCATTGAGCTCATACTCAAAGACTTTTTCACTATACTTTTCTACGGCCTTATCGTAACTAGGATTAGTTTTAAAATAGCTAAGATATTCATCATTGCTTGAATTTTCTTTAACGCCACCAAACTTATATACAAATTCATCTATATCAAAAATAACTTTTGCATTGCCCATCTTATGTAAGTGATTAGTCCCCATACTTTCTCCTAGCCTATGAGGAAATACATATATATCTTTACCCATTTTCAAGGCATTATCTACACTTCTCATACTTCCAGATTTAAAGTCAGCATATGCTACAATAAGCACTTCACCAAGACTAACTACTACTTCATTTCGTATAGGAAAGTTATATCTTTGAGATGGAGTGCCTACATTAAACTGGCTAATAACCAACCCCTTAGTTTCTATATCTTCTATCATATTTTTATTTAGAGCTGGATATCGTTTATCAAGTCCAGTTCCAGCAACCATAATGGTGTTGTCTGTTCCAGCTGCTTTATGAGCTATTGCATCTATTCCTAATGCACCACCACTAACTATACAAACTCCAACTTGTGATAATTTACTAGCCAACTCATATGTTAACTGTTTAGAATATTGATTTGCTGAACGACTCCCTATAATGGAGATTTTTTTTCTTTTTAATAATTCAGTATTACCTATATAAAAAAGTTCTTTTGGATACTTCTTCATACTATCAAGCTCTGAAATATGAAAATTTATATTATTTATCATCTATATTTCATTTTAATAAAGTCCGTTTATAAGGACTAATTCTACATCCTTAAAAAGTTTTTTAGATTCACGAAGAGCTAAAATCGTATTTGCATGAGGATGTCCAATAGCTATAGCAGTTCCATGTTTTTTTGCTGTATTTATAGCTACTTTTATCTGTTTTTTAATATAAGTTTTATCCATTTCATTGTCTAAGAATACATCCCTTGCTATATATTTATATCCATAATTTTTCATAACCTTTGGTACTTTTGTTTTAGCAGTAGTCCTACTGTCTATAAAATTAATATTTAACTTATCTAGAGCATATACAAGTCTATTTACAGCTATTTCATTTGATGTAAATTTACTGCCAGTATGATTATTTATATAATGAACTCTAGGAAATAGTTTTTTTATATTAGCTATCCTATCAGAAATCTTACTTTGAGAATCTTTGACCCTTAGAGTAAATGGTTCTTCTTTTGTAAAACTCTGAGCCTCCATTGGTAAATGTACCATATAAAACTTCTCTTTTGAAGCTAAAGCTGGGGAATTTGGTCTAAATTTACTAGGTGGTAAAAAAGACATAGTTAAGGGCATATTTAAAGCCTTTATAGCATCTACTTGACTTTTTACGCTTACATCATCTATAATTATTGCTAACCTTGGTTTATAACTTACTTTTTTTAGGGCTCTCTTTGGTGCCTGAGGTAAAAATGAACTTTCATATTCATGTGATGCACCAATATATATTTTTTCATTTACTAACTTTTCTAATCTATTATCAGTATCTTTTTTATCTTTTTTTAATATATCTTTGAGTCTTTGATTTACACTATTATTTTTTGTAGATTCAGTTGCAGTTGTTACTTTTTTAAGCTTTAAAGATTTACGCATAATTTGATCTTGTTTAGATTCATCATAACCGATATAATACCCAGCGATAAGCGCACCTATAATTAGTGCTATTGCAGTTAAACTCCAAACAATATATGTTAAAATATTTGAGCTATTTTTAGAACTTTTCTTTTTTCTTTTTGACATTAATTTCTCCATATATGAAACTATATCTTAAGAAAATAAAATAAATGCCATTTTATTGCAAATTGACATCTTTTATACATATGTATACTTTAATCACGAAGACGTCCCTGATAAATTCTTCTTACTAACTAAAGGTATAACAACAAATTAAGTCTAATTTATGTATAATTCCGAGTTCCTTTCTCTTTGTATTGTTAAGTATTAGCGATATGTTTAGATCCAAAGGGGAAACAAATGCCTATAAACAGGCAAATACCAAAGGGAGATTATACTCTATGAGAAATTACGAAAATTTAGTAATTGTCAAACCAACACTTACAGCAGAAGAGATTCAACAGAGCCTTAAAGCTGTCGAAGAAGTTATCACTTCAAATGGTGGTGAAATTGCTACTACTGATTCAATGGGAATGAGAAAATTAGCATACCCAATTGAAAAAAATGAGCGTGGATATTTCCATGTTATCTATTACTCAGTTGCTCCTTCAGCAATTAATGAAATTGAAAGACGTTTCCGTCTTAATGAAGAACTACTTCGTTTTATTACTATCAAATATGATACAAACAAAGAAATTATAGCATTTAAGCAGCTGGTACAAAAAGCTCAGAAAAAAATTGAAGCACAAGCAAAAGTTGAAACACCAGTAAAAGCTGAAGAGAAAGCTACTGAAGAAGTTAAAGCAGAAGAAGCTCCAGCTACTGAAGAAGTTAAAGCAGAAGAAGCTCCAGCTACTGAAACACCCGCAGCACCTGTTACCCCTGCAGCAGAGTAATTAGCATAAAGCTTAAACAAATAAGGAAAACTCATGTATAACAAAGTTATTTTGGTTGGAAACTTGACTCGCGATATCGAACTTAGATACTCTCAAAGCGGAATGGGTATAGCTAACACTGCTATAGCTACAAGCCGTAAATTCACTTCTAATGGTGAAAAAAAAGAGGAAGTATGTTTTGTAGACATTACATTCTTTGCAAGAAGCGCAGAAGTAGCTAACCAATACCTTAGAAAAGGGAGTAAAATCCTAGTAGAAGGTAGACTTAACTTTGATCAATGGGTAGATCAAAATGGACAAAAAAGAAGCAAACACTCAGTGGTAGTTGAAACTATGCAAATGCTTGATTCAAAAGGGGATAACCAAGGCGCATATAATGCACCTAGTCAAAATGCTCCTACGGGTAACCAAGGTGGCAATTCTTATCAGCAAGCACCGCAACAGCAACAATCTCAGAGTTATCAGGCTCCTGCACAAGAGCAGCAAAGTTATAGTAAACCGCAACAACAGCAGTCTTACCAACAACAAGCTCAGCAGATGCCAAGCTCAAATTCAGTTCCAGTGATCGACATTGATGAAGATGAAATTCCATTTTAATAAAAAGGAAATAACATGGCAGAAAGAAGAAAATACAAAAAAAGATATTGTAAGTATTGTGAAGCAAAAGTAGACTTCATGGATTATAAAGATATGGGAGCTTTACGTTTTTCATTATCTGAGAGATATAAAATTATGCCTCGTCGTTTAACAGGTAACTGTAAACGTCACCAAGACATGATTTCAACTGTAATCAAAAGAGCTCGTGCAGCTGCATTAGTTCCATATACAGTTACTCGTAAAACAGTAGTTACAGCTCCATTCGAAAACCTTAAATAGGTCTTCACTTAAGGTCATTCTAAACTCGATTTAGAATCTACTTAGACCCTGAATTAAGTTCAGGGTGACCTATATAATTTAGGAATATTTTTTGCTACTAGTATAGTAAAAAAGTAGCTACATGCATTATATTTTAGCCCTCTTATTATTACTCAATATCACTTACGCAAAAACCAATGACTACTCAATAATTATAGATGAAGCATTTAATAATGCCTTACTAGATGTAAGCGAGGACTATGACAGAACTATAAGTGCAGTAGGTTTTGTTAAAGCTTATCAAAGTTCCACTATGCCAAAGGGTATAGCATATACAAATGCTTTTGATTATTTAGAGAATTTGTCTAGTTCACATGGACCTCAAATGCATCTAATAAAATTAGATAAAAATGCAAAAATAAAACTAAGAAAATCAGCACATATGAGTAAATTTAATGAAGCTGTAGCTCTTGTTAAAACACCTCAAGATGGATATTTCGTAGGTGGTTATACACTTGATGGTTCATTATTACTTTTAAAACTAAACTCTAATGGTGATATTATTTTAAAAAAAGAGTTTGGAACAAAAAACTATGACAAAATGAGTAAATTAATATACCTAAATGATGGCGGTGTTTTAGCTGTAGGTTCTTCTACAACTACAAGGTCACAAAATGACAATATATTTGAAACTGGTTTAGGTCTAAGCGATATATATTTAGCAAGATTTTCAAAAAATGGTGAAAAAATATGGAGTAAAAAATATGGAACTGAGTATGATGATAGAGGGATAGATGCAGTTGAAGCATATGATGGTTCTATTATAGTGCTAAGTCAAACTAGGTATGATAAAAATAGAGATATTACACTAATGAGGGTATCTGAAAATGGAAATAAAATTTGGTTAAAACATTTCAAAAATGATAAAGATTCAATTGCCTATAAACTAATTAAACTTAGAAATAATAACTTTGTAGCTTCAATGAGTATACTTGATGATATGAATAAGGAACAAATCAGATTAATTAAATTTGATTTACAAAAAAACATTTTGAGAGACAAAACAATTTTTACAACTTATTCTTCTGTAATTAAAGATATCAAAGAATATTCAAATTCAAACCTCATAGCTGTAGGTTATGCAAGGGATAGTTACAATACAGATGGGCTAGTTATATTGCTTGATAGTGATTTTGGATTACTAAAACAAGAACATTTTGGACAAGAAAACTATGATGAATTTAATGCAGTAAGTATATTGCATAATTCACAAGCTGCAGTAGTTGGTATACATACTAATGAGAATTCTCAAGAATCTAATATGTGGCTTATTAAACTAAATAGAGATATATCTATAGCTCAACTATCCACAAAAACAGATGATATATATAAGGGTTTAAGTAATTTATTTAAAAAAGAGATAAATTCAAAACAGATAAAAATTAAAGAAGACTTATCTATAGAGCTTGTAAATAAAGACTTGTATTTTGATGTGTCAAAATATAAACTTAGTGAAAAGCAAAAAGATTTTTTACATGGTTTTTCACATAAACTTTTTAAATTTTTAAAACTAAATCAAAAAGTAATAAATACTCTGGAAATTAATGGTCATACATCAAGTGAATGGGCAAATAATGATTTTACAGGTAGTTACCTAAATAATGAAAAACTATCACTAAATCGTGCATATGAAACTTTAGAATTTATGTTTAAACTTCAAAATAATGCAACAAAAGAATTTTTATCTCATATACTAAAAAGTTCTGGTCTTGCTTATTCAAACAAGATTTTATTTAGTCAATATGAGGATAAAAAAAAATCAAGAAGAGTATCTTTTAAAGTTATTCTGAATAATCAAGAGAACTAGCACGAAAATCTAATCTAACCTTATCTTGTTTTAGCTTTTTATATAGTTTAAATTTAGACTTATCTAAGTCTTCATCATTATAATCAAAAGCAGCTTTCAACTCATTTGAATCAAGTTGTGCACTATCCATAGCAAATAACCTCAACTCTTTTTTTGTCAGTTTTGCTTTTAAAACTGCATATAAAGCCTTATCATCATGAATAAGTGTATCTATATTTTCTTTACAAAACCTTGCAATCATTTGTCTAAAATTATTTTCCTTGTTGTATTGTCTCCAAACTGAATTATCTAACATTATATTTCCTTTAGTAAAAGAGATAAATCTTTCTCTTTTATAATTATATTTGCTTCTTTTTTTAATATATCCCTTGCACAAAAAGCTATCCTAGTTCCAGCATGAGCAAACATACTTAAATCATTAGCTCCATCACCGCAAACTAAGGTCTCTTCACTACTTACACCAAGAATATTTTGAAGACGAGTAAGCATATCACCCTTTGAGTAGTTAAACATCATGTCACCACCAACCAAACCTGTAAGTTTTCCATCTTTTTGATGTAATACATTTGCAAAATCAGCATCATAACCTAAGATATCCTTTGCATATCCAGTAGCTGAGCGAAAACCTCCGCTAAAACATATTACAGTCATACCTCTTTTTTTAAGTGCAGATATTGTCTCAATTGCACCTGGCATATATGGAAGATTTTGAGATATTTTTTCTACGATAGAGTAGTCAAGCCCCTTTAAAAGAGTAGCCCTACTTTGTAGTGATTCAAAAAAATCCAATCTCCCACTCATAGCCTCTTCAGTAATTTTTGCGACCTCATCTCCGAATCCAAGTTCATTCGCAAAAAAGTCTATTGTTTCTCCGTCCATTAATGTAGAATCAAAGTCAAAAATAGCTAGTTTTAACATATATTTTTCTCTCTTTAGTTATAATGTCGCAATTATATCCATTACTACTTGAAATTAGGATTTTTTTTGTTTGATAAACTGATAGATAAACTAAAAAACGATACATATATTACTTTAGAAACTACACCTGCTCACTCCCCCGTTTTTTCTCCAATCATAGAAAAAATAGCTGACTTAGGTTTGGATAAAATGGTAGATGGATTTTCTACAACTGACAATCCTTTAGCTAAACTAAAGTATAATTCTTTGTTTGCAGCAAAAATGTTACAAGATAGATTTGACAAACCAGTCCTAGCTACTATGAGCATGCGTGATAGAAATAAAATAGCCCTACAGTCTGACTTACTTGGAGCAAATGAGGTTGATATTAGAGCTATACTTGCTCTAACTGGTGATCCAGCTACTATGAGTGACCAACCTCATACCAAAGGTGTATTTGAGGCTGATAGTTCTATGCTTTTAGATATTATATCTTGTTTTAATTCTGGTATGAATTATGCAGGTAGACCTTTTACACATAAACCAAAAGAGATATATCCATTTGCTGTTGTAAACTCCTTTTCAAAAAATCCTAAAACTATTCAAAAAAAAATTATAAAAAAGATAAAACATGGAGCTATAGGTATTATAACTCAACCAGTATATGACTTAGAGAATGCAAAACGATTATTAGAACTTAGTGATGATGCAAATAAAGAGTATAGCCCTGACAATAACAAAGCTGAACTAATACTTGGTATTTTTCCTATCACAAAACTTAGAACTGCTCAATTTCTTTCAGCTCATGTACCTGGTATCCATGTACCAGATACTTGGATAGAAAAACTCCGATATGCAAATGAAATTTCAGCACAAGAGGAGTATAAAGTTGGATTTGAACTTAGTAAAAATCTTTTTGACAATATTAAAGATATACATCCAAAGATACACCTAATGACTGCAAACCAGTTTCAATTAGCGCACGACATATTAAAATAAACAAGGTTATATATGATAGATTTAAAACTACTACAAAAAGATTTTGATGCTATAAGTACTAAACTCAAACGCAAAGGTGTAAGTGATGAACTTATGCAAGAATTAAAAGAAAAAAATGAAGATGTAAAAAAAGCCAAAGCTAGTTTTGAGACACTTCAAGCTTTACAAAATGCTATGAGTAAAGAATTTGGTGTTTACAAACGTGAAGGCAAGGATATATCTGAACTAAAAGCTCGTGTAGATGCAAATAAAATTGTTATTAATGAAGCCTTAGATATACAGAGAAATACTATTGAAGCACTTGAGGGTATAGCTATGTCTGTACCAAATGTTCCAGATGATGAAGTTCCAGATGGTGAGGATGAAAATGATAATATTGAGATTAAAAAAGTTCTTACACCTAAAGAGTTTTCTTTTATTCCAAAAGAGCATTGGGAACTAGCTGAAGAAAATGGATGGATAGACTTTGAGCGTGGTGTTAAGCTAGCAACTTCTAGATTCTCTGTTAGTTTTGGTATGGGTGCAAAACTTGAACGTGCTTTAATTAACTTTATGCTTAACTTTAACTCTAAAAGAGGTTTTGATGAAGTGAGTGTGCCTGCACTTGTAAACCGTACAGCATTAGAGGGTACTGGTCAACTTCCAAAATTTGAAGACGATTTATATAAAATGCAAGACATAGATTTATTTTTAATCCCAACAGCTGAAGTTCCACTAACTAACCTTTATCAAGATGAGATTTTTAGTGAAAATGAACTACCTAAGAAGATGACTGCATATACATCTTGTTTTAGAAAAGAAGCTGGTGCAGCTGGACGTGATACTCGTGGTATGATACGTCAACATCAATTTCACAAAGTTGAGTTAGTAGCAATTGCAAAACCTGAACAAAGTGAAAATATTTTTAATGATATGGTAGAGTGTGCATCTGATATATTAACAGCCTTAGAGTTGCCCCACCGTCTAGTTACACTTTGTACTGGGGACTTAGGTTTCTCAGCTGCTAAAACTGTTGATTTAGAAGTGTGGTTACCTGGACAAAACACTTACAGAGAAATATCTTCAGTTTCTAACACTAGAGAGTTCCAAGCAAGACGTGCAAAAATCCGTTACAAAGATGGTAAGAAAAATACAATGGTACATACTTTAAACGGCTCCTCTTTAGCTGTTGGTCGTACACTTGTAGCTATTATGGAAAACTGTCAAAATGAAGATGGTTCAATAACTATTCCAAAGGTGTTGCATCCTTATTTGGGGATGTAATTTCTCGTCATTCTAGTTCTTGACACTAGAATCTATAAAGTAACTGCATATTTGTAGCTATTTTTTTAGTCTAGAGACTTGGATTTTAAGTGGTATTTTGTAAAAAAGCTTATTTATAGTCTAACTCTAATATTTTATTTTTGATTGATATATAATCAACTCCTAGAAAGCCAGTTAAAAAGCTATCTGTTATATCAATGCTTCTTTTATGTTCTTTACTCTTTTTTCTACTAAAAGTTTTAGCCTTATTCTTAATTTCATTTTCTTTTACCACATCATTATGCACATGATGTGGCATAAATTCTATCTTATCATCGTGATGATTAGCTGAATCAAACCTAATAAGTTCAACTTCCTCAGAAGATAGAATCATATATCCATAATCTAATAAAGTTGTTAAACGTAGTTTTAGTATAAAGCCATTTTTAGTTATAGCTGTAATTGTATCATCCATATTGGTAGCGAATTTTTCTATTTTACATTCCAAATTAATCTCAACTATTTTATTGGATATTTCTCTTACATCTTCAATAGATATTTTTCTTTTATTTAGTAAAGACATTATATTTGTATCTTGAAACATTAAGTTCAATATTTGATTACTTTCTACTGATTCACTTATACAGTCTTTACATACTGCCAGTGACGTTTGAACTCCACTTTCGAAACTAGTAAGAGCTATTTCTTCAATTTCTAAACTTTCATTTTTATTGCATATGGCGCAAATATTATCTTGTCTGGCAATTATAAAACCACCTGTAATTGAAGTATTATCTATTTTACCTTGAGTATATTTTGTTAACCTTTCAAATATATCATCTGTTTTTTTTAGATACTGTTTAATACGTTCCTTTGCCTTTTCTTTATCAACAAGTGTGTCAAAATCTTCTGTATTAAAATTAGATGGTTCAAAATGTTCTTTAATGTATTCCATGTCATCGTTAGATTTAAAATCATACCTATACATTCGTGCAATTGGAAAATTATCAAAATTATTATATATAGAAAAGCATCCAGCAGTTTTGCTTAAAAAGTTACCATTTGAATCTTTCGATATTTTTTTAAAATCGCCTATTTCTTTTATGGTAATAAGTAGAAAGCCTTCATTATAATCTGACACTTTTCCAAGCTTGAAAATATTAATTGCATATGTAGGAATCCATATGTCAATATCATTACCTGAATCAAAAGTTTTAATTATTTCATGAGTAAATTCTGTAAAACTATTATATCCATCCGATTTAATTCTAGTTATCAAATCATTAATATTATATAACTCATTATTTGCTAATATCAAAATTATTCCTATTCGACAATATTTTCAACTGTTGATTCTGTAAATACTTCATAATTATTTCTTATATAGTAATTTTGTTTTGCTCTTTAAACATTCGTTCTATCCAGAATATTTATTTTTTTTACAATTTATTGTACTTTTCGAGTAATCTTTTATACTTATCATATTTTGGATTAACTTGAATAGCATAGTAAACTAATCCCAACAATGTTTTACCTTTTTCTTCATGTAAATTCTGTTTGATGATATGTTGTATACTATCTTTATGCTTCTGCAATAGCCTCAAACCATACTTTGTGATATGGACACCAGTGATTTTAGATTTTGCACCAACTTTGCCTCTATAAGTTTTTTTATTCCCTATCAAATGAGTTACAAAACCATATTTAGTCAAAATACTGAACACTTTTTGATGAAACTTATAACTTATAACTTGTTTCGACGAGAATGTCATATCATCTACATATACAGAGAACTTTACATCCTCTTCTATCGAAATTTTATTTAGTTCATCAAACATTTTTTTATTTATAATAAATGCAAAATACTGACTTAAAGGGCTACCTGTCACTAAAGCTCTTTTATTATTTGACTTTTTTTGAGGAACAGTTACTAAATTTGATATAAACTCTGCAACATTACTAGATTGTTTATAGGTTGTAATAAGCTGTTTCTTAATCTTCGACTTTGTTATAGAAGGGTAAAATCTCTTAACATCAATAAGAAGAAAAAAATTACTACTTTCATGATACTTTACATTTGTAATATGAGATTGTTTCTTTACACCTGATTTTAAGTATATAGGTATCTCTACATTAAATAATTTCATTAATCTTTTATGCAGTTTAGTCACTTGACCGTTGCATCTAAATAACTCTCTTCCTTTGTCATCAGTAAAAGATTTAAAAAATTTATGTGGTATTTCTTTTAGCTCGATAGATAAACTTTTGAACTCTTTTGTTTTAATGAGAAGATATTTTTGAAGACTATTAAGAGATTTACAATTATAGAGTGTACAAGTGAACATATCTATTTCGACTCCATTTGTAAAAAAAAACCGCTAATGCTTCAATCAATCCATCAGACACCCTTACGAATGTAATCAACGATTTAATTAATTTAGTCAAGCTATGAATAGCTTCAACAACTTTAGTCCATTTAATCTTATTCAAATCAAACTTCATACTTATATCTCCTTTCAAAAAAATCCCACCTAACAATTTAGGTAGTGTGCCACACATTTTTTTGATAGTTTTCATGATATAAATTAACGGTCTTTAAGTGCCACTTTTATAGAAGATATATAACTTACTAGATAAGTAACACATGTATCAGATTGCTTAGGATTTCTAACGGATAATACTAGATAAGTACATCTCATATCCTCTGCCCTGAAAAATTTGAATGTAAAAACATTCCGGCTTAACTCAAATGAGTAAAAGCACTGGAGATAAACTCCTATACAACTTGTATGGCTATAAGTACTATAGCCGTTTAATATTAAATAAATATAAAATAATAACTAAAACATCTTTGCAACAGCCTAAGCTTTCTTATCCTCATCTAACTTAGCATATCTCAAAGTCATATTTATGCAAGACAATATAATTATTTAAATACAATCTTGATATGATGTCATTATGAAAATTGCATCACTCAGACTATTACTAATATTTATAACTATAAAAATATCTGCAAATGAAAACTGGATTAAAATAGAACCAATCAATAAAACTCAAACTTCAAAATCAAATACTAAGGTAGATATTGATTTATCTCAAATAGAGCCTATAAATAAAATGATGAAAAATGCTACTGTAATTAAACAATTAATTGATGCCACRAGTAAAAAAGATGAGCCAACTAGTAATGAGAAAAATTGGTTTGTGCTTAATGCTGAGGATAGCCAGTGATAATTTTAGATTTTGAGACTAACTCGGCAAATGTTCATGATGTAATTGAAGTGGCTGCTTTTAGCGTTGATTTTATAAACAATAAATATAAAGTTGTAGATACTTTTCATCGCTACTACTTATCAGAATATGAAATAAATCCTTATGCACTAGCTGTGCATAAACTTTCTCCTGATAGATTAGAGAGATTAAGAAAAGATGTAGATTATGAAGAGTACTTTGAAGATGATACAGACTTTATAGAGTTTTGCAAAAATGCTAAAACATTGGTTGCTCATAACATCTCATTTGAACTTCGACACATTGGAGATTTACTTCTTTTTGAAAATCATTTCTGTACTATGAAAGAAAATAAAAAAATTGTTAAAGCTACTAATATTAAAGGTAACCTAAAAAATCCAAAACTTATTGAAACTTGCACATATTATAATATTGAATTCGATGATGAACAGTACCATAGTGCAATTTATGATGTAACTAAAACTTTAGAGATTTTAAATAAAATGGATTGTAAACTAAATTATATCTAGATATAGTGTATCAAGAAGTACACTTAGTGACAATAATGCTCCTAAAAATCATGGCAACTTAGTAGCTTGATTTATTTCCAACTCAAGATATAGGTTCATAGGCTTTAAATATTTCTACATAATTATATTAATTGTTCGATATATTAATACAGCTATTCTAAAAATAAAAGGATTTATTATGTTAGTTTATATTGATGAGAGAGAAGACGAAGATACCAGCGATTATAAAAACGAAGATTCTAAAGAGTCTGAAGATTCTTACGATTATACTTATGATGAAGAATATTCATATGATTACTTCCAAAGTGATGACAGTTATTATAAATAATTTTTGCTAATTAATTTATAAACAATATTTATGTAGCGTTTACTTAAAATATCTTTTGAAATAAATAAACAATTAATTATTTCATCTATATTCGCTACATTGAACCTATAACTTTGCCACTCTTCAGATCTAATATAGTCAGACAAGATAAGTGTATTAACCCTTACCTTATCGCTAGATTTTTGAAAATTTTTAATAAAATTCTTTAACACATTTGTTGCAATTTCTATATTTTTATTTCTTTTATTTATTTTAGTAGAATTTTTAGTTATATTTTTCATTTTATTCACAAAAAGTTTTAGATTATATGCAACATTAAGGTATTCAATAGCATAAGTAAAATTGTGAAAGTTTAAATTTTTTTTATTTAAAAAGTCTACCCTTATTTTATTATTTGCAGTTTTTGTTATAGTATCTATTATCTTATAACCAAGACTATTTAAGCATTTATCATTTACTTTTTTAATAAGTTGCAGAGGTGTAATATCTATACGCATCTTAATATTCTTTTATCCTTTCTTTTAGATAAATCGTATCTATATTGTATCAACTTAAGTAAAAAATTATTATAAATATTTTCTAATTATTATTTTATTTAAACTGCTAGTAAGAAAAAATGTTAAAAACTTCAATACTAATTTTAAGTTAGTTTAATTGGCAGGGCTGATTCATGCAACTACTTTCGTCACCCTTAACTTGATTAAGGGTCTAATTCATTGGCTTAGATTTCAAATCAAGTTTGGAATGACTATATTTTTTTTTGGAATGACGATATTTTTCACTGTATGAATCAGCCCTAGTTTTATTGGCACTTTTCTTGCTATAATATACAAAATGTCCTAAGGTAGGTAATGGCAGAATTAGAAGAAGAGATAATCATTATTGAAGATAGTGATGTAGTAGAAGATAATGAACGTGCCAATCCTGATTTAATAATAATTAAAAAAGACGACTCTTCACAAAAGAAAAAAATCACACTTATCTCTCTTGCTGCCCTAGTTTTAATARTTATCTTAGTTACTATCGCATATTTTGCCCTAAAATCAGATCCACAAGAATTAGATCAAGATTTATCTATGGCTGATATAGAAAAAAAACTAGATAAAGATAAAAAACAAACTATACAAATAAGTCAGTTAGAAAATATGATAGCTAAGGCTAACTATTTATATTCAAGTGGTTCAAAAACTAAGGCTTTAGCCATTTATGAAAAAATAGCACAGTATAGTGAGGCAATTTCATCTTATAACCTTGGGGTAGCCCAACTAAAAGACAAACAGTATGAGTTGGCTCTAAAAACATTTAAAAAGGCTATCTTAAATGATAAAAAAAGATGTGTAAGTGCAATAAACGCTGCCGTTTGCTCACTTCATTTAAACGATAAAGAAAGTTTTAAATATTATATAGATTTAGCTCATGCTTATCTTCCGCAAGAAATACATTCAGAATTATATTCATATTATTATGCCCTTATTAGTTACTATAATAACGAATACTTAGAAGCACTAAGTGCCCTTAAAAACCCCACTACAAAAGAATATGCTGAGACACAAAATCAATTAAGTGCTAAAATCAATGCATTATTTGAAAATGATTACGATGCTATAGAAGTTATGGAAAACAAAACTGAGTTTAAGGATGATTTTAGTTTGGGACTATTGTATGCAAGAGTAGGTGACATAAGTTTAGCTAAGAAATATTTAGAATCAGCTATAACAAAAAACATTGAACCCCTAAAATCTCAATTAGCTCTGGCATTCATAAACTTAAAGTCTGGTCAGGTTTCAAATGGAGCTAAACTAATTGAAAACATTACAAAAACCTACGGTGAAGAAGTTTATAAACCGTATCCAATTAAAGTAAAACTAAAAGATGAATTATTTGACCCAAACAAAGCTCAAACTAGATATAGGAAACTAGTTAAAACTAGTAAATATTTAAATTATCAAAAAATATTTTACTTTTCACCATATAAAATTTTTAATGCTAATCAAACAATTAGTTATATTAGAAAAGGTAACGCAAATATATATATAGATAATGTAGAATCTGCACAAGAGTATCTTACAAAAAGTGCATCATCATCTAATGTAAATATTGGAATAGTTAAAGCTATAAAAAAAGCACTTCTCTTTAGAACAAGGGAAGCTAATGAGATGTTACAAAAATTAGTAAAAATACAGCCTAAACATTCCATCTTACACTATAACCTAGCCTTAACATATGCACAAATGGGTAATATGACTAAGGCCAATCATCATTTTTTACGTTCATATCATTTAGATGCTAAAAATTATTTATCTGGAATCTATGCCGTAATGACAAGTCAACTTATAAATAAAAAATTTAAAAAACTTTACTCTATAATTTCAGATTCTATTACCGAAGAAGAAGAAAGTGAAGAAAATGACTTATATATAACCCTGCTTCATCTTTCGCAAAACAATGTATTAGCTACAGTTGATTGGTTGGATAACAATTATAAACAAAGACCACTTTATTTAGCTCTGGATATAATAATTTCTTTGGAATTAAATAAGATAAAAATAGCATTAAAATCAGCACAAAAACTTATTTTAATGCAACCACGTGACATTTTACCTCACCTAATGTACATAGATGCAAAGTTCAACTTTTTAGATAACATAGATTATTCAAAGGAAGTTCTAAATTATTTAAAAGTACAAGACTTTCATTATGAAGACCTATATTTTGGTCCATATATTACAAGATATTTATTTATTCAACAAAATTTAAACATAGGAAAACTTTATTTTCTTATACAACAGATAAAAAGCGTATTACAAACTACTCAGAAAAATACTCAAGAGTTAACTAGCACATTAGCCTTAGCTTCATTATATGATGGTGCTTTTGAAGAATCATATACATTATATAACAACCTGATAGATGATTTAAAAGTAAGGGATGCTAATACTTTATTTTTGGGTGCAGTAGCATCTATAGCTGCTAATCATCACGCAAATGCAATTGCTTTATTAGAATTATCTAAATTAAAAGACTCAAAGTTTTTAGAAACTAGATATGCACTTGGACTACTGTATCTAGAAGTGAAAAATAATAAAGGGGCAGTCATACAATTATCAAGAATCAATAAAAATAATTTTAATTCTGGTTATTTTAATTTTAATATTGATGTAAATTCATTATTATTTAAAAAACAACATCCAAATGAGTAAATTTATTTCTTTGTTATATGTCTTTTAAATAGCGTCAATGCACGAAGAGGTCCATATATTAAATATAGCGAGAAAAGTATTGTAAAACCTTCTATTGGGAACATAAATATGCTAAGGGCTATAACTAAAATTATAACAAAAAGTTTCATCATATGCTTAGGTGTTAAGTCTATTTTTTTAAAGCTAGGGTAGCGTATATTACTTACCATCAACATGGATACGAAAATAGATATCATTAATAAAACTAAACCATATTCTTCATTTAAAGAATACTTCTGAAAAAGCAATACTAAAAGAGAGATAAATACTGCAGCTGTCGGTATTGGGACACCTATAAAAACTGATGGTTCATTTTTGCCTGTCATCACATTGAATCTAGCAAGTCTAATTGCCCCTAAAATAACAAATAAGGCTGATACTACTATACCAAATCTTCCAAAGTCATTACCTACAAAAAGATACATCAACACTGCTGGGGCTACTCCAAAGGCTACTATATCTGCTAAAGAATCAAACTCAATACCAAAACGGGAGCATGTATTAGTAAGTCGTGCTACCCTCCCATCTAAACCATCAAAAATTA
This sequence comes from Sulfurimonas sp., assembly GCA_002733155.1. GTDB lineage: Bacteria > Campylobacterota > Campylobacteria > Campylobacterales > Sulfurimonadaceae > Sulfurimonas. Next base: position 54,716 of record NVUO01000016.1, read on the forward strand.
ATGATAAAAGTATGAACCATGATGCTTTTTCAAAATTTCCTTCAACTGCATTAATTATACTAAGTACTGCAACAAATATTGATGCTGCTGTAAAAAGATTTGGCAGTATATACATTAAGTTTCCGGCTTTAGTCCTCATAACTTATGAAAAATAACCTATTAATGTCTGGGATGCTTGTACATCATCCCCTACATTAACATTCATTCTAAAATTTTGAGCTAAATAAAGAGTAGTTACACCGTTAAGCATTACTCCATACCTTGAGCCTTGTACAAGGCATTGTTTATTATTTATATTTATTTCTATAGGAGAAAAACTTTGCTTTAACATATGTTTTACTTTTAAAGTGTTCTTATTTTTATCTTTAAATAATAATTCTGTATATTCATTTATTTTTGAAGATAATGGACTTGATTTGGAAAGTCTTGAGCCATGTCTAATATTTATTGATATAAATTCAGAATTTAGTGGTGAGCGTAATAATGACACATCAAGGTATGAACTATCTATACAAAGTTTGTAAGCAAATTGCTTATCATTTTTTATCTCATCTATTAAAATAACCCTACCATCGGATGGAGCTACTATTGAACTATTGCCATACAATATACTCTCACGCTCAGGATTTCTGTAAATATATATTAAAGTTCCTGTAATAACAAGTGTAAAAAATTCTAAAATAGTAAAATTAAATATAGAGAATATAAATATAGCTAATACGCTAAAAAATATATATCTCCAACCCTCTTTTGCTATTGGTAGAAGGTTATTTTTCATCACCTATCTCTTTTTCTGTTTCAGAAGGTTTATCAGACATTTTAGCATCTTGCTTCAATTCTTCTTCTATCTCATCAACTATATCAAGAACCTTAGTCTCTATATTGTTTTCTTTTTCAAAATCAATAATCACTTCTCTTACTTCATCACCAGTAATATTTTCTTTTTTGTATAAAAGTTTCACTATACCCTCTACGGCATCTTTATACTCTTCAAGTCTATTAAGTACTACTGCATATCTTTCATTAAGTGATTTTTTAATGAACTCATCCATATCTTGAGCCATTTTCTCGCTATACTCCCTAGTAGGTTGTTGCCCAACACCAAGAAAAGATTGTCTTGATTTTTCTAATACCATTAGTCCAGCTACCTCACTCATACCATAAGTTTGAACCATAGACTTAACAATATCAGTTGCGCGCTCAAGGTCATTTCCAGCACCAGTTGAAATCTCACCTATGAACACTTGTTCAGATGCACGACCACCAAGTAATACATCTACTTCAGCCCACATTTCATGTTTTTGCATCATAAATCTATTCTCTTCTGGTTTATTAAGTGTATAACCTAAGGCTGCTAAACCACGTGGAACAATTGAAACTTTAGATACTTTTTTAGCTCCAATAGTAGTCTCCGCTAAAAGTGCATGTCCAGTCTCATGATATGCTACTATCTTTTTCTCTTTAGGATTAATTCTACGAGATTTTTTAGCTAGTCCAGCTATAGCTCTTTCAACAGATTCAAATAAATCTTTTTGTTTTACAGTTTTTTGAGATTTTCTACCAGCTAATAAGGCAGCCTCATTAATGATATTTGCTAAATCAGCTCCAGCTAAACCTGCTGTAAGGCTAGCTATCTCTTCAACTTCAACATCCGTATCCATTTTAACACCCTTCATATGAACGTGCAATATTTTTATACGACCTTCAAAGTCAGGTTTATCAACTAATACTTGTCTGTCAAAGCGACCTGGACGCAACAAAGCTTGATCTAATATTTCTGGTCTATTTGTAGCAGCTAAAATAATAACTGGGGTATTAGTACCAAAACCATCCATTTCAGCAAGAAGTTGATTTAGAGTTTGCTCACGTTCATCGTTACCACCCATATTAGCCCCAGCTGCACGACTTTTACCAATAGCATCTATCTCATCTATGAAAATAATACTTGGAGCATCTTTTTTAGCCTGTTCAAACAAGTCACGTACACGAGCTGCACCGACACCTACAAACATCTCAATAAAACTTGAACCAGATACAGAGAAAAATGGAACATCAGCTTCACCAGCTACTGCTTTTGCAAGAAGTGTCTTACCAGTACCAGGTGAACCAACTAATAGTACACCTTTTGGAATTTTTGCACCAATTTCTACATAACGTGCTGGATATTTTAAAAAGTCAACTATCTCTTGAACTTCTTCTTTTGCTTCTTCCACCCCAGCTACGTCATCAAACTTAGTATCAGGCTTCTCAGAGTTAACCATTTTTTTAGAGTTACCCATACCAAGAATTCCACCACCCATGCTCTTTTGCATACGACCAGCAAAAAACATCCAAATAGCTATAATTATTAAAAATGGAAATAACCATCCAAACATCTCTGTAAACCAATTAGTCTCAGAAAAACCAGTGTATTCTATACCTTGTTTTTCTAATTCTTCTATTAGTTTTGTATCACCCTGAATTATTCTAGTTGTATAAATAGATCCATCACTAGCTACTGCTTTTATAAACGTTTGACCGATATTTACTTTAGCTACAGACTTTGATGTTACCAAAGATTTAAATTCAGAATATGAAACTTGTTTAGCTCTTTTACTAGACCCCATAGCTGATGTAACTTCAGTACTATCCCCAACAACTAGCTTGAATAATAAAATAATTACTATTGAAAATATTGCAAACGTAATCAATGGATTTTGATTAAAAAAATTATTGTCATTTTTTTTATTGTTCTTATCTTGCATACTTGTGTTTTTATCCTCTTTTTAAAATCAATGTCACCCATTCTTCTTGGGCTATTCTCTCTAGAATTTGTAAATCTTTATAAAATCCTAAAACTTTTTCTTCATACTTATCTAATATTCCTGATAAAATTAAAATTCCATCATCTTTTAAAACTTTTTTTAAATCATTTGCAATAAACGTTAATACATCCGCTACAATATTTGCAACTACTATATCGTATTTACCTTTAGCAATAGAACATGATCCTTCCCAAAGATTATTAAATACAACTTCATTTAAGTTTGCATTCTTGTGAGTATTTTCTACACAAACTATATCAGTATCACAAGCATCAACCTGTGCCCCAAGTTTGGCAGCTCCAACACCGAGTATACCACTTCCGCAACCTACATCAAGTAATAAACTGTCTTTTGATACATACTTAGCTATAGCTTTTAAAGATGATGCTGTAGTTGGATGATGTCCAGTTCCAAATGCCAAAGCTGGATCTATCACAATATTTATTAAATCAGGATTTGCTTCATCCCATGTAGGATGGATGTAGAATTTATCAATTTGAATTGCTCGTATACTTTGCTGATACTCTTTTACCCAGTCGCTGTTTTTTTGTTTAGTTTGTATACATTCAAGTTCAATATTTTTACCAAGCGCTTTTTGAAGTGCCTCATTAAACTGTTCTAGCCCCCATACGATAGTACCAAGTTCATCTTCACTTCTAACTATAAAACCATCATCAATTTCTTCAAAACCAACAGGCAATGTGTCTGATAAAAAATCCGAAAAAAGTGAATGATGTGAAGACAACTTAACTACTAATTCAAAGTAGTGCTCTTGCATTAGCTCTCTATGCCAAAGACAGATGCTAGTTTCTCTTTTAGTACCTGTGGAGTAAAAGGTTTAACTATATAGTTATTAACTCCAGCTTTTAACGCAGTTATAACTTCAGCCTTACCACCCTCAGTTGTAACCATTATTATTGGTAAATCAGTAAAACGTTTATCAGCACGAACTTTTTTAACTAGTTCAAGACCATTCATTTCTGGCATATTCCAATCTGTAATTAACATTTCTACATCTTCGTTAGCATCTAACTCTGCCCATCCTTCTACACCATCAGCACCCTCTAAAATATCTTTATGTCCAAGTCTAGCTAATGTATTTTTAATAATACGACGCATTGTAGAACTATCATCAACAACAAGTAATTTCACTTGAAATCCTTTTCTATTATATATTTGCAAATTAATAAGTAATAATACCTAAATTTTATTTGCTTTATGATTAAGTATAGCTTAACTAAGTAGTTTAAACATTTTTGCTAAGTCTAATGTGCCCTCATAATAGGCCTTTCCTATTATAACACCATCAACATAAGAAGTATTTATTAATGCCTCTATATCTTTTTCATCTTTTAATCCACCACTAGCTATAGTACTTATACCACTAACCTTTGCTATCTCTACAGTGAAATCTACATTAACTCCACTAAGAGTTCCATCACGACCTACATCTGTACAAATAATAGCTTCAACACCAGCTTTTGCAAACTCTTTGGCTAAGTCTGTAGCCTTCATTGAAGAGACTTCACCCCAACCTTCTACCGCTACATAACCATCAATAGCGTCTATACCAACTACAATTGGATATTTTTTTGCCATATCTTTTACAAACTGAGGGTCTTTAACAGCGATTGAGCCAAGTATAATTCTGTCTATTCCAATGTCTAACATCTTTTTGATAGTATCCTCATCTCTAATTCCACCCCCAAGTTCTAGTTTAACATTACAGTTTTGACGTATTTTAATAATCTGCTCCAAATTTTTAGGCTCACCTGCAAATGCACCATTAAGATCAACTAAGTGTACCCACTCTGCACCCATCTCTTCAAACTTTTTCACTAAAGACCAAGGCTCATCCGAGTAAATCTTAGCACTCTGCATAAGTCCTTTTGTAAGGCGAACTGCTTTACCATCTTTTAAATCTATTGCTGGGTATAAAGTCATCTATTATAATCCTATAAAGTTTTTTAATATTTTAAGTCCATTTTCATGGCTTTTTTCTGGATGTGGTTGGATGCCCATAATATTCTTATGTGCTACAGCTGATGTAAATTCATAACCATAATTTGTACGACCTATGATGTCCTCTTCATTGTCACATCTTACATGATATGTATGTACAAAGTATAAGTAATGTTCCTCATCTAAATTTTCAAATAAGGCATGATTATTTGTAAACATCCTATTCCAACCCATATGTGGTACCTTTAAAGGCTCATTAAACTTAGATGTATCAAAGGCTTTTACATGACCTTTAATTAGTCCTAGACCCTCATGCTGTCCAAATTCTTCACTACTTTCAAATAACAATTGCATACCAAGACAAATCCCAAGCATATATTTTCCACTTAAGGCATACTCTTTTAAATAACTTATCATATTACGTTCATGTAAATGCTCCATTGCATCCCCAAAGGCACCAACACCTGGTAATATTAATTTATCATAATTCTTAAACTTTTTTGGATTACTTTCAACAACTGTATCTACTCCAAGTTTAGCAAAAGCGTTTTGTACACTTGCTAAATTTCCCATATTATAATCAACTATAGCTATACTCATTATTTGTCTCCTATTTCAAAGAAGTGAATTCTTTGAAAAATTCCCCTCACTAAAGCTTTGCCTGTTGGCAAAAATATATTAATTGTCATTTTTCACTTTTGTAAATTTTATATATATAGCTAAAGCAATTAGCAAGGTTGATACCCCACCAATTATATACATAGCATATATGAGTTTTTCAGGATCAGTTATGGCAAACTTAAATACTAACATTAAAGCCTCTATAGACAAGGCAATAATTATAGAACCCAAGAAGCGAACCATGGTTTTATGTGGTCCAGATATATTCACTTCCTTATGCCGTCCTAGAATCTCTTCTTCTATAAGGGTCTTAGCTAAATCAAAGATAGCTAAGGATAAGGTTAATAAAATTGTAGCCTCAAATACATCTTTTATTTTAAAATGTATAGGTGTAATTTCAAATACAAAAAAACTCTGTATACCCTTAAAAAAGAGTAATAAGGCTACAGCTATTAGAGCTATTGAGAATGCACCATAAGTTAGTTTGAATAATTTTGAGAAAAACATATCCATAGTATTTAGATGAGATATTTTCAAAACCTCATCCATAGGCATATCTAAACAAGCTACATACTTTAGGTCTCCRTTTTCATCGTAAATTGGCTGGGATGCAGTTATACACAATTCACCAGTAATTAAAGATGGATATGGATCAGTAATTGTACACCTAGATTCCCTTACAGCTCTATAATAATAAGCACGATCAGCACGTATCTTACCTTCATCCTCATCTATCTGTTTATCTTTGGCAAAGGTTGGTGTTAGTTGAATACCCTTAGAATCAAGTAAATAAACCCCATCACTACCCTCAAGATCTGCCTTTATTTTTAAAAGTCTAGGTACAATCATCTCTTGCGATAGTGAGGGTAAACGGTTTGGAATATTTTTAGAAAACAGGTAGCAAAAATACGCCCTAGCTTTTGTACGACCCTCGGAAAAAGATTGAATATCTGATACTACCATATATATTTCCTTTACATTTATTAATGCGATTATACCAAATCATTGCTATAATGTTGTTTATAAACATGTAGTGGGGCTTTTAAACTAATGGCATTTCAATTATTTTTACTTCTTGAGGCATTTTTAATGCTTCTACCTTCAAGCTTTAGAAAAGTTTTTTTCTCATTACTTGCATCTTTAGCTTATCACATATCATCCCGTTATCGTAAAATTGCAGATAATAATCTAGACTTTGTTTTTGATAATAAAATGGATAAAAAAACAAAAGATGAGATTATAAGATACAGTTTTAAAAATCTACTATTTAACTTTATGCACCTGATTGAGATTAGACGAATGTCTAAAGATGATTTACTTTCTAAAATAAATGTACAAAACATAAATGTAGTTAACAAAGCAAATCAAGAAAATAGAGCGATTATTTTTGTAACACCTCATTACTGCGCATGGGAGTTAGGTTCTATAGCAGTTGGTTTAGTAGATAAACCTCTTAACGCTGTTTTTAAGAAACTAAAGAATTTAGAGTATCAAGAATGGATGCTTGAATCAAGAAATATATTTGGAAATAAATCTTTAGAAAAATCAAATGTTTTAAAATCACTAATTAAACTTATACGAGACAAAAGAAGTATAGGTATAGTTATTGATTCAAGTATGAACAAAAGAGAAGGCTTAGAAGTAAACTTCTTAGGGAAAAAAACAAGACAAACGGCAACACCTGCATACCTAGCAAGAAAATATAATGCTTGTATAATACCAGTAACTATACGAACTGATAATGAAAATAATTACACTTTAATGTTTTTTGATGAAATAATTGTGGAAAATACCCAAGATGAAAAAAACGATATTTTAAAGGCTACTCAAGCTCAGGCTGATTGGTTAACATCTGTAATAAAAAAAGAACCCAAATTTTGGTTTTGGATTCATAGAAGATGGAAGCATGAACATCCAGAGATTTATAAAAAATAAACTATAACTTAGTTAATCTCATTTGTTCTCGCTTCAAATAATTTTAAAATAGTTAAGAAAAATGCAGTAATTGCAGGTCCTAAAATCATACCCCAAAAACCAAAAGAAGCTAAACCTGCGATAATTGCAAAGAAAATAACCAATTCATTTATTTTAGTATCCTCATCAGTTAATAATCTATTGTTAATATCTTTAATAATTAATGGTTTTATAAATGTATCAGCGATTATTGAGATAACTACTATAGAATAAACAGCTATAAAAATAGCACTAGAATTATTACCTACTGAGAATTCAAAAAGCATAAATGGCAACCACATTAATACACCACCGACTACAGGTATTAATGATGCAAAACCATACATAATTCCAAATAAAAGTCCATTATAACCAATATATGAAATAGCTAAACCAAATAAAATACCCTCAAATGTAGCTGTAATTAAAATAGAGTAAAATACAACACTCATAACTGATGACAATTCTTTAGCTAAAAGGGTAGTCTCATTAACAGATATCTGAATTACTCTTTTTAAGAAGTTAACCATAGCAGCACCATTATAAAGGGCAAAGAAATAAAATATGATAATCAAAAATGAATTTTTCAAAAATCCTGCACTAAACTTACCAATATTTGCTGTAATTGATAAAACATTAGATGTAAGCTCTTGAGTATTAAAATTTTGTAAAATATCATCCGTATATGGTTCTAAAAATACTAAAAAATCAGGTGGTGACATGATAAAGTTTCTCACCTGCTCATCTATATTGTAAAAAACTTCAGCTTCTAAGTTATTTAACCAAATAGTTAAACTTGTTAAAAAGTAACCAAGTGGGGCAAAAAATAAAATAGCCAAGATTATACTTGAAACAATAGCTGCTATAAACTTTGATTTTAAATATTTTTCAAAAAATCTTTGAATATTTGATGTAGATATAGCCAATAATGCTGCAATAGATATAGTTAATATAAATGGTGAATATAAAAAATACATGCCGTATAAGGATATTGCAAAAAGAATAGCTACAAAATATTTTGGTTTCATAATAAATTACCTTCAGTTATAGGTGGTGTTATATTTAAAATTTCATAGGTACTTCTAGTAGCCTTCCTACCTTTTGCAGTCCTTTCTAAATAACCATTAGCTATTAGATAAGGCTCTAATACATACTCAATAGTACCTTCATCTTCACTCAAAGCTGCAGCTATAGTGCTAAGCCCCATAGCCTTTCCTTTTGCTGATACTAAAAGATTTAACAAACGTATATCCATCTCATCAAAGCCAAAAGAATTAATTCCTAGTTCATTTAAAGCATACTTTGTACGTGAGTATTGTATATCTAATTCATTTGCAACATCTGCAAAGTCTCTAACACGGCGAAGAAGTCTAAGGGCAATCCTAGGCGTACCCCTACTTCTTTTTGCTATCTCTATACAAGCTTCGGGTACTATCTCTTTATCTAACTTATTTGAAGCCTGAGATATAATTTTTGCTAACTCTTCAGGGCTGTAAAACTGCATACGAAAATTCATACCAAATCTATCACGGAGTGGATTTGAAAGCATACCAGCCCTAGTTGTAGCCCCTATGAGTGTAAATCTAGGCAGGTCAATTTTAACTGTCTGTGCAGCTGGACCACTACCAATAATTATATCTATGCGGAAATCCTCCATAGATGAATATAAAATCTCTTCAACTGCTGGTGAGAGACGATGTATCTCATCTATGAAAAGGATATCACCTACCTCTAAGTTTGTAAGTATTGCAGCTAAGTCTCCGCTTTTTTCTATCATTGGAGCTGCTGTAACTTTGATATTTGCATTCATCTCGTTTGCAATGATTAAAGCTAAGGTAGTCTTACCAAGACCAGGGGGACCATAAAACAGAACATGGTCAAGAGCTTCTTGGCGTTTTTTACTAGCCTCTATAAATACACCAAGATTTTTTTTAATCTGTTTTTGTCCTATGTACTCATTCCAAGCATCTGGACGCAAAGTTATCTCATTTGTTTCTTCATCTTCAAACTTTTCTATCTCTACTAATCTTTGCATATTAAAATTTTCTCATTAATATGTATATTTCTCTGATGGGAATTCTTTTGATTTAACTTCTTTTGCATAATTAGAAATAGAATCTTTAACTAAACTAGCTCCATTCATATATTTTTTAACAAACTTAGGGGTAAATTCTTCAAAAAGACCTAACATATCTGAAAATACTAAAACCTGCCCATCTACATCTACTCCAGCACCAATTCCAATAACTGGAACATCTACACTTGAAGCTACTTTAGCCGCTACATTCGCCTTTACACCTTCAATAACTATAGCAAAAGCTCCAGCAGATTCTATAGCCTTTGCATCTTTAATAAGCTGTATCTCTTCTTCTTTAGTCTTGCCCTTAACCTTGTAACCACCCTCACTTCTAACAGACTGGGGTAATAAACCAATATGCCCACATACTGCAATTCCATTGGAAACTAGATGCTCTACTATACTAGACTTATCTTCACCACCCTCTATTTTTATACTATCTGCATTAGTCTCTTGAAAAACTCTTAATGCATTTTTGAGGGCAACTTTTTTATCTGTATAAGTTCCAAATGGCATATCGCAGATAATAAAAGTATTTTTTGCACCAGTACATACTGCATTAGTGTGGTATAACATTTGCTCCATAGTTGAGCTTAATGTATCACTTTTGCCTGCAAAACTCATATTTAGGCTATCACCTACTAGAATCATGTCAGCACTAGATTCTAGTAGTTTTGCAAAAAGTGCATCATAAGCGGTAATCATCACCAAAGGTTCTAAACCTTTTGATTTTTTTATAAAAGTTATGTTCATTTTTTTATTCATGAAAGTATTTTAACTAAAAATTGCTATAATTTGAACTATATAGGAGAAATATTTTATGGGCGCAAGAAGTGATTTAGATTCAAACTTTGATTATGAAATAATTGATGAATTTTTAGACCACTATGCTATTATGGTTGATAGTATGGAGATTATGATATTAGACCTATCAAATCAAAAGAGATATGAAAGAAGTATTAACGAATTGTTTCGTGTATTTCATAATATAAAATCAGCCTCAGGTTTTTTACAAATAGAACAAATGTCTAGACTAGCTACATATGTAGAAGAGATTCTAGAGGAGTTAAGAAAAATAAATAAACCTGTAAATGACGATGTAATAAACTGGTTGCTTAAGATAAGTGATATGTTTGCTACTTGGAATGATGACCTAAAAGCTGATAATAACTTAAGCCATGTAAAATATACCTTACTTAAAACACCAGACTTGGAAAAATATAATTAATGAAAAATTTAGTAGCTTACATAACTTCTGGATATCCAGAAAAATCTTTTAGTATAGACCTTGCCTTAGCGCTTGGTAACAATGGAGTTGATACTCTTGAACTTGGAGTTCCATTTTCAGATCCAGTAGCTGATGGCCCTTTAATAGAAAAAGCGAACCATAATGCACTTGAACTTGGATTTAAATTTAAACACCTTTTAGAGATTACAAAAGAGGTAGCTCCAAAAGTGGATACTTTATGGATGGGATATTTTAATAGTTTTTATCAACAAGATATGGATAAACTAATACCTTTAGCAAAAGAGTTAGGATTAAATGGTTTAATAATTCCTGATTTACCACATGAAGAGGCCTTAGCTTATACAGATTTATTTAAGTCCAATAGTCTTGTAAACATCAGTTTTGTAGCTCCAACTGATAGTGAAGATAGAATCAAAGAGATAATTTCTGATGCTCAAAAATTTATCTATATGGTTGCATATACTGGAATCACAGGTTCTGGCGTAGCTGAGGATTTACAACCATTTTTGTCTTCTATCAAAAAATATACTCAAACACCTGTATACGTTGGTTTTGGAGTAAATGCAAAAACTGCAAAAAACAAAGTTAAAGGTGCAGATGGAGTTATAGTTGGTAGTGCATTTATAGATATACTTTTAAAAGATAAGCTGAGTTACACACAAAAAATTAAAGAGTGTTCAGACTTAGCAAAAATTATAAAAAATGAGATTAACTCTTAGTTAAAATCAACTAATTCAAAAAGCACTAATAGTGTTTTTTGAAAAAAACTTCCATTATTATCACTTATCATTAAAAATCTGTTATCTCCAAGATTTACTAAACCCTCAAAATTATCTAATTTCCAAGCATCTTTAGATTCCAACTTAGCAAGGATATGACTCTCACATATATTTTTTACACATCTATTTAAATAAACTTTTTTAAGTATAGTAGTCCTTCTATATGGGAAGGCATCAAAATCTCTTTCTAGACTAAGAAGTTCATCTTCGTTTATAAACTCTATAGCAGTTAAATTTTTACTTGCTTTAAACTTGTATATTTGTTTTTTACCATAAATGATATGGTATTTTTTATCTTCATATATAAGTGGTTTTTCTGGGGCTACTAATACACCATATTTTTTATTATATGTTATAGCTTCAAGGGCTTTATTTTTTCCTTGATAATTATCTATATCTAGCAACTCTTTATTTATCTTATATTTTTTAATTTTTTGACCATTAAGTGAATATATATCTACCCTAGGTTTTCTCTCAAATGAAATATATAATTTTTCTTTTACAAATACCATACCTTCAGCATCTGACTTTTTTTTAGAAAGTTCTTTAGATTTTTTATTTGTTAGTTTTATTTTTTTAAATAATTTTAAAGAGTTTATTTTATTATCTTGCAAATTTATTTCAAAATGAAATAAATATCCTAAATCACTCAAAGCATAAAGTATATTATCTTTAAAAGCTAAAGCTGAGAGTTCATCTATATTTGTTTTTTCAAAAATTAGCTCTTTAGAATCTAAAATATTAATAGACATAAGTTTATTTTGTTTGGATATATCTTTATGCATAACAAAATTTACTATCTGAGCATTAAGAAATATTGATATTAAAAGTATAAAAAATATTTTCATAAAGGATTATATCATTGTCTAGAGTTTAATGATACTAACTTAAGTATTGCGTTCGCCAATTCAAGTTTAAAGTGCAACACTTAGAATTTTAGAAATAGTTGTTTGATTTTCTTGGGGTAGTATACATCTTGTAAATGTTACTGGTGAAAGTTATGGATTAAAGCAAAAACGAGAGGCTGGACTATTAGATATTTCGGCTAAATAATGTTACTAAGTGGTGCACTTTTACGCTGCGTATTGGTGTATTTTTGGATTGCGCTTGACACTTGTGAAAACAATGAGTTTTTAATGAACACTGACCAAGAATGTATTACTTTTTTTATTTGATCATCTGAGCATTTTTTTACAAAATACTCAAATAATGAAACAATATTTTAATGTCTATAAAAAATAGCTACTTGTTTAAGCTATTCTTTATAGGATGGTTTTTAATTGTCTTATCGACTCTTTTAATGCAAGAAGCAAATGATTGATACTCTCTACACTATGTGTATAATTAACACTTATTCTTAACCAACTTGGCTTTTCATTTTCATTTTCAATCTCTGAAATACCAAATAAATCATGGCCATAAGGACCAGCACAGCTGCATCCTGCCCTTGTTTGTATTCCAAACTCATGTGATAGGTTTTCACATAATTCATAAGGGGTAACACCATGAAAGTTAATGGCTAAAATTCCAACACTGTTGTGTTGTTCATTTTGTCCATAAATGGTGCACCCCTGAAGCATCGATAAGCCATTTTTTAGGATTTTAAACAATACTTCTTTTTGTTGTTGAATCTTATGTATACCTATTTCATTTCTTAGCTGATAAGCAAAAGATGCTTTTATTAGTTGCAGTATCGCTGGAGWTMYTGMANCTTMACRTNTMTNTATATCACTATTAAATATATGATCATCAGATGATACATATGCTACAGTACCACCACCTGCAAAAGTTGGCGATTCTTTTTCATTTATCAGACTTTTTCTGATTGCTAACAAACCACAAGTTCCAGGACCACCTAAAAGTTTATGAGGTGATAAAAACAAAGCATCAAAGAGTTTAGAATCTACATTTAAACAAGGAGAAGAAGCTGCACTGTCAAAAGCTATAATACAGTTGTGTTTTCTTAAAAGCTTTGATATATTCTGATAAGGAGATATTATCCCAGTTACATTGGATGCAGTTGAAAATGCCCCAATTATTTGTCTTGTTCTATTTTGCTCTAGTACTTCTTCTAGGTTTTGTAAGTCTACATTTCCAGTTTTATCTAAAGGTATTCTAATAATATCACAAAGTGCTTCTCTGTAACTTATCTCATTTGAATGATGCTCAAACGGTCCTACTACAATAAGTGGCTTTTCAATATTTTGAATATCTAAATTAAATCTAGCTTTTGTAGCTGGTGGTAAATAAAGTCCAAGAAGTTCTTGAAATTTTTTGATAGCACCAGTAGCCCCTGTTCCACAAGGTAAAAGAACAAAATCTTTTTCCAGTTCAAGATACTTTTTAAGATTCTCTCTTGCCTTATCATAATAAAAAGAGGTAATCTTAGCATCACTAGCAAACTCAGAATGAGTATTTGCATAGGTTGTTAGAACCTCTTGCATCCTATCTTCAATAGGAGTATAGCCAAGTCCTGATGCCGTATAATCAAAATAATTTTCTTTATTAATACCAATAATATTTTCACCAATTTCCTCAAAAGAAGTGTCTTTATCCACAAATGATCTAAAAATATTTCTGTTTTCTTGCATTTTTTACCTTTATTTTTAAGTCAACAATTATGAGTAAAGAGTTGTACTTAAATACCTCTCACCCGTATCACAAAGGATAGTAACTATTGTTTTACCTTTGTTTTGAGCTCTCGAAGCTACTYGTGTTGCTGCCCATATATTTGCACCTGATGAGATACCAACTAGTAAACCATCTGTTTTTGCTAACTCTTTTGATGTAATAAATGCATCATCATCATCTACTTTTATTATTTCATCAATAATCTCAGTATCTAAAACAGTTGGAATAAATCCAGCACCAATACCTTGTATCTTATGTGTATTAGGACGTTCCCCTGATATAACTGCTGAACTTGATGGCTCAACTGCTATAATTTTAATATCTGGATTATGCTCTTTAAGCACACTTCCAATACCCGTTAGAGTACCACCAGTACCAACTGCTGCGATTAAGATATCTACTTTACCGTCTGTATCTTTTAAAATTTCCAAAGCTGTTGTTTCTCTATGTACCTTCGGGTTTGCAGGATTATTAAACTGTTGAGGCATAAAACTATTTTTTATCTCTTTGTTTAATTCTTCAGCTCTTAAAATCGCACCTGTCATACCAGCTTGTACAGGAGTTAAATCTATTGAATCTCCCAATGCACTTAATAAATGTCGTCTTTCTAAACTCATAGATTCAGGCATTGTTAGAATGAGTTTAAGCTCTTTTGCAACACATACCATTGCTAAGCCCATACCAGTATTCCCACTTGTAGGTTCAATTATTATAGTATCTTTATTGATCTTTCCAGCCTCTATAGCTGTTTCGATCATTGCTAAAGCAATTCTATCTTTTACTGAGCTTGATGGGTTCATAAATTCACATTTACCCAAAATTGTAGTACCTGTTTCATTTGAGAGTTTATTAATCCTAACTAGTGGAGTGTTTCCAATCAACTCAGTTACATCTTTTGCTATACCCATTGTTTCCCCTTTAAATATAATATATTATATTCTCAGAATTTTTTTCTAAAAACTCTTCCAGTTCATTTACTGTAAGTAAAAAAATATTCTCAATCTTTTTTTGAACATCTTCCCAAAATGGTTGTAAAAGATTATTTTTACCTTTGTTCTCTGTATATGATATGCAACACTCTAAAGCATCTAGTATTTCGTATACAGTTATTTCATTTGTAGCTTTTGATAGTTTATATCCGCCATTTGCACCTCGAATACTCTCAACAAGTCCACTTTTTTTTAAAATGATAAGTATCTGTTCAAGGTAGTTTTGTGGAATTTTACCTTTAGCGGCAATATCTTTAATTTGTAACAACTTCTTATTTTTTTCTTTTGCTAAAATAAGTATTGCTGTTAAACCATAAATACCCTTGGTTGATATTATTGCCATATTCAAACCTTTGTCTAAATTATTTTAAAATTATAACAAGTTTTTAGATTAATATAAAGCAAATCTATTTGTTTGCTAGAGATTGACTTTTTGGTTTTAAATCATAAGTTGTAAACTCATTACCCTCAATCAAATCTTTTAAGAATAAACCTATATATTTTTTAGAACTTTGTATATATGAGGCAATTATTTTCTCAACTGTATTGTTAACTTCATTTTCTTTTATTTTTAATTTCATCTTTTCTCCAAATCTCGATTCGTTTCCTTGTAAATTTCCGCCTAAAACTATTTCAAAACCTGAAACAGTTT
The DNA here is from genome assembly GCA_002733155.1 of Sulfurimonas sp. GTDB lineage: Bacteria > Campylobacterota > Campylobacteria > Campylobacterales > Sulfurimonadaceae > Sulfurimonas. The sequence continues at coordinate 70,433 of NVUO01000016.1, forward strand.
TTCCCTCTTCATCTTTAAATTTTGTTCCCATAAGTCCAATATCAACTATATGTGGATGAGCACATGAATTTGGACATCCATTAACTGATATACTTACTGTTTCGCTAAAATCAGGAAACTTTTCATATAGATGTCTTGCTAAGTCTATAGCAGTATCTTTAGTTTCACTAATAGCAAACTTACAAAATTTTATTCCTGTACAAGATATAGTTCTTGCTTTAAATGGGTTTGGATTAGCATCTATATTTATAGTGTATAAATCTTTTGCCAAATCATTAGCTGTATTCGTAGGTGCATCTAAAACTACAAAAYTTTGTGTAGTTGTTGCTTTTATTGTTTTCGCACCATATTTTTGTAAAATACTTGCTAAATCTTCTAAGCCTTTTGCTCCTATAATCCCGCCATTAACTGCACAACCAATATATGATTTATTTTCATATTTTGACTTGTGAATTSCAAAATGTTCTCTTTTTGCATAGGGAGTGTATTCCTCAGTTTTTCCTTGAATTAATTTAAATCCGATACTCTTCTCAAGCTCTTGTTTAAATTTGTCAACACCCCATGCCGTTATTAAGTGACCCAGTCTAGCTTTTCTTCTATTCTCTCTTAACCCATGGTCTCTATATATAATTGATACAGCTTTTACTATTTCTAAAATTTGAGATGCTGTCACATAGCCCAAATGCAGAGCAAACTGTTTACTTGATGCTAAACCACCACCGGCACTTACATCAAAAAGAACTTTTCCTTCCTCTACTTCTACAGCACTAAATGAAAGATCTTGTATCTCATGACCTATACAATGTTTAGCACATCCAGAGACTCCAACTTTGTATTTTCTTGGTAAATTGGCTAAGTCTTTATTTCCTTCAAAGTATTTATTAACTTTGTCTACAATCTCTCTAACATCATAAATCTCATCTTTATTTACCCCAGATACTGGACAAGTAACAACATTCCTTGGAACATCTCCAGCTGCAAATACACTACTTAATCCTACACTGTTTAATCTATAAAAAATTTCTGGCAAATCGCGAATTCTTATAAAGTGAAACTGTATATCTTGTCTTGTTGTTAAGTTAGCAGTTTGTCTTGCAAACTCTTTAGAGATTGATGAAAGTATTTTCATCTGCTCTAAAGTTATTGCGCCTTGAACTAATTTAACTCTTAACATATAGTATTGAGTATTGTCATTTACAGATTGTAAATTTCTATTTTGAGTATAAAGACCGTACCACTTGAATCTATCAATATCTTCTGGGTCAGGTTCTTCACCACTTATCGCATAATGATAAATGTTTTTCAAAACATCTAAACCACATTTTTCTATCTTTATCCGTTCAACTCTTTTAGCCGCTGTTTCCTTTGCCATAATTTTTCCTATAAAATTTTTTTAGCTTCCCAATATGGGAAGTGTTTTCTAACTAGTGCATTAAATTCAATTTCAAATTCTGAATGTTTATGAACAATTTCTTTTGATGTTGTCTCTGATTTGTTTACAATCATTCCAGCACCAACTGTATTGTTTGTTATCCTATCAATAATAATAAAACTACCCATCGCTTTAATATGATTATATGAATCATAAGCAATACTTTGATTTAAAGATAATTTAGCATATGCTATTTCATTTAACTCCAACTTATTAACACTTTGTTTTTCTAAAGTATTAACATCAGTTTTATAATGAAAATTCTCAATAGAACCAGTAACTACAGTTGACGCACGTTTAAAAAAGTACTGTTTGCCCTTTGTTAGAGGTTGTTCATCCATCCATACAATATTTACATTTAAATCACTCGCTTGGTCTGGTTGTTCATTACTTTTAACTAAAATATCTCCGCGAGAGATATCTATTTCATCATTTAAAGTAAGTGTAATAGCTTGACCAGCAAAAGCACTATCTAAATTACCATCAAAGGTAACAATCTCTTTTACAGTTGAACTTTTAGCAGATGGTAAGACGCTGACTGCATCACCAACCTTAATAACTCCTGCTGAGATAGTTCCACAAAAACCTCTAAAGTTTAAGTTTGGTCTGTTTACATACTGAACTGGCAATCTAAAATGAGTTAAATTTCTATCAGATGAAATCTCAATAGTCTCTAATGTATCCATTAGCGTTTTCCCTTTATACCAAGGAGATTTTTCACTAATATCTACAACGTTATCTCCATTTAAAGCAGATAATGGGATAAGAGTCAAATCAGATGTTAAACCTAATTCACTTGCAAATTCTAAATAATCTTTTTTAATCTCTTCATATCTATTTTCACTAAAGTCAACTAAGTCCATTTTATTTATTGCAATTACAAGGTGTTTAATACCTAATAGTTTTGTAATAAAAGAGTGTCTTTTAGTTTGTATCTGAACACCATATCTAGCATCAATTAAGATAATTGCTAAGTCTGCTGTTGAAGCACCAGTTGCCATGTTTCTAGTGTATTGTTCATGACCTGGAGTATCTGCAATAATAAACTTTCTTTTATCAGTTGTAAAATATCTATATGCAACATCAATAGTAATACCTTGTTCTCTTTCACTTTGCAAGCCATCAACTAACAGTGCCAAGTCAAATTCTTGACCAGTTGTTCCGGACTTTTTTGTATCATTTTTAATAGCAGCTAACTGATCTTCAAAAATCATTTTTGAATCGTGTAGCAATCTACCAATTAGTGTACTTTTCCCATCATCAACACTTCCACAAGTAATGAATCTTAATAGTTGTTTGTTTTCATGCTCTTTTAAATAACTCTCTATATTGTTAGCTATCTTTGTTTCTAATATTGACATCTTAAAAGTACCCCTCTATTTTTTTCTTTTCCATTGATCCCGCACTATCGTTATCAATAACTCTACCTTGTCTTTCACTTGTTTTTGTCAGCAACATCTCTTGAATAATTTCAGGAAGTGTTGATGCAGTTGATTCGACTGCTCCTGTTAATGGATAACATCCAAGTGTTCTAAATCTTACACTTTCCATAGCTGGAACTTCTCCCTCTTCAAGAGGCAGTCTGTCATCATCAACTAAGATTTTAACCCCGTCTCTTACAACTACAGGTCTTTTTTTAGCTAAATATAAAGGAACAATAGGAATTCCTTCAAGATAAATATATTGCCAAATATCAAGCTCTGTCCAGTTTGATAGTGGAAATACTCTAATCGATTCACCTTTTTTTACTTTTGAATTATAAATATTCCAAAGCTCTGGTCTTTGATTTTTTGGATCCCATCTGTGCTTTTCATCTCTAAAAGAGTAGATTCTCTCTTTAGCACGAGTTTTCTCTTCATCACGTCTCGCACCGCCAAACACAGCATCAAACTTATATTTATCAAGTGCTTGTTTTAACCCTTCAGTTTTCATAATATCTGTATGAACTGCTGAACCATGAGTAAAAGGTCCTATATCTTGTGCTATTCCATCTGGATTTGTATGAACTAATAGCTCAAATCCTACCTCTTTTGCTCTTTGATCACGAAACGCAATCATCTCTTTAAATTTCCATCTTGTATCTACATGAAGTAGTGGGAATGGTAACTTAGCAGGGAAAAAAGCTTTTTGTGCAAGATGCAACATCACAGCAGAATCCTTACCTACAGAGTAAAGCATTGCAGGATTCTCAAATTCTGAAAGAACCTCTCTCATAATATGGATAGATTCCGCTTCTAGTTGTTTTAAATGTGTTAATTCTTGTGTATTTATCATCTTTTTTTCTCCTATATTAAGTTATTTTAAGTGTAGTCCACACTCTTTATGTTCTGGGTTTTCCCACCACCATCTACCGCTTCTTATATCTTCGCCATCTTTAACAGCTCTTGTACAAGGTGCACAGCCTATACTTGGATAACCAAGTGTATGTAAATTATTGTATGGAACATAGTTCTTTTCTATATAGTCCCATACATCTTGCTCAGACCAATTTATTAAAGGGCTAACTTTAATTACATTGTTGGTCTCATCAAATTCAAACATCTGCATATCTTCTCTTGTTACACTTTGAGAAGATCGAAGTCCTGTTATCCATACATCAAGACCTTTTAATGCTCTTTTTAAAGGTGCAATTTTTCTAACATAACAACAAGATTTTCTATTTTCTACAGATTCATAAAATCCATTTATTCCTTGTGTCTGATATAGTTTTTCTATATCTTCATCTTTAGGAAAAAAAACATTTATTTTAGTCCCGTACTTTAAATTTGTTGCATCCATTACACTATATGTTTCATAAGGAAGTCTTCCTGTATCTAGTGTAAATATATTTGCATTTTTATCAATACTTAACATCATATCGCTGAGCACTTGATCTTCTGCCCCAAAGCTAGAAGAGAGTGCAACTTTTTGTTTGCTATCTTTTAAAAGATAGTCGAACACCTCTTGTACAGATGAATTTTCAAATTTTTTATTCAAATTTTCCACTATGCTTTTCATTTTATTTCCTATATTTGGTAATCTGGGTCTATGGTTCTTCCTAGTTGTATTTGATTCCATCCTCTTTCATGAAAATAATACAAAATCATTTTAGTGACAACTTCTATTGATCCAATTGATGCAGCCATTGTCAGGCTGCTAGTAATAAAATATGAAATAGCGATAGTATCAATCGTACCAAGTGTTCTCCAAGAGATTGTTTTTACGATAGAACGATAAGCTTTTTCTTTCATTTATTTTCCTCGTATAATTTTTTTATGAGTAGTTTTTCTTTTTTAAAGTTTTTTTTACTTTAAATAAAAGAAATATTACTCTGTTAAGATTGAAGTACTAACTTC
>NVUO01000036.1 GCA_002733155.1 Sulfurimonas sp.
AAAACCAAAAGGTACTAATCCTAAGTTTATAATATGTACTAATTTTATATCATTTATAAATAAAACTGGTTTTATAAGATTATATTGTGAATATTTATTTAATGTATATATTTTTTTATCAAATATTGAGAAGTATTTTAATATATCAGCATTAACTTCAATTAAAGCATGAAAATCTTTTATACTATTTTGTGCCTGTATAATAACCTTATTTTGAACATCATAATTAAGTATTTTTTTATATTCTTCCTTATTATATTTTTGTATAACTATCTGGTTTTTCGCAAATATATCACCCATGTTTATTTGAAATTTTACATACTTATAATTATCTAAACTTTGTAAAATCTCTTTTATCATCAAATTTTGTGTATCAATAAGCTTGTATGATTTAATTAAAACTTCATCTCTTATAACTGCGTATTTATTTTTATGTCTTTTATTAAGTTTTATTATTTTTTGTAAGGAAAATATTTCAGATTCATGTGATATCTTTTTATGAAGATAATCTTTTTTATTTGCCAATATTTTTTCTAAAAATTTAGAATATAATTCTTTTTGTTGTGAAGTTACTTTAAGAATTATCTCTTGTGTGCTATTTTCATCATTTATTTGATTAACCATATTTATCTGCTCATCTAAAAATAATCCAAACTTTGAATTAGCATTTAAAAACAATGGTATTATTAATAAAATTAAGTAAAAAAGTTTAATATGAAACTCCTAAGATGATTAAAATTCTATGCATTATAACAAAATAAATACTTAAATTCCCTCTGCAATCATAGCGTCAGCTACTTTTTTAAAGCCATAAATATTTGCACCATCTACATAATTTCCTTCAACTCCATACTCTTTTGCAGTTTGGGATACTTCTATACATATTTTTTGCATAATATCTTTTAATTTATTATCAACTTCTTCAAAACTCCATCTACTCATAGAGGCATTTTGACTCATTTCAAATTCACTAACTACTACTCCACCAGCGTTTGCAGCTTTTGCTGGGGCGAAACATATATTATGTGTTAAAAATGCAGATATAGCCTCTGGGGTCGATGGCATATTTGCACCCTCACTTACACTCACGCATCCATTAGTAATTAATGTTTGTGCGTCCACTTCAGTTAACTCATTTTGAGTAGCACAAGGAAATGCAGCATAACATTCTATATCCCAAACTGCATGAGAATCTTCTGCGTATTTATATGCAGGAAAAAATGTAGATTCTGGATGTGATAAGGTATAACCCTCTAGGGATAATCGTTTTTCAAATTTTAACTCTTTTAATAGTTTTAAATCTACTCCACGTTTATCATATATAGTACCATTAGAATCACTACAACTAACTGGAATTGCTCCAATTTCTAATAACTTTTCTATTACATGTAGGGCTACATTACCAGCTCCACTTATAGTACATATTTTACCTTTTAGACTATCTTTATTTTCAAGTTCTAGCATCTTTTGCGTAAAATAAACTACACCATAACCTGTAGCTTCTGGTCTCATAAATGATCCACCAAACATATGTGGTTTCCCAGTTAGTACACCATCGTATGTAGATGTTATCTTTTTATATTCACCAAAAAGGTATCCAATTTCCCTAGTCCCTACTCCAATATCCCCAGCTGGTACATCCTTACGTGGACCTATATATTTATGTAACTCAGTCATAAAAGCTGAACAAAACTTCATTATTTCAAAATCACTTTTTCCTTTAGGGTTAAAATCACTACCACCCTTAGCTCCACCTATAGGTAGACCTGTTAGGGCATTTTTAAGAATTTGCTCAAAACCCAAAAACTTTAAAATTCCTTCATTTACACTTTGATGAAATCTCAGACCACCTTTATATGGACCTAAGGCATTATTAAACTGGACACGTATGCCCGTATTTACCTGAATTTTTTGATTATCATCTATCCAGTTAACACGAAATTTTATAATCCTATCTGGAATAATTAATCTATCTAAAATACTATGTTTAGCATATATTTCATTTGAATTTAACAATGGAGATATAGAACATATAACTTCTTGAACTGCTTGATAAAATACACCATTTACATCTGAATCAGATATAGTAAAATCTTTTAATTTGTTATTATTAATCATTTAAAATCATTCCTGTAATTTAATACGAAATATTACAATAATTGACTTAAAGCAAGGTATATGCATATATATATATGTTAAAATTCTTCAAAAAGGCCATATCATCATTTATACAATTATTCATACTATTCATATCTTTTCAGTATTTATATATGGAGGTTTTCTTTTTGTAGATATATTATTTTTATCAAAAATACCTCAAACATTAAATGAGCAGGAGCATAAAAAAGCTAGAGAAGCTATTATGATACATGTTAGGAAGGTAGTCCCATATGCACTTATGGTAGCTGTAGCTAGTGGTTTGTATATGATTTTTCAAATATTTGGAAAAATATCTGATGATGGCATGACCCTATTTCAAATATTATTAAGTATTAAAGCATTTTTAGCATTATGGCTAGGTCTAAGAGGTATAAACCAGAAACTATTTAAAATAAATCCTTGGCTATTTAAGAGTCACTTATTTCCTTTTAGTTTTGTAGTAATTATAATATTATTATCACAATTAATGTATATATAGTATAAGAAAATATAATTGTCCCCCTAAAGTATTTATTTAAGTTTTTATGTTATTATGATGTTATGATGTTATGATAATAACATATTTTACAACTAGGATATCGAAATGTTTAAAAACCTAAGTATACAAAAAAAGATGAACTATTTTACATTAATGGTAACGGTTTCTGTTTTTTCAGCAGCTATATTTATATTTCTAGCTATGAGTCATATTGAAACTWAATATAACCACTTACATCACAACTCAATGATTAGCGGCTTAACTACCTTACAAATTGAAAAAAAACTTAATTATATAAGTAGGACTTCAAGAGATATTATTTTGGGTGGTAACTACGATAAAAATATAAAAAAACTAAAAAATAGAATAGAGGATATTAGATCTCATTTTCATACTTTAGAAAAACTAATGGCTGAGGATAAGTCTATACAATTAGTTATAGATGCTAAATCTTCAACTATGATATTTTTAGATGATTCATATGCTATGATGCAGAGTATTACCTTAGATGACATTCAAAATAATAAGGTAAAGGTATATAAAAGATACAAAAATGATTTAACTCCACTAGCAAACAAATCTAGAGAATCTTTTAAAAAACTCGTATCTCTAAAGGAGAATGAACTAAAAAATGATTCTCGTTTTTTGGGAAATGAAATTGAATTTTTTAAATACCTAGTTCTTTTTACTGGTATTGGTGTAGGTATAATTGTTTTAGTATTTGCTACCATTATTAGAAAGTCTATTGTTAATGGTATCAAAGATTTTACAAAACTTATAGCTTATGTTGCAAAAGGTGACTTTTCTCGCCAAAAAGAGAATACCGTTCATAATGAAAAAACAGAACTTGGAATTATGGGTAAAGAGTTATCCAAATTAATATCTCATACTCAAAATCTAATCCGTGAGATTAATGTAACAATTACTGATGCATCTAAGGGTGTATTTTCAAATAAAATTTCTTCTAATGGAATGAATGGTGAATTTGTTGATGCAATTGATAGTGTAAGTAAAAGTATTGACTATATGAAAACTCAACATGACAAGGCATCAAGAGATATATTCAATTCTAAAATATCTACAAAAAGTGTAAATGTTTCAGAATCACTATCACTAATTATTTCTGACCTACATACAAATATAGAAGACCTAAAAATGATTACAAAAGCTACATCCTCAGCATCAGATTTGGCAAGTAACTCTCGTAATGATATTAATGATATTGTAAATGAATTAAATGCCTTAAGTGAACAAGTTAGTATAAATAACCATAGCATTGGAGAAATTACAAATCAAGCAAATGAGATTACATCTGTAATTGAACTTATTACAGATATCGCAGATCAGACTAACTTACTAGCACTTAATGCAGCCATTGAAGCTGCTCGTGCTGGTGAGCATGGTCGTGGGTTTGCCGTAGTTGCAGACGAGGTACGTAAACTAGCTGAACGTACACATAAGGCTACTGGGGAGATTTCAATATCTATTAAATCACTTCAACAAGATATGAATGAAATTCAAATATCATCAAATACGATGAAAGAAACTGTAGAGGGTTCAACAGATAAAATAAATGCCTTTGAAACTACCCTAGTTGAGTTAAGTGACAATTCTACACAGATAGTTGATTACTCTTATAAAATGGAAAACTCTGTATTTATTGTTTTAGCTAAACTAGATCATATTCTTTATAAATCACGTGCATATAACTCTGTAATATCATTAAAACAATTATTACCTGAAACATCTGTGCACCAGTGTGACCTTGGTATGTGGTATGATATAGAAGGTAAAGAAAGATTTTCAAATACACAAGCATATGCTAAAATTACTTCTCCTCACGCTATAGTACATAAAAATGTTAATACAAACTTAACATTCCTAACTGGTGATGCTGAAAAAAATATTTTAGCAAATTCTCAAAAAGTAATGGATAACTTTGATTCTATGGAAAATGCATCTTCAGAACTATTTATTTTACTAGATTCTATGCTTAAAGAACTAAGCTAAAACTTATTCCCAGTCTTTATATTTAGATTGGGAATGTTTATCTTTTTTATATCTTCTTGCATTTTTAGACTTATCTAATTGGTTTGAAGCATATAATAAAATCTCTTTTATATCTTTTATATCTTTATCAGATTCATGTAAACTAATCATCTTTTTTACTAACTTCTGTAAATCTTGTAATTCACCCTTATATAAAGATATTTCATCTACCCTATTTAAAACCTTTAATGAATTGCTTATCTTTTTGTTATAGCCCTCTGCTTTTAAATCCGTGGTATTTAAGAGATATGAGACTATACTATTGTGAAATCTCTCCAATGCCCTAATATATCGTAGTCTGTGTGCATTATCTATCGCTTTTTGTGATGCCATTAAAAATTCCCATTTAATATCTAAATATTATTTTTGTTATAATTATACATTAATTTTATTATACGGAGAAAGATATTGAAAAAAATATTATTATCATTTTTAGTTTTAACTGTATCACTTTTTGCTACTGTTACAAACCAAAGGGCTTCTCAAGAACTACTTGATTCAAAAACACCAATTGTTGATATTAGGACACCTGAAGAATGGAAGGAGACTGGACTTTTAAAAGGTTCAATTCCAATTATGCTTTTTGATGAAAAAGGAAACTATGATTTAAAAGTTTTTTTAGAGAAGTTAAATAAGGCAGTTGACACAAGTAAAGCTTTTGCAGTTATTTGCAGGACTGGAAGTAGGACAAAAGTTTTATCTACTTATTTATCTAAAAAACTAAACTACAATGTTATAAATATTCAAAATGGTATTACCTATGCAATATATATGAAATTGCCAATAATTCCATACAAAAAATAAAAATTTATGAACTTCTTAAAGTTTCTATTTTATTTCACTACAAGGATAACTATTATCTTTGCAGTGATAGCCTTGATAGGATACCTACTATGGGCATTTTTACATCTTATCTTTGATTAGTCCTAACTATTGGTTTTATCCCATTAACCATTGCATAAAGAGTAGGAAGATAAAGTAAGTTAAGAACAGTACCCCAGATAAGTCCAAAACCTAATGATATAGCTATTGGTTGTAAAATAACAGCCTGTCCAGATGCATAAAATATAAGTGTAAATAAACCCAAAAATGTAGTTACAGATGTTATAACTATAGGACGTAGTCTAAGTCTTGCTCTAATAAAAAAGTCCTTTGAGTTATGAGTACCATGTAAAAAATCAAGCATAATAATTCCATCATTAATTACCACTCCAGCTAATCCAAGTATACCTATAACTGAAGGCATAGATAAATTAATGCCAAGTAGTTTATGTCCAAGCAAGGCACCTAAAACTGAAAGAGGGATAATACTTAGAACCATTAGGGCATATTTTATTTTAGAGAAGATTAAAAGTAAGGTTAAAAATATTAAAAATATAGCTAATACAAATGATTTTTTCATATCATTTTGCAGTTGTTTTTTCTTTTCATTTTCACCAAGTAACTCTACTTCTATCCCTGAATTTCTTAATGTATTTAAGCTTGGTTCTAAAATATCTAATATTTCAGATGGAGTGATATGTCTTTTATCTACATTTGCATATACAGTTTTTATAATATTTCCATTTAGTTTATTGATTTTTTCATAATCCATAATCTTAATAATACTTGCGATATCAGTTAGTTTTACATATCTGCCACCAGATATTTCAATGTTAAAGTCAAGTAAGGTAGATATATTGTCTTTTTGTATATCTTTAGTCTTTATCTCCATTACTCCACGCTCATTAAAGGTAGTAGTTTGTTTCTTTTCCAAGAAATAGGCACTTAAAACCTTAGCAATTGAGCTTTCACTTAGACCTAGACCCTCACCATAAGAGTTTATTTTAATTTTGTATTCCATTTTTCCATGTCTAATATTATCAGAAATATTTTTTATGTAATTAATTTCTTGCAACTTATCTTCAAGTTTTTTAACACCATCTTGCAGAGCTATATCGTTACTTCCAGATAAATTAATCTGAATATCACTTCTAATTAAACCAGGCTTATCTTCCATAACACCAAGCTCAACCATATCATATTTTTTAATAAAAGGTTTTAAAATCTCATTAGCCCTAGGTGAGAGTTCAAAAGTTTGTTTATCCCTGATAGCATCTGGATTCTCAAACTCAAAACTCATATTTAAAATAGGGTTTACATATTTATTTATCCAGTTTGTTTCTTTTCTATCGTATAACTCCATAGTTACCATAAATACAGAGTTATTTCTTTGTGTCTCACCTGATAAACTTCTTCTGTATCCAACTACAGATGAGATTGACTTTAAAGAAAACTCTTCAGAATATTGCATCATTGTAGCTTCTATCTCAGTTGATATCTTATAAGTATCTTCTAAAGGTGTATTGATATCTAGTTTTCCAGATATATATAAATAGTTACCATCAAAATTTGGAAAAAATTGAAACTTCATAGACTTAGCTGTAATTACAGTAAATATAGGAATTAATATTAAAAACATTACTACAAAGGTCTTTTTATAATGTATTAAAAATGACAATGTTTTTTCATAAAGATTTTGAAATGCTGTCCAGTCTATTAGATTATTACTTTTTCTAAGATATTCTTGGGAGTGTAATGGCAAAAATAAAAAACTCTCTATTAAAGAACCAAAAAGAATCATCACTACAGCTATAGGTATTAAAATGATAAATAATGCTATCTCGCCGTGCATAAGAAATATTGGTAAAAAAGCAGCTATTGTAGATATAGTAGCAAGAGATACTGGTAAAATCATCTCTTTAACACCAGCTATAGCTGCGTCAAAATTATCCATACCCTCATCAATATGCCTTTGTATGTTCTCACTTACTACTATAGCATCATCAACTACTATACCAATAACTATAAGTGCCCCCAAAAGTGAGACAATATTTATAGAATAACCCATGTGGTATATAAATAAAAGACCAATTATAAAAGAAAAAGGAATTCCTAGGGCTACTATTATGGCAATTCTAAGGTTAATTAAAATATACATGGAGAAAAATACTAAAATAAGACCAAGCATAAGGTTAGAGATAATTACACTTAGACGTTTTTGCACTGGTATTGATGTATCTTGATAAAAATTAAATTCAACTCCATCATAATATTTTTCTTGGCTTTTTATATACTCACGAAGTTTAGCTGATATAGCTATAGCATCACCTCTCTCGCCTTTGGATATTTTTAATGTAATAGTTGGTTTATTATTAAAAGTAGCAAGTGTATCAGTCTGGGGGTATTCAACCTTGACCTTAGCTATATCACCAAGCCTGATAAATTTACCATCTATATTTAAAATACTATCTTCCCACTCCAAAGCATTTGATTTACCATTAGCTGTAGAGATATATACAAAGTTACCCTTTTGTTCTATGTCGCCAATAGGGAAGATATATGAAAGCTCAGATATAGCTTTTAGTAAACTTGAATGATTTAGATTATAAGCAAGCACTGCATCACTGTCTATAGATATAGAGACCTCCTCCTTGGAATCTCCACGTATTAAAACCTCGCTTATATCTTTGATTCTTGATATTTTTGACTTAACTTCTTTAGCAATTACAGTTAGTTCGCCACGAGAAAAAGTATCTGATGATAAAGATAACTTTATGAGTGATCTAGTTTTATCTAAAAGTCTGGCTATTGGTTCGTTCATATCTGAAGGTAGATATTGCCTTGTTACAGCGATTGCATCTTTAACTCTAGAAAGAGTATTTATCTTATTAACACTCTCATTTAAAGTTAAAATAATYGCAAAAGTACCTGGGGTAATTGTGGTCTCGGTCTTATCTATTCCGCTAATATTACTAAGTTCATCTTCTATATCTCTAACTGCCATCTTGTCCATCACAGAGGCACTAGTACCACTATATGAACCAAGTACACTTATCTTATCAAGTTCAATATTAGGGAACATCTCTTTAGGTATGTTAGAATAGGCATTAAATCCCATATATGCTAAAAAAATTAAAAGCACATAGTTTAGTCTTGTATTTTTNATAAAGTATTCTATAAACTTCATCATATAAACTCATTTAAGTCGAATAAATTCTTTTTATGTCCAGTAATTTGCTCTTCGTATACAGCTGTAATTATCATCTTATAAAAGTGATTTTATAACATTACTTACACCCTGATGCAAATTGTAATTAGAGATAGGGAAATCTAAATTTTCATCCTCTAAGTTTACAGTATACCTAGCTAAATAATCACCTAATTTAGATAAATCTATAATCTCATACTTTTCACAAATATCATTATCTAATTTTGTTCTTAAAAGTTTACATTCAACATTCGATTTTTGTATGGTAAAAGCAAGTGACTTTAAACTTACAAAATCATTCCAAAGTAAAAATAGTTCAGGTGTTAATTCATCAACAGATTTACCCTCAGGATCAAACAACATATTTTGGTCTCTAAGAGGGATTAATATACTTAAGATAGCCTCTGAAAATGGCACTACCTTATCAGCCCAAAAATGAGACTCATTCCTTGTTTTTAATCCATTTTTTAATATTGTTAAAATTTCTTCTATACTTGCTTTTTTAAAAAGTTCATAACTTTCTTGATTCATATTTTTATCTCTTTTATATTTTTCTGTTCTCATTATAGCAATCTTTTAGTATACTTTCATCTTTTAAAGGAATATTTTGAACAAAAGTTTAATAAGCAATTTAATCGCTACACTACTTATAGTTTTATCATTTGTCTCAACAAATGAATATAGTTCTTTGTTACTTTTCACTGGTTTGTTTGCATTATCTGGTGCACTTACAAATCAACTAGCTATACATATGTTATTTGAAAAAGTACCATTTCTTTATGGTTCAGGTGTGATTCCAGCAAGGTTTGAATCATTTAAGTCCTCTATTAAAGATTTGATGATGAATCAGTTCTTTACAAAACAACAACTTGATAATTTTTTCAAAAATGAAGAACAAAAAATAGACCTAAGTCCAATCATAGAACAGACTGATTTCTCCCCAGCCTTTGATGCCTTATCTAAAACTGTGATGGAATCATCTTTTGGTGGTATGCTTGGAATGTTTGGTGGTGAAAGTGCCCTTGATGCTTTAAGGGAACCTTTTTCTGATAAGATGAGAAAAGCAGTAACTAAGATAGTCAAGTCAGATGCCTTTAACAATACCCTTCAAGAACATATGCAAAAATCATCTTTAAGTGATGATATTATTATTAAAGTTCAAAGTATTATTGATGAAAGATTAAATGAATTAACTCCTTTAATGGTAAAAGAGATTGTTCAAAAGTTAATAAAAGACCATTTATCTTGGCTTGTAGTATGGGGTGGAGTATTTGGTGGTCTGATTGGATTAGTTAGTTCTTTCCTATTATAACCCTATTTAAAGGGGATTAGTGAAATATATATTTTTATTTTACTACATAGTTTTACTACAAATGACTTTATATCTGCTAAATTTTGATAAATGTTGCAAAAGTACTCACCCCTTAGTATAGATATACAAAGTAATAATGAAGTGATAAAAATATTTATAGTATATTAAATCATTCCTATTTATTACTTAAACAAGAACACATAAAGTAACCACAAATATCATATTACATCAATAGTATTTATTTTGGACCATATTCCCAACAATGGGTTAGATAAACATATTCATATATCTTGAATATGCATTTATTTCGAGAAATTGAAAAATCATCAACATCTTTTACACTTATTAGCTATTTCTAACCTTCTTTAAACAAACTATCATAAAAAAATGTATTTTAGCAGTAAAAATTATTTATTTTTTTGCTATTTTTTGTCAATTTATACCACTATTATCATGGTAGGAGGTCATGAACTAATTTCATCAAAACTCATAGGCTGAAATATAAATATAATAATCGGAGGATGAACTATGATAAACATAGTAAAAAATATGAGAAAAGTGCTAACGAGTGAAAAGGTGCAATATGGCAATATATTTTGGAGATAAGATAGTTGAAGAAAATACTACAAACAAAGTAATGAGACTGTGAAATAACTAAACCCCAAACAGTCTCATAAATTACAAAAATCATAACATAAACATTCTATATTAACCATCTTTAAACTCATAAAATAGT
>NVUO01000017.1 GCA_002733155.1 Sulfurimonas sp.
GAAGACAAAGAAATGTTTGGTTTCTTTGGATTTAGTTACTTCTTAGCCGCAAGAGATAAATTGCAAGCTGCAAGTATAGAAGGTGGTCAACCATCACTAGAGTCTATCCAAGACTATAGTTATGCTGTTGCTAGACCATTATTCTTTTACGTAAAAAAAGCTCATGTTGGTGTAATTCCAGGATTACATGAATTTGTAAAAGAATTCACTACAACTAAAGCGATAGGTAAAAATGGTTATTTAGCTGACATTGGTTTAGTACCGTTAGATAAAGGGTTGTATAGAACAACTAGAGATAACGCGAAAAATCTTGTCGCAATGGCTGACTAATAAGTTTGATTAACAAATAGAAATTAAGGGGTCTTTTTAGACCCCTTTTTTTTAGAAAAGTGTAAAGTCAACGTAAAGGGGTTTCATTGAATTTAATATTATTTATATTTATAGTTACAGTTTTATTAGCAGAATCTCCAGCAGTATTTGTTGCATTTACTTCTAGTGAGTAAGTTGTGTTTGTTTCATAGTCAAGTGCAGTTTTAGTTTTTATATATCCACTTGCATTTATTTCAAAGTTTGTGCTGTCACTTAGGCTAAAGGCTGTAATGTTTGTATCACCTGAATTTGTGATAGTTATATTTCCTAAAGCTGTGCCTATACTAACATTTTCATCTATAGAGCTTGTGAAATTTACTAAAGTTGGAACTTCTGCAAGATTATTTATACTCATTGTTACACTCTGAGTAGTAGTCCTTGATGTATTATCTGTAGCAGTAACTGTGAAAGTGTAGCTAGTTTTAGTTTCATAATCAGGTGCTATTTTAAAACTTACAACTCCAGTGCTTGAGTTTACATCAAAACTTACAGAGTCACCTGCACTTAAAGCATAAGTTATAGCTCCGCCATTTACATCTGTAGCAGTTAAAGTTAAGGCTGTAATATTGTTTTCATTTACAGAAATAGTTGCAGATGAAGTTATAACTGGTGCGATTTGTGCTGGAGGTGGGATGTATCTAGGGGTTACAACTATTGGGGTTTTATATATATTCCAGACATTTAAAGGGATATATTTATTGTTTATTCTTCCTTCTATGTAATGAACTGTATCTTTATCATCAGTAATACCTTCCATAATTAGTTTTGCATCATCTACGTTATCAAAACCTGCATTTACAAAGTATAAAGCTACCTCATTTTTATTTTCAAGTATAAGATTGTCATTTGATATTTCTGAATCTAATGCTCCGTTTATCATAGCTAGGATAAATCTATCTTTGTTTATTCTGCCATTATTTAATTCAGCTAACCAGTAAAGCATACCAGCATTATCTGAATCTCGGTTAAAAAGGTTTTGGTAAGTTGAGTTTATAAACTCTGTATATGTAGTACCCTCTGGATATAACTTTTTTGTTTATTCTTGATCAAAAAAACTTTGAGCTATTTCACTTAACTTCAACTTTGAATTATTAAGCCAATAATCAAGTCCAGAACTATCAGGTGCACGGTTAAATGTGGATACATAAAGTTTTGATACTTCTTCTTTAGTTGGGTTTTCATCTGAAGAGTAGAGTAGCGAAGTGAATAAAATAGCTGTAAATACTAATTTAAGTAGGAACTCCANCCCCCCCCCATTTAGTGAAATATACCTGCATTTTAATATCCTCGTTAAAAATTATTTTGGATTATAGTAAACTAAACTTAAACTATTCTAGAGTCAAAATCAAGTCCGGAATGACGAAATAATGACTTAACTGTAAATAATCACAATTTCAAACTCTAAATAACTAAGTGGATACTCTTTTAATAATTTTTTACTATCCTTATAATTTAGAATTTTTCTAGAGCCACTAACTCCACTTCTTTTTATATACTTAAAAATATCCCTAGTACTCTCAAACTCTAGTTTATAATTAATAACTTCACAAGAAACATTAAAATACTTTTGGGATAAGCTAATAACTTCTGCAGAGCTTTTTAGTATTGAATCTATTGAAGCTGTATCATTTAAAGTTTTAAAGGTCTTATCTGTAAAAATTGCTAGAGCTATGGGTGCATTTAATTTTTGTATATTGGCAAATACAGATTCTAAGTCATTTGCCCATTGAAGTGCTGAGGCAGAAAAAATATAATCGTATTTATATGTAAGCAGGTTGTCAAAAAGAATAGAATCATTAAAGTTACCATATATACACTCTACCTTATCTGATTTTGGATGTAACTCTAACATACCTGGGGCAAAATCAATACCAGTAAAATGTTCATACTTCCAGTTTATAGCCTTACATAAACTACCATTACCRCAGCCAAGGTCTAAAATATATTTTGGTTTTTCTTTAACTACTGATAAAAGCTTTTTAATAACCTTATTTTGAATAAAATTATATGTATCATATTTTATGGCATATTTAGAAAACTCTGAACTAATTTTCATCTTTTATTATTTACAATTAAGGATAATATAAAAATAAATAGTATACAAAGAACTATAGTAGCACCAGATGGAAGAGAAAAGTAAAATGATAAACTCATACCAGCTATTACACTAAGTAAAGCAAAAACTAAAGAGACTAAACCTGTATTTAAAAAACCAAGCTTATACTGCAGAGCTGATACTGTAGGTATTATCATTAGGGCACCAATAAGCAAAGAACCTACTACACGTATTGACAAGGCAATTATAATAGCTACTACACTAACAAGTAAAAAATTAAGTAATTTTACTTTAATTCCGCTAGTCTGGGCTACTTCTTCATCATAGGCTATAAAATATAATTCCTTTGCAAAAAGTAATAACAAARCAAGGGCTAAAGTTCCAAAGATAGATATAGCTATAACATCCTCATAACTAACTGATAATATTGAACCAAATAGATAAGTAAATAAAGAGTTATTAAAAGCTCCACCCAAAGAAACTATAATAACAGCTAGGGCTAAAGAACCAGATAACAAGATAGCCAAAATCGCATCTGAGTAAAGTGAAAAATAACTTCTAAGGTATTCTATAAGCCAGGCTGAGAGTATAGCTACAGCTACAGCCATCCATAATGGATTAAAACCTGCTACTAAACCAACTGCTACACCAACTAATGCTGAATGAGCTAAGGTCTCACTTATCATGGAGTATCTACGTAATACTACAAATGTACCAGAAACTGAAGCCAAAATAGCAATAATAATACCTGCAATAAAAGCTCTTTGCATAAAATCATAAGCAAATATATCTAACATGCTAATGCTCATGTTTATGATTATGAAGTAGGTGAGCGTCTATTCCATATAAAGAACTCATCTCCTCACAACTCAAAGTTTGTTTTGGGTTATTACAAATTATAGCTTTTTGATTAATTGTAAAAAGTCTTGCAATATCATCAGCTATAACACCAATATCATGTGTAATAAATACTATAGTTATGCCCTCATCCTTATTTAATCTACGTAAAAGTGAATAAAAACTCTTTTGAGAAATCATATCTACACCAGTATTTGGTTCATCAAGAATTAAAATTTCTGGTTTAGAGGCAAGTGCCCTAGCTATCATTACCCTTTGTCTTTGTCCACCTGAGAGTGTACCTATCATCTTATCTGCTAAATTTAGTACATTCATTTTTTGCATACTATCATATACTATAGCTCTATCATCTTTATTAAACTTTGAAAATAATTTTCTTTGTGAGGTTCTCCCCATTTTTACAATATCTAATACTGTAGCAGGAAATGAGATGTCTACATGTGCTGCACGCTGTGGCACATAACCTATCTTATGCCAAWCTTTAAAGTCTTTAAGTTTTTTTCCAAAAATTCTAATCTCACCAGAGCTCGGTTTATCAAGCCCCAGAAGCATTCTTATAAGGGTAGTCTTGCCCCCACCATTTGGACCAATTATGGCTATATATTCTGAAGATAAAATATTTAGGGATATATTTGATAATATAACCTGACCTCTTACATTAAAGTTTAAATTTTTTATATCAAATATTGGTACTGTGAATTTCATTTACACTCTAAGGCTTTAGAAATTTTATTTAAATTAATTCTCATTATATCTTCATAAGAAAGATTTAGTTTAGCTTCATCGGCTGTAATATTACCAAGTGGCTGAAGTGATTCTACACTTACCTTTGCCTCTAAGGCTATACTTTTAATAGCCTTATCACTGGCAAAACTTTCAAAAAAGATAGTAGATACCTTATCTTTTTTAACATGTTCAATTAAGGAGATCATATTTTTTGCATTTGTTTGAGAATCTGGTGATATACCGCTTAATGATTCTACATTAAAGGCATATTTACTTGAAAGATATGAATAAGCATTATGATTCACAATTATAGTATCTAGTTTACAGTTCTTTAATTGTTTTTTATAATCTTTGTCTAATTTTTTTAACATATTTATATAAATATGTTTATTTTTTTCATAAATATTTTTATTTTTAGGTCTTAACTTAATCATAGTATCACTTATAATTAATGTAGCCCTTATCATATTATCTATATCTAACCAATAATGTGGATCTATTGTATTATTTGTATGTAGATGTTTATGATTTAAATCTAATTCTTTTAATTTTACAAACTTACTTATATCTAATACCTTATGTTTAAATTCAAAATTTTTACACCAAGGTTCTAAACCAGCTCCACTATATATAACTAAATCACTATCATAAAAAGATGCAACTTGTTTTGGGCTAGGCTCATAGGAATGAGCATCTACTCCAAAAGGTAAAATCATATTAATACTTGTTGTATTTTCTGAGATATGTTTAGATATATCATAAAGAGAAAATGTACTAACGGAAATATTTATTTTATCTTTATTATCATGAATCTGAGCATTTAGTGCTTTTGCATCTTGCTTAGATACTATAAGTTGGAAAATAAAAAGAACAACGATTAAAGCAATGATTGTATTTTTAAGATTCATTGTATCTCCAAATTTTTTGAAATTATAGCTAAATAGTTTTTTTTTAGGTATAATTCGCCACTTTTTAAACTTTAGGATATATAAATGACAACTAGTTTATTACTTGTTATTCAGATAGTATTGGTTGTAATCTTAGTTATTGCAGTGCTATTACAAAAAAGCTCAAGCATAGGTCTTGGAGCGTACAGTGGTTCGAATGAATCTGTTTTTGGAGCTAAGGGCCCAAATAGCTTTTTAGCAAAGGCTACATTCACTATAGGATTTTTATTTGTAGTAAATACAATAACTTTAGGTTATATGTATTCTCAATCTACAACTAATTCTGTTGTTGATGATATGATCGAGACTACTAACGTTGTAGCCCCTGCAGTTCCAACCAGTACACCAACTGCACCTACTTCTAAATAATCACCTTATTATAATAGTTGCATCTTTGCAACTATGTATAGCAATACTCTTCTTTTTTAAATCTAACTTGCTATAATTACACAATTTTAACTTTTGAACAAGGATATACACTTATGGTAGATGAAATATTAAATAACTGTGAAACAAAAATGCAATCTAGTATTGAGCATATGCAAAGAGACTTTAAAACACTTAGGACTGGTAAAGTTACTACATCTGTTTTAGATAATGTAAAAATTGATTATTACGGGACTCCCACTTCACTTGACCAAGTTGGTTCCGTTATAACTCAAGATGCTACAACTATAGTTGTAAACCCTTGGGAAAAAAACCTTTTATCTGATATTGAAAGTGCTATCTCTGCTGCAAACGTTGGCGCTACACCAAATAATGATGGCGATTTAATCAAACTATTTTTTCCAGCTATGACAGTTGAGCAAAGACAAGAATCAGCAAAGCAGATGAAGGGCATGGGTGAAAACGCTAAAGTTTCAGTTAGAAATGATAGAAAAAATTCAAATGATCAAATAAAAAAACTTGAAAAAGACAAAGAAATTACTGCTGATGAATCTAAATCTGCTCAAGATAATATTCAAAAAACTACTGATAAATTTTCACTAAAAATAGACAGCATCTTAAAAGATAAAGAAGCTGAAATTCTTAAAGTTTAATTATAATGGACGTTAAAAAAATCTATATGGATGCTGAGGCTCTTTTAGAGGGTCACTTTAAACTAAGTTCTGGTAATCACTCACAATATTACCTTCAATCTGCAAAGGTATTAGAAAATCCAAAAACAGCTAAACTTTTAGCTGAAGCTTTGGCAGTTCAAATAAAAAAAAGTGGCTTAGAGATAGATACTGTATGTGCCCCAGCTCTTGGTGGACTTATAGCAGGTTTTGCTTTAGCTCAAGCTTTGGATGTTCGTTTTATATTTGCAGAGAGAGTTGATGGTATTATGAATATTCGTCGTGGTTTTGAAGTAAAAAAAGACGAAAAAGTTTTAATATGTGAGGATATTATAACTACTGGTGGTTCCTGCATGGAAGCTGCAGCTGTAGTTAAAAATTTTGGTGGTAAAATTGTAGGTGCAGCTGCTTTGGCTAATCGTGGTTTTTGTAAACGCGAAAATAGTGATATTACTACTAAAGATAACTGTAAACTACCTAAAAATATACCATTTTTTGCTCTTGCTGATTTTACATTTGAGATGTATGCAGCTGAAACTTGTCCCTTATGTAAAAATGGAAGCCAAGCTATAAAACCTGGTTCACGTGGTAATTAAGGCTTAAGGTATTTTATATAGAGCTTTAGATTAGTTATATTTTAACTTACAACTAATCATTCTCTCTACAAGTATCTTTCCAACTTCAAATTTTGCATCTACTACTGTAATATCAAGGTCTGATAAATTTTCTTTGTCTTCTTCTGATCCAACTTTAACTATTAGGTTAACATTTTTCGTATGCTTTAAAACAGCTTCACATACAGCTCTTTTTTTATCTATGTTATCTAGGGTTACTATAACTGCAGCTGCTTTTTCTACATGTAAAGCTTCTAAAATAGATCGCCTAGACATATCACCTAAATATACCTCTTTATCTTCAGCCATAGCTTCTTGTACATGTTTTGGATTATTGTCAATTATTACATATGAGGCATTCAATTCATCTAAATTTACTGATGCATGTTTACCAACTGTACTAAATCCACAAAGTACTACATGATTCTTTCTATTACCCAAGTTGCTCATATCAACTGGCATCTCCTCATCTTTTCTAAAATATTCAACAATTTTTGTAATTCTAGTAATAAAAAATGGAGTAATTATCATAGAAAAAATAACAACTAATACAAACATAGATTCCAAATAAGTTTCTAAAAGTCCATCAGATGAAGCTACTGCAAATATTACAAATGAAAATTCACCAACCTGAGATAAGGCTAAGGCTGTCTTTAATGAGGTTGAATGCACAGATGAAAACCTTAGCAATACATAAATTATAAAAGTTTTCAATAATAATACTAGGATAAAAATACCAATAATAGTTCCAATATTATTTAAAAAAAACATTACATCTATCTTCATACCAACTATAATAAAAAATGTGCCTAATAATATATCTTTAAATGGAGCAATATCAAGTTCTACCTTATGATGGTACTTAGTTTCAGCTATAATCATTCCTGCAACAAAGGCACCTAATGAGTATGTAAACCCCATGTAAGATGCCAATAATGAAGCAGAAATAACTATAAATAAAACGGAACCCATAAATAATTCATCTACCTCAGATGATGCAGAAAAATGTAATAACCAAGACATTATTCTTTTTCCAACTATTAACATGAAAGCAATAACTATAACTGCACTTATAATAGTATCTTTTAAAATAACAAAAATTGACTGATTAGCCTCACTAGTCAAAAAACCCAAAAAGATTAAAATCGGAATTACAGCCATATCCTGAAAAATCAAGATACCAGTAGCCCTTTGACCATAGGGACTGTATATCTCTTTTGAACTTTTCAGATAACTAAGCACTACTGCAGTTGAGGAAAGGGAAAAAGCAAGTGCAAGGATAGTCGATGAATTAGATTCTAAACCAAATAAATAATAAGAAAAAGAAAAAATAACTAAAGATGTAAATGCTACTTGCATAAATCCATTCAAAAAAATCTCTGTTTTCATAGTATTCATTTTGGTAAAAGAGATTTCCAAACCAATACTAAACATTAAAAAAACAATACCAAATTCACCAATATGCTCTAAGGTATGATTATTATGCATCTCCCTTAAATCAAAACTATAAACCATTATAGTCCCTGTTAATATATAACCTATAATTGGAGATACCCCTATACGCTTCAACAAAAGATTTAAAACTGTTGAAATACCCAAGGCAGCAACAATGTAAAGTAATGCAAATTCCATTAATCACTCTCTATAAAAATTTTAAGATTTTAAGTCATTATATAGTCTTAAACTTATATAATAATGCATTATTAAGTATATAATTATTTTTTGATATTTTAAAATAATTCTAACTCTTCTACACTAAGTTCTTAACTATATATATTTTAAGTGATTCTATACTATAATTCGCGATTATAAAATTAGGATTTTGCATGACTAAATACATTTTTGTTACTGGTGGAGTATTAAGTTCTCTTGGAAAAGGGATTACGGCAGCTAGTGTTGGTACATTATTAAAACACTCCGGTAAAAAAGTAGGTATGCTAAAAATAGATCCATATATCAATGTTGACCCTGGAACTATGTCCCCCCTTGAACATGGAGAAGTTTTTGTAACAAAAGATGGAGCTGAGACAGACTTAGATATCGGTAACTACGAAAGATTTTTAGATAGCTCTTATTTAAAATCTTCAAACTTTACAACTGGTCAAGTTTATTCATCGGTAATTGAACGTGAACGTGCAGGCGGATACCTTGGGCAAACTATTCAAGTAGTCCCTCATGTAGTTGGTGAAATTGTACGCCGTATTAAATTAGCTGGAGATGATCATGATATACTCGTAGTTGAGCTTGGTGGTACTGTAGGTGATATTGAGGGTTTACCATTTATGGAAGCTATCCGCCAAATGAAGTATGATGAGGAGGTATCTGGTACATACTTTATTCATGTTACGCTAATCCCTTTTATTAAAGCTGCAGGTGAACTAAAATCTAAACCAACTCAACACTCAGTTCAAGAATTACGCCGTATCGGTATTACACCTCAAATGATTATAGCTCGTAGTGAAAATGGACTTCCAAAAGCTTTTAAGAAAAAACTTGCATTGAGTTGTGATGTACACCCTGATTGTGTAATTGAAGCTTTAGATGCTAAAACAATTTACGATATTCCTGTTACATTTTTAAGACAACATATTTTAAAACCTCTTTCAAAAGAGTTAGACTTAGGTGAATTAAATCCAGATATGGAAGAGTGGGATATCTTAGTTAAAAAGATTGTTCAACCAAAAAATATAACAGTTGTTGGTTTTGTTGGTAAATATCTTGAACTTAAAGAGGCATATAAATCTTTAACAGAATCCCTTATTCATTGTGGAGCTCACCTAGATACAAGAGTTGAGATTTGCTGGGTAGATTCAGAGCAAATAGAAGAAAAAGGTGCCCAAGAGCTTCTAGGGGATTGTGATTCTGTATTAGTAGCTGGTGGTTTTGGTTCACGTGGAGTTGAGGGTAAAATCAAGGCTATAGAATATGCACGTGTAAACAATGTACCATACCTTGGTATTTGTCTTGGTATGCAATTAGCTTTAATCGAATATGCTAGAAATGTATTAGGATTTGAAGATGCTAACTCTATAGAATTTGATGAGAATACTAAGCATCCAATGATATACCTAATAGACAACTTCTTAGACCAAAGTGGTGATACTCAACTTCGTACACATAAATCACCAATGGGTGGTACGCTTCGTCTTGGTGAATATCCATGTGATACAAAAAAGGGTTCTATCTTACGTGAGGCTTATAATGGTGAAGTTACTATATATGAACGTCACCGTCATCGTTATGAAGCGAATCCTACTTACCGTGAACAATTAGAAAAAGCTGGAATGATGGTTACTGGCGAGAGCCATGGACTTATTGAAACTATAGAAATAAAAGGTCACCCATGGTTCTTAGGTGTACAAYTTCATCCAGAATTCACTTCTCGTTTACAAACTCCAAATCCAGCTATACTCGCATTTGTAAAAGCAAGTATGCGTACAACTGATTAATAATTATATTTTCTCATTCCGTGCTTGATGCGGAATCTAAATATACAAACTAGACTCCCAGTTAAGCTGAGAGTGACGAGGGATTTTATGAAAAATATACCTATTCTAAATAAAAAAAAGCTTTTTAAATTACTTTCTTCACGCTTTGATAAAGAAGATAAAAAACTATCAGATATTCCAAATCCTAGCCTACTTAAAGATGCCAATAAATCAGCTAAAAAAATAGCTGAGGCTATTAGAGATAATAAAAAAATTACCTTAGTTGGTGATTATGATGTAGATGGTGTAAGTTCAACTGCAATTATGGTTGATTTTTTTAGGCAAATTCCATATCCGCTAGAGGCTATCATTCCAAACCGTTTTAGAGATGGTTATGGAGTAAGTCCAAATGTATTACAAAGAATTAAAGCCGATTTAGTTATTACAGTTGACAATGGAATTTCAGCTATAGAGGCCGCAAAAATTTGTAAAGAAAAAAATATTGAGCTTATTATAACTGATCATCATACCCCAGATGAAATTTTACCAGATGCTTACGCTATAGTAAATCCAAAACTAGATACATGTGAATATCCATTTAAAGAGATATGTGGGGCACAGGTAGCATGGTTGCTTCTAGCTTTAGTAAAAAAAGAATTAAATCTAAATATAAATATGAAACAATTTATGGATATATTATGTATAGCTATAATTGCAGATATAATGCCACTAATAAATATAAACCGTGCCCTTGTAAAAGAGGGATTAAAAGTTTTAATGTCATCTAACAGACCAGCATCTATAATTATTCGAGATTTTTTAAATAAGGCTATTATAAACTCTGAAGATATAGCTTTTCAAATTGCACCTAGAATTAATGCAGCCGGAAGATTAGAGGATGCATCAATAGCTTTGGAATTTTTCACAGCTATTGATGTAAACACTGCATATAAACAATTTGAGAAACTAAATGCCTTAAATGAATTACGAAAAGAAACTGAGGCCGAGACTACTAAAGAAGCTATTTCTAAAGTAAATGTAAATGATACACTTATAGTAGTGTCAGGTGAGGGATGGCATGAGGGTGTAGTTGGAATTGTTGCAGCTAGATTAGTTGAACGCTTTGATAAACCAGCAATTGTACTAAGCATAGAAAATGGCTTAGCTAAGGGTAGCGCTAGAAGCATAGCAAATGTAAGTATATATGAGCTTATAAAAGAAAATAAAACTTACCTAAGTAAATTTGGTGGTCATAAAATGGCAGCTGGTCTTGGTTTAAACAGCCATGATATAGAAGAATTTACAGTAGCTATAAATAAATCGGCTTCAAAAATAGATCCAAAAGACTTTATTCCAAATGACGAAGCTCTTGGAATTCTTCCTAGTGATGAGATAAACTTTGAATTATTAAATCTACTTGATAATTTTGAACCATATGGTGAGGCTAACAAAAAACCTCTATTTTTTATCAAAGATGCTTCAATTTTAGATATTAAACTCTTTGGTAAAGATAAATCCCATTCAAAAATTATAATTAGACAATTTAATCATGAAAGAAAGTCTATAGAACTAATTTTATTTAAAACAGCTTTTAAGATGCCTAGGGACATGAAACTAACTTGTAATTACAGAGTTACAAAAAATGAATTTAACAATAAAGTATCAATACAACTTATAATAAATAAAATTTATAATTATTAAACAAAAAAATATAACAATTTAAGCTTCATTTAAAATATTTTTAAGCCACAAAAATGTAGAATTAATTACTTTTATCAAAACATAAGGATATCTATGCAAAAAAACAAAATTTTAGAAGAGATTTTAAATGAAGTTGATAAGCATCCAGAGATTATGTCTCGTCGTGAAGCGCTAAAATATCTAACTGTATCTCCATTAGCAGCATCAGTATTAGCTAGTGCTAGTATCGGAGCTATTACTGCAAGTGCATCAACTGATGTAAGTGGAAAAATTGTTATAGTTGGTGGTGGTTTGTCTGGCATGAGTACAGCTGCTCGTCTTAATAACTCTATTAAAAATGCAGATATTACTGTAATTGAACCTGACCCATTATCAGTATCATATCAACCAGGTCAAACTCTGGTTGCATCTGGTATTTGGAATCTTTCCGATATCCAATATAAAAGGGATGATTACCTTCCAAAAGGTATAAAACTAATTAAAGGTTCTGTAACTTCTTTTGATCCAAAAAACAATAAAGTTACTGTAGATGGTTCTAAGGATATATCTTACGACCAGTTAGTTATTGCTACTGGGATTATGCTTAACTATAAAGCTATTAAAGGTTTAGATGGTGAGATAACATCAGCTACTACCAATAATGCAGATACTAAAAAAACAATCACTAAAAATGGTCTTCACTCTATTTATTTCCAAGATGGTGCAAAAGCTACTTGGCAAGGTATTCAAGAATTAGTAGAAAAAGCCAAAAATCACACAGGTAGTGAAAAACTTCAGGCAATATTTACTCACCCAAGGGGTCCATTAAAATGTGGAGGTGCACCTAAAAAAATTATGTACCTAACACATGCCCGTCTTGAAGAAGCTGGTGTTCGTGACAAGGTTGAAATGACTTTTTATCCTAATGGTGGTGCTATGTTTGGTATCAAAGATTACCATACAGCTATCGTTAAACAATTTGAAGAAAGAGATTTCAAATGGCACTACAAACATAATCTAATTGCAGTAGATACAGCTACTAAAACAGCTACATTCAATAAATGGAAAAAAGTTGAAAAACAATTTGAAGATGAGATGGGTGATCCAATCATGAAAAAGGTAGAGGTAAGTGAACCTGTTGAAGTTAAATATGACTTTATGCATGTAACTCCACCTCAAAAAGCTCCAGATGTAGTTGCACAGTCTGAGCTTGGTTCTCAAGGTCCAGGATGGGTTACTGTTAACAAAAAAACTCTACAAAGTTCATTTTTTCCTAATGTTTGGTCATTGGGTGATGTAGCTGGGATACCAATGGGTAAGACTGGTGGTTCAGTTCGTAAACAATACAAGATAGTAGTTGATAATATAATATCTGTAATGGGTGGTAAAAAACCTACAGCTCTATATGATGGATATACAGTATGTCCAATAATTACAAGCATTGGTACTGTAATGTTAGCTGAGTTTAACTGGGCATCTAAAAAACCAGGCTCTGGGGTTAATGCAACTTCCTTTCCACTTGATCCAACTAAAGAAAGATGGATATGGTGGTTATTAAAAGTTTATGCTCTTAAACCTATGACTATCCATGGTATGCTTGCTGGTAGGGCATAATATAAAAGGAGTCTTCTGGCTCCTTATCTCAAAGTTTTTTTTATATCATTCAGAAGCCCCTTAAGCTTTTAAAAGTATAATATTCTCCATATATATAATAGGAGAACAAATGAAAACAATCAGTACAGTACTTTCAATGATTATTGCATTTTCTTTATCATTAAATGCATTTTCTTTAGGAAAATTAGGTGAATTCAAATTTGAAAAAGTAAATCAAAATGTATGGATTATGCATGGACCAGTTATGGAGCCAAACAAAGAAAATGAAGGTTTTATGAATAACCCTTCATTTGTAGAAGGCGAGCATGGTCTTATTATGATTGATCCAGGTGGTAACTACAATGTTGGTAAAAAAATCTTTGCTGAACTTAAAAAAGTAACAGACAAGCCAGTGATAGCAATTTTAAATACTCACAAACATGGTGATCATTGGTTTGCAGGCAAAGCTATATTAGAGCATTACCCAAAAGCTGATAGTTATGCACATCCAAATATGATTAAAGTTGTAAAAGAGGGTGGGGCTGATTTATGGTATGGGATTTTAGAGAGATTATCTGGTAATCTAAAAGGTACTAAACCATATCCATATCCTAATAAAACTGTAAATGGGGGTAATACTTTAACATTTGATGGTCAAATCTTTAAAATTCATCATCCTAAACGTGCACATACTGATACTGATATTTTAATTGAGCATGTAAACTCTAAAACATTATGGCTTGGTGATAACTTAATGAAAAACCGTCTTGGTGGTATGGACGGATCTTCAAGTGTATATGGAAATATTGAACTTCTTGAAAATATTATAAATCAAAAAGATGGATATGGTAAATATAACTTATATGTACCAGGTCATGGTCCCTCTGGAAAGATGCATGAGACTATTGATCCTTTTTTAAATTACTTCAAAATTATTTTAAAATATGCTAAAGAAGCTTATGATAATGATATGGAAAGTTATGAAATCAAACCTAAAGCGGTAAAAGAACTTAAAGACTACTATGATTGGGATGCATTTGACGGCCAAGTGGGTAAACACCTAATGAGAGCTTTCTCTGAAGTAGAATTAAAAGATATATAATTCACAAATGATAAGCCTCTGGCTTATCATTCAAGATATAATATGTCTGAGATAAAAAATTATGATAGATTTAAAGAATTATACAAAGACAAAAAGTACGCATTAGCTTATGCTATTGCTGTCAAATATACTTACTTACAATTAACTCCAGAATATATACAAATGGAGAAAAATTTTCAAATATCTTATGTAAATGCTCAAAAACTTATATTACTAAACCTACCAGATAAAGCAAAAAATCAAATAAATAAATATATAAGTGTAATATCCAAACAAAAAGTATTACAACTTATAACTACTAACAATACTAAATTTAAAGAATTTTTATTGGCATATGAAGATAATAATTTTAGAAAATGTTATGAGATTATGGATATATATAAAAATATACAACTTATAAAAATATCTATACTGTTAAATGATTACTGGGATAAACTTATCAACAAATGTTTAAAATATGCAGATAAAGGTGATATTAGTTCCATAAAAATATCTATGGGCAAACTTTTACTTGTAAAAACTAGGGCTAATGAAATTTCTAAGATACTAAAATTTACATTTCTTGTAAAGATAGAATCTTTATTAAAAGAAAAAAACTATTTAAGTTGCGAGGCTATTATTTATTTTTACATAGATATCTTTGATACTGATATAAAAATAAAAAAAATAAAAAAAATGTTTGAAAAAAACTCATCTATCACTTTAGCTATAACTATTAAAAATGAAAAAATGAAAAAACATGCTTGGAGAGAATCTAAACTTACTATAAATTTTGATTAATAATTTCTAAGAGTGTTGTCACAGTATCATCAAAAGGATTTTGTAAAAGTGAACTTTGAGTCATAAATTTTTCCATAATTTCTTTTTTAGATATAGCCTCATCAAGTTCATGGTCACTTCCTTTTGCATATGCACCTATACGTATAAGCATCTCATTTTCTTTTAAAAGGGTATACATCCTTCTAAATCTTAAAACTGCACTTAAATGTTCCTCACTAATAATATCATTCATTACCCTTGAGGCTGAATTTAAAATATGTATAGGTGGATATATACCAAAGTCTGTAAGTTCCCTAGATAATATTATGTGACCGTCTAAGATAGACCTAGACTGGTCTGCAATAGGGTCACTCATATCATCACCCTCAATTAATACGGTGAAAAAGGCTGTAATTGAGCCCTTCCCCTCTTCTTTACCTGCACGTTCCATTAATTGTGGTAATAAACTTAAAGATGATGGTGGATAACCCTTAGATGTTGGTGGCTCACCAAGGGCTAAACCAATCTCCCTTTGTGCCATTGCAAATCTTGTCACTGAATCCATAATAAAAAGTACATCAAGACCCTTGTCTTTAAAGTATTCAGCTACACTCATAGCTGCAAAAGCTCCATACTTTCTCATAAGCGGACTATCATCAGATGTAGCAACTATTATTACTGTATTAGTTAAATCACCGCCAAGGTTTTTTTCTATAAATTCTGGTACCTCACGACCACGCTCACCAATTAAAGCTACAATCTTTATGGGTGCATCAGTTCCACGCACTATCATTCCCATTAAGGTTGATTTACCTACACCAGACCCTGCAAAAATTCCAAGTTTTTGACCCTTTCCACAGGTTAAAAGAGCATCTATGCTTTTTACACCTACAGGAAAAACTTCATCTATCATTCCGCGTTTCATTGCAGCTATTGGGGATTTTATGATTGGGCTATATATTGTAGATTCTATTCTTCCTTTTCCATCTATTGGATGCATAAATGGATCAACAACGCGACCAAGTAAAGCATCTCCAACTGGGATATTCATACCTGTCTGGTCTAAAAATACCTTATCCCCAGAACAAAAACCCTCTACAAAAGAAAATGGTGTAATTAAAAATGTAAATCCATCTATTTCTGTAACCATACCTAAGGTTTCTTGATTGCTTGTATTTGAGATTATTTTAACCATATCACTAATGCTTACATTTAATCCTTTAGCTGTTATAACTGTAGCATTTATTTTTATTACCTCACCAAAGCGAATCGAATAGTTTTTTGATGATATCTTATCTTTTAGTGATTTAAATGGCATTTAGTATCGCATGCCAGTTGGTGAGTTTATAAGTGAAAAAAATTCACTTCTTGTYTTTTCATTATTTTTAAATGAACCACGAAGAGCTGAAGAGGTAGTAGTTGAATTAATTTTCTCAACTCCACGCATCTCCATACACATATGACGTGCAGAAATTACTACAGCTACACCCTTTGGCTGAATAGTGTCCATAATTGAGTCTGCTATTTGTTCAGTTAATTGTTCTTGTATTTGCATACGCCTTGCAAAAATATCTACTACACGTGGTATCTTAGATAAACCAACTACCTTACCATCTGGGATATATGCTACATGCACCCTGCCTATAATTGGTAATAAATGATGTTCGCAAGTTGAATAAAATTCTATGTCTTTTAAAAGAACCATTTCAGTATTAGAACTTGTAAACAATGCAGACTCTAATACAGCTTTAGGATTTTCTTTATAACCGCCATATATAAATTCATGAGCTTTTCTAACTCTTTGTGGTGTTTTTAATAGCCCCTCTCTGTCTGGGTCCTCACCTATATGAAGCATCATATTTTTTACTGCGTTTTCAAATTCTGCATTTTTGTTTTCTGACAAGTTTTGCCTTTTGTAATTTTATAATCATAGGGTATCAATAAATAGCTGAGAGAGAGTTTTATAAATTGCAGTAAAACGAGACAAAGCTCGTTTTACTTTAAAGCTTATTGCACAAAAACGTGTGGAACAATAAGTGGATATTTTTTCATTTTTCTATAAATATGTTTACGAACTACTTGACGTAGATCATTCTCTAAGGCTCTGGTATTATCAATAAGTCCCTCTTTAATATTAATTAAAAAGTGCTCTAATATATCCTCAATCTCTTTTGCAAAATATTTATCTTGTTTATCAGCTACTATACCAAATGAAGTAACTCTTGGTTTTGAAAGTAGTTTTGAATGCTGACCGTCAACCTGAGCTACAATCATAACTACACCATCTGATGCAAGTTTTTGTCTATCAATAACTATATCGTCTTCAATTTTATGGTTATTTTGATTGTCAATATATGTCTTACCTGTACGAACTGACTTAACTTTTCTCATATACTTAGGTGCAACTTCAATAGTATCACCATCATTCATAATATGTATATTTCTCTCAGGGACTCCACACAGAATACCAGTCTCTCTGTGTCTCATAACATGGTTATATTCACCGTGAATTGGTAAGAAAAACTTAGGGTTAGTAAGACGAAGCATAAGTTTTTGTTCTTCAATAGATGCATGACCAGATACGTGAATATCCTTATCATAATATATTTTTGCACCAGCACGTTGAAGATGATTAAGCATTCCAGATATTGAGCCCTCATTACCAGGTATTGCACGTGATGAAAGAACAATCAAGTCATTTGGTTTAATCTTAACATGTCTATGTTCACCAATACTCATTCTAAATAAAGCTGAACTCGGTTCACCTTGAGAACCAGTTGTAACTATTAAAACTTCTTTATCACTAAGAGTTGAAATTTGATCTGGTTCTACAAAGATATTTTTTGGCAATTTGATATAGTCATATTGCATGGCAATTTCTATATTTCTTTCCATTGAACGACCAATTACACAAACCTTACGTCCATACTTAACACCATACTGTATAGCTTGATATACACGATGAACATTTGAGCTAAAAGTAGAAAGTATTACACGTCCCTCAGCCTTAGCAAAAACTCTATCTAATGCTGGAGCTACACTTAACTCCGATGGAGTTGGAGCAGAGTTGTATGAGTTAGTTGAATCACTTAAAAGACATAAAACTCCTTTATCTCCATAATAAGCTAATCTATGTAAATCAGCTGTATAGCCATCAACTGGAGTATAATCTATTTTAAAATCACCAGTATGAATAACTGTACCAGCATCTGTAGTGATTGCTAAAGATGAACTATCTAAGATAGAGTGAGTCATATGCATCCACTCTATTTTAAACTCATTACCAATCTCATAAACTTCACGTTTAACAACTGGATTAAAATGACGTCTACACTCTTTAAGGTGATGCTCGTCAAACTTATTACCAATCATGGCTAAAGGCAATGGTGACCCGTATATAGGGAATTGAAGTTCTTTATAAAGGTAAGGCATAGCACCAATATGATCTTCATGTGCATGAGTAATTATTACAGCTTTTATTTTATCTTTAATCTCATGGATATAAGTAAAGTCAGGTATCAATATATCAACACCGTGCATATCATCATCTGGGAAACTCATACCAACATCAATAAGAATTGCTTCATTTTGAGTTTCAAAAATAGTAATATTTCCACCGATTTCACCAAGTCCACCAAGAGGAGTGATACGAATTTTTGCTTTAGAGTTTAAATCTAATTTATAGTGAGGGTTAAGTCTTTGCTTATGAGCCTCTTGATTAAGTCCTACAAATTTTTTAAGATTTTCATCTACTGGTGTATTATGACGACGACGTCCGCGTCCACCACCCTTATTTCTATTAGCATTATTACGATTTTGATTATTATTTGGTTTACGGTGGCTAGCAGAAGCTTTTACCTCTGCTTGCACATTACCGTTAACATCTGATTTAGGGCTTTCTTGAACATTCCCATTTTTCTCTTCCATCCAAACTCCTTCATTTTATATTATTTTTTTATAGAGTTGGTGATAGTTAGAAGTGCTAAGCTGATGAGGGCGTATCGTTTTTGTAAATTCTAGCTCATTAAAAGCTTCTTGAAGTAAATTTTTATCAAAGTTTACAGATAAATTTTTCATAAGAGTTTTGCGAGGCTGCTTAAATGCAACTCTAAGCATGCCCTCAAAATTCTCATCATTTCTATTTGTATTCTTTTGTATCAAAAAAACAGCCGAGTTTATTTTTGGCGGAGGTTCAAATGCAACTGGAGGGACTTGCATAATAATATGCGCCTCACCTACACTTTGAGTTATAATACCCAAAGATCCAAATTGCCTTTGACCTTCTATCGCACAAAATTTTTGGGCTACTTCAAGTTGTACCATTACTAGTATATTTTTACATTTTGGATCTGCAAGTGCTTTTAAGATTATTTTTGTTGCGATATAATAGGGCAAGTTAGCCACTAAATCGTAATCTTCATCTATTAAAGCGCTCTGCCAAGCTTCTAAAACATCCCCACAATTTATATGGAGTCGCTTGGTAACAATCTCTTTATCAAATTTACTTTGTAATAATTTACATAAATCGGTATCGACCTCAAAAGCTTCTACACTTTTAACATCTACTAAATATTTAGTTAAATCACCTAAGCCAGGTCCAATTTCAACAATTTTATTGTCATTATAGGGCATCGCTTCGATTATCTTTTCTAATACTGTTTTATCTTTTAAAAAGTTTTGTCCAAACTTTTTTTTTGCTATAACTTTTTCCATTAAGTTAACATTGTATAGTATTTTTACTTATAGTAAGTTAATACTAAAAAATAGTTTTATATTATAAGATATCTTATTATATAATATTTCAGTCCTAGCCAATTTTGGGATAAAAACAGCAATTAAACAATAGATAATCTCCAAGATATTAATAATTTGTTTGGATATCGTATTGGCGATAAAATTTTACAAGATATAGCAAGTCGGATACAAGCTATGGTAAGTAAAAATAGTTTAATTATTCGTCTTAGTGGTAATGAATTTATTATAATTAGATATGTAGATTGTCTTAAAGATAGTGATAGTGAAAATTATAGATGAACTAAGAAAACCATATTCCTTTGAGAACTCAAATATAATTATAAACTGTTATGCTGTGATTTCTTTATATCCTATGCACAGTCCATATATTCAAGAATTATTAAACTTATCAGATATAACCTTAGATAAAGCAAAAAAAAATAATTCTAAATTTTTTGTTTTTGAAAAGGAGTATTTATAAATGTTTCACATGAAACATTATTTTGATAAATATATCAAAATAATGKTTAAGTTAGTAAAGTTAAAAATTTATAACTAAAACTTAGCCACCAAAAATCCTAAGTTAAAAACAGTATAATTGCAATATATTATTAGAGGTGCTGTTTTTGAATTATTTCGCTAAAAGAATTATCCCATGTCTAGATGTAAAAGATGGACGAGTAGTTAAAGGTGTAAACTTTGTTGGTCTACGTGATGCTGGTGATCCTGTAGAGGTAGCAAAAAGATACAATGAAGAGGGAGCTGATGAAATAACTTTTTTAGACATTACAGCCTCAAGTGATAACAGGGATACTATAGTAGATATAGTAGCTCAGGTTGCACGTGAAGTATTTATCCCTTTAACTGTGGGTGGTGGTATACGTAAACTTGATGATATTTATAAACTTTTAAATGTAGGATGTGATAAGGTTAGTATCAATTCAGCTGCTATAAAAAGACCTGAACTTATAGATGAGGCATCAAAAAGATTTGGTTCTCAGTGTATAGTTACGGCGATTGATGTTAAAAAAACTGGAGATAGATATAATGTATATCTAAACGGTGGACGTGTGGATACTGGTATAGATGCTGTAGAATGGGCCAAAGAAGTAGTAAATCGCGGAAGTGGTGAGATTTTACTTACCTCTATGGATGCTGATGGTACTAAGGCTGGTTTTGAGTTAAATATAACAAAACAAATATCATCTGCTGTAAATGTACCAGTAATTGCAAGTGGAGGAGCTGGAACTATGGCTCATATAAAAGAAGCATTTGAGCATGGAGCTGACGCGGCATTAGCTGCTAGCATATTTCATTATAAAGAGATAGATATAATGGACTTAAAACGTTATTTACACAATGAAAATATACCTGTTAGATTATAAAGCAACTAGTTGCGTGAGCTCTCTGTAAAAGAGAACATAGCGTTAGCGTAAACAAAGAAATTACTTTCTTTGTTATAATAACAGGGGAAAAGGTTCCCTTGAATTTATATAATAAATTGAAGGATATGAATGATTATCTGKGCAGGAAATAATGAAACATTTAAATTTGCTCAACCAATGGGGGTAGGGCTTATAGAAATGTCTATGAATCTAACAAGATTATGTTTGTTTGATAAACCAGAGTTTTTACTTTTTATAGGCAGTGCTGGATCTTATGGAGATGCTAAGATATTTGACATAATTGAATCTAAAACAGCATCTAATATTGAGTTATCTTTTTTAAGGAATGATTCTTATACACCACTCGATAATGTAGTAACAACTAACACGCAAGATATTAAAGATATAGTAGTAAATTCTTCTAATTATATCTCTACAAATAAAGATTTAACGGCGAAATATACAGAACTTGGTATTGGCATTGAGAACATGGAATTTTTTGCAGTTTTAAAAATTGCACAAGAGTTTAAGATACCAGCTGGTGGAGTATTTTGCATAACTAACTATACTAACTCAAATGCACATGATGATTTTTTAAAGAACCATAAGAAGGCAAAAGAGTTTCTAGATATACATGTTACAAAAAGAATTAAGGAACTAACTGCAAGATGACTAACTTAAAACCTTCACTCTATGACTATACTAAAAAAGAATTATTCACTCTTATAAAACCAAGTTTTCGCGTACAGCAAATCTTTGGTTGGTTGTATCATAATTATGCAACTTCGTATGAAGATATGAACAACATTCCTAAAAGTTTAAAAGAAGAGTTAGCTCAAAAATATATAGTAGATCCATTAAAAATTGCCAATAAAGAGTTATCAAGTGATGGTACTATAAAGTATCTATTTGAACTTCAAGATGGTAAAACTATGGAAAGTGTATGGCTAAAGATGAAAGAAACACAACTAGACAGTAACGGAGTAGTCATACAAGAAGCTAAGTA
The DNA here is from genome assembly GCA_002733155.1 of Sulfurimonas sp. Lineage (GTDB taxonomy): Bacteria > Campylobacterota > Campylobacteria > Campylobacterales > Sulfurimonadaceae > Sulfurimonas. Next base: position 22,316 of record NVUO01000017.1, read on the forward strand.
TACTATCTGTGTATCTACGCAGGTTGGTTGTAAAGTAGGATGTACATTTTGTTTAACTGCTAAAGGTGGTTTTACAAGGAATTTAACTGTTGGAGAGATTGTAGCACAGGTAGTAGCCCTAAAACGTGATAATAAGCATAAACATAATCGTAAAATAAATATAGTTTATATGGGTATGGGTGAACCACTTGACAATCTAGACAATCTAGCAAAGGCTATAGAGATATTTAAAGAAGAGGATGGTCTTTGTATAGGTGGTAAACGACAAACTGTATCAACTAGTGGTTTAAGTACAAAGATTGATAAACTAGGCGAGATGGATTTAGGTGTACATATAGCTATTTCACTTCACGCTGTAGATGATAAGCTAAGAAGTGAATTAATACCTATGAATAAGGCTCATAATATAAATTCGATTATAGAAGCTGTAAAACGTTTCCCTATTGATACAAGAAAAAGAGTTATGTTTGAATATTTAGTTATTAAAAATAAAAATGATGACATAGGCTCAGCAAAAAAACTTGTAAAATTACTTACAGATATAAAAGCAAAGGTTAATCTTATATACTTTAATCCTTACCCAGGTACTATTTATGATAGACCAAGTAAAGATGATATGCTATCCTTTCAAGAATATCTTCTTAAGCATGGTTTATTATGTACAATACGTGATTCTAAGGGTATAGATATAAGTGCAGCCTGTGGGCAGCTAAAAGAAAAAGGTAAAGTATAATGTCTTATGTAGAAATATTCCAACTTGTATTTATAATAATAGTTGTAACTGTAGGATTAATAGGTTTTATTAAAGCTGCTAAAAATGATGACTAAATAAAGTCCACATCTAATTCATATAACTACTTTAGTCAGCATAAACTTAATTCTGTGTCTAATTAATTGGCTTAGATTCCAAATCAAGTTTGGACTGACGATATTTTTTTGAAATGACGATATTTTCACTGAATGAATCAACCCTAAAATAAAGTCAAGAATTTTACAAAATCGTAACCCAGATATGATATACTTATAGTAACGAAGTACATATTAATGTATCTGAGTTTTGTACTAAATAGGATTGAACGTTATAATAAAATAATGAGTTTGTACTCATTATATGCATAAAAAGGAGATGGCTCTATGGCTGAGAAAAAAACAAATACAGATAGAATCCAAAGAATATATAGCCTTTGTGAGGAACACTTTGGGGATGTACGTTTTGTAGGTATCAAATATCAGAAAAAAATTGGTTGGGTAGCTAAGGCACAATTTGAAGATGGTTTTGAAAATCTAACTGCTGATGGTGAAACTAGTGTGGAAGCTTTACGTAATTTAAAAAACCGTGTTAAAAAAATAATGAAAAGATATAATGGAGTATAAACTCTGTTTGAAGTAAAACGACCAACACACCAGGGAGGTCGTTTGTAAATGTATAATACCCTACTTTTCTTATAAAAACATAATCCTGACAATATAATAAAAATACCAATGGAATAAGACAAAAATTACAATATTATATTATATTTTGTATATAGAAAATATTCTTAAGAATTGATTAAAATGTAGATTATTCACATATTGTTCTAATATGTGAATAATCTTTACAAATATTATATAAATTAAGATAAAATTAAGATATAATTTATATAAATATTAGCTGAAATTGCAATGCTTTCATCTTGCTTAAAGCCCTATAATTAGGTGTTATAAGCTAAATATTAATTTTTATTGTCTAAGTGATTAGATTGTCTTTAAATCATTCTTTCAGTTATTCACATCTATAATTAACATATTTATAACTTTATAGATTCCATGCATATAGCTTCAAAATCAAGCTTAGACTTAATATGAAAGTGTTCATTATATAAATCAAATTCTAATTCATTTGCATGAAGAAGTAAGCGAGAAGCTCCACTTAACTTTATGCGATCTCTTGAGTTTAATTCTTTATCTAAAAATTTAATTATATTTTTTTCACTCTGTCCATATATAGGATCACCAACTATTGGATGTTTCACATGAAACAAATGTACACGTATTTGATGTTGCCTTCCAGTTAAAGGTGAACATTCAACTAAAGTCATATTCAAGTCCTTAAAGTACTTTAAAATTTTGATATCAGTTTTTGATTTTTTTCCATCTTTGTGTACCTTTACAATCATTCTTACAATAGAACTTTTATCTTCTTGTCTAAGTAAAGAATCCTCTATACATAAATCTTCACTCATTTTACCATGAACTAAGGCTAGATACTTTTTTTTCATATCTCTTTGCTCAAACATCATTTTTATAACCCTTTCAGACTTTTTATTACGTGAACACAATACTAATCCACTAGTCTCTTGGTCTATACGATGAGTAATATTAGAATCCATACTAAACTGATACTTTAGTTCATCTATAAGCGAATATGCTGTGTATCTATTTTGAGGATGAATTAACATTCCACTAGGTTTAGAAAATACTACAAACTCCTTATGTATAAAATCTGGAACCAAACCTTTAGATATTGGTTCAAAAGATATAAACTCAATCTCACCCTCAATTTCTTGCGAAGATTTTTCTACAACATTACCATTAATCAACATACGACCTTTAGCAATTAAGCGTTGTGCTTCTTTTTGTGTATWATTCAGTTCTTTTATTAAATATATAAAAGCTCTTTGCTTCGGGGACACTAACATTTTCTTATTTACAAATGGCAAAATTTCTTTCCTATTTAATCAATTATTNACTAAAAGTTTTGTAAAATTAATCACTTTAGATTATGTGAATTTTAGCATAAAAAAACAATATAAATATTATAAGGTAACCATAAATGATAGAAAGATATTCAAGAGAAGAGATGAGTTCAAAATGGACTTATCAAGCAAAATACCAGGCATGGTTAGACGTAGAAAAAGCAGTTGTTAAAGCATGGGCTAAACTAGGGAAAATTCCTCAGGACGATGCCGATAAAATAGTAAAAAATGCTGGCTTTGATATAAAACGTATAGATGAGATAGAGGCAGTAACTCGCCATGACCTGATAGCATTTACTACAAGTGTATCAGAAACTTTAGGTGATGAGTCAAGATGGTTCCATTATGGTATGACATCTTCAGATACTATTGATACAGCAGTAGCACTTCAAATGAAAGATTCTTTAGAGTTAATCATCAAAGATGTTAAGATGATTATGCAGTCTATTAAAATAAGAGCTGAGGAACACAAGATGACTCTAATGGTTGGACGTTCACATGGTATACATGGTGAGCCAATTACCTTTGGTCTTGTTCTTGCAGTTTGGTATGATGAGATGGCTAGACACTTAGAAAACTTAGAACAAACTATGGATGTTATATGCGTAGGTCAAGTTTCAGGTGCTATGGGTAACTTTGCTCATGCGCCATTAGAATTAGAAGATTATACATGTGAAGAACTAGGTCTAAAACCAGCACCTGCATCTAACCAAGTTATACAACRTKRTCNSYWAKSCAWGANNTTRRCKAYRKYMYTAKYRMTKRTGGSWYMTASWAWTRANGMAGTTNGCASTNNNRWWTMRYCASWGKYWRRSRWYKGWRSTAWMMKAAWGTKANNSGMATNNAWKTTRCNARKRGTNAWAAAGGCTNNNCANNTSTGNRATRYCRCANKAWACGNTWMTCYWATANWWRYWKRMAWYMTTWSRKRACWKRMWCGYATNAKTWGWSMYTANCNKCWAYKMCAGCTATGGAAAATGTAGCATTATGGCATGAGCGTGACATATCTCACTCATCAACTGAAAGATTCTGGTTACCTGATTCTTTTATTACGAGTGACTTTATGCTTCACCGTATGAACAATGTAATAGCAAACTTAACTGTATATCCTAAGAATATGATGAAAAATCTAAACCTTACTGGTGGATTAGTTTTTTCTCAACGTATACTTTTAGAGTTACCTATACAAGGGGTAAGTCGTGAAGATGCTTATAAAATAGTTCAAAGAAATGCTATGAAAGTATGGGAAGAGATTCAACAAGGTAAGGCTACTACAGATGAGAATGGGGAAAGTTTATACCTGAATCATCTTTTAGCTGATGAGGAATTAAGAAAGTCACTAAGTGAAAAACAAATTCGCGAGTGCTTTAACTATGATTACTATACTAAAAACGTAGATAATATATTTGCTAGAGTATTTAATAAATAAATTTATAAATTAGATTCTGAATTAAATTCAGAATGACTTTATTCCAAACTCATTTTGGAATAAAGTTTAAAAGGAATTAAATGATAACAGTTATAAAAAGAAATGGTAGGACTGAACCATTAGATATTACTAAAATTCAAAAATATACATCAGCTGCTGTAAAAGGTTTATCTGCTGTATCTCAAAGTGAATTGGAAGTTGATGCACAAATTCAATTTCGCGATGGAATTACATCTAAAGAGATTCAACAAACACTTATCAAAACTGCAGTTGATAAGATAGATATAGATGCCCCTAACTGGACATTTGTTGCATCTAAACTTTTCTTATTTAATCTATATCACCAAGTTAATGGTTTTACTGGTTACTCATCACTAGAAAAATATTTCCTAAGAGGTGAAAAAGAGGGTAGACTTCTTCTTGGTCTTAAAGATATGTATAACTTAGAAAATCTAGAAAAACATATCAAACCTGAACGTGATATGTTATTTAATTATCTTGGTGTAAAAACACTTTATGATAGATATCTAATAAAAGATAAGCATGCTAATCCTATAGAGCTTCCTCAACACATGTTTATGGCTATAGCAATGTTTCTGGCTCAAAAAGAAGAAAAAAGAGAGCAGTGGGCTATAAAGTTCTATAATATGATATCTAAGTTTGAAGTTATGCTTGCAACTCCAACCTTATCAAATGCTAGGACTACTAGGCACCAGCTTTCATCTTGTTATATTGGCTCAACTCCAGATAATATTGAAGGTATATTTGATTCTTATCAAGAGATGTCAATGTTATCTAAATTTGGTGGAGGAATAGGATGGGATTGGACTGGTATACGTTCAATGGGTTCATTTATTGATGGACATAAAAATGCAGCTGGTGGCACAATACCATTTTTAAAAATTACAAATGATATTGCAATTGCAGTTGACCAGTTAGGTACACGTAAGGGAGCTATAGCTGTATATATGGAACCATGGCATATAGATATAAATGATTTTTTAGATCTTAAGAAAAACTCTGGGGAGGAACGTCGTCGTGCTCACGATTTATTTCCATCATTATGGTTAAATGACTTATTTATGCAAAGAGTTAAAGAGGATGCTATTTGGAGTTTATTTGATCCATATGATGCTAGAGAATTAGCTACTTTATATGGCGAAGACTTTAACAAAAGATATAAAGAGTTAGAAGCTGATGAAAGTGTTTTAAAAGAGACTATTAAAGCAAAAAATCTTTGGAAAAAAATACTAACATCTTATTTTGAAACTGGTTCACCATTTCTTTGTTTTAAAGATAATGCAAACAGAGCTAATCCAAATAAACACTCTGGTGTTATTAGAAGTTCAAATCTTTGTACTGAAATTTTTCAAAATACTAAGCCTAACCATTATAAAATAAAATTTATTTTTGAAAACGGGGATTCTATCTCTTATGAAGAAAATGATATTGTAAAAGTAGATTCAGGTATTAAAAAACCAGCTAAAAAAGTTACAGCTCTAGATTCTTTAGGTGGAGTTCCGATTTTTGTAGTTGAAAAAGAGAAAATAAATGGTGATACAGCTGTATGTAACCTTGCATCAGTCAACTTATCTAAGATAAATACTAAAGAAGATATAAATAGAATAGTACCAATAGCTATTAGATGTTTGGATAATGTTATAGACCTAAACTTCTATCCAGTTGAAAAAGTAAAACGTACTAATATGAAATCACGTTCTATTGGTCTTGGTGTAATGGGTGAGGCTCAAATGTTAGCAGAAAAATCTATAACATGGGGGAGTCAAGAACACTTTGATAAAATAGATGAAGTTATGGAGGCAGTTAGTTTTAATGCTATCTCAGCATCATCAGATTTAGCTCTTGAAAAAGGTATATATGCTCAGTATGAAGGTTCAGATTGGAGTAAGGGTATTATGCCTATGGATTATGCTAACGCAGAGGTAATCAACCTAGTTGACCGTGGTGGATTGTTTGCTTCATCTTACGAATGGGAAAACTTACGTACAAAGGTTAAAAAACAAGGTATGCGCAATGGTTACCTTATGGCTATAGCCCCAACTTCATCAATCTCTATACTTACTGGGACTACTCAAGCAATAGAACCAGTATTTAAAAGAAAATGGTTTGAAGAAAATCTTTCTGGTCTAATTCCCGTAGTAGTACCTAAGTTATCACCTGAAACTTGGGCTTATTATACACCAGCCTATGAATTAAACCAAACTTTGCTTATAAAAGCTGCTGCAATTCGTCAAAAGTGGTTAGATCAGGGTCAMAGTTTAAATATCTTTATTACACTTGATAAAGCAAGTGGTAAATACTTAAATGAGATATATATGCTTGCTTGGAAACTTGGATTAAAATCTACATATTATCTTCGTTCACAATCTCCAGAGATTGCAAATGATGTTGAAGATAGGTCTATGGAATGTGTTGGCTGTCAATAAAATATGAGAGCCCTATTAAATAAAGATATAACAAACTTTTTAAAAAGGTTTGGTAAGTTTGTAGATGCAGAGATACGTTCTATAGATATAATATCAGCTACATTTGTTAAACTAATTATAGCTTGCCAAGATAAGGCACGTGCCTTTGACTGGATAACAATAGAGTTAGAGTTTAAAGATGTTAGTGATGCAAAACTAATAGATAACTCTAAATTATCATTATTAGATATGTCTAATGGAATTAGTTTATTAAAAAAAGAAAATAAATTTTATTTTGCCATAGACAATTACACTTCAATATCAAGTATTAAAAATTCTATACTTTATGTATGTTCCTCAAATTTAAAATACAAAGAAAATAAGTTCTAAAATAATAAAAAATATTATTTTATTGCAATAATTTAAAAAGACTGCTATAATCAAAGAATAAATTGTTAAATTTTATATTTTTTTATTATATAAAGGTTTAAAATGAAATATCTAATAACTGATGATTCAAAGCTTGCTAGGCTTAGTCTTTTAAAATCATTACAACCATATATAAAGAATGATGAAATATATCAAGCTACAAATGGACTTGAAGCAATTGAAATTATGAAAACACATAAAGTGGATATAATATTTTTAGACTTAACTATGCCTATAATGAATGGATATGAGACCCTGCCTAAGATTTTAGAAATAAATCCAGATGCAAAAGTTATAGTAGTATCAGCAGATATACAAGATAAAGCTAAAAATATAGTTATAAATTTAGGTGCGCAACTTCATATTAAAAAACCTATAAATAAGAAAAAAATGCAAGAAATTATAAATATATTGGCTTAAAATGAATCAAGAAACTATAACACTAACGGAGGATGAAAAAGATGTACTACAAGAGTTAATGAATATAGCATATGGTAGTGCTACCACAGTTATAGCTGAAATGCTTGATGCCTTTGCATCACTTAGTATACCAAAAATCGAAATTTTAAAAACTACTAGTTTATTGGCTAAATTTGATGATTTAAAAAGTACAAGTTATTTTTTTTCAACCCAAGCATTTATGGGTGAATTTAGTGGGGAAAGTGTATTTTTTATAAATAAAGTAAGTGCAAATAATTTAGCTCAACACCTAGAATTGGAAAATAATGAAGATATACATGATGCTATCTTAGAATTAACAAATGTTTTAACTTCATCACTAACTACAAGGTTAGCTCAAGAGATGAAAACAGAAATCACATATTCATCACCAAATATATCAGAAATAAGTTTAGAGCAAATAGCAGATACACAAACATTTAAAAATTATTCACAGGTTATAGTTATATATATTCAAATAAACTTTAAAGATCAAAAAATAAATGGTGAGATATTTATCTTAACAAAAGATGGATCAATACAATGGCTCAAACAAAGATTGAACAGTATATTAGCTGCATTGATATAGATAAAAAGCTAATATCTAACATAAATAATGGTATATTGATACTTGATGATAAATTAACAATTTACTATTTTAATAAATGGCTAGAGCTACATACAAAACTTAAAGAACAAGATGTATTATATAAACAACTAGATACAATATTTACAACTATAAAAACAAAAACTCTAATACGAAAAATAAAAACAGCTCTAAATATTGGATCACCAACATTTTATATAGCTGATATATCAAAATATTTAATCCCTATAAAAATCAACCAAATAAAAGCCTCAAACTATACATATATGCAACAAGATGTAAGTATTATACCTTTTGATAAAACAAAAAAAATAGTAGCTTTGATTATAACAGATCAAACAAATATATCAAACACTAATAGTTTATTAAAGGCAAATATAAATAAAGTTAATATATTAAATAATGAGTTAGTTAAAGAAAGAGATACTATAAATAAAAAAGTTTTATTGATAAAAATTGATACAAATAATATAATACAAAATGTATCTCAGGCATATCTAGAATTGATAAAATATGACAAAAACGAGCTTTTACAACATGACTATTTTGAATATCTAAGACCTTTTACAAAAGAAAAATTATTACAAGATATAAAAAAATATATGAAATCTAAAACAGTATTTAAATTTGAGCAAAAATTTTTTACAAAAAGAAAACAAGAGATATGGTTAAAAAATACACTACTCCCAGAGTATGATAATTTTGGAAATCATATAGGCTTTATATTTTTCAAAGAAAATATAACTGCATCTAAAAAACTTCAACTCCATCAAAAAAAATTACTTGTACACTCTAGACTAGTAGCAAAAAGAGAAATGATTAGTATGATTGCACACCAATGGAGACAACCACTCTCAGTTATTACAGCAAATATATCTAACTTAATCATCTCAAAGGAATTAGATACATTAACTAATGAAACAATAGATAAATCTTATGAGCAGATACTTACAACTATATCTAGTTTATCTGATACTATAGATTTTTTTAGAGATTTTTTTAATCCTTGTAAATCTTTATCAGAGACATATTTAAATGAACTAACAAATAAATCGGTGTATCTTTTAAAAAATGATTTTAAGAAATATAATATAAATTATATAGAAGAAATGGATCAAAATTTAAAAATTGTTACATATAAAAATGAATTGGTACAAACTTTGATGAGTATATTAAAAAACTCTCTTGATGCCCTTTTAGAAATAAAAATAAAAAATAAAAATATTATTTTAAAAGCATTTAAAAAAAACAATTATATAAATATAATGATTATTGATAATGCTGGATCTATAAATAAAGAGACATTAAATCAAATATTTGAGCCATATTTTTCTACAAAATCAAAAAATGGATCTGGACTAGGTCTGTATATGTGTAAAATAATTGTCAAAGATTATCTAAATGGACACATAAGTTTAAGCTCTCATAAAAATGAAACTAAAGTTTTAATAAAGCTTCCATTAACTATACATTAGTAATTCATAAATAAATACGTTATAAACTTATAAATAAAAACAAAGGAACATAATATGAAAAAAATAATATTAGTCTGCTTACTTATCTTAACTGCTTTAAATGCAAAAGATAATATAAAATTTAAATATGCTGATAGTGCTACTCAAAGAAAATATCCAAATTCATCTGAGTATATACTTTCATATAACAATATATTACAAAATGTAAGAACAAGTGTAGTAAATATATCTACAAAAAAAACTCTCAATTCTGCAGATACTTATATAAACCCTTATATGCAAGACCCATTGTTTAGAGAATTTTTCAAAAATAAAATACCAGTCCCTAAAGAGAGAATTCAAAGTGCCTTAGGTTCAGGTGTAATAATTTCAGAGGATGGATATATAGTTACTAATAACCATGTAGTAGATGGAGCCAATAGTATAAAGGTGACAATTGCTGGGGATAAAAAGGAGTACAAAGCAAAAATAATAGGTACTGATAAAAAAAGTGACTTAGCTATCATTAAAATTGAAGCTGTAAATCTTAATGCTATTACTTTTTATAACTCTGATGAAGTAAAAGTTGGAGATATAACCTTTGCACTTGGTAATCCTTTTGGTTTAGGTGAAACAATTACACAAGGTATAGTATCCGCTACAAGAAGAAGTGGTGTTGGTATAGTTGAATATGAAGACTTTATTCAAACTGATGCCTCAATCAATCCTGGTAACTCAGGTGGTGCACTAATTAACTCAGCTGGTCATCTTATTGGTATTAACTCTGCAATACTTTCAAAAAGTGGTGGTAATATTGGTATTGGATTTGCGATTCCTTCAAATATGGTTAGCTCAATTGCAACAGAACTAATTAAAAAAGGTAAATTTACAAGGGCATACCTTGGTGTAAGTATTTCAAACATTAGTGATGAAATGAGTTCTTTTTACAATAATCAATTTGGAGCRTTAATTACAAGTGTTATGGAAAATACTCCAGCATCAGATGCTGGACTAAAAAGAGGTGATTTAATCATATCTATTAACGGTAAAAAAATATCTAGTGCAAGTGAATTAAAAAATACTATTGGTTCATATCCACCATCACGTGTTGTAAATATCAAATTTTTACGTGATAAAAAAATAGATATTATAAATGTACAATTAGCTTCATTGGATGATAGATCTGATCCTAATCAATACAGTTATATGGGTATGAAACTAGAGGCACTTAGTTCTAACACTAAAGCTAGACTTGGAATAACAACCAATCTAAAAGGTCTGTTTGTTAGTGAGATAGAAAAAGATAATAAGGTAAAAAAAAGCGGTATAAAAGTTGGTGATATTATCATTCAGGTAGAAAATATTGGAATAAACAATGTTAATGATTTTAAAAGAGCTACATCATCAAGTGAGAAAAAAAGGTTTTATGTTTTCCGTAATGGTGGCATTTTTGTAACAATTTTATAATATTATATATTTTTAGATTTAAGGAAAAATATGAGAGTGATTTGCCCACATTGCAAAAATGTAAATAATATCCCATTAAAGCCATCTTATAAAAAGGCTAATTGTGGGAAATGTAAAAAATCATTATTAGATACTAAAGTTATTGATTTAAATTCTTCAAACTTTGACGAAGTTATAGTAAATAGTGATATACCAGTTATAGTTGATTTTTGGGCTCCCTGGTGTGGACCATGTAAGATGATGGGTCTAAACTTTGAAAAATCAGCTAAAAACTATGCACTAAAAACTTTATTTGTAAAAGTAAATACTGAAAATGAATCAGACTTAGGTGCTAGATTTGGAATAAGAAGCATACCAACTCTTTTAATATTTAAACACGGCAAAGAAGTACACAGACTATCTGGTGCTTTGGATGAAAACGCTTTAAATAACTTGGTTGAACAATTTATATAAGAGTCTAACTAGCCAATTATAAAATATGATATAATATTTTATAATTAAAGTCAAGAGGTGAATTAAATGGATAAAAATACTATAACAATAACAGATAATCGTGATGGAAAAACTTATAACTTTGATATTTTAGATGCTACAGTTGGACCCTCAGTTGTAGATATATCAACATTTTATAAAAAAACAGGGATGTTCACATATGATGAGGGATATACATCTACCGCCTCATGTCAGTCAAAAATAACATATATAGATGGTGGGGCTGGTAAACTAATGTATAGGGGTTACGATATCTCTTATATGGCTAATGAAAAAACTTTTTTAGATACTGCATATTTACTTTTAAATGGCGAATTACCTAGTAAAGAAAAATTAGAAAAATTTTCTTTAGAGATGAAAAAACGTTCATATGTGCATGAGGGAATTAAAAAACTATATGATTCTTTTCCTGATTATGCACACCCAATGGCTATACTTTCAGCTGGTGTATCTGCTTTGTCAACTTACTATTTTAAACATTTAAAGATAAATACACCAGAGGAATATAAAGAGATGGCTAATAGAATCGTAGCAAAGGTTCCAACATTAGCTGCAATGTCTTACAGATATTCAAATGGTTTACCTATAATATATCCAGATATTAACAAAGGTTTTACAGAAAACTTTTTATATATGATGCGTGCGTATCCACATGAGTACGTGGAACTTAAGCCTATAGAGATAAAAGCATTAGATACTATCTTTACACTTCATGCTGATCATGAACAAAATGCATCAACTACAGCTGTAAGAAATTTAGCATCAACTATGGCTCATCCTTATGCAGCTATAAGTGCTGGAATCGGAGCACTTTGGGGTAGGAGTCATGGTGGAGCTAATGAGAGCGTTATACGTCAACTAGAGATGATTGCTTCTGTAGATAATGTTGATGAGTATATAGCTAAGGCAAAAGATAAAAATGATTCGTTTAGGCTTATGGGTTTTGGACATAGGGTATATAAAAACTTTGATCCTCGTGCAACTGTACTTAAAAACATTAGAAATGAGCTAATGGATGAACTTGGTATTAGTAGTGAATTAGTTGAAGTAGCTGAAAAAATAGAAAAAATTGCACTTAGTGATGAGTATTTTATAAAACGCGGACTTTATCCAAATATAGACTTTTACTCAGGTCTAATCCTACAGGCTTTAAAAATTCCTAAAGAGATGTTTGCTGTTATATTTGTTATAGGGCGCACACCAGGATGGATAGCTCAATGGAGTGAATTAACGCAACAAAAAAATATAAAAATAGCTAGACCACGTCAACTATATACTGGTCCAATAGATAGGACTCCAAAGTAAAAAACTTTGGAGTATATATTATTTAATGTATGAGCAGCAATAGTCTGTAACACTTTTGATTTTTAAATCAAAAGATGAGTTTGCAGCTACATTAAAAGTCTCAGGTGTACTTAAAGTTTTCCAATGCTCACCTGCTAGTTTAATCTCTAAATCACCAGATAAAATCTCCATAATTTCGGCTTCATTAGTTTTAAATGTATATTCACCAGCTAACATAATCCCTAAAGACTGAATTGAACCATCTGATAACTCTACTGTACGACTTGTTACCTTACCATCATAATAAATATTTGCTTCTTTTACTATACTAACATTCTCTAGTTTTGACATAATTTTCCTTAATAGTTTATTTTTTAAAAATTATATCTTAATACTCTTGGAGATTACTATACTTACACAAATTCTAATAATAAAAATTAATATCTATGACTCTTAGTATTATTAGATTATTATTTTATAATAGGATTTTCTGACTAATTACAAACTAGACCCTAAATCAAGTTTAGGGTGACGTTAGTTCCGTCATTCCAAGCTTGGTTCCGTCATTCCAAGCTTGACTTGGAATCTACTAGCTAATTAGTCAGAGAGTTAAATTACTTCTAAACAAGGTGCTTATATATGATTTACATTTTTATTATCATTTTCTAATTTATATTCAAATGAAATAAATTTCAATAAAACAAAAAATTTTATCTTTCCTAATTGGAAAAGTTTACATAGGCTAAATAAATCAATTATAGAATCAATTAATCATATTGCATATATAGATATATATGCAAATGATTTAGCAAAAGTAGCCTACTTAAAAAAAAGTACCTTATATCCAGTAGATTCTATTATAGTTAAACCTCTATATCCTAAGAAAAAAAGAAAAAATATCTCCAGATTAGTTATCATGATAAAAATGCACAATGGATATGATGTAAAAAATAATAACTGGTGGTATGGTGTATATGATAAAACTGGAAATAAAGTATTTCATGAAGGAAGGATTAAATCTTGTATAAAATGTCATGAAATAGCCAAAGAGACTGATTACCTATTTTCTGAGACTATAATTGATAAAATTAGTCTAGATTCTGATTTTTAGAATTGGCGAAATAAAGATACTCTTTTTAATTCTATAATCAATTCTTTTTGTCTATCATATACATATTCCATCAATAAAGATTCTGAAATATTTTCTTCATCAAAATCATAAACAATTTTACAAAAACCATCAGGATCAGCTTGAGTATTAAAAATAATCTTAACATCAATTGAGAGTTTGATGTAACCCATCTCATCTTTTTTATTTGGAATATTAAAAACTATCCTTACATGCTTATCATGCATAGTCTCTATTCTTTTAGAATATTTAGCCCTTACAGCTATAGATTTAATAGAAAAATCTATAATATTTCCAATTAAATGGTTAGAATCTAAAAAAATGGAGACTGACACCCTTCCATAAGGTGTAACTCTTTTGAGGTACTTTTTTCAATTAACTTATTTTTCAACATTTCTACAAAAGTTAGCCTATTAGATATAGATGATAATGCCTCATTTCCAGAATTAACCTTATCTGGCTTATTAGCTTCAATATCAGTTTTAATCCTATATATGACCTTATCTGTAACTTGATTTTGAGTAATTAAATATTTTACCTCAAGTGATATTGCTAATTGAAAAAGAGCTAAATTATAAGATTTTGAAATTATAAAATATATAAGTGAAGATTTTTTTTTAATTTTAATGATATATGCTTATCTACATGTTCTAATTCTATAATATATATATTATAATCATCTATTTTATCTATATTTAAAGATAGACTAGGTTTAAATGAATTCAATATTTTTTTCGTATGTGAAGAATACTCATTAGTATTGTATATATGACAAAGACTCAAAATTGTTCCTTATAACTAAATATAATTTATTTAATTATACTATTTGAAGTGTAAAAAAATTGTCATTATACATATATTAATTTATATAATTAAAGAAAAAATAACTTATTCCCAATCAAGTAATCTTTGTTGACCCTCTAAGGCTCTAATATGTGTAACATCTTGACTAACTTCTATAACACCTTTGTAATTACCATCATCATCACGGATAGCAAAATAACGAATATTRATAAACTTACCCYTAAAACTTATCCAAAATTCTGCCTCATCCCTACGTCCAGCCTTAAACTCACGTAAAATCATAAGTACCTGATCAACAGACTTTGGTGGATGACAAAATTTAACTTCCCTTCCAATAATTCCAGCTGAACGTGGAAATACTCTATCATCACCACGGTTATAAAATATAACTATATCATTCTCATCTACATAAGTAATATCAACTGGCATAAATTTTAATAACCAATTTATTTGTTCAGGTAACATATGACCTTGTTCTAAATCTATACGTCCATCTAGTGAAAATGGAAGTTTTCTTTTTTTAGTATCTTGTGATGGGTGTATATATTCATTTTTTTCGTGAGCTGGGTAAGCAGCTGGAGCTTTTTCAAACATCCAACCAATCTCTTCATCCCCATCACGCATCTCCATCCAGTCACTCTCTTGCAACATATCTAAGGCACGTGGCAATAAACGTGCCTCTTCAACTTGCATAATATGTTCTAAGTTGTGAAAAAGATTTTGTAATACTATAGATAAGGGCTGTATCTCAAATACTTCTACTAAATTTTTAGCTTGTTTAATTATAGCCCTAATATCATCATGAAATGCCCACATATTCTGAGATGGTGAGGTCCATCCATACTGTTCTAAATATGGAAATAATTGATTCTCTTTTCTAGCAAAGTGTTTCTCAATTAAACAAAGTTTATAAAATTTTTCTTTAAATTTTTCTTTATTTTTTTGTATATCTATACTATTTATACTCGCCATTAAGCCACGAATAAGTTGATTTTCTTCTAAATATACTTTAGCTGGATGACCATCTGGTAAATTATTCANTTTTTTTTCCTTCGTCATTCCAAATTTTATTTGGAATGACGAAACTATACAAAATAAAAAGTTTTTACTGCTTGATATAGCACAAGTTATTTTTTTAGTCTAAGCCTTTGTGAGTGAGTAATTGCAACAGCTATTGCATCTGTAATATCAAGTGGTTTTATATCTTTTTTTATATTTAATAATCTTTTTACCATAAATGCTACCTGTTCTTTTGCGGCTTTTCCATTTCCAGTTAATGCTTTTTTCACCTGAAGTGCTGTATATTCATTAAATAAACCAAATTGCTGTAAAATAGTTAACATAATAGCTCCACGAAATTGTGCTAATTTTATAGTAGTTTTTGGATTATGTGCATAAAAAATATCCTCCATAGCCACTTCATCTATAGTATGATTTTTAAATATACTCTCAAAAGCTTCTAACATTTGTGTGATTTGTTCTTGAAGCTCACCTGCTTTTATTTTTATAAGTCCAGCTTCAATAAGTGAAATTTTTCCTTTATCTAAAGATAAAATAGCATAACCCATTTTTCTAGTCCCTGGGTCAATTCCAAGTATAATCATTTTATTCCTATATATAGATATATTTTTTAAAAGTATATCTATTTTTTAATTTTTATTATTTATTCACAATAAAATAATTTAGTTATTCACATATATTTAACCATATTTTATGTATTAAATTGATATTATTCACATAGTAAAGATAAATAAAAGGTAATATGTGAATATTGGTCAAGAAATTTTAAAAGCTTTAAAAGAAGAGATTACTGAAGTTGAATATAGAAGATATATAAAACAATTAACATATGATTCAAAAAAATCTACTAGTGATTTTGCTATATTTTATGCACCAAATCAATTAGTAGCTAACTGGATAAAAAGTAAATTTTCAAGTAAAATGGAACATCTTTTTGAATTAAAAACCGATATTAAAGTTTCTGTGAAAATAACTTTAAAAAATTCTGTTGATAAAAAAGTTTCTCAAACTAAAGAAAAAACAAAATCACATACTCATTCTTTATTAAATCCATCTCATACATTTGATAACTTTATGGTTGGTGGATCTAATCAGTTTGCATATGCAGCTGTAAAAAGTGTAAGTGAAAAAGCTGGAGAGGTATATAATCCACTTTTTATATATGGTGGAGTTGGTCTTGGAAAGACACATCTTATGCAATCTGCTGGAAATGTATTTCAAAACCAAGGTAAAAGTGTAATTTATACTACAGTTGAGCAATTTTTAAATGCCTTTGTTAGACATGTTAGAAATAAAACTATGGATAGATTTCAAGAAAAATATCGTAAATGTGATGTACTTCTTATTGATGATATTCAATTTTTATCAAATAAAGAGGGTATACAAGAAGAATTTTTTCATACATTTGAAGCATTAAAAGGTGCTGGAAAACAAATAATTCTAACAGCTGACAAACATCCTAAAAAAATTGGTGGTTTAGAAAAAAGACTTCAAAGTCGTTTTGAATGGGGACTAGTTGCAGATATTCAACCACCAGAATTAGAAACTAAAATAGCTATTATTGAAAATAAATGTGAAATAAATAAGGTAAAACTAACAAAAGATATTATTAACTACATAGCTACAGTTATAGATTCCAATGTTCGTGAAATAGAGGGTATACTCTCTAAGTTACATGCATATTCACAGCTAATGCATGTAGATATAGATTTAAAATTTACAAAAACTGTATTAAAAGATCAACTACAAGAAAATCGTGCTAATTTAACTCTTGATATTATTACAAAATCTGTAGCAAAAGATTTAAATATAAAACCAAGTGAGATATGCTCAAAAGGTAGAAGCAAAAACCTTGTATATGCAAGAAGAATATCTATATACATATGTAGAGAATTAACTCAAAATACTATGCCTCAACTTGCTAAATACTTTGGTATGAAAGATCATACTGCAATTTCTCATACACTTAAAAAAATCAATGAATTATTAGAAAATGATGAAGATTTTAAAGTAAAGATTGAAGAATTAACAAATAAAATAACATCGGTATCTTAAATTATTAAAAAAAAAGATATAATTCTTTATGTGAACAGTTGTGAATGAAAGCAAGTTACTTCATCACATATATACAGTTCGCATAGATAGGCTTATTTAGAATGTTTTCACATATTCACATAGGCCTACTACTACTTACTATTATTATATAATATATATAGGGATTTAAATGAAGTTAATTATACAAAAATCAATCATTGAAAATATACTAGTTCATGCTAGTCCTTTTTTAGAAAAAAAAGATACATCACAAATAACATCACATATCTTTTTAAATGCATCTAATTCTAATTTAACAATAAAAGCTACTGATTATGAAATTGGTTTTTTAGTTACTACTAACAATGTAAATATACTTCAAGATGGTAGTGCAACTGCTAATGGTAAAAAATTTTTAGATATAGTTAGAATTTTAAAAGATGGAGATATTAACTTAGAGTTTAAAAATGATATGTTACTTATATCTCAATCACATTCTAATTTTAAATTACCAACATTTTCTTTTAAAGAATTTCCAGAATTTCCTTTATACCAAGATAAAGCACGTATATCAATAGAATCTCACTCTTTAATAGAATCACTTAAAAAAATAACACCATCAATTGATACAAACAATCCTAAGTTTGAATTAAATGGTGCATTAATAGATATAAAAAAAGACAACATTAATTTTGCATCAACTGATACAAGAAGGTTAGCTGTAGTAAATATTAATAATAAAAGTGACAGTGAATTATCTATAATATTACCTAAAAAAGCAATTGTAGAAATTCAAAAACTATTTTTTGATGATATAGAACTTTATTATGATGAAACAAATCTTATTATTCGTTCAGCTCAATATACATTTTTTACAAAATTAATAAATGGTAAATTTCCTGAATATTCTAGAATCATACCTAAAGAAGTATCAAATACATTAATTTTACCAAAAGCTATAATGATAGAATCAATTAAACAAATAACTACAATATCAACAGATGTAAAAATTACTTTTCTAAATAATCAAATTATTTTTGAATCTTTAAGTGATGATAATATTGAAGCTAAAACAGAAATAACTTTTAATACAGGATTTACAGAAGCTTTTTCAATAGCTATTAATTCAAAATATTTATTAGATTTTTTAAATATAATAAATAATTCAGAGTTTAGTATAGGTTTAAATGATAGCAATTTACCTTTTATACTTAGTGATGATAACTTTAGAACTGTAATAATGCCTATAGTAATATAAAATTTATAAAATTAAGTAATATATCTATAAAAACTTATTTTTCTATGTCAAATGATTTGAGAGTTAATTATATTTCATTACTTTTAGAAGACAAACTTCCATTATTGCAAGAAAATATAGCTCAATTAAGGGACTTAGTAGTTGGTATATTAGCAAGAAAAAAAANTATTGTTTTAGAAAAGAAAAAATTATTATCCATTTATACTATCATTTTGTGTCAAAAATAGCTATTGATGATTTTGGTACTGGCTATTCAAACTTTGAGCATATTATTGGCATAGATGTTGATTTTATAAAAATTGATGGCAGTCTTATACAGAATATAGATACTGATGAAGATTCTAAAATAATTACAGAGGTAATTATCGCTTTTTCTAAAAAACTTTGGTCTAAAACTATAGTTGAATATGTGCATAATAAATCTGTATATGAAAAAGTTAAAGACTTATGTGCTGACTATTCTCAGGGTTTTTACTTGGGTGAACCAATGAAATATATTATTTAGAAAACTTAAATTAAACTAATAAAACTAACTTTTATAAAACTTTAGATAGAATAAATTTAATTTGTCAAATATGACTATTTATGGAGATTTATATGCAAGAAAATTACGGTGCTAGTAATATTAAAGTGCTTAAGGGTCTAGAAGCTGTTAGAAAACGTCCAGGTATGTATATCGGAGATACTAGTCATCGTGGTTTGCATCATTTAGTATATGAAGTAATTGATAACTCTATTGATGAGGCTATGGCTGGTTATTGTGATACTATAAATGTAACTTTAACAAAAAATGGTACATGTAAAATTTCAGATAATGGACGTGGTATACCTACTGATATACATCCAACTGAGGGTATGAGTGCAGCTACTGTAGTTTTAACTGTACTTCATGCTGGTGGTAAGTTCGATAAAGATACATATAAGGTATCTGGTGGACTTCATGGTGTTGGTGTATCTGTTGTAAATGCTCTTTCTTGTGATTTAAAAATGACAATATATCGTGCTGGTAATATTTATGAACAAAATTTTAAAAAAGGTATACCTCAGGAAGAATTAGCAGTAACTGGAAAAACTCGTAAACATGGAACTACTATTGAATTTGCAGCTGATCCAAGCATATTTACAGATACTATTACCTTTGAATATGAGTACCTATCTCGTCGTTTTAAAGAGCTTGCATATTTAAATCCATTTATTAGTATTATTTTTAAAGATGAGCGTATAAATTTAAGTGAAACTTATCATTTTGAAGGTGGTATAGCTCAGTATGTTTCAGATATGAACAAAAAAACTTTAGTAGCTGATGTATATTCATTTTCTGCAAAAATTGAAGATATCGAGTTTGATATTGCACTTATGTATAATGAAGCATATGATGAAAAACTTGCTTCTTTTGTAAATAATATCCGTACACCAAATGGTGGTACTCATGAGGCTGGTTTCCGTGCTGGTCTTACCCGTGTAATTTCTAACTACAACTCTAAAAATGGTGCAGCTAAAGAAAAAGATACAAAAATATCAGGTGATGATGTTAAAGAGGGTTTAATTGCAATTATTTCTTGCCGTGTACCTGAACCTCAGTTTGAGGGACAAACAAAGGGTAAATTAGGTAATACTTATGTACGTCCACTTGTTCAAAAGCAAACTTACGAACTACTTT
The DNA here is from genome assembly GCA_002733155.1 of Sulfurimonas sp. Classification (GTDB taxonomy): domain Bacteria; phylum Campylobacterota; class Campylobacteria; order Campylobacterales; family Sulfurimonadaceae; genus Sulfurimonas. The sequence continues at coordinate 42,979 of NVUO01000017.1, forward strand.
CAAAATATTTTGAAGAAAACCCATTTCAAGCTAAGGCTATAGTAGCTAAAGCACTTATGGCAGCTCGTGGTCGAGAGGCTGCAAAAAAAGCTAGGGAATTAACTCGTCGTAAAGATAATATGACAGTTGGTACACTTCCTGGTAAGTTAGCTGATTGTCAAAGTAAAGACGCATCTATTTGTGAATTATACCTAGTGGAAGGGGATTCAGCTGGTGGATCCGCTAAAATGGGTAGAGATAGGGTTTTTCAAGCAATTTTACCACTTAAGGGTAAAATTTTAAATGTTGAAAAAGCTAGACTAGAAAAAGTTCTAAAATCAGATGAAATTACAAATATGATTACAGCTATGGGCTGTGGAATTGGTGAAGAATATAAGGAAGAAAAACTTCGTTATCATAAAATCATCATTATGACCGATGCTGATGTTGATGGTAGTCATATTCAGACCTTACTTTTAACTTTTTTCTTTAGACATTTCCGTGATGTAGTTGAAAAAGGTTATTTATACTTAGCCCAACCACCACTTTACCGTTATAAAAAAGGTAAAAAAGAGATTTATTTTAAAGATGATCGTGAGATGAATGATTATCTTATTGAAAATGGCATTGAGAGTTTAGAGGTAGATTCTATTGGACATAATGATTTAGTATCTTATTTTAAAATGGTTGATCATTATCGTAGTTCTTTAGATGCATTAGAGCGTCGTTATGCCTTAGTTGATTTAATTCGTCATTTTATAGAAAATCCAGATTTAATTTCTCTTGATATAAATAAAATGTATATAGAGGTTGAGAAATTTTTAATAGATAAAGGAAATAATATTTTAACTAAGAGTATATCTGATGATTCTATTCATATTTTTGTTCAAACAAAAGACGGGATGGAAGAGTTACTTATAAATGATGAACTTTTTGCAGCTCCACATTTTAATGAAGCTTCTTTTGTTTTCAAAAAAATTGAAGAATGGGATATCTCTTTTGATGAGGATATTATTAGTGTTTTAGAAAAGATAAATGAATATACTAAAAAAGGCTCATATATTCAACGCTATAAAGGTCTTGGTGAGATGAATCCAGACCAACTTTGGGAGACTACTATGACTCCTGAAAATCGTGTACTTCTTCAAGTTCAAATAGAAGATGCAGAATTAGCATCTGATACATTTACTTTATTTATGGGTGATGAAGTTGAACCACGTCGTAACTATATAGAAACTCATGCTAAAGATGTTAAACACCTAGATGTATAATATATGTTATTGCCAAAAATCAAAGAAAGAGAGAAACGTTTTAAGTTAGCACTTAGAATGGGTCTACCTATCTTTACTCTTGTTTTTACTTTTATCTTCCATACATTTATAAACAGTTCTCAAAGCTTAGATATGTATTTTTACATTGAAGCTTTTATTATACTATTGGTTAGTATATATTTTATTTTTTATTTGATATATAAAGGTTTTGATGACAAAATCCTAAATAATATATCAAAGGTATTTACTAGGGAGTATCTTTATAAATATATAAATAAAAAATTAAAATCAAAAAATGAGTACACTTTTTTATTGATAAGTATTGATAATTTATATGATATTAACTCAAAATATGGTATTCAAAGTGCAGATAATATACTATTTGAAGTTGGAAAATGGTTATGTGAATCTCTAGAATCAAAAAATATAAATAATTTTCCAATTGGTCATATAAACGGTGCAGAATTTATGCTTTGTTTGGATGGTATAAAAAGTGAATATAAAGTTTTACTGGAACTATTATGTTTAAAAGCTGATGAGTTTACAATAGATGATATTGAAGTTAAAATTTCAGCTGCAATAAATGATACTACAGTATCAAGGCAACTTGACTATTTAGTTGAAAATTTATTTGAGTTGCAAGGCTTAAATAGATCTACAAAACTTATACAAAACTCTAATAATGAAATAAACCCTAGTGAATTAGAATCTTTTGTTATAAATGCTATTAAAAAAAGAGATTTATTAATTTTACATCAAGATGTATACTCAAAAGATGAAATCCTAATAAAAGAGTGTTTTGTAAAACTAAAAACAGTAAATGGTAAAATAATACATCCTAAGGACTRTACTAAAGTTTTATATAAACATAGACTAATGATGCAGTTTGATTTAATAGTATTAGAAAAAAATATACAGTTATGCCGTTAAATTTGAAAAACAGATGTTTGCTTTATCAGTATCACCTACATCTATTAGGAACCCTATATTTATTCAAAAAGTTAAAGAATTATTTTCTAAAAATAAAAAAATAAAAAATAAAATCATATTTTTGTTATATGAAAAAGAATATTATTCACATATTAATAAGTACAATAACTTACTGCAATCATTAAGGTTGTTAAGCATTAAAATAGCTATAGATAGAGTAGCTTCCTCACATACAAGTTTTTTATATATACGTGAGTTAGATATAGATATAATAAGATATGATAGTTTATATTCAAAAGAAACAAAAAATAATAAAAAATATAGTATAATTAAAGCCTTTCAATTAATGGCACAAGAAAGTTCTTTGAAAACTTGGATGAAAATGATAGAATCCGAGGAAAAATTACTAGAGGCTAATAATCTTAAAATAGATTATGTGCAGGGTATACATCTTGCGAAGCTGAAAAAAACTTAACATTATAAGGAAAAAAAATGAAGTATGGTGAAAAAATTGTTAATGAATTTGATTTAGAAAAAGACCTAGAGATATGGCCAAATGAGCACAATAGGAACTATTTAATAAAAATGACATTGCCAGAATTTTCTTGTCTTTGTCCAAGAAGCGGTTATCCTGATTATGCAACAATTTATTTAGAATATACACCAGATAAGTGGGTAGTTGAATTAAAATCAATGAAATTGTATATTAATTCTTTCCGTGATAAACACATATCACATGAGAATTCTGCTAATGAAATATATGAAATATTACAAAAGAAGTTAAAACCAAAATATATGAAAATAATTGCAGATTATAATCCACGTGGAAATGTTCATACAATTATTGAGATAGATAGTTCTAGGTTATAAGGATTTATAGTCCTTAGATAAAAAGGAATATGATGTTATCAAATGTATTTAGTAAAAAAGAAGAAGAATTTAAAAAAACTACTTTAAATAAAGACTTAGTCAATAAAATTTCTAAGATGAATCTAACTGAGATGCGTACATATATAAAAAACAAAGTATTAAATTTTAAAGTTAGTGAAGATGGTATTGAAGAGGTAATTAAAAGATTATGCTCAAAAAATAAGGAGACCTCAAGAAGATATATCGAAATAGACGATATGGATTCTAAAATAAAAAAAGCCTTTGATCTTATTTTGACTATTTTAGAATCTCATAAGATATCTGTAACTTCTATTGAACTAGCTCAAAATTTTTTAGAAACTTATGATGACATTATCAAAGACTACGATACTAAACATAAACAGATATATGAATCAAAAATTAAAGATAAGATAAGTGCTTGTGTAGATAAAGTTACTAACATATTAAATGTTAATTATAAGATGCATATTGTAAGTTAAGATATATTTAATATAGCAGTTTTTAACCAGTTTATAGCTTGTGCATGAGAGTTAAACTYTTTATGCATTTGTGCCTCATATGCAGTTTCTAATATAGCTGAAAACTCTTTTGATGGCTTAAGACCCAAGGAGATTAAATCTTTTCCTTGTATAAGTGCTGGCATTTTTATAGTGAAAATATTTAAGTCTTTAGCCTTTTTTCGTATATTATCAGAAAATCCAAAAAAAACCTCACTTAGTACTAAAACTTCTTTTATATTTACTTTTGTAGCTAACTTATATATAAGATAATCATTTTTTAAATCATTGTTTATTTTTTCTAGTTCAGGTAAGGTCTCTAAAAGATTAAGTATCCTAGATAATATCTCTTTATCATTAGTTAAATTTAGTATAAACATTTTTGTATCATTTATAGAAAATATTTTACATATAGTAGCTAGACTTAAAATCTCTTTTGTTTTTGTATCAAAACCTGCAATCTTATTTACTTTATCTATGTTATTTAAAAAATCAAGCCAGTTTTTTTTATCTATTTTATCTAGTGGCTTAAAGTACCTTAGAGCATTTAAAGATTTCAGTAACTTAAATCCTATAGAAGGTTTTTTAGACTTTAATAATAGTTTTTTAATCTCTTCATATATACGCTCTTTTGGTAACTCTTCTAAAATATTTTGTTTTACTATATCTTGACATAATAAAAATAGTTTTTTATCTAAAGAAAATTCTAGTCTTGCACTTAATTGTACAGCCCTTAGAATTCTGAGTGGATCTTGTGTAAAAGTTTTATTATCTACTGCACGTAATATTTTGATTTCTAGGTCTCTTAAACCATTATGTGGATCTAAAATCTTTTTATTAATAACATCATAACCAATAGCATTAATAGTAAAGTCTCTTCTTGTAGATGCAGTTTTAAAATCAAGTTTAGAATCTATTTGAACCTCAAAGCCAGTATAACCTTTGGCTACCTTTGAATCTCTTCTTGGAAGTGAAAAATCTAAGTCATAAGCATCATATTTTAATTTACATACACCAAAACTTTTGCCAACTGTATTTATATCTCCAAATATTTTTAAAATATTTTCTAAATATTCAAAAGAAGATATATCATATAGTTCTATATCCATATCTTTTGAATTTATATTTAATAATTGATCCCTTACATATCCACCAACTATAATACTTTTTATAGAATGTTTATTTAGAGTATTAAAAATTTTATTTATTTTATCGGGATAATTGATCATTTTCATAGGCAGAATCCAGTTTAGTCTATATTCTAAGTGTGAAATATAATATTTTTTTAAATTATTACAAGAGTATATCATTATATTTACGTTATTCTAATAATTATTTTGATATAATCGCGAAAAATTTTCCCATTTTGAAGGAAACCCCGCTATGCAAAAAATTAGAAATATTGCCGTTATCGCACACGTTGATCACGGTAAAACTACATTAGTTGATGGACTACTAGAACAATCTGGTACATTTGGTGATCATGAACAACATGATGAAAGAGCTATGGATTCAAATGATTTAGAACGTGAACGTGGAATTACGATTCTTTCTAAAAATACAGCTATCCGTTATAAAGACTATAAGATTAATATTATCGATACTCCAGGCCATGCTGACTTTGGTGGAGAAGTTGAACGTGTACTTAAGATGGTAGATGGTGTACTTGTTCTTGTTGATGCTTATGAGGGTGTAATGCCTCAAACTAAGTTTGTTGTTAAAAAAATGCTGGCACTTGGTAAAAAGCCAATTGTTGTAATTAATAAAATTGATAAAGATTCAGCTGATCCAGATCGCGTAGTTGATGAGATGTTTGACTTATTTGCAGATATGGATGCTACTGATGACCAACAAGATTTCCCAATTATTTATGCAGCTGCTCGTGATGGTATTGCAAAAATGGATATGTCTGATCCTGATGGAGATTTTGGTTGTATATTTGAAGCTATTATTAATGATGTTCCTGAGCCAGAGGGTGATGCGTCTAATCCACTTCAAGCACAGGTATTTACCTTAGACTATGATAACTATGTTGGTAAAATCGGAATTTCTCGTATATTTAACGGTACTGTAAACAAAGGCGATAACATCATGCTTGCAAAAGCAGATGGTGAAATGGTTAAGGGTAAAATTTCTAAACTAATTGGTTTCCATGGCCTTAACCGCATGGAAATAGATCAGGCTGAAGCTGGTGATATTGTTGCATTTGCTGGTATGGAGACTGTAGATGTTGGAGATACTGTAGCTGATGCAAATAACCCAGTTGCACTTGATCCTATGCATATTGAAGAGCCAACTTTAACAGTTGTATTTGCTATAAATGATAGCCCGCTTGCAGGTCAAGAAGGCAAATATGTAACTTCAAATAAACTTCGTGAACGTTTAGAATCTGAAATGGTTACAAATGTTGCAATGAAGTTAGAGACAGTTGGTGAGGGTAAATTTAAAGTATCAGGTCGTGGCGAGCTTCAAATCACAATCTTAGCTGAAAATATGCGTAGGGAGGATTATGAATTCTCTATCTCTCGTCCAGAGGTTATCGTTAAAGAGATTGAAGGCGTTAAATGTGAGCCATATGAGCATTTAGTTATTGATGTACCTGAAGATTTATCTGGTGGTGTAATTGAACGTCTTGGTAAAAGAAAAGCTGAAATGAAGTCAATGTTGCCAATGGGTTCAGGTTTCCAACGTATAGAGTTTGAAATTCCAGCTCGTGCATTAATTGGTTTCCGTGGTCAATTTTTAACTGATACAAAAGGTGAGGGTGTTATGAATCACTCTTTCTTAGAGTTCCGTCCATATTCTGGTGGAGTTGAATCTAGATCTTATGGTGCACTTGTATCTATGACTCCAGGTTCTACTCTTGCATTCTCATTATTTGGTATCCAAGATCGAGGTGTATTATTTATAGGTGTTCAAACTAACGTATACGAGGGTATGATTATTGGTGAGCATTCACGTTCAAATGATTTAGCAGTTAATCCTATTAAAGGTAAGGCTCAGTCAAATGTACGTAGCTCTGGTGCTGATGAGGCTATTAAACTTGTACCATTTAGAGATATGTCTTTAGAGCGTGCATTGGAGTGGATTGAAGATGATGAACTTCTAGAAGTTACACCTAAGTCTATCCGTATCCGTAAAAAATTCTTAACTGAAGCTGAAAGAAAAAGACAGTCTCGTAAGTCTCCTAAATAGAAAGACTATTTAAGTAAAGGCTTAATATGACAATTTATAATAGCGATAACAAACAATTGTTAGATGTTGAGTATGATACTATTCCAATTATTAATGATTTAATTGATGGGATGATAGTTTTATCTACTGATAGGAAAGCGGCAGATGAATATGCTGTTTTTTTATTAGAGTCATCATCAAAAATATCTTGTTATATTTTTGATGAAGTTTTTATAGTAGGACGCGTTACAGGTTTTGAACCTTTACCTGAGGCTATTGAGGCTTGGAATAAAAATGAGAGAGACTGTAAAATAAACTGTGTAAACCCACCTCTTATCCATTAATCACTTCGTATATTTTGACATAATTTCGCTGAAAAATATACTAAGTTGAGGATAAATCTCAAACCAATTTCTAATACTAGATATATTCCATTTGTTTTGTTGCTCCTGTGTAGCAAGATACATAACTTTAAAAGCAGATGCTTCGGTAGGAAATGAACCTTTAGATTTTGTCTTTCTTTTTATTGTTGCATTTAAAGATTCTATTGGATTTGTAGTATAAATTAGTTTTCTAACTGAATCTGGATATTTAAAAAAAGTTGAGAGTTCAGCCCAGTGATTAGTCCAAGAAACAAACTTCAAAGAGCTTCTTATCTGATGAACTATACATCTTTAAATTTCAGCTTTAGGATAAACGGCTTGTATAGCTTCATTGAAGCCATTAAGACCATCTATTGCAAAGATAAGGACATCTTTAATGCCTCTCTTTTGAATATCATTTAAAACTGTAAGCCAATATTTGCTAGTTTCATTTTCACCTATCCAAATACCGATAATCTCTTTTTTACCTTCTATTGTTATACCTAACATTATATAAGCAGCTATATTTTTAACTACTCTATTAACTCTTATTTTTAAAACAGTTGCATCCATAAAAATTATAGGATATATTTTATCTAGTGGGCGGTTCTGCCACTCGTTAGCTTTTTCCATAATCTTCTCAGTAATGTTTGAAATAGTTTGTGTGGAAAGTTCATATCCGTGATGAAGCTGTATATCTCTTACACTCATACCTTTAGTATATAGTGATAAAATAAGATCTTCTGTCCCATCTAAGTATATTTCACGCTTTTTTACTAGCTGTGGTTCAAAGCTTGAATCTCTATCTCTTGGTATAGATACATCAAACTGTCCATACTTAGAATTTATTGTTTTATCATTGTAGCCGTTACGAGAATTGGAACTGTTTGATTCTTGATGCTTATCGTAGCCTATATGGGAAGTTAGTTCTTCTTGCGACGCAGTCTGCACCCCAAGAGTATTTCCTCACTTCGTTCAGGGCATATTACTTCTTTTAGTATATTTTTAAACTCATTTGTAATATCATCTAGAGATGTTAATTCTCCAGATGCAATTTGTTTTTTTAACTCTTCGTGGTTTATTAAACTCATATGTAAATCCTTATAAATAATTTACTTGACTACTATATCAAATAAATCTATTTTTTGAGGTTTACACAGTTAGATTTACACTCTCAAATGAGATTTAATTTTATACCTTAAATGTTTTAAATAAAGTATTAACTACGCTATGCCAGGAGGTATCTGACCAATCATATCTTTAATTTCTTTGCTCATTATACTAGTAAATACTGTACTATTTAGTACAATAAGTAGACTAATTAGTACAGTAATGTCAAATGAATTTTTATATAAATAGCATTGCTATAATTCTAATGGTATTAAAATCTTTTTTTATATCCGTGACAATAAGGAAGACTTCCTTTTTTATTGTAATAGTTTTGATGACCATCATCAGCTTTGTAAAACTCTTTCTTTTCTAAAATTTTAGTAGCTACATCAAAACCGTTTTCATCTAATAACTCTATTAGTTTTTTGATTGTATTTCTCTCAGTTTCATTATTTACAAAAACAGCAGATAAATATTGTGAACCAATATCTGGTCCTTGCCCATTTGTTTGAGTTGGGTCATGAATCTCAAAAAATGTACGGGCAATTTTTTCATACGAGATTAAAGACTTGTCATATATAACTTCGACAGCCTCTAAGTGACCAGTATGTCCAGCTACTACTTCATAATAACTTGGATTCTTAACATGGCCACCCATAAAACCTGAATGAACTTCTTTAACTCCATCTAGTTTTTCTAAATAGTATTCAACTCCCCAAAAACATCCAGCAGCAAAATAAGCATAAGACATAGTAGAATCTTTAGCTTCAGGCTTAGTATCTAAATTTAAAGATATAGAATTAACACAGTGTCTAGTATTTTTAGATGTATAATGCTCACCTTCAAAAACATGACCTAGATGTGCGCCACAGTTGTTACATACTATCTCTATACGTCTTCCATCGGCGTCAGGTACACGCCTAACTGCTCCAGATATTGCATCGTCAAAACTTGGCCAACCACAATTACTCTCAAACTTATCGCTTGATTTATAAAGTGGAGCATCACATAGTTTACATATATAAGTCCCGTTAGATTTTTCGTTGGTATATTTACCGCTAAAAGGTCTCTCAGTACCCTTATCGATAATTACATATTTCTCTTCATCACTAAGTTGCTCAATTTTCCCTGTCCAAGGTTTTAAGTTCATCGCATTCATATTTAATATTATTAGCATGATTAGTATTAGATACCTCATACTTTCTCCTTCTTGTAGTGGAAACTTTATTCCCTATTTGTATTATAGATAATATAATTTTATACAAGTACTGTGTATTTTTCGTGCAGTAATTCATAAAGTTATTTTTATAATTTAATATGGGAGTAAATCAAAATAGCGAATCTATAAACACGATTAATTCACAATATCTAANTATAATAAATATCTTGATAAATATCAAATTAAATAGATACAAAAATAGATACTATCTTATAATATTAAAGGAAAAAAATGAACTATATATTTAAATTGTTTTTATTAATCTTAATTATAGGTATAGGTACTTTAGAAGCAAAAAAATTAGAAAAAATTATTATAGCTGGGCCATTTGCTTCGGTTTCACACCCTATTTTACATATGATAAAAACAGATGCATTAAAAGATGTAGCAAAAGAAGTAGAATTTCGTCTTTGGAAGAATCCAGATGAATTGCGTGCTATGGCTATAAAAGGTGATGTAGATTTTTTAGCAATTCCAACAAATACTGCAGCTATTTTAAGTAATAAAGGTATAGATATTAAACTTTTAAATGTATCTGTATGGGGTATACTTGGTATGATATCTCGTGATGAAAATCTAAATACACTTAAAGACTTTAAGGGTAAAAAGATTGCAGTACCATTTCGTGCAGATATGCCAGATATAGTTTTTAAACAGCTTTTAAAACGTCAAGGTTTAGATCCTAAAAAAGATTTTGAATTAGTATATGTATCTAGCCCAATAGACGCTATGCAAATGCTAATCATGCGCAGAATAGATCATGCACTACTTGCTGAACCAGCTATATCAGTAGCTTTACGTAAAACAAAATCTTTTCCTATATCCTTAGTTGCACCAGATTTATATAGATCTGTAGACTTACAAGAAGAGTGGGCAAGAGTATTTAAAACAAATGGCGATATACCTCAAGCTGGGATTGCTGTAATGGGTAGTATGAAAGATAAATACATTATCCAAAGGTTTTTAGAGGAGTATAACAAGTCATTAATTTGGTATACTACTCATGCAAAAGAATCTGGTATTTTGGTAGCAAAAGAGATGAGTTTACTAACTAAAGAGGGTGTTACAGATTCAATATCACATATAAGACTAAAAAGTATAGATGCAAAAACAGCTAAAAAAGATTTAGAATTTTTCTTTAATATCTTAATGGAAGAAGACCCTAAGAGTGTTGGTAAGAAATTACCACAAGATGAATTTTATTATGGTATATAAGTCTTGTTACACTAAACTTGATTTAGTGTCTAATTGGATTCCAAATCAAGTTTGCAATGACTATATTGTATATAAAAATTGAAATTCGCACTAAAAATACTTAAAGATTTTCCAGCTTACCTTTGGTCTGGTTGGGGGGCTATTGCATCCATTTTTTTGTTTATAGCTGTATGGGATATGGGTAATCAAATATATGGAGATTTAGTTCTTCCCTCGCCGATAGAGACTTTTAAGACCTTATCTTTAATGTTGCAAGATAAAGATGTATTAACAGAGATAAATATTACACTTTACCGTGCATCACTTGGTTTTGCTTTTTCTTTAGTTATAGGCTCAGCTCTTGGTTTGTTAGCTGGTTTTTTTATAACAGCATCAATGATGAGTAGGCCTATAGTTACTATACTTGTAGGTATGCCACCAATTGCTTGGATAGTTTTAGCAATGATTTGGTTTGGTATGGGTGATGAGACTGTTATTTTTACAGTTATAGTAGCTTCTTTTCCTATTATGTTTGTAGGTGCACTTCAAGGTACACGCACATTAGATGGTGATTTAAAAGATATGGCAAAGAGTTTTAAACTGCCATGGCATATGAAGTTTTTTGATGTATATTTTCCACATATATTTTCTTATCTATTCCCAGCATGGGTATCTGGTCTTGGTATGGCTTGGAAGATAGTTATAATGGCTGAGTTATTAGCTACATCTGATGGAATTGGTGCATCTTTAGCAGTAGCTCGTTCACAGTTAGATACTCCAACAGCTCTTTCAATTGTTGTGATTATGATAGTTTCTTTAATGTTTATAGAGTATATAATCTTAGAACCTATTAAACGTGAGGTTGAATTATGGAGAGATTAGAAGTTAAAAACTTAAACCATAGTTTTGGTTTTACAGAGGTTTTACGTGATATAAATTTTACATTAAAAAAGGGACAAGTATTATCAGTAGTTGGTCCATCTGGTGGAGGTAAAACTACACTTTTACATCTTTGTGCAAATTTACTTGATGTTGAAGAGGGCAATGTAACTAACAGCTTTGTTAGTACATCTTTTGCTTTTCAAGATGCTAGATTGTTACCGTGGAAAAATGTTATTGATAATATATCACTTGGTTTATTAGCAAAAGGCATGTCCAAGGCTAAATCCATTATAGAATCTAAGGAGATAGCCTTAAGATTTGGTTTAGAGGAGAATGATTTTGATAAATTTCCTAAAGACTTGTCTGGTGGTATGCGTCAACGTGTTAGTTTTGCTCGTGCATTAGTTGTTAAACCATCACTTTTATTTTTAGATGAGCCATTTTCTGCTTTAGATATTGGACTAAAAAAAGAGCTGCAAACAATTTTAATTGATAAAATAGATAAAAAAGAGATAAGTATACTTTTTATAACCCATGACCTAATGGAAGCAATTCGCCTTAGTGATGAAATATTATTATTAAAATCTGATCCTGGTCATATTGTGAAAAAGTTTTCTTATGATTTAGCTCAAAAAGAGCGTGATGATAAATATGTATATAATGAAAGTGCAAAAATTCTTCAAGATGAAGAGATAATAAGTACATTTGAATTGGCATTAAAATGATTTGTGATTTTTTAGCAAAAGGTGAAAAACTAAGCATAAGAATTTTCAAAAAATTATATACTCCAAAAAGGAAAATATGATGATATTTAATATTCTAGCCGAAGGAGTAGCTTCAGTGAGAGGAATTTTTATGAGGCTTAGCTCTATAAAAAGCAGATCATAATGCAAGAAGATAAATTAAGGGCTACTAATCATTATCTTTATTACCCTGATGAAAAAAATGTACCAGCTTATTTGGCTTATGGTTTCCGTGCTATCTTTTTAGTATTTGTACCATATATTTTAATATCTATGCTTTTATGGGGATTTGTATATTCTGGTTTGATAAGTATGCCTTTTATAGGTGATATTTTAACTTGGCATGTATATGAGATGTTATATGGTTTAGTTACAGCTGGAACATTAGCATTTTTAGCTACAGGTCTGCCTGAACTTTTCCCTGGACTAGTCCCGCTTATTGGTAAAAGATTAAAGTATGTAGTAATATTATGGCTATTGGGTAGGATTAGTTTTTGGTTTATGGATTACCTTGGTATATATATAGTTGCATTTTTTAATTTGGCTATGCTTGCATGGATAATATGGTTTGCAAGATTTGCAGTATTAGATAAACTTCAACGCCACGCTTCTTTAGGTTATACAGCCTTGTTTTTGTTTATAGTTGAAGTTTGGTATTTTGCTTCTCAGGCTGGATATGCCAGTACAGAATCTATGGATATTTTAAAAGTAGCACTTGGTCTTATAGTTATTTTAGTGCTTTTAGCTCTTCGACGTGTAAATATGGAGGCTATAAATGAACTTATGGAGGATAAGGGCATTGATGATATTTTTCTCTCACGCCCACCAAAAACAAATTTAGCAATTTTTTCCCTTATAGTTTTTACTATAGTAGAGTTTTTGTATCCCCAAAATTCAGCACTTGGCTGGTTGGGTTTTGCAGTAGCAGCTGCAATTTTAGGAATTACAAGTGAGTATAAATTAAAAGATGAATTTATTTTAAATCAGCCTTATGTACTTTATCTTGGAAGCATATATGTATTATTTAGTTTAGGTTATTTTATGATGGCTTTGGACTTATTAAACCCAGATATAAATGGAATAAAGCACTTTAGACATTTTATAACTTCTGGTGGAATAGGACTTTCTTATATTGTTGTTATGCTTATTATTTCATGGGTACATACTGGACGTAAACTTACTTCAAATATTTATACCCATATTATGGTTATGCTTATTATTGTAGCTACATTTATGCGTGCATTAATCCCATTTTTTGAAGATTATTCAAGTGAGTTGTATCTGTACTCATCTATTATTTGGAGTATTCCATTTTTTATGTATATAAAATTATTTTTTGGATTTTTATTAAATGCCCGTAAAGATGGCATAAAGGGATAGAGATTTTTAATCTCTATCTTGAAGTATCTCATCAAGGGCAGAAAAGATAGCATCACTGCCTTTTTCCATCTCATCAAAAGCAGCTACTAAGGCATCTAAATCTATATCTTCTTGAACCATTAAGTCAAATACCTTATGCGTACCATTATGTACAATAGCATGTGGAGATTCAAGTTTAGAATAATGGTCTGTTTTTGAAAAGTTTTCTTTACCCTCACCTTCATAATACCATTTACCAAGTCTACAGTTTTTATGGTCAACAAATGTGAATTGTTCCTCTTTTGTCACAGCTGAATAGTAAGTATTAACTTTCCAAAGCATATGATCAAGTTTAGCTAAAGACATAAATACTCTATCATTTGTTAAACTCATACTTTTAAATGAATCTCTCATTTGAGAAGAATCCTTATCTAGCTCAGAACTTAGTTTAGTTATAAGTTCATTAGAGTTTGTGATTCCATTTTGGATTTGTGAGAACTGCTCACTTATACTATCTACATCTTGTTTCATAGATTGAAGTGAGATATTAATTTCGCTAACTGCTTTGTCAGTCCTATCTGCAAGTTTTCTAACTTCATCAGCTACTACAGCAAAACCACGTCCATGTTCACCTGCACGAGCTGCTTCAATGGCAGCATTTAAGGCTAATAAGTTTGTTTGATCAGATATATCTTTAATTAAAGCAAGTATACCTGTAATATCATTAGTTCTATCAGACAAACCACTTACAGTAGACATAGAGCTTATTGACTGTTCATTTAACTCTTCAAGATTGTTTACAATATCACTAGTCTCTTTTGCTAAATCTGTAAAATTTGATACAAGTTCATAGGTCTTTTTTAAAGAATTTTTAGATGAAGAGACTGATTCCTCTATATTTGTTTGGATATCAACTATATTAGATTTAAGATGTTGATTTTGTATGTGCATAAGCGTATCTGCCATACTATTTGATTTTTCTTCGGATTTGTCTGATAACTCAAATTCAAGATTTGCTATTTTATTAAGCAAATCTTGGTTTTTTATAGCTAAATCCTCTGAATATAACTTTAATTCATTATATTCATCCTCTGGTACAAGAAGTTTATTAAAGAAACCCATATATYTTCCTTTTTATTAATAATAAACAATTCTATCTAAGTAACTATTAATAACATCTTTAATAAGAATTATATTAAAAGATTATGACTTTATGAAAACAAAATATGTTTATAGATATAATCATTTACTAATATTTTAAAAAAGAAAAAAGAAAAAACTGTTATGAGGAAAGCTTTAATGAATAGAAAAAAGATATACAATCCTGAATCAACAGAGAGTGTAAATGATAGAAAAATTTTTGGTGGTAATCCAACAGGAATATTTGAGTTAAATAATATCAAATATCAGTGGGCATATAATCTTTGGGAGGTTATGCTTAATAACACTTGGTTCCCAAAAGAAGTTGATATGACTAGGGATGTTAATGATTATAAAAATATTACAGAAGCAGAAAAAGCAGCTTATGATAAGGCACTTTCACAATTAATATTTATGGATTCTCTTCAAACAAATAACTTAATCGATAATGTAAACCCTTATGTTACAGCTCCTGAGATAAATTTAATTCTTGTTCGTCAGTCGTTTGAGGAAGCTCTTCACTCTCAATCTTATGCAGTAATGGTAGATACTATCTCAACAAACTCTGAAGAGATTTATGAACTTTGGCGTACAGATACGATACTAAAGTCAAAAAATGATGCAATCGCAGGTGTATATGAAGAGTTAACTAAAAATCCAACTGAACATAACTTCTTAAAGGCTTGTTTTGCTAACCAGATTTTAGAGGGCATATACTTCTACAGTGGTTTTGCATATATCTATACACTAGCTCGTTCAGGTAAGATGTTAGGTTCAGCTCAAATGATTAGATTTATTCAAAGAGATGAGGTAACTCACTTAGTATTATTCCAAAACCTTATTAATACTTTAAGAAAAGAGAGAGCAGATTTATTTACAGATACTTTAAAAGAAGAAGTTATAGCTATGTTTAAAGAGGCTGTAAAACTAGAAACTGAATGGGGTAAATATATAACTCAGGGTCAAATTTTAGGACTTACAAATGAAATTGTTGAGCAATATATTCAATATCTAGCTGATGATAGATTAACTTCTGTTGGTTTTGAAAAAATATATAATGTAGATAATCCTATTAAATGGGTAGATGATTTTTCAAAGTTTAATGATCAAAAAACAAACTTTTTTGAAGCTACTGTAGCTAACTATTCAAAAGGTTCTTTGACTTTTGATGATGATTTTTAGATATAATTGTAAAATTTAATAATAAGGTTATATAAATGCAAAGAGCATCTTCAATTAAAGAAATTTTTAATATATTTGATCCTCAAAAGTATTTAGAACACGATACTAAAGATTATTACATAGATATATATAAAGATTTCACTGATGATTTAAACGATAGACTTGAATTATCAGATTCAGAAGAGACAATTTTTGTAGCTGGACAAAGTGGGAATGGAAAAAGTAGTGCACTACAGCTATTTTCTACAAATTATCCAGATTTAAATAAACATTACGATATTAAAGTTTTAAATGCAAGGGATGTATTTGATAGAAAAGATATTGATGTAGCTGATGTTTTACTTATGATTGCTTTTATAATAGTTGAAGAGCACAAAGAACTAAGAGAAATTTTTTTAGATATTTTAGAAGATATGAGAAAAAGAAAACTTGAAGAACTAGAAGAGATAAGTGAAAATACTATAGATAAAACTATATCTAAAGATACAGAGATGTTAAATAGTTTTAAGATTAATCTTGGTTTAGCAAAGTTTAGTTTAGATTTTAAAGATACATTTAAAATGGACAACCAAAATAAAAAAGTTATAAGAGAGCTGGTTAAACTAAATAAAAAAGATTTCATAAATAAAATCAATGAAGTTATAGCTAAGTACAAAAGAGATGTTTTAAAATCAGATAAAAGATTATTATTAATTATTGATGATATAGAAAAAATAAAAGATTCTGATCATATTTTTACTGATGAAATAAGTACCATTTTACAAATAAAATGTTCTAAAATTATAACTATGCCTATTCATTTAAAAAGAAGTAGTACTTTTGCTGGATATGATGCAAAAGAGATTAGTTTTAAACTCAAAACAAGAGATGATGTTGAAATCGAAGAAAATATATGTAAGTTAACTGATATTATTAGTGCGAGATTGGAAGATAACTCTATCATTGAAAAAGATGCACAAAAATTAATAGCAATAAAAAGTGGTGGTAATCTTAGACAGTTAATAAAAATAGTAAAAGAATCAGCACTTAAGGCACATAGAAATAAAAGTGAAACTATATCGTTATATGATGTAGAGAATGCAATTTTAGACATAAGAAAAGATTATTCATCAGCCTCTATAGAAATTAAAGAATTTTTAGACTACATCAAAATAAATAAAATGCCATTAGACTATACTCCAGAATCTATTAAAAAGCTTAAAACTGCTACAAACGAATCTCTAATATTTGCCTATTACAATGGTGAAATTTGGTATGATTTAAATCCAATTATTTCAGATAGTTAGAAATGTTACAAGAACTACTAGTACCAGAAGAGTTCTTACAGCTAGACAAACTAAATTCTGCTAAAGAGCTTTGTGAGAATAGTTCTTTTTTAGCGATTTTAGGTTCAGATACTTTAGAACTAGCAAATGAATTAAGTAAAAGATTCAAAGATAACACTATACAGTTTTTTCCAATATCAAATCATATTTTAAATGAAATTATTACTATAAAAGAAAAATTTATTTTTATAAATTTATTCGATAGTAAAGATAATGAATATATAAAAAATTTACTTTTTTATAGGGACTTTATAGCTGACTATAAACTAAAAATTATTTTAGTAGTTAATAAAAAAGATTATCTGGAGATTTCTAAAAATGCTATAGATTTGTACAATATATCTACATTTTCTTACCTTTTTAGTACATATAAAGTTAATTTAATAAAAGAAATAGATACTACAGAGGTAGATTCTTTAATAGATGAATACCATACAAAGAAAAAATCTATTAGTCAGAAACAAAAAGTTGATTTTTTAGTACATATAGGAATAAAATATAGTTCTATAAGTGATGTAAAAAATAGTTTAAAATATTTTAACGAAGCATTGATAATAGTAAAAAAATTAAAATTAACTGAGACAATGATAGAAATAAAATATTTATTATCTATTCAATATAGATATATTGGGAAATATACAATAGTTGAAAAATATTTACTTGAATGTGAACGACATTATAAAAATAAAAATAAAAGAAAGTATTTAAGTGTAATTACATATTTAGCAAATAWWKWWATWRMWWSKMAWRACAATAAGGCATTACAGTATTGTAAATATGGATATGATATTGCAATTGATATAAATGATAAAGAATTAGAATTAATTTCTTTAAATAACTACCTATCATTTTATAATGTAAACAAGGATAAAGCTAATAAAAATAAATATTTAGAAAAAACTTATAACTTGGCTAAAATATTAGGACATAAGGAATTATTAGCTGATTTAAAACGTACAAAAGCTATAGAATATATAAATAATAAAGAGTATACTTTAGCAAAAGAACACCTAATAGAAGCAGAAGATTTTTATAAAAAATCTAATGATATTTTTAAAATAAACACCCTTTATATAACTTGGGCTAGTCTTTATCATTCTTTAAATGATTATAAAAAATCTTTAGTTTATTGTGATTGGTGTTATAAGTATTTTAAACAAAATGATTTAAGCGAAGAGTTATTAAATATATTGTTAATATATTTTTATAATTATCAAGAAATAAGAGATTTACAAAAAGCAGTATCCAAAATATTTGAAGCTTTTAAGTTATCTAAGTCTTTAAGACGAGATGCTGATACATTAAATATATTGATTTATATTAGTCAGTTATATAATATGTTAAAAGAATATGATAAAGTATTCAAATATCTAAAGGAGGCTTTATTTTTAGGAAAAAAACTAAAAACTAGCTTATTAACTTTGTATGCAAGATATTCAGATACATATAATGATATGGAAGAATTAGACAATGCTTATCTATATTACAATAAGTCCGTATTAGAAATGAAAAAATATAAAGATTATCATTATGAATCTTATTTGGACGAATTATATGCAGGAATTTTAGTTAAAGATGATAAATTAGATGAAGCATTAGAGTATTATAGTAAGTCATTAAACAAAGCAAAAGAGACAAATGATATTTCACGTATCTTATCAGTTGAAGAAAATTTAGGTTTTTATTATAAAAAAATTAATAATTTTTCGATGTCTAAAAAATACTTTACAGAAGTTATAATAAAACTAGAAGTATTTAACGATAAAGATTATAGAATAGAAAAACTAAAAAATGAAATGAAATTATTTTCATATAAATAATAGGAGTTAGAATGGCACATATAGATTTACCAGAGTTTGAAGATATGAGTCCAGCTATTCAGGATAAAGCTAGACCAATTTTAGAAAAAACAGGAAAATTAGGTGAGATATTTAAACTACTTGCAATTGATGAGAAGGTTTACTTTGCAACTGATGGGATGATTCAAAAGTATCTGCTTGATGAGACTACTTTATCTTATGATATAAAAGAAGCGATAGCACTGCTGATATCTATGGAAAATGGGTGTAAGATGTGCATTGATGTGCATAAAAGTATAGCTAAGATGTTAGGATTAACAGACGAGCGTATTGAGGAGATTCTTCAAGGTGTAGATACTATAAATACTGATGCTAAAGRGAAAGCACTTTTAAATTTTTGTATAAGAGCATCAAAAAAAGATAATTACAAAATTTTAAAAGAGGAGATAAGTGCATTAAAAGATATGGGTTATTCTGATGTACAAATTATTGAAGCAGTATCTATAACTGGATATTTTAATTATATAAACACTCTTTCAAATGTTTTTGGCTTAGGCGAATAAAGTGAAATRTTTATTTTTAATATTAGTAACTTTAAGTTCATTAGTATCTGCAAAAGAGTACAAAGCTATATTTGATTGTTCATCTAAAGACGTAAACTATATAAGCAGTCGTATGTTTTTGATAGAACGTACAATAGATATGATAGAACACAATGGTGATAAAGTGAAATTTGCTTTAACTATTCACGGTTTTTGTTCAGCTATTACATCTATTAACTTTGATGAGTTAGTTGAAGAAAAAGATATAGATACTATGAAAAAAGCACAGCTACAACTTCAACATTTAATAAAGAAAAAAAATGTTAAAGTTACAGTATGTGCTATGAGTTTAAATGCAAATACAATTGAGCAAGAAGATGTCCTAGACTTTGTACACATATCTCCAAATAGTTTTTTAGATACTATAGCTTATCAAAACGATGGTTATGCCTTAATGACATTTAAATAGATAGTTATTCTTTACTTTAAAGTTAAGATATAATGCGAATTAATTTTATCTCAAAGGTTTTTTTCGCTTGTATACTTTAAATTCGCTTCTTTTTGATACAGATACAAAAAACTATAACAATAACCTGCAAACATTACTAAAATTAATTGAAAAAACTCCTGAAAATTCTTTAATAGTAGCACCAGAGCTATGTCTTACAGGTTTTGCTTATGATAATTATGAAAAAGCCTTAGATTTTGCGGATATTGCTAATAATAAGCTTCAAAAAGCTTCAAAAAATAAAATAATTATCTTAAGTATTTTACAAAGATCTGAAAATGAGGTTTTTAATTTTGCCAAAATATTTTTTAATGGTGGAATTGTATATGAACGTGCTAAGGCTAAATTATTTCGTTTTGGAAATGAACATAAGTATATGTCTGAGGGTGATGAAAAAAAGATTGAGATAATAGAAGTTGATGGTATAAAAATAGGTGTATTAATCTGTTTTGAACTACGTTTTAAAGATATTTGGCAAAAATTTGAGGGTGCTGATGTTATAGCTGTACCATCATGGTGGGGAGTTTTACGTAGTGAACACTTTAAAACTTTAACACAAGCCTTAGCTATAATGAATCAATGTTATGTAGTAGCCTCTGATTCTTTAAATGAGCATTGTAGTAAAATGAGTGGAATTATAAGCCCAATGGGTGATGTAAAGAGAAATGGGAACTTGACTTGCTTAGAAGTAAAATACAATAAAAAAGAGTGTCAAAAAATGAGACGATATATGGATGTGGGAATTAAATAATTGGATAGAATAACAAAAACAAAAACAATAAGACTCTCAGATGAGTGTCACAAANTTTTTCCACTAAATAAAAATATAAAAGATGCAATCGCTAATACTAATAGAGAAGCTTTTGTTCCAGCTGGCTTTAAACATAATGCTTATAAGTTAGATGCTCTTCCTTTAGCAGCGTCTCAATGGATTAGTTCGCCACTAACTGTAGCTAAAATGACTCAGTATTTAAAACCAGAGGGTGCAGATAGAGTTTTAGAACTTGGTTGTGGCTCTGGTTATCAGGCTGCTGTCTTATCACATCTATTTCGTGGTGTATTTACAATTGAGCGTATTGAAAAACTAATGATTGAAGCAAAATTACGTTTTAGAAAGTTAAATATTCATAATATTCATACAAGGACTGATGATGGACAAAATGGCTGGATTCAATATGCACCATATGATAGAATTCTTTTTTCAGCTACTGCAAAAGATATACCGAAAAAACTTTTTGAACAATTAGCTGATGGTGGTATATTAGTAGCACCTATACAAAAAGGCTCAAAACAAATCATAACTCGTTATACAAAAAATGCCTCATCTATAGATATAGAAGAGTTAGATGAATGTGATTTTGTACCAGTATTGGATGGTGTTTTAAAATAACTAATATCTCCTCCCCCTACGTATATTTTTACCAGTATAGTTTTTTTTAAAACAGTTCTGGCAGATATTATACTTAGAGTTTAGAGGAAGTACTGATGTACACATTCTGCATCTTGAGCTTAACTTACCTTGTTGAAGAGATTCTTCTATATAATTATTTAAGGTAAAACGGGATTTACGTGCTAAATTTTCATCTATAAAATAATCATTAAATCTATATGATAACCATAAATAAAGTGAAATCTCTTTTACCATATCTTCTGCACGAAGTAATTCATCTGCGGTATGAGCAAAGTCACTAGGTAATGATGGCGGTGTATATGATACTGGTATCTTATTTTCTAAGGCTTGAATATAAGTCTCATAGGATGAGATAATATATGGTGATTTTAAAGTTAAAGGTGCGCAAGCTAAATGATATTTAGTAGCTATATCTATATCGTAGTTATCAACTATTTTAGAGGCCTCTAACATATCATCTAATGATGATGCTATAAATGGACCATTAAACTCCATATTATCTACAAAAAACTTTAAAATCACATTTAAAGATTTTTCTTCTAATATATTTCCTACAAGTTTTATATGTTCTAAGTTAGCCATAACCCTAAAAGGAATAGTTATAGTTTTAGCTTCTTTAAAAAAGCCTTTTTTAACTATACGTAATACATCTAAAGATAAGGCTCCAACATGACCCTCTTCATGTAAACCATACCTACCTGCACGTCCAGAAATTTGGTGAATCTCAGATGGGTATAAATTCCKTTGGCTAATTCCGTCAAATTTTTCTGCCTTCGAGAAAAGTATAGTTTTTATAGGTAGATTCATACCCATAGCTATAGCATCTGTAGCTATTAGAATCTGTGTCTCCCCAGAACGAAAACGTCTAGCTTCCTCACGTCTAACCTCAGGTGAAAGATTGCCATATACTACAGATACAGAAAAATCACGTGCGAACTGTTGTTTTAGTCTTAGAACATCTTTTCTACTAAAAGCTATGATTGCAGTGCCCGCCTCTACTTCTTTTGAATCTGTTGGCGTATCTAATAATGAAAGTGAAGTTTTTCTCTCAAATTCAACTATCTCTAAATCTTCACCTAGATACTTAGCTAAGGCTACTACAGCTTCTTTTGAGTTTTGTGAACCTGTCATAATTATCTCTTTTGCAGGTGCACCAATTATAGCATTTGCCCATGCCCAACCACGGTCACGGTCATCTAACATCTGAACCTCGTCTATTACGCAGATATCTACATCTACCTCGAAGTTAATCATCTCTATAGTTGAGCTTATATGAGTAGCCTCATCATTTATTATTTGTTCCTCACCAGTTATAAGTGATGATTCTATATCATTTTCTTTAAGTGTCTCATAACCCTCAAGGGCTAAAAGTCTAAGTGGAGCTAGATAATAACCAGTATCAGCATCTTTGAGTTTAGTCATAGCTTGATATGTTTTCCCACTATTTGTAGGTCCTATATGTAGTATAAGTTTTCTCCTCATCTCCCTTGCTATTGGGAARAGRTTTTTAAAGTCACGAATAGTCCTAGCTAAAAGAGCATGTCTTTGTTTTTTTATAATCTCATCCCTAGTCTCTCGTATAAAGGCACGGGTAGATTTTTGTATGATTTTAGCATTTAAGCTAAGTGAGGCTGGTATACGTTCTAATAATACATTATATATTCTAGAATGTAAATCTTCTTGATTTAGATGTAGTAAACTAGCATAATGTTCACACTCATTTACTAGGTATTTTAAGTCAATATTAAAATGCTTCTGCATCTCATTTTTGGCTTCATTTATTATTTTATTAAAATCTAAATTCTTAGCCTCCCAGATATCCTGTAAAAGGGAGTTTAGTTCTATATGTAACTCAAGATTATAATTATGAATAATATTTGAATATGGAAGTATATAATCTTGTTTTAGATATAACAATAACTCTTCATCATGAAGTTGTAAATCTTCAATAGGTATTATATTTGTAATGATTTTAAATAAAATACTTTCTTTTATAAGTGGTAAATTTACCTTAGTTTTTGGAGGTGATGCACGAAGAGATGTGACTATCTCTTTTTGACTTAAATATGGATGCTCATTAGTAATAATTTTTATAAATTTATTTACTTCAGTTTGTTTGTTAGCTATAACTTTTTCTTTATCTAAGATAATTTTTTTTATGATTATATCTTCATCATTATCTGCTAAAAAGTCATAATCATAAGTTTTTGTATTTAGAGTTAAAATTTTGTGAAAACYTTCTTTAAAAATTAGATAATGAATAGATGCATTAAACTCTAAAGTATCATTTAAATCAAAGATACCATCAAGAGCTCGTTGAAGTTTTTCTTTTTTTATCTCAAAACGGATATGCTTAAGTTTATTTTCCATTTTTTCAATAGTTATTTTTTTACTTCTCATAGTTGAAAATGAATCACGTAAATATGTAGCCTCATCAAGAGATACATTTAATTCCGAGATTAAAATATCTATCTTATCATCCCTATCGAGACTAGGTTCATTTTTAAAGTCCGACTTATATATTTGATGATTTTGTGCAAAAAAGTTGAGTATCTCTGAGCGAAATCCACTATCAGCTTCACTCCATAACATTCTTGATGTTTTTATAAGTATATCTCTTTGATGATTTATATCGTAAAATCCAAGTGAAGCAAATAACTCACTTAATGTTTCAGAGCTTACTCGTTCTATACCTACGTCAAATGGGTCACCATCAAAATATTCTTTGATTCTTTGGTTTATTTTAGAACTTTTTTTATTTTTTTTAGTCATTTGTTATTGTAACCAAAATAATAAAATGATATGTTATAATTTTGCTATGAAANANTGAATATATTTTTATCTATACTTTTTATTTTTGTTACAGCTTTTTCTGCAAAACATAATATAAAACATGTTTATAAACAAGATATAACTGATTGTATAGCATGTGCAATAGAAAAAAATTTAAGTTCAGCAGATTTTGTTTGTGATGTAACAAATGTAAAAATAATCCATTTTGATAAAATTGTACAAAATACATTTTTTATACGATTTTTTAATGAGAAAATCACAACTCGTAATCGTGCCCCTCCAACATACACCTAATTCAATAATCATATAAAAATAAAATATACAATTAGGATAGTTATGAAAAAAATAATGGCACTATTATTGTTTCCATGTTTAAATTTATTGGCTGATACAGCCTTAGATAACTTAAAAGAACAATTAGTACAACAACAAAAAATTATAAAAATACTACAAAACAAAGTTTCTCTTATAGAGAAAAATAATGCTCAAAAGCAGAATATTGAACTAGAAAAAAAAATGGCACTTAATACAAAAGATTTTTCATCCAGTTTCTCACAAAAAGATTATGCACCAGATATATCTATGATACTAAATATGTCAGCTGTAGGCAGGAGTTTAAAAAATAGTGATTATCAAAATTTTGCAATTCCCGGCTTTATAGATGCTGGCGATGAGGACTTATTATTTAGCCCAGATAAAGGCTTTAATCTAAATTATGCAGAAATATCCATGCATTCTGCAGTTGATCCATATTTTGATGCTTATGCAACCTTTCATATACGTCCAGATTCATTTGAAGTTGATGAGGCTTATATAATTACTAGGGCTTTATCAGAGGGATTTAGAATAAAGGCAGGAAAGTTTAGAAGTAATTTCGGATACATTAATGAAAAGCATAATCATTCTTGGTACTTTAGTTCACAACCTATAATTTATCAAACAATATTTGGTCAGGAGGGTATTATTGATACTGGTATACAAGTTCAGTATTTAGCTCCAACCGATACTTACCTTATGTTTGGTATTGAAGCTATGCAAGGTGCTAATACAAGAAGTTTTGGAGATGTAAATAATGGCAATAGTCTTTATGTAGCTTATTTAAAAAGCAGTATAGATATTGGAGATGATTTATCAGTCCTAGGCGGACTTAGTATTGCAAATGGAAAAAATATTTATAAAAAAGAAACAAATGTATATGGAGTTGATTTAGTTCTTAGAGAACAACTAGCAAGTTATAGTTCATTAGTTTGGCAAAGTGAGTATCTATATAGGGATAAACAAAATAATACTCCAGATTCAGATAAACAAGCTGGTTTTTATAGTGAACTTATTTTTAATTACAATAAAGACTATGCCCTTGGTATTATGTATGATTCAATAACTAAAAACAAAACAGATTTGAGCATATATACAGGTCTAGATACAAATAATTTAAATAGATATACAGCTATGGTTCAATATAAGCCATTTGAATTCTCAAGATTAAGACTTCAATATACTTATGATAAAACAAAAATCATAAATGGAGAGAGAAAAAATATAAGTGAAATTATGCTTGAATTAAATATAGCTGCAGGCGCGCATAGCGCTCATTCATATTAGGATAATTAAATGAAAAAAATAATTTTATTAATAGTATTATTAACAAACATAACTTATGCATCTATAAAGATAGATACTACATACAATGTACTAGGTGCTATTACGCAAGAGATTGGTGGAGATTTAGTAAATGTTAAAGTTTTAGCAAATCCAAAATATGATCCACATTTTATAGTACCTAAGCCATCATTGATATCTAAACTTCGCCACGCAGATTTACTTATAATGAATGGTGGAGGGCTAGAGATGGGTTGGTTGCCTCCACTTCTAAAAAGTGCAAACAATCCAAAGATACAGCCAGGGGCAAATGGTTTTTTAGATATGTCACATTTTATAGTCTTGATGGATAAACCGTCTTCAGTCTCAAGGGCCTTTGGCGATATCCATGCTGATGGTAATCCTCACTATACCTTAGACCCGTATACAGTTTTAATTATAGCTAAGGTAATATCCAAAAAGTTAGAATTTTTAGATTCACAAAATACTAAAACTTATAAAAAAAACCTTAAAAATTTTCTTTTGAAATGGGATACTTATTTAAAAAATTTAGATAGTAGAATGTCCTTATGTAAAGATAAAAAAGTAATCCAGTATCATGAGCTTTATAACTATTTTTTAAAAAGATATAATTATGTTAGTTATGGAGATATAGAACCACTGCCAGGAATTTCTCCAAGTTCTAAACATACTATAAAATTAATAAGTCTTATGAAAAAAAATGATGTTAAAACTATTTTACAAGATAGTTATCATGAGAGAAAAACTGCTAAATTTATAGCAGATAAAACTAAGGCTATAGTAAAAATAATTCCACATGATATTGGATCAGTTGATAAAAGTGATAATTTAGAAGATTTTTATAATAATATTGCAGATAAATTGTGCAATTAATAGAACTTTTTTGGCCAGCATTTATGCTGGCTATATTATTAGTTTTTGTGCATACTATTTTTGGACTTGAGATAATTAAGCGTGGAGTTATATTTACAGATCTTGCTACTGGGCAATTTGCAGCAATTGGTGTAGCTGTAAGTCTTTTAGTCTTTGATGGTGAGTATAGTTTTATTTTAACTTTTATATTTGCTTTACTCGGAGCTTTGCTTATATCTATAGCTACTTATAGAGTAAGGAATATAGAGGCCTTTATAGGTATGCTTTATGCCCTTGGTGCTAGTAGTATTATGATATTGCTCTCAAATTCACCAGAGGGTGTAGAGTTATTTCAAAAACTTCAAGCAAGTGATATACTTTACACTACTTTAGACGACTTAATAGAACCTGGATTTTTGTATATAGGTATAGCTATAGCTTTTTATTTATTTTATCATAAAACAAAGGGTTTCTTAAAGGAGTTGTTTTTCTTTGGTTTATTAGCTTTAACTGTAACATCATCTGTACGTTTAGCTGGGGTACTTGTAGTATTTGTATTATTAGTAGTCCCAGCATATATATCCTTGCTTCAGAATAAGTATACAAAACTGTATTTTGCTTGGTTCATTGGTTATGCAATTATTATAAGTGCTATAATATTTTCATATCTTTATGATTTACCAACAGGTTTTACTATAGTTTTTGTGGCTTCTTTAACTGGCGTAATTAGTGCATTAGTTTTAAAAAGAAATAGTACTAATACGTTATAATATTAGCATGAATTATCCAAATGAATGGACTCAAAAAGAGTTTTTGATAAATAAAAAAAAGTTAGAATCAGATTTTATTAAAGTTGTATTAGTTGATACTATTCTTTCTCCAATAGAAAAAGCAGATACTGTAGTTTATAACCCGTATGAGCTTCAAAAAGAGCCTATGGGCAGTGTCTTTGTTTTTTACTGCGATAGTGGAAAAGCTACTCTAAATAGACTAAACGAATATAAAGAAAAATTTCCTAAACATACTTGTATATCTTTAAAAGGTGGACGTGGATATTGGCGAAAAAATATGATGGTACTTGAAGATGACTAAGGATCAGCATTTAAAATTATTTGATGAGTTTATAGTATGTTTGGACGAGGCAAGGTTTTATGATGCTCATGAGACCTTAGAAGAGATTTGGTTTCCAAGACGTTTTGAGGATTCTAATGAGATTAAACTTTTAAAAGGTATTATTAATGCAACTGTTAGTTTTGAACTTTATAAAAAAGGTAGGCTAAGGCAGAGTGATAAAGTGTGGAGAAATTATTTAAAATATAGACAGTATTTATATAAGGTTGATTCTATTTATTTAAATAATTATAGTTTTATTTGTAGGTATATAGATGGCATAAAAAATACAAAGACCTTACATGCTATAAGGTCTTAGCTTTTAAAGTTTATGATTTAGATAGTAGTTGTATTATTATCAGTAACTACTGCATCTGAATCATCGTCGCTTTCATCTTCCTTATCATCGTCTTCTTTATCATTATTCTCATCTGAACCTTTTTCTTCTTCATAATTAGAGCTGTTATCAGCTATAGTGGCATTGTTATCAAGGTTTAGTGTATCAGCTTTATAATCTGAGTCA